>JBDQJL010000012.1:0-51694 GCA_040263855.1 Luminiphilus sp. | reverse complement strand
GGGTGGGTCGCACCGTCTGCAAGTGGTTCTAGCATCAGGATCTCGAATAGGCAGCGATCCACATCGTCGTCGAGGGGCCTAAACCGATAGGCCATCGAGATGAGTATTCCGGGAAAGAAAAAGGCGTTGGGAAAGACATGGTATTCAATAGAGTCGAGCATTTCGCTATCGGAGACGGCGGAGAAATCCACGTCGAGTTGGGTGCCAAGCTCTTCGCGGAGCTGCTGGGCGCCAACGGCACGCGCCGTTTCACCCTCTGACAGTGCCCTCTGTGTGATGGGAAGCCCAGCCAACAGTTCCTGCTCAGTCAGCGGTGGCGCACGCCACTTATCGCCGGGGTAATCCGACAGTGCCTCGGGAGAGTAGTGGCCGAGACTGTGAATGAAGCGACTCACGTGGGGGCCAAAAATATCGTACTGGGCATTGGCTCCTGTGGGGGCATCGTGGGTCGTAAAGTTGTGATAAGCCTCCATGAAAGCCTCTTGGGCGGCCTTCCAGTTCGCAGGCAGTTCCTTTTGCACGTGCAGGCGAATACGGCGCTGACTCAGCGGAAAATGGGAAAAATGTTCGGGCATCACATCAAGCTGCTGGCGCAGCGGCTCCGCATGGGGATCAAGGTTGATGAAGATAAAGCCTTGCCACGTTTCACATCCCACAGAGTTAAGCGAATGGGTTGCCTCACAGACATGCGGAAAATCCCACCGTCCCGGCACGTCTTTAAGAGTGCCATCGAGGTGGTAAGACCATCCGTGGAAAGGACAGTTAAAGCCATGTCCGGCGCCCGGCCCCTCTTCACTTAAGAGACGCGTGCCGCGGTGGGTACAGCTGTTAATGAAGGCTTTGATCTCGTCCACTGCCACCCGCGTGATGATCACTGAGTAAGGCCCAATATCGTAGACGTAGTGATCGCCCACCGTGGGAATGTGTTCCTCGCGACAAGCCCACTGCCAGCAGCGCGACCACATACCGGTCATTTCTTGTTGGAAAAAATCTGGGCAGGTATAACGCTCGGCGGGTAGGTCTGCATCGCCGAGATACTCATAAGATTGGGTGGTGAGTGGCGTGGGAGCGGGGTGGACATCGGACGCCAACACGTCGGCGATCGACGCACCAGAGGCCCGAGCGCTGCCGGGAGCTGGCCTGTTATCCGCCATAGTGTCGAGGGTGCCTGCTGGTCGTCGTCATTTGCATGTCGTTAGTATGCGCAGACCGATAGAGAACGACAAGCCAAATGGCCTAAAGGCTGCGGTGCCACGCCTTGGGCGCCTGTTATAGCGGTTGATCTCAGAATGAATGTGACTGACGATGCAGAAGGCCAACCAATAAAATGTTTAAAGGGGCTCAACCAATGGATCTCGCATTGCAGACATTACTGGATAAACAAGCGATTTATGAGTTGTCGTGTCGGTACATGCGAGGACTTGATCGCACGGATGCCGACCTTCTGCATTCGGTATTCTGGGAGGATGCTTTTTGTGAATACGGGTTTATCAATAGTGATGCACCCACTTTCATCGACTTTGCGATAACAGCGCTGAGTGATCATGAAGCTAACCAGCACATGATCGGTAACACACTGATCGAGGTCGAGGGCGATGAGGCTTTTGGTGAGGTGTATTTTCAGGCGTATCACAAAGTGAAAGCTGACAGCGGCTTTGAGGATCTGATCGTGGCCGGGCGTTATCTGGATCGCTACCAGCGTCGAGGCGGGGTTTGGAAAATGGCCTATCGATCAGAACGAGTTGATTGGAGCCGGACGATGGCAACCAACGACCCTTACTACCAGATGATGCCTGATTCGTTATTTGGCAGTCGCCTGGATGACGCGGTGTATGACCGCAAGGCACGATACAAGACAGCGATAGAGGGCGATTAGTCAGTAAACAACACGCCGGTCCGATCACGGAGCGCCTCGTCCGCCTTGTTATGCAGGGGTGAGCTCTTGTATTGCCGCCTGCGGAGTCGCTGAGACTAGCCGCGCTAACGAGCGCTGCGTCGACGCCGTCGTTTAGGCGCATCGTCTGATGTGGCTGCCTTAGCCTTGGGGGGAGCAATGCGAGAAAACAAATTCGGAAACGAGTCGCTTTGATGCGGTAACCCCATCGCACCGACAAAATGGCTTTGGAATTCGGGGGCGATTGCTGTCTCGATACGCTCGGCGGTACGAATGGTATCCGCTATTTCTAACCGGGCGTTGCGATCGAGTAGTGCCATGCGCGCCCCGGCACCGGCAGCATTGCCTGCCGAGGTGACCTGCTCGAGGTCGCAGTCGGGGATCAGCCCAAGCACCATAGCGTGACTCACACTGATATGACTGCCAAAGGCTCCTGCAAGACGGATCCGGTCCACCGAGGGGGTTCCCATCTCGTCCATCAGCAATTTAATGCCCGCATAGAGCGCCGCCTTGGCGAGCTGGATTTGCCTGACGTCATTTTGGGTGATGACCACGTCAGACTCATCTGTCGTGTCGGCGAGATGTAATACATAAGACCACGTGCGACCTTCTTGCCGTATGCGGGAAGTCTGCTCGGCCAGACCCCCATCAACCACGCCCTCTGCTGTGATGATGCCAGCCAGATACATCTCGGCTACCACTTCAATGATGCCGGAACCACAGATACCGGTGACACCATGCCCCGACATCGCCTCGGTAAATCCTGACTCATTGGACCAGAGGTCACTGCCAATACATTTGAAGCGCGGCGCCAATGTGTCGCGATCGATGCGCACGCGCTCGATGGCCCCCATCGTCGCGCGCTGGCCACTGCTGATTTGTGCGCCTTCAAAAGCAGGTCCTGTGGGGCTCGAACACACGAGTAATCGCTCTTGATTGGCGAGCACGATTTCGGCATTGGTGCCAACATCGACAACCAGCGTCATGCCTTCCTCGCGATGGGGTGCCTCTGCCAGAATGACCCCGGCGGCATCAGCCCCGACGTGACCTGCAATGCAGGGCAGGCAATACAATCGTGCTTCAGGATGCGCGATTAATCCAACTTCGATGGCGCGCGTATCGATGGCGTCGCTGGTGGTCAGCGCAAAGGGCGCAGTGCCGAGGTTCACCGGGTTAATGCCGAGCAAGATGTGATGCATGATGGGGTTGGCCACCAAGGCAATCTCTAAAATATCGTTGATGTCCCCTGAGACTTGGCCACTCAGCTCCACCAATAGGCCATTGATTGCCTCGCGGATGGCGAGGGTCAGCAGCTCCGCACCCTCAGGATGCATCATGACATAAGACACTCGGCTCATTAAGTCTTCGCCGTAGCGTATTTGCGGGTTCATCACACCCGCAGAGGCAAGCACCTCTCCTGTTTTTAAATCACACAGATGCGCCGCGACAGTAGTGGAACCCACGTCGATGGCGATACCTCGCGGTTGCTCAAAAAGGCCGGGCCACACAGCCGTTATCTCGCGTTCTTGGTAGACCGCCACCGTAATGCCACGATCTTCTCTCGTCAGCGCTGCTTGAATTTGCTGCAGCTGTGAATGTGCCAAGCGAAGATTGGTCACCCCCCAGTCGTTCTCGAGTGCTTCGATCAGTAGTTGTAGTTCACCACGAGGGTCCTCCAGCGTCGGCTCGCCAATCTGCACATAGTAAAGGCGAGTGGCGGGATCGAGACGAATATCGCGAGACTCCATTTCTTTGCGGACAATCTGCCTGTGTACCTGACTCTCGGCAGGCACGTCGATAACGGCATCGTCGAGCAGCGTTGTATGGCAACTGAGTCGACGTCCTTCCTTTAAAGGGCCCTTTCGTTCGACAAACTTCACTTCAGTTGCGCAAAAAGGGGAGAGGTGATCAACATCGGATTCGATTTGGTGTTTGGCAAAAGAGCCTGTCACGCAGCTGATCTGGCAGCGGCCACAGAGGCCCCTGCCGCCGCAGACCGAGTCGATATCGACCCCTAAACTGCGAGCTGCTGTTAAAAGGGGTGTGCCACGCGGAAACGATCCGCGCCGACCCGAGGGCATAAAGAGCACTTTGACATTGGTTTCAGCCAAGATTCACGCGCTCCTGCGACGTCCTGATCGTCCCGATCTGCCACCACGGCCCTCGCCCTCAGCAGCGGGCTCACGATAGGCGCGGATCCAATGAGTACAGTTGGGATCGTGCCCCATCATGACATCGCCACCGCGCACGGCTTGCATGACTTCTGGATGCATGGGGCTGGTAATCGCGGACGTCATGCCGGCACCCATCGCCATGGTGAGAAACGCTGAGTTAATGCCATTGCGGTTGGGCAGGCCAAAGCTCACATTAGAAGCGCCGCAGGTGGTATTCACTTTCAGCTCCTCTCTCAGGCGTCGCACCAGCGCCATGACCTGCAGACCTGCGGTGTTGATAGCGCCAATAGGCATCACCAGGGGATCCACAACAATATCGTTGTAGGGTATACCGTAGTCAGCTGCGCGTTCGACAATTTTTTTAGCGACCGCGAAGCGCACGTCGGGATCCTCGGAAATACCGGTCTCGTCGTTAGAGATCGCCACGACAGCGGCCTTGTGTTTGGCGACCAGCGGCAACACCCGCTCCAGCACTTCATCCTCTCCCGTGACTGAATTGACCAGTGCTTTCCCTTGGTAAACGGCAAGACCCGCCTCGAGTGCCTCGACAATAGAGGAATCAATGCTCAGTGGTACATCGGTGATCGATTGAACCAGCTGAATGGCTTCCGCCAAAATGCGTGGCTCATCCGCCAGCGGAATCCCCGCGTTGACATCGAGCATGTGAGCGCCCGCCGCTACCTGCGCTAGCGCGTCAGACTCGACTCGGCTGTAGTCGCCATTTTTCATTTCTTCGGCCAAAATTTTACGACCGGTTGGATTGATCCGCTCGCCAATAATCACAAAGCGTTGATCGAAGCCCATATGGACTTCCCGGGTAGCTGAACTAATGGTCGTTATTGTCATGAGAATGGCCTAATAAAGAAAATGATAAGGAAGGGGGAGGGTTTAGTTGGCAGGTTGCCAGGGAGCTCGACCATCGAGGGCATTCGAGCGAGAGACGATCTCGCCGATACGGTCCTCCATGCGGTAGGCCATGATATGAACCCCACTGATGCCCTCGATTTCGCGCACTTGCTCGATGAGATCAATGCAGAGATTGACCCCCTCTTGTTTTTGATCCTCGGCGCCACTGAGCCGGGCAATGACGGCATCAGGGATATGCACACCTGCCACGTTTTTGCGGATCCAGTCGGCGGCTTTCGCTGAGGCTAAAGGCCCGACACCCGCCAACACGAACACTTTTTCAAGTAGCCCCAAATCCCGCGCTTGCGCCATGAAGGTCTTCATTCTATCGATGTCAAAACAGTACTGGGTTTGGATGAATTGCGCGCCCGCAGCAATCTTTTTCGCCATTCGGTGAGGACGAAAATCCAGAGGCGGTGCAAAGGGGTTCGCCGCCGCACCCAGAAACAGCCGGGGCGGTGCGCTGATAGATCGCCCGCTGAGAAACTGCTGCTCATCCCGCATCGTTCTGGCCATGGTGAGCGCAGAAATACTGTCTATATCAAATACGGGTTTTGCTTCGGGATGATCCCCTGATTGCACGCCATCCCCACTGAGGCAGAGCACATTGCAAACGCCCATTGCCGCCGCACCGAGAAGGTCTCCCTGCATGGCAATACGGTTTCGGTCTCGGCAGGACTGCTGCAGGATCATCGCGTAGCCGCGGCGCGTCAGGAGTGAGCAGATGCCCATGCTCGACATGTGGCAGTTGGCACCGGAGCTATCGGTTGCATTGATGGCATCTACATAACCATCGAATAACGCAGCGCGCTCGAAGACATCATTAGGGTCCGCTGAATCTGGCGGTGCGATCTCGGCGGTGACGGCAAAGTGTCCTGCACGAAGCACGCGCTCAAAACGTCCCGGTGATGTGTGCCCGGGCAATATGGGCAAATTGTCGCCCGGTAACGGCTCGTCGTCAAAGCTCATACCTTGCTTCCTGTGCGCAATCGGAGTGCGCGCAGCCAAGCACTGCGACCTTTGAGTCGATTATCGACAGGCGGTTGAATGACTTTGATGGTCTCTTCAATGTTGCCGATCTGTTGGCTACCTTGCCACGCATTGACCCAGACACAGGTCATCTCAGGCTTAATTTCACAGCCGCCATTTTGACGTACACCACCGCAGGGCCCATTCCGCAGAGTTTTTGGGCAGTTCATTGGGCAGGCCATGCCGGTCGATCCTAGCGTGCACTGTCCGCAGGACTGAGAGTCGAATAGAAACCCTTTGACGGTGCGCTCAATGGCCGCGAAAGGCTTGTCGAGACGCTCATACCCAATCCGCTTCAGCAGAGGGTTAAGCAATGTGAGGGTCGCCTCGAGCCCCTCATACAAGAGGTTAAGCCAGCGGGATTGTCGAATCGACCACAGTCTGACTGATTTCATGCGGCAGGCTCAGCGTAGCCATTTTGTTTGGCAAGTCGGGTAATGTCCTCATCAGAATACTGCGCTTCAATCTCTTGACCGAGTTGCGCTGCGATATCTGCCAGTGCGCCTTCGGCCTCGATTGCGGTGGTAACGCGCCGCCATTCATCGAGGTAGGCGTCACTACCGCCTTTGCCGGCTCGCATGGCAGCGCGGTCAATGGCTTCCTGGAAGCGCGCGCTCAGCATGTACTTACCCCGATCTCGACCGCGCTTAATCAGAACCTGCGAGGGGATATCGCGCCACAAAATATCAATGCGTTGCATGCTGAGCCTCACGGTCATGATTAAAGTGGAGTACCTGCGGCGTTAATGCTGCTTGCAGCGATGCCAGTCCGGTGTCGACGACCTCAAACGCCAGTCCCAATCGGTCTGCTGCTTTTTGCGCCTTGGCGAGCAGTTTTGGATCATCGGTTTGCGCGAGATAGACCATTCGCTGGTAATGACTAAAGAGCATGCCTTGTAATTCTGGGTGAGCATCCAGTTTTAAATCTTCGATGACCAACCGATCAAAGTGTCGCGCCAGAAAATCAGTCAAATAAAAGGTTCCGGGTTCAGCCTCTGATAAGGCATGAAACACGGGTGATGTGGCGAACACTTCATAACAATGAGCGCCGGGGAGGCGGCTGACACCCCATCGCGCCAAAACCCGATCCAGTGCCCCGCCGGTGCCACAGTCGGCATAAGCGACGAACACCCGTTCGTATTGATGAAAGTGCTTCTCGAGCAATGCTTCGACTTGTGCGGGAATCGCTTTGGGTCGGTTATGCAGGGCTGCGTCGATGCACTGCACCTGCAAGCCATCCCAACCATTGGCGCGTTTCAGCGCGTCAATTTCCCGCGCGAGTGCGCCACAGGCGATGATTAGAGTGGCTCCCATCATCGCCAAGAAAGTCAGGCGCTCTGCGCCAGACGACGGTCACTGACCATGCGGATTGCAGTGGTTGCCGCTTCGGCCGCGTCCCGGCAATAAGCGTCAGCACCGACAGCCTGACCAAATTCCTCGTTGAGTGGGGCGCCGCCCACCAGCACGATGTAGTCCTCCCGCAACCCTTTTTCGACCAGCGTATCGATCACAACCTTCATGTAAGGCATGGTCGTTGTGAGGAGGGCAGACATACCCAAAATATCGGGTTTGTGCTGTTCGATAGCAGCCAAGTAATCCTCAACCGCGTTGTTAATGCCGATATCGAAGACCTCGAAACCTGCACCTTCTAGCATCATCGCGACGAGGTTTTTGCCAATGTCATGAATGTCGCCTTTGACTGTGCCAATGACCATCGTACCCACTGGTTTTGCGCCCGTTTCAGCGAGCAGCGGCCGCAATATCGCCATGCCGCCCTTCATAGCGTTGGCCGCGAGTAGCACTTCTGGGACAAATAAAATGCCATCACGAAAGTCGATGCCGACAATGGTCATACCGTCGACCAGTGCTTTGCCTAGCACGTCTTCAGGAGACCATTCACGTGCAAGCAGAATCCGGGTGCCTTCTTCAATCTCTTCTGTCAGGCCGTCGTAAAGATCATCATGCATTTGTTGCACGAGATCTTCGTTCGAGAGTTCTGAAAGGACAATATCGTCTTCGTCGTCTGACATGGCAGGGTCTCTCCTCTTTTAGTAATCTCGATCGGCAAAAGATGCTTTCTGAGTTGTCATAAAGGCTTGCAGTGCTTCATCGATAGCGGGATCTAATGCGGGGGCCTCGTACTCCGAAAGCATTTTTTTCCAAAGCACGTTGGCTCGCTGGGCCGCGTCTAAACTCCCTTCTGCAGACCACTGTTCATAACTGTTGTTGTCGGCAATGGTTGAACGGTAAAAGGCCGTTTCAAAATTACTGAGCGTGTGTGCTGATCCAAGAAAATGCTTTCCGGGGCCTACTTCTTCAAAGGCTTCCATGGCCTGTGCGTTCTCAGACATATCGACACCCTGTAGCAGCACCGAAATCATACTCGCCTGATCACAGTCCATGATGAATTTTTCGTAACCCATGGCCAGACCGCCCTCGAGCCAGCCCGCCGTATGAAGCATGAAATTCACGCCTGCCAGAGCCGCGGTCTGTAATGTGTTCGCCGCTTCGTAAGCCGCTTGCGCATCGGGCAGCTTTGAGCCACAGAGTCCACCACCACTGCGGAAGGGCACGCCGAGCCGACGCGCTAGTGCGGCAGCGGCATAAATCACCATGCTGGGTTCCGGGGTGCCGAAGGTGGGTGCGCCGGTCGCCATTGATACGGCCGCTGCAAACGTGCCGAAAATCACGGGACAGCCGGGGCGAATTAATTGTGTCAGCGCGATGCCGGCTAGGGCTTCAGCTAAAATTTGCGTCAGCGTACCCGTGACTGTGACCGGAGACATTGCGCCGGCAAGAATAAAAGGCGATATGACCGTGGACTGATTATTGCGGGCATAGACTTTGAGGGAGCCGAGCATGGTGCCGTCAAAGACCAAAGGTGAGTTCACGTTGATTAAACTGGTGAGCACACAGTGTTGATCGACAAACTCATCACCAAAGACAATTTTTGCCATGTCAACCGAGTCTTGAGCGCGGCGCCAATGGGTGACCGAACCCATAAGGGGCTTGTCACTGTATTTAAAGTGGCTGTACAACATGTCGTAGTGGCGCTTGTTCACCGGCAGATCAACAGGCTCACAGACGGTGCCACCCGAATGATGAATGCCGGGTGCCATGTACGCGAGTTTGACGAAATTCTCGAAATCTTCGATGGTCGCGTAGCGTCTGCCCTTATCGAGGTCATGGACAAAGGGCGGGCCATACGCAGGCACTAGGACGGTGCGCTTGCCGCCAATGGTGACATTGCGAGCGGGATTCCGCGCGTGTTGCACATATTCACTGGGCGCACTTGCTTGAATGATTTGTCGGCACATTCCCGCGGGGAAGCGGACGCGCGTGCCGTCGACTTCTGCACCGGCCTCGCGAAACAAATCAAGAACTTCGGGATCGTCGAGAAAATCAATACCAATTTCGCTCAGCAGACGGTCGGCATTGTGTTCGATGAGTGCAAGGTTTTCTTCGCTGAGTATTTCGACGTAGGGAATCTTTCGTTCGATAAACGGGGCAGCGGCTGGGGCAGCGTCGGCGCGAGCCTCACGTCTGCCGGCTCGACCTCCCCCTTTTCGTCTACTCGCTCGCTCGCTCATTTCAACGCTTCCATCATGAGGCCTTATTTGCCTCGTGCTTTACACAGTTCGGGCTCAAAACGGCACCGGCTGCCTGAAACTCAGCGGCCACCGCTAGGCCCAATCTGCACGGCTAATAATAACCGATTCCCTCTTTGCCAACAGCGTCATATCAAGCGCGGCGTTGGCAGGCAAAACCGCTCTGCGATGGGCGCTACTGTGGCGTTGTTAGTCTCAGAAGGCTAGGCCCAAACCGACACCTTAAGCACCAAAAGCGACACCTTGAGCACGAAATTTTGGAGGTGTAAAAAATCGCGAGCTTTGGTGGTTTTTTGAAAGAATGGGGATTGGCGCCGAGTTTCATCAAATGGTCTCCCGCAACCAAAAGCGGTCTGCTCATTTCGTCACGCGGGAGTGTCCGCATTGGCCAAGATGTGTGGCGTTTACCGACCGCAAATCTGCACCAGGCTAAGCGCATTGACGGGGTCTAAAATCACACTGTAGCCTCCACCACAGAAGAACAGAGGAAAAGGGTATGTCCATGAATTCACAGGCTCGGATTGTGATAGTTGGTGGTGGCATCATGGGGGTGGCGTTGGCTTACCATCTTGCCGAAGAGGGCGAAACCAATGTCATGTTGATCGAGAAGGGAGAATTAACCTCGGGATCGACTTGGCATGCTGCTGGGCAGTGCCCGAGCTTGGTGAGCAACTACAATCTGGCCAAGATCCATGATTATGGTAATCGGCTGTATCCCACCCTCGAAGAAAAGACCGGACAATATGTGAGTTGGCATGCCTCTGGCGGCATTCGTGTCGCGCGTCAACAAGCTGATCTTGACTGGTTCCATTACATGAAGGGTATCGCTGACAACGTTGGTTTCCACATGGAGATCATCGATGCGGCAAAGATCAAAGCGCTAAATCCTTTTTACGATATCGACGGCGTGATAGCGGGTGCCTGGACATTGGACGACGGCCACGCCGACCCCTCGGGTCTGACCAACGCGATGGCCCGCGGCGCCACCGATATGGGCGTCAAGATTGTGCGCCATAACCGCGTCACCGATATTAATCGTCTGCCCTCTGGCGAGTGGGAGGTCGACACCGAGTTGGGCAAGGTCACGGCAGAGATTGTTGTCAACGCGGCGGGCAGTTTTGCGCGTCAGGTGGCGCAGATGGTCGGAGCTGATGTGCCCATTGCCAACATGGAACACCATTATATTGTCACGGGTGCGATTCAGGAATTTATTGATCGCGATGAAGAATTTCCGGTCATGCGCGATCCTTATGCATCGGCCTATATCCGGCAAGAGCAAAAGTCGGGTCTGATTGGTATTTATGAGTCCACCGGTCTGACCGAGGCGTGGGGTCCCGATGGACTGCCGCCGTGGTCGTCGGACAGTGAGCTATTTCCCGATGATCTAGATCGGTTGATGCCTTGGCTTGAGCGAGCAATGAACTGCATGCCCCCAATGCTAGAGGCGGGTATTAAACGCATCGTCAATGGTGCCATCCCGCATTCGGCAGACGGTCCGCCATTACTGGGTCCCGTCGCCGGTCTTGAGAATTTCTGGCTCTGTTGCGGCTCGTCCTTTGGCATTGCCCAGGGAGCCGGATGTGGCAAGTATCTCGCCCAGTGGATGATCCATGGTGACGCTGAAATTAATATGACAGGTTTTGATCCTAGACGATTTGGTGACTTTGCCGATCGCCACTACATGCGCGAAAAGGGCTTTCAAGATTATGGACTGACCTATGCCACGCCATTACCGGGAGAAGAATTTTCTGCGGCGCGCAATTGCCGTTTGAGTCCGCTGCATGCTGCCCTGGCAGAAAAAGGCGCGGTGTTCACGCAGACATTTGGTTGGGAGAGACCGCAGTGGTTTTCCCTCGATGGCCGTGAGGAGGAATGCAGTTACCGTCGTAATAACGTTTTCGATGTGGTGCGAGCAGAATGCAAAGCGGTCAGAGAGCGGGTGGGTGTGATCGATATGACCGGATTCGCAAAATATACTGTGCGCGGTGTCGGAGCGGAAGCGTTTTTAAATCGGCTGTTAGCGAATCGCATGCCCAAACGAGACGGAGGCATGGCGTTGGCGCACTTTTTGTCGCGTCAGGGCCGTATTTTAGGTGAGGCCACCGTCACGCGAATCGCGAGCGATCATTTTTACTTGTTATCGGCTGCCAGCGCTGAACTGCGTGATCTCGATCACTTACTGCAGCAGCGAGAGGAGGGCGAAGAGGTAGAGATTACCAATGCCACCGAGCAACGCGGTGTGATAGTCGTGGCCGGTCCACGATCGCGCGAGTTGCTCGGAACGCTGACCGATGCGCCACTCGATAACGCGTCTTTCCCTTGGCGTAGTGCGCAGGAGATTGAATTCGCAGGCGTTAAGACGCTGGCATTACGGATTAACTATGTGGGCGAATTGGGCTGGGAGCTACACCCCATGATGGCGGATCTCGAGTCACTGTATGCGGCTGTCTGGGCGGCTGGAGAGTCGCACGGCATCGCCAACTTTGGTTTGTACGCACTCAACAGCTTGCGCATGGAAAAGGCCTATCGCGGCTGGGGTGCCGAGCTCACTAATGAAGTGACTATGTTCGACGCTGATATGGCGCGCTTCTTCAACAGCAAGAAGGATGACTTTATCGGCAAGCTAGCGACGGAAACAGGCGACACGGGGCCACTGCGGCTCGTCTATTTTTCTGTCGATGCCATCAATGCCGATGTACGGGGCGGGGAACCGATCTTTGTCGGTGATGACTGCGTCGGTGTGACGACCTCAGGCGGCTATGGGTATGCGGTAGAAAAGAGTCTTGGCTTTGGGTATGTCCCGCCGGCGCAAGCGGTGCCGGGGTCGGTGATCGAAGTGGGTTTATTGGATGCGCGATGCCCCGCGACGGTGCTGACTGATCCGGCCTATGACCCTGATAACCAGCGGTTGATGAGCTGATGATGACGTTACCCGATCGTTGTGAGGTCGTTGTGATTGGTGGCGGCGTAATTGGCGTGTCGGTTGCTTATCACCTTGCTGAAGCCGGTATTCAAGATGTGGTTTTGGTAGAACGCAAAGAACTGACCAGTGGCACCACCTGGCATGCGGCCGGCTTAGTCGGACAATTACGCAGCTCAATCAACATGACAAAGTTAGCGCGGTACACGAGTGAATTATATCGCGGGTTAGAGGCGGAGACAGGGCAGGCGACTGGCTACCGTCAGTGCGGCTCGATGTCCATTGCGGCGACGGCGGAACGCTTTGAAGAGCTCAAACGCAGCGCATCGATGGCCAAGGTGTTCGGCCTTGAAGTCAATGTCCTCTCGGTGGAAGAAATCGCTGAACGCTATCCACTGATCCAGACTGATGATTTGTATGGGGGCATTCATATCCCCTCGGATGGTTACGCCAACGCGGTCGACATAACGCAAGCCCTCGCAAAAGGTGCCAAAAGTCGGGGTGTCCGTATTGCGACCCATACCAAGGTCGAAGAGATTCTGCACGAGGGCGGTCAGATAGCCGGTGTGCGCACTGATCGTGGCGAGATACAGGCGAAATACGTGGTGATTTGCGGCGGTATGTGGTCGCGAGATTTAGCCTCTTCAGTCGGGGTGAACTTGCCACTGCACGCCTGCGAACATTATTACGTGCTGTTTGAATCGGTCGAAGGGTTACATCCCGATTTACCCGTACTGAGAGATTACGATGCTTGCACCTACTATAAGTACGACGCCGGCAAACTGCTGTTAGGCGCCTTTGAGCCCAGCGCGAAGCCTTGGGGTATGGGCGGTATCGCAGAGGATTTTTGCTTTGATGAAATTGCCGGTGATTTTGATCATTTTGAGCCGGTGCTTCTCGATGCCATGAAGCGATTTCCGGCGCTTGAACGCGCCGGCATTCAGAAGTTTTTCTGCGGTCCTGAGAGTTTCACGCCCGATGTGCGTTACCACCTTGGCGAGGCACCGGAGTTGAAAAATTGTTTTGTCGCGGCAGGGCTGAATTCCATTGGTTTGCAGTCTGCGGGCGGCGTAGGGAAGGTGACCGCACAATGGATACGCGATGGACGACCGCCGGTGGATTTATGGGAGGTGGATGTCAGACGCAACATGCCCTTCCAGCGGAGCCAGCGCTATTTGCAATCGAGAGTGGGTGAGAGTCTTGGCCTCTTATACGCGACGCATTATCCGTATCGTCAGTACGAGACGGCGCGGGGCGTTCGTAAAGCCGCGATCCATGATCGATTGCGCGCAGCGGGTGCCTGCCATGGCGAGGCCTACGGTTGGGAGCGCCCAAACTGGTATGCGCCCGATGGTGTTGAGCCAGTTTATGACTATAGCTATGGCAGACAGAACTGGTTTGATCATTCCGCCGCAGAACATCGCGCGGTGCGCGAGGGTGTTGCGTTATTTGACCAGTCGTCTTTCGCTAAATTTCGCTTCGAGGGTCGCGATACCATGGCGGTGTTAAATCGGATCTGCGCTAATAATATTGATGTGGTGCCGGGCAGGGTCGTGTACACCCAATGGCTGAACGAGCGCGGCGGTATTGAAGCCGATTTGACGGTGACGCGACTGGCAGAGAACGCTTTTATGATTGTCAGTGCCGCCGAAACAGAGGTGCGCGATTTTTACTGGCTCAAGCGCCACATTCCCGACGACGCCCACTGCGTGTTGACGAACGTCACCTCGGGTATGGGCGTGATATCGATCATGGGTCCGAAGGCGCGCGATCTCCTGCAATCGTTAACGCCTGATGATATGAGCCACAAGGGTTTTCCTTTTGCCACCAGTCGCGAGATTGAATTGGGATATGGCTATGTGCGCGCTTCTCGGATTACGTTTGTCGGTGAGTTGGGATGGGAGCTCTACATCCCGACGGAGTTCATGCAAGACACCTATGACCGTATCGTGGCGGCGGGGGCTGAATGGGGTCTGGTTCATGCCGGTTACCATGCGCTGAATTCTTTGCGCACAGAAAAAGCCTATCGTCATTGGAGTCATGACATTACTGATGAGGATTCGCCGCTGGAGGCGGGCCTCGATTTTGTCGTGAAATGGGATAAAGCAGGCGGGTTTGTAGGTCGAGAAGCGTTACTTGAGCAGCGCGAAAAAGGACTCTCACGCCACTTGTTGCAGCTCCGATTGAAGGACTCTGAGCCACTGATTTACCACAACGAACCCATATGGCGTGACGGCACACTGGTGGGCCACATCACGTCGGGTGCCTACGGGCATACGTTGGGCGGTGCGGTTGGTTTAGGGTACGTCAGGGCCACCCCGGGTGATGCACCCGAGGCCGTGCTTGACGGGCACTACGAGGTCGAGGTGGCCTGCGAAAAAATAACGGCTGAGGTGTCGTTGCGGCCACTTTATGACCCTGAGAACGCAAAAATCCGCAGTTAACAGGGACCGAAATCCGGACTGGAATGCGCCCCGTGATCGGGCGCTCACTCTGCGGCGTCACCGACGCCGCTCATGCAGTGGCTGATCCCGCGATTTTTCCCGCAGTGACGCCAACACTAGCCAGTCCTTATCTCCCCGCTGACGCCAGTGCTAGGCGCTTTGCAATAAGTCTTCGGTGATTAACCGGATAGGAAACTTCGCCCGAATCTCGGCGTCGACTTCTGGGCTGATATGGCTGGGCACATAATTGGCAAGTATGTCATCGCGAGTCCGGATGGCATTGTCTAGCGCCAGCGGCTTGTCGGATTGCTCCCACACGGTCGGACTAAAACGATTGCCCACCTCAGGATACAGGTACTCACTTTGCATCACGGCTAAAGTGTGATCAGACCCTAGATAGTGGCCTTTCTCTCCAAGACAAACCTCGGCAAGATCATTAAACCCCAGGGTGTTTTCATTGACCTCGATCCCTCGTACCGCGCGGAGTGTGGCGCCGAGCACATCATTATCGAGAATCAGGCTCTCGGGGCAAACCCCCAGCAAGCTCGAGTACATACCCGCTGATTCGTAGATGAGATTAGCGCCTGCCAGTGCCGGTGGCATCAACGTGTGAGCCCGCTCTGCGCCTGCTTGAAAGTCGGGCATGTTGGCGTCAGTCATGCCACAGGCGGTTCCAAAAGGAAGGTCAAAGTGAAGACCTAATTGCGCGCAGCCGCTAGAGATCAGTCCTTGCTCTGGCGATCCGCCACTCATGGAGCCCGTGCGCAGATCGGAGACAAAAGGCCATGCACCAATGATAGCGGGTGCGCCAGGTTTGATAGCGTTGACATAAACAAGACCGCCCAAGCACTCGGCCCACGCTTGGCTCACCGCACCGGCGAGGGTCGCGGGTGTGGTGGCGCCCGCCTGGCCCGCTGAGAGCAGCAGCACGGGCATGCCGCCCTCTACTGCGACCCGCAAACATTCGAGGGCTTCTTCGGCGAATTTCATCGGCGGCACGACGAAGCAATTTGACTGACTCACAAAGGGGCGCGCGCGCCACTGATCTTCGCCACCGGCGACGATGTGCAGCATCTCAAGTGCTTTGGCGAGATGATCACAATTGCTCCAGCTCGCGCCCACATGTTTGCGCGTGCCGGCAACACAGCAATACGTGGTGTTGAGGTCCATCTCGTAGGTGTTCTCGAGATCCCGCAGCACACACATCCGCTGAAACATGTGAATGTGCTCGCAGTTATCAGCTATTCGGGCAAGGTCATAGAGATCGCGGGTAGTGGATTCGCGGTACCGATTATTGGCTGAATCGGCAATCATCACCGCTGCGCCAGCCGTCGCGAAGTGCACCCTTGATCCCGATAGGTCAAGATCATAGGCAGGATCCTGCGCATGCAGCGTTAGATTGCGCCTGGCGACATTGAGCGCGTTCTCAACGACGGCTCTGGGCATCCGTAACCGGCCATCCTCGCCGAGCACGGCGCCAACTGCCTGACACTTTTCGATGCAGTGCGGCGTGGCATCTTTGAAGCCAACCTCAATAAGAATACGGAAAATATTGTCGACAATAGCGGCTAGGTCTTTATCAGAAAATGGATGGTAACGACCCCCTCGCTCACCCGGACGGACGGGTTTCATGTCTTGCGCTAGCGGTGCCGCTCGTTGCGCTTTCCGTGCCTGCCTTCCCCCTGCGCGTTTTGCCATGTTTCGCTTCTCCCTAAAGCTGGGTTTTCTACCCCGTATTGCTCGCATTATTAGCCCACACAGCACACGCGGGCAAGACTTTAAATCGGTGGCAAATCGGGCCGTTATGTCGGCTTACCACCTGGTTGCTAGAGCAGCGTATTGATCGGACGCCACGGCTTGATAAGCCCTGTTTCAACCCATTGCATTGGGCTCGTGGGCGACGTGTCCAGACGTCTTGCAACGCAATGCCTGGTGGCAGCGCCGACCCTGCGAGTGTGCGATGTGATGTGGGTAGCGCCGTCGGACGTCCTCGTCTACGTTGGCGTGCCGTTGCCCGGACTAGAACGAGATAAATGATGGGAAAAAGTGGTTTATTGAATGGGAGAGAAATGACCTATTGGGCCCGAGAAAAGAAACATATTGAGCGTGCCCACAACGCTGGCTGAAACGGCCGCGGCGATGCTGCTTAGTGATGTTAGGTCTCCCCAATAATGGTTTCGCGCCCATCAGCGAGCGATGCGTTAATGATGGACACAACTTGTCGAGTCTTCCGCTACACTCTACTGGTATGTTTCCACGTGACAGAGGTGAGCCATGTCAACAGAACAAGCGCTGAAAGAGATTGCCGAACTGCTCCATGAGTTGAAGCTGGAGCTCGTTGCCGAGATGGATTATGCGTCGCTAGAGCTTCAAGTCGAGGCCATTATTGATAAGGTCTACGCACTCTCAGAGGACGCTGAGTAAACGGGACCAACCAATCTGGCAGCGTCCACGTGGCGTCGCTGGGATGCAATCACTATCGAACTAAATCATCGCCAGGAGAGACTGACACGACCTCATAGATTAGCGGATGTTGGCCTGACGTTGTTCGGGGTCAGGCCTGTGGTTAGCTGTTGCAATGAGCAAGCACGACCGTGTAGCCACACTGTTGTTGCCTAGAGTCCTATCGCTGATCGCGCTCTGGCGCATCAATACCGCGCAAACGAATACGAGTGCGATCTAACAACACGATGGTGTCACTGTCACTCATTCTTACGGCTTCGACACACTTGCCCTCGACTGGGAGACCAGAGGGCCCGTCGTTCAGGGTGCGACATGGCTAACAATAAAGTAGAGGAGAACCGCTAACACTCTTGTTAGTGGCGAAATGATTCATTTATTACCCAATACGAGGCATGCAGGGCCGCGCTTTAACGCGTCTCTTGTGGGGCCAAAGATATTCAATGACTTCTTGCTCGGTGGCTTGCGTCATTACTTGGCACTCATGTCTAATCAGACCGCTGTTCCAGCGGTGAAGATCATCTGCGATGGCAATCCATAAGCTTCTCATCGCTTACTGCTCAAGTTGTCATCAAGCTCGGCTTGCGCCTCGTCGAGCCTCTCCTGATACGCCGCTCCGACGAACATGATGACGACAGCAATGGCGGTGATAGTTACTGACACCCAATTTACGATTTCCATTTTCACTGCCTCCCTGAGTTGGTGCCGTCCGTGGCGGGGGTGGTCATCCGTGACACCCACAGTGTTGACGATGGGCGTGCGTAAGGATTGACCGTTTCCGCCATTGGTTTGGCTAAAGGTGACAGGCTGGAGCAGCCCCGTAGGCGCACCGTGGGGCTAGTCGATCCGATTAGGGCAAGGACAACCCCAGAGCACACTGAGGATGCTGCAGCCAGACTTCGGTTGGGCCACCAGATGAGGCTTTTTCAATCGACTTTCTTTTGTTAAGCGAAGTAGCCCTTTTCGTATAGACGGGAATGGGGTTCGTTGCGCCATCGCCTACCGCTCTGACCCTCGTGTCTGCGTGGCAAGCATCCTCAGTGACCTGCTGCAGGCGGAGGCGAGATCCAGGGCAAACGTAAGGACGAACAGGCTGCTGGCCGCGCGTTCAAATCTGGCACGCGAAAGCCTGCGAGCAGGGCCATAATAGAGCTACATTTGCCAGTTAACACGTCAAGATCAAAATCAGTACTAGGCCTGAAAGGGCCTAGCGAGGGCTTTGGCGCGGAATGCAGGAGTCGAACCTGCGACCTCCGGTTTCGTAGACCGGCGCTCTATCCAGCTGAGCTAATTCCGCATGTTGGTACTCTCCGGAGTCGTCCTCCCGGCGAGGGAGCGTAGTATACACATTTGCACTTATCAGACCAGCCAGTTGACAAGATGTGCTGGCGTATCAGTGCAGGCGCCTTCCTTCAGATCGGTATGGGTTAAGCGCGTCCAGCGGGCAGGTTGCGGTGTTGGGGTAGATGAGGTTGTCAGATGAATATCTTGGTTGATGCCGATGCATGTCCCGTGGTGATTCGAGATATTCTCTACCGCGCGGCGCAAAAACGACAAATCGCATTGACGCTGTTTGCCAATCAGTCGTTTCACATTCCCCAGTCGAACTTCATTACCCTCTATCAGGTGGCCCAAGGGCCCGATGTGGCAGACCACGAAATCAGTCGCCGGGTGGTCGCGGGCGATCTAGTTATCACAGCCGACATTCCCTTGGCCTACGAGGTGTTGCAACAAGACGCTCATGCGATGACCCCGAGGGGGGAGCGATATACCGCCAATACGATTCGCCAGCGCCTGCAAATGCGCGATTTCATGGAGACAATGCGCGCTGCCGGGCAACATTCGGGGGGGCCGCCGCCGCTGTCTCAGGCAGATCGAAAACAATTTGCCGATCAACTGGATCGATTGTTACGGCATGGGTTGCCCAAGCCGTGAAGTTTTCAGCGCCTACAGCGCATTATGGCGCGCTCAGGTGGCCACCCATTCAATGATGTCGGCCTCAAGGTTGTCGAGATCCGCATCGTCTTCGCTAATGGTTCTGTTGGCCACACTCACGCCGGCGCTGAGCACCGATTGCGGATCACCACTCAGCAGCGGATGCCACTGCGGCAATGCCTTTCCCTCACTCAGTCGTCTGTAGGCGCAGCTTCGCGGCATCCAGGCGAGTTCTGAGGCACTCATGTTGCGAACATCGAGGCAGTCACTGACCTCTTCACTCCGCGTATCATAACGCTGGCATCGAGCGGTGTCGGTATCGAGCAGTCGGCAGGCGACGTGTGTGTAGAAGACATCTGCAGTGTCCTCGTTGACGAGCTTATGCAGGCAGCACTGGCCGCAGCCGTCGCAGAGCGATTCCCATTCCCGCAGTGTCATCTCCGTGAGGGTTTTATTTTCCCAGAAACGGGTCATCTTTCCCGAGCACTCCCTTTATCGCATGCAACCCATGCTGAGTCGTTAGCCAAACAAAGCATAGCCTATTGCCCGTATACTGGGATTGGCGACGACTGTACAGCGCGGATCAGGGCGGCTGTGAGCGCGAGCAGGGGTCATTGATACGGGCAATCAGCACGCCAGCGTGTTGTACGCGAGGAGTAGATCATGGATCTGGGTATTCGAGGTCGGCGCGCATTGATTTGCGCATCGTCAAAGGGTTTGGGCAAAGGCTGCGCTGAAGCGCTGGCAGGCGAGGGTGTAGACCTTGTGCTCAACGCGCGTGGCGCGGAGGCTTTGGAGGCGACCGCTGGCAGCATTCGCTCAACTTACGGGGTGTCTGTTGTGGTGGTGCCGGCCGATGTCACGACTGAAGGCGGGCAGGCAGCCGTTCTGGAGGCCGCGGGAGACGTCGATATTCTGGTGACCAACGCGGGAGGCCCGCCACCCGGGATGTGGTCTGACTGGGATCGTGACGATTTTATTGCCGCGTTCGACGCCAATTTACTGACCCCGATTGCCCTGATTAAGGCTTTGCTGCCCGGCATGATGGACAGGGGCTGGGGACGGATTGTGAACATCACCAGCGTAGCCGTTAAGGCGCCCATTCCAGTGCTCGGGCTGTCCAACACGGCACGCTCTGGGTTGACCGGGTATGTCGCCGGCGTATCCAGACAAGTGGCCGGCAGCGGCGTCACGATTAACAACTTATTGCCGGGTCTGCACGATACCGATCGGCTCGTGATGCTGGATAAAGTCGATGCAGGCGCCCGCGGTATCAGTGAGGACGACGCGCGCCAAGCTCGCATGCAGACGGTGCCAGCGGGGCGCTTTGGCACGTCTGAAGAGTTTGGTGCGGCCTGTGCTTGGTTGTGTTCCGACAAAGCGGGTTTCGTGATTGGCCAAAATATCTTGCTGGATGGGGGAGCGTTCCCGGGCGCACTCTAGCGCCGCTTTATCCGCGTGGCCGGCGTCACCGTTGGTCCGGAATGCAACACATCAGAAAAAGGCCGCACCATTGTGCAGCGTCATCGGTTAACGGGCTCTGTCGTATAACGACGGGTGGGCCGTGACTATCGTGGCCGGATGACAGGGGAGCAACGTGATGACCGATAAGGGTGAGCTGGACATTTTGTTTGGTGCCAGTAGCGCCATTGCAGGTGCACTGATTCAGCGCTGGCAGCGAGAAGGGCTGAGACCTATTCTGGCGGTGACGCGATCTGCTGAGGCCCTCAACGACGCTTTGGATCCGAGCAGGGTCCAGGTTGAGACCTCGGATTACAGCGAGGCGGCGTTATCAGCACTCGCTGCGCGATTGGTATCAGCGCAAACCAATGTGACAAGGTTGGTCGTGTGTAATGGTGTTTTACAAGGAGCAGACTATCGGCCTGAGCGCGCGTTGGCTCAGATTGATTCCGCGGCGATGCATACGGTGTTTGAGGTCAATACGTTCCTACCGATGCGGGTACTATCAGCGATGGCGCCCTTGCTGAAAACGAGTGTCGCGCCGATTGTGGCCGCACTGTCTGCGCGAGTGGGGAGTCTTGGTGACAATCACCGGGGTGGCTGGTATAGCTACCGAGCCAGCAAGGCTGCTCTTAACATGATGCTGCAGTGCTTGGCCCATGAGTTGGTGCGGGTGAATCCCTCAGCAAAGGTAGTGGCCTATCACCCCGGCACCGTCGATACCCCTCTTTCGAAACCGTTTCAGGCGGGCGTGCGCCCAGAGACTTTGTTGCAGCCTGATCAGGCTGCGGAGGCGCTGGATGCCGTGCTCACTCAGGTCGTCGCTGACGGCACTCTGAGCTATGTGGATTGGCGCGGTGAGCCCATCCCATGGTGATCGCGTGGGACGATAGATCACCATTAAGGCGTGTCACTTTTTGCACATTTAAGCTAGCGCGGATGCGTTATGGTGCTCTTGCTAAACCAATGTCAAATAACTGACACTAGGACACTACACGACACCACACCACACAGGAGAGATAGGTATGCAAATTTTGAGAGTCGCATTGCTGAGTTTTTGTGCGTTCATGATGCAGCCAGCCATGGCTGATGAGATCGAGACAACGCTGGAAAATTTCCGCACTGCTGGCGCCGGCGAGTTTATTGACGAGGCTTATGGCTACGCAATCTTCCCCAGTATCGGTAAAGGCGGCATCGGGATTGGTGGTGCGCACGGCAAGGGCTCTGTTTATCGGGGTGGCGAGCAGACCGGCACAGTGAAAATGAATCAAATTACCTATGGCCTGCAATTAGGCGGGCAGGTTTATAGCCAGATGATTTTCTTCAGAGATGAGCGCTCGTTTGATGACTTCACGTCGGGCAATTTTGAGTTTGGCGCACAGGCCACAGCAGTAGCACTGACTGCGAGCGCAACCGCTTCGACTTCAACTGGTGGTGGCGGTAATGCTTCTGCCGGAACCGACGCGGATTCGAATAGCGCCGCTGCTAGAGATAAGCAATACGACGGTCGCAGTGGTATGGCGGTCTTTACGATTGCAAAAGGTGGGTTGATGTATGAAGCCACGTTGGGCGGTCAGAAGTTCAAATACGAAGCGCTGTAGAACACCCAGCCTAGTAAGACGAGGCCGCCTGACAGCGGCCTTTTTTTTGTCCTGTCATTGGCCACGTGCATGACATAACGAATCGCTTCCGGCCAGTGCCCAGTGCTTCTGCGCCACTGCCCATTGCCCAATGCTCGTGGCTTTGGTTGAGCGCGAGGCAAGGCGTGGAGTCAGTCTTCGACGACCTTAAAGTGGATATCAACTCCGGGCAGCCGCTGCAGCATTGCGTCACCCATAGCGCTGGCAGGCGTCCAGATACCACCTCCAACGGCGAGCGAATCTCGAGCCAGGCAGAGAGCTGCTTGCGCTAGCATGCGCGACGTGGCGCCATAACCGGGATCGCGTTGTCCGGTCACCTTGACGCGGAGGTGATCGGAACCATCGCTGCCATGGGCCCAGAACTCGAAAAATCCGTTTTCACGCTTGCGCTCATCGGGACCTTCACCCGGGTCGGGAAGTAGTTTTTTGAGCAGGGCGCGGGTGGGCGCAAAAAAAGTCCCCGCCATGACGGCGCCTAATCCCCCTGCGCTGAGTAAGGCTTTGGCACGGCTATCACAGAGTTGCGATTCGTCGTAGCTAAACTGATCACCATAGGGCAACCCCGCTAGCGCATGAGAGCGCCGCACGACCTTGGTGTTGATCGCTGCCATCACGAAAGGGGCGGTCCAGCTGTCGAAGTCTTCATCCCACTCGACACCGGTTTGATCAGGCTTATCGGATCCCGGAGAGACGCCCGCTGGGTAGAGTGCATAGGGATCCATAATGCGTGCACGGATAACAGGGTCTTGAGACGCCTGCTCGGCAACCAGCATCAGACTGGCGACGGTGCCGCCGCTAACGCCGCCTGAGGCGCGGCCCATGCGTCCGGACACGCGGCTTGCATAGCGTCCAAAACGCTCTTTGAACTGCTTTTGAAGAAAGTACACCGATAGATCCGAAGGAATGGAATCAAATCCACAGCAATGCACCAGTCTGGCACCACTGGCTTTGGCAAGTGGGTCAACTTTGGCATAAATCTCGGCCATCCACTGCGCCTCGCCGGTCAAGTCGCAGTAGTGAGTGCCCTCGCGTGCACAGGTTTCTAAGAGCAGGGAGCCATGCCGTGCATACGGACCCACGGTGCTGATAATCACACTGGCTTGTAGCGCCATCGCTTTGAGCTGGCTGGCATCGTCACTGTCGGCAATGAGTATGGGTAGATCTGGCTTGCCGATATCACGTCGGCAGCGCTCAAGTTTTTGTTGATTGCGGCCTGCAATGGCCCAACGCAGATCGGACTCAGCAGAGGCAAGATACTCGGCCACCAGTTGCCCGGTAAAGCCAGACGCACCATATAGCACGATGTCAAATGGACGTTCAGTCATGTCTCCGCTTCCCGTCAATACAGTGATCCCAAGGGTAGCAAGTCTGCTCGGCAGTCTGACCGATGCAATCTGGTACTTCTTTGCACAACACTGCCGGTCTTGTCACTGTAAATTGCGAGGGTTTCAGGGGTTTAATAAGATCAATTGCGAAATTCCCCCATAGAGTGAAAGGGGGTTGCGCAGTATCATCGCCCGCTCTACTGTCATGTAAACGACACCAAAGCGCGGCAATGGACGCTTATCTTTGCGCCGCAGGGAGTCGTAGCAGTGATCGATTATCATCATGGAAGGTGGCGGGTCTGCGAGAGAGACTTGATGGGGTTAGGAAGGTAATCATGATTGAGCTATTGAGGCGAGTAGCGTGGCCCGCTGGTGTGGGTTTAGTGGGTATTGCTGTCTACGCCGTTTTGCAGGTGACTAAGCCTAGTCCGACTCCCAGTATCGAGCCACCGAGCGCTGCGCGTGTGGTCGTCGCGCCGGCCATTCGAACAACCGCTCGTCCTACTGTGTTGGCTTATGGCGAAGTGAGGCCAAGCGTTCGAACGCAGTTAGTGGCGCAAGTGGGTGGGAAAATAACGGGCATTGCGCCGGCTTTTATTGAAGGGGGTCGCTTTTCACCCGGCGAGGTCTTGTTGACCATTGAGGCGACGGATTACCGTGCCGCAGTCGACGAGCGTAGGGCTCGCGTTGCCGCGGCTCGCGTCGATCTCGAACAAGCCCTGGCCGATGCAGACGTCGCCCGCAAACAGCTCTTGGGGCAGGAAAACCCCTCACCGCTGGCACTAAAAAAACCACAGGTTGCGCGTGCTGAAGCGGCACTCAAGGCATCCGAGACGGCACTTGCCTTGGCTGAGACCAATCTGGAGCGTACTCGGTTGAGTTTGCCCTTTACCGGTCGCGTCGAGAGTCAATCAGCGGACCTCGGGCAGTTTGTGAACCCCGGTAAAGTGCTCGGTACGGTGTTTGGCACTGATATGGCAGAGGTGCGCCTTGCGCTCACGCATAACCAGTTATCAGCATTGGGCGTACCCATCGGATTTCATGGTGGTGCAGGAGGCGGTTTGCCCACAACGCTGTCGGCGATGATGGGTGGCACGCAGCATCGCTGGCAAGGATATCTGAATCGACTCGATGCGGCGATCGACCCAACCACTCGGACGGTTTATGGCACGGTCAGCATTGATGACCCCTATGGGACTGCCAACAGCGCGAGCGGTATGCCACTTGCAGCGGGTCTCTATGTTGATGCCGAAATACAGGGCCGTCCCTTCGTCGATACCGTACAGATTGCGGCAGAGGGGCTTCGCGCAGGCAATGAGGTTTTTGTATTGAGTGAGGAGGGACTGCTCGAGGTGCGGCAGATTGAGGTCCTGCATCGAAATCGCGACATCATCATGGTGGGCACGGGCATTGAGGCTGGCGATCAAATCATCGTCTCGGCCATTCGTAATCCGGTGAGCGGTATGCGATTAGAAGCGATCGAGACTGAGGGTGTTTCAGAGGCGACAACTGACCGCCGGCTCGTCGACGATAACGAAGTCTGAGTTCGCTGCGATGGAAGGTTTAATTCGATGGTGGGTCCGCAATCCGGTTGCCGCCAACTTGCTTATGCTCATTATTGTTACCGCAGGATGGTTAGGTCTTCGCGGTATTGAAAAAGAAGCATTCCCCTCCGTACAACCCGACATTATCCAGATCGAGGTTATCTGGCCAGGTGCCTCACCGAAGGAGGTCGAACAACAGGTTGTCCAGCGTGTTGAAGAGTCATTAAAGAATGTCTCCAATGTTTACCGAGTCAACTCGGTGTCTCGAGAGGGTCTCGGTTCCTTATCGGTTCAAACCTTTCCATCGGTAGAGCTCAATACGTTTTTAAACGACGTGAAAAATGCAGTTGACTCGATTACTGCGTTTCCGAGAGATATTGAAAACCCGCGTGTGCGACGACTCGAGTGGCGCCAGGAAATGATTCGCGTCGCTTTGGCGGGTGAGGTGGGTGAGAAGGCGCTGACCCGACTTGCCAATCAGTTGCGCAACGACATGGCGGGGTTGCCTTATATCTCCCAGGTCGAGGTCTTTGGCTCGCGTCGTGAAGAAGTCACGATCGAATTGTCTGAGCGTGCCTTGCGCAATTTTGGATTGCGCTTTTCAGACGTGGCAGCAGCTATTCGCAGCGATTCTATGAACGTATCGGTGGGCGAGGTTCGCACTGAGACCGGTGATATTCAGTTGCGGGCCGAGAACTTAGCCGATAACCAGGATGACTTCGAGCAGATTATTATCCGTCAGACCCTCGAGGGTGGCATCGTCAGAGTGGGCGATGTGGCAACGGTGCTGGACGACTTTGAGCAAAACGAAATTCTCGCCACGTTGAACGGACAGCCAGCTGTGCTCTTACAGGTGATGTCCACCGATGACATGCAGGTGGTCAAAGCCAGTGCGGCCGTGAAAGAGTGGATTGCACGAACGCAGCCCAGTCTGCCTGCTGGCATTGAGCTGGCTATCTGGTTTGACACGGCTGATATCTATGAAAACCGAATGGACCTCATTGCTGAGTCCTCGATCCTAGGGCTGCTGCTCGTCTTTATTATCTTGATTCTCACTCTTGAGCCGAAAGTGGCGCTATGGGTCACCGTGGGTATCGGTGTGAGTTTTCTGGGCGCCTTTGCGCTGCTGCCAGCGAACGACGTGTCGCTCAATTTATTATCAACCTTCGCGTTTTTGCTAGTCCTGGGCATCGTTGTTGACGATGCGATTGTGGTGGGGGAAAGCATTCATCACCATGTTCACCAAAGAGGTATCTCGGGGGAAGACGCCGCGATACAGGGTGCGTTTGCCGTCAGTCGACCTGTGATTTTCGCGGTCTTGACGACAATCGTCGCCTTTGCGCCGTGGTTGTTCGTGTCAGGTGTGACGGCGCAATTTACACGTCAGCTCTCCGTCGTGATCTCGCTGGCATTGTGTTTCTCTTTGATTGAGGCATTTCTCATTTTGCCGAGTCATCTACGCAATATCGATCGCAACGCGCCCAGTGGTAAGTGGTCGGTGCGTCAAAAACGCATTGCCGATAGCATCGTGTGGTTTTCTGAGCACACTTATCGGCCGTTTCTTGAATGGTGCCTGCAACGTCGTTACACCACGACGATGGTGTTTTTCGCTTTGTTTTTGATTTCGCTGGGCCTATTTACGAGTGGTTGGGTTAAGTTCTTTTTTTCTCCACAGGTCGAAATAGAACAAATCACCATTGATGTCACGTTGCCGCCCGGGGCGCCCTTCAGTCGCTCTATAGAAGTGTTGACACAACTGCAAAACGCGGAAAAAGCACTGGTTGCTGAGGTCAATGCTGAGGCCGCAGGTGGTAAGGGCTCTGGTGAGTTGATCGAGGGCTGGTATACCCGTGCCCGTCGGGGCAGTGTTGTTGCCATTATCCAGCTGGCCCCGCCGGATCAACGAGACTTAAGTAGCCGCCAGGCGGTTGAGCGATTTGCAGAGCTGGTGGGTGATATTCCGGATGCGGACGAGGTGAAGGTCCGCTATACCCTCGGCGACAGTGAGGCCAGTATTACGTTCTTGTTACAGCACGATGACCTTGAAACGCTTAATGCAGCGAGTCGAACCCTACAGCATCACCTCCGTGAGTACGATAAAGCCTATTACATTCGCGATGACCAGTGGGGTGCGCTGCCAGAGATGCGCTTTCACTTAAAGCCCGGTGCCGAAAAGCTCGGTGTGACTTTGGGTGATGTCTCCTCGCAAGTGCGACAGGCTTTTTATGGGGAGGAGGTGCAGCGATTACCACGAGAATACGGCGACGTCAGGGTTATGGTCCGCTATCCGAAAGCCGCACGCGACACATTGGCGTCTTTTGAGGAGGTCCGCATTCGAACGCCAGATGGCAGGCTGATTCCACTCTTGTCGGTCGCCGAGGTCGAGGTGGGGCAGGCCACTCGGCGAATTACTAGGCGTAACGGCGAGCGCGTGGTGACGGTGAGTGCGACCGTGGAGCCCGAGTCCCTCAGCGAGATCAATGCCGCTGTGGAGGACGGCTATCTGCCGACGCTCCGTGGAATGTATCCCGGATTGCGCGTCTTAAAGGGGGGGTCGCAAGAGGCAGAGGCTGAGTTCTTTGACGAAATTATTGCGCTCTATACGATCGCGCTCTTTGTCATTTACGCGCTGATTGCTGTCGCTTTTCGCTCCTATAGTTTGCCGATTCTCATTATGACGGCGATGCCCTTCGGTTTTATGGGAGCGGTGTTTGGGCACTTGATTTTCAATTTGCCGATGGCGCTGTTTTCCTACTTTGGTATTGGCGCGGCGGCGGGGGTGGTCGTCAACGACAACTTAGTGCTGATCGATTACGTGCGGCGACTAGAACGTGAGGGTCATCCGTCCCCGAAAGCGATCGTGATGGCGGCAGTGAGTCGCTTTAGGCCTATTTTCTTAACAACGCTCACCACGTTTATCGGTTTGATTCCGATTATGGCAGAGCAGTCCACCAGCGCGGAATTTTTGAAGCCTGCGGTCTTGTCGCTGGCGTTTGGTGTTTTCTTTGCTTTGTTTGTCAGCCTACTGCTGGTGCCCGCGATGTATCTCATTGGCCACGATTGGCAACAAATGCTGGCAGCGCGAAAGGCACGAAGCGCCGCATCCACTGCCGCCAGCTAAGTTGTTATCTCACACCATGCATTAATTTTTTCAGCAGCGGCGAGAGAATCAACAGCACTGCGCCACCGGCTAGACCAATCACTAAGAGCTGACTGAACAGTTCGGTGTAGCCGGCCAGTGCGTCAGCGTTGTCTGTCAGTGTTGCACTGATGGGGCGTGCGGCGATGGTGGCAATTTGCGCGGCAACATACGACGAGTAGGCCGAGGCAAGAAACCAGGTGCCCATCATGACTCCCACCACCGAGGGGACGGCGAGCTTGGTCACTGCAGAGAGGCCCACAGGGCTTAAACAGAGTTCTCCCGTGGTGTGTAGCAAGTAGGCGCAAATTAACCACCATGCCGATACCACGCCGGCCTCATTGGGGAATTGAGCGCCATAGACCAAGGCACCAAACCCTAGGCCTGCCTGCGCAATGCCGAGTGAAAACTTAACCGGCGTGCTCGGTTCGAGCCCGCGTTTGCCGAGACGTGTCCACAGTAGCGCGAATAACGGGGCTAATGAAAAGATGAAGAAAGAATTGGCGGCGCCAAATTGTGCAGCCGTGAGCGAGACGCCAAAGAGCGCTTTGTCCGTCACCCTGTCGGCGTATAGTGTCATCGACCCGGCGGCTTGTTCGAACAGTGCCCAAAAGATGACCGTCGATAACGTCAGCACAATGAGCACAAACATCCGCTCGCGCTCGACTTTATTGCATCGAGCAAACAAGAACCACGTTAGGCCGACCAAAACAGCCAATGACATGACATCGAGCAACGTACCCACCGTGTCGGTGAGTTGAACCAGCTGCCAAATCACGGCGACCATGACAAAACTGCCTAAATAAATAGCGCGCTCTAAGGTCAGACCGGGAATGCCCACTAGCCGACTGAGCTGGCCCGGGTTGCGGGGTTCTCCATGGCCCAGTAAATAAGGCTGTCCCCACTGAAAGAAAATCAGGCCGATGAGCATGCCGATTCCGGCGGCGCCAAAGCCCCAAGCCCAGCCATAGACTTCACCCAGCCATCCACACAAGAGCGTTGCCGCGAATGCGCCGATATTGATGCCCATATAAAAGATGGTGAAGCCCGCGTCTCGTCGGGCGTCGCCCTCTGGGTATAGCTTGCCGACGACCGTCGATATATTGGGTTTGAGGAAGCCAACTCCCACTACAATGAGTGCCAGTGACAGATAAAAAATTGATAGCGCGCCATCATCTCGGACAATGCCGGCAGCGGTTTGCCGAGCGGCTTCTCCCTCGAAGGCCATACCGAGATGCCCGAGTACCAGTAAGACCCCGCCAAAGGTCACCGCTTTTCTCATGCCGATAAATCGATCAGCGACGAGCCCACCTAAAACGGGCATGGCATAGACCAGCGACGCATAACTCCCCAGCACACTCAGACCCGCGGCATCTGAAAATAAGTGGTACTTGGTTAAGTACAGTAACAGCAAGTATTTCATGCCATAAAAGGAGAACCGCTCCCATAACTCTGTGGCGAAACAGATATAGAGGCCCTTTGGATGTCCCCAAAGATCGCCAGATTGAGAGGTGGTTGTAATGCTCATAGTTCGATGCCTTGCTGCATGAGGTTTGATGAGACCCAGTGTAATGTTGCATCGGAGTCGACAGATGTCGAGTCCGTTTTCATCGGCAGTGTGAGCGGTATGTCATGCAGCCCTTGCCCTCGACGGTCCCATGAGCGCCTGTGCCATGTGTGCGGGGTCATTGATGCGCTTGACCTCGCTGAATAATGCGCCAGCTTGCGGGTAGTAAAGTCTGAGATACATCAGCCACTGTTTCACTGGGTTTACGGCGTAGCGGTCGTCGTAGCACTGTCGATTGCGTTCAAGAAACTGGATCAAGAGTTCCTGAGTTTGCTGCCAAGCAAAGGTGGGGGGGGCAACGCCCTGATAATGGCCTTGAATGGCGGCGGCGAGATCGGGACGGCATAGCGCACCGCGCGCTAACATAAACGTGTCACAGCCGCTGATTGTGGCGCACCGTTTCACGTCGGAGGGGCTCCATAGCTCGCCATTAGCGATAACAGGATAGGGCATTTTCTGCGTTGCCTGACGCAGCTGATGCCAGTGAGCGGGAGGGCGATAGCCCTGCCGCCGGGTGCGCGCGTGGACAGTGAGTTCGGTGAGCTCCACCTGAGCCAGGGCATCGAGTATTTCCTCGAACTGATCATCACTGTCATAACCCAGTCGGATCTTTGCGGTCACGGGAACCGTGTTGGGCACGCGTTCACGCACCGCTTGGCAGATGGATCTGATCAGTAGGGGTGATCGTAACAACGCTGCACCACCTTGGGAGCGGTTCACGGTCTTGGCGGGGCAGCCAAAGTTGAGGTCAATGCCGGGCGCACCGAGGTCAGCGGCGCGGGCCGCATTGGCGGCCATCAAGGCGGGGTCAGATCCCAAAAGCTGAACAAAGACCGGCACGCCCGAGGGGGTCACACCGCCTTGTTTGAGTTCTGGCGCATACCGGTAGAATACGCGCCGGGGGAGGAGTGTTTGAGAAACGCGCACAAATTCGGTGACACAGCGCGCGTAGCCGCCAATCGCGGTCAACTGGTCGCGCATGATGGCGTCCAATACCCCCTCCATGGGGGCCAGAATAAGGCGAGGAACAGCGGGTGGAGTCTGCGACATGGTGCGCAGGGTAACGAGATAAACCACCTTTTAACAGTGGGGCACTGCTGATTGCCGCCCCTTTGCAGACTCTCAATGCAATCTATAGAGTAAGCACTACAGTCAGCGATACAGCAATTTTAGGAGCCAAGCGAGCAACATGAATCCGAACTATCTCGACTTTGAGCAGCCGATTGCAGAACTCGAAATGAAAATTGAGGAGTTGCAAGGCGTCAGCGATGATGCCGAACTCAATCTGGGTGATGAAATAAACCGTCTGCGTGAAAAGTCGACCGCACTGACGGCAAAGATTTATACCGATCTCAGCGCGTGGGATACAGTGCGAGTGGCCAGGCATCCACAGCGACCGTACTCCCTCGATTACATCCCGGAAATGTTCACTGAATTTGACGAATTGCACGGCGATCGGCACTTTGCAGACGATAAGGCGATTGTTGGCGGCATTGCTCGCTTAGAGGGCAGACCCGTGATGGTGATTGGTCAGGAGAAGGGCCGCGCCGTGAAAGACAAGGTGTATCGAAACTTTGGTATGCCAAAGCCTGAGGGTTATCGAAAGGCAATGCGTCTGATGCAGATGGCCGAGCGTTTTAAAATGCCCGTGATCACTTTGATTGATACGCCGGGGGCCTATCCGGGCATCGATTCGGAGGAGCGCGGCATTTCAGAGGCGATTGCGCAGAACTTGGCAGTGATGTCGCGACTCAAGACCCCGCTGGTTTGTATCGTGATCGGAGAGGGCTCCTCGGGCGGCGCCTTGGGGATTGGCGTCGGCGATCACCTCGCGATGCTTCAATATTCAACGTACTTTGTCATCTCACCTGAGGGCTGTGCCAATATCATTTGGAAAAGTTCCGACTATGCGCCAGACGCCGCAGCGGCAATGGGCGTGACCTCCTCTAAGCTCGAAGAGCTGGGTATTGTCGACGCGACCATCCCCGAGCCACTCGGGGGCGCTCACCGGGATCCAGTGGAAATGGCCAGTCGATTAAAGCAGCATTTAATCGCGCAGATCGATCGGCTGTCGGCGATGAATGAGGATGAGATGCTCGAGACGCGCTATCGGCGATTAATGTCTTACGGTAACTGACCGCTAGGGCCACGCCAGTGCGCGAACTACTCGCCACACTGCCAGAGCCGATTGCGACGGCGCCCGGCTGGTGGGTGGCTTTATCGGGCGGCGCAGATAGCGTCGCACTGTTATATGCGCTGGTGGCGTATCGTGGTGATACGAATTTGCCGCCCATTCGCGCGATTCATATTAATCATGGCCTGCATCCGGATGCGCCGCAATGGGTTGCGGTTTGCGAGCAGCATTGCCGTGCACTTTCTGTCCCATTACAGGTCAGTGAATGCCATGTCGACGCCGCGGGGCGGGGACTTGAGGCCAACGCGCGCGCGGAGCGCTATCGTATTTTTGAGGCGGCCTTGGGTCGAGACGAGGTATTGTTTACCGCGCATCACGCTGATGACATGGTTGAAACCGTATTGCTGCGTCTTTTTCGCGGCGCCGGCCCTAAGGGGCTTGCGGGCATTCCGCGTCAACGAGCGTGCGCTGAGGGTGTCATTTATCGTCCTTTTCTTGATGTCAGTGCGGCGTCCTTGCGGACAGCCCTGGAGGCCGCGGGGCTCGATTATGTGATCGATCCCAGTAACCTCGAATCAGACCAAGACCGCAATTATGTGCGCCATGAGGTGCTACCGGTGGTGGCTCAGCGCTGGCCTGGTTATCGCGAGACGATTCTTCGTGCGGCAACGCTTCAGGCCATGGCGCAGCAGCGACTCAGCACACTGCCGTTGCGTCACACGCAGACCGTGCTGGGCGAGCCGGCATTGCTGATTGATTCAGCGCTCGACCCGCAAACACTGGCGGGGCAGCTGCATCAATGGCTGAGTGAGACGACCGTCACCATGCCCGATCGACGCCGGCTATTGGAGTTAGCGCGACAGGCTTTGACGGCAGACCGGGATCGGCAGCCAGAATTGGTGTGGGCAGATCGGTATCTGCGCGTATGGAATGGTCTTATCGTGGATAGCACTGCGCCCGAGTCAGCGCAGCGCTTTCCTGAAGCGGTGACGGTGGGTGAGCCACAGCAAGGCGAATGGGGGCGGTTGGACTGGGAGATCAGCAATAACTCAGTAGGCCTGGCACCAGGTGAAGTCATGAGCGCCATCACGACCGATAAATTGACCGTCTTGACGCTGCCAAATCGCCCCGAAAAGCCGGTCAAAAAGTGGCTTCAAGAGATGAGAATTCCCCCGTGGTGGCGTCGCCATCTCCCTGTTTTAATGAGAAAAAATGTGCCCGTCTGGTTGCTGCCTGTTGGCCCTCTTGGCGGGGATGACCAACCCGATGTGCTGTCATCGGAGCAATGCCTTCGACCGATTTGGACGCTGCCCGCGCGCTTTTAAATTGAGCCCGATGAGGGTTCCTGTTAGACTAGTCGTCCATCGGAGAGGCACTCTCAAGAGGCGCTGAACGGGCGTCCGGTTAGTCTTTCGCTTTGGTGGATTCCATGACGAGATATGTGTTCGTTACGGGTGGTGTCGTGTCTTCTTTAGGTAAGGGGATCGCTGCCGCCTCCCTCGCTGCTGTGCTTGAGGCACGGGGCTTGAGGGTAACGCTGCTAAAACTTGACCCCTACATTAATGTTGACCCTGGCACGATGAGCCCGTTTCAACACGGCGAAGTATTCGTGACCGACGATGGTGCCGAGACCGATCTGGATCTGGGCCATTATGAGCGCTTTACCCGCACCGTGATGAGCCGCGCCAACAACTTCACCGCCGGCAGGGTCTATGATGAGGTGCTGCGAAAAGAGCGCAGAGGTGATTATTTAGGCGGCACTGTTCAAGTGATCCCCCACATTACCGACGAAATTAAACGCCGCGTCATAGAGGGGGCGGGCGATGCTGAGATAGCAGTAGTGGAAGTGGGGGGCACGGCGGGCGATATTGAGAGTCAGCCGTTCTTGGAGGCAGTCCGCCAACTGAAGCTGGAGCTGGGCTCTTCTCACGCGTTGCTCATGCATTTAACGTTAATTCCTTATATTCCCACTGCAGGCGAGATCAAAACCAAGCCCACGCAGCATTCCGTCAAAGATCTACGCTCGATTGGCTTGCAGCCCGAGGTATTGCTGTGTCGATGTTCTGTTGAAGTGGACGACAGCGCCCGTCGGAAAATTTCGCTTTTCACCAACGTTGAACAGCGCGCAGTGATCCCGTTGTTAGATGCAGACTCGATTTATCAGATTCCCGGTCATCTTAATGCCAGTGGGCTTGATGACTTTGTGCTGGAGCGATTTGGTTTAGATCAGCCTGCGGCCGACCTGTCCGAATGGGAGGACGTGGTGCGTCGGGAGTTCAGTCCAAGACAAGGTAGCGTCACAGTCGGCATGGTAGGCAAATATGTCGATCTAGTGGATGCCTACAAATCGCTGAACGAAGCGCTTGATCATGCCGGCCTGCAGACCGATACCCAAGTCGATATTGAGTATATCGATGCAGAGATCATTGAAACGCAGGGTGTTAGCGTACTGCAGCATTTAGATGCGATTTTGGTGCCGGGCGGGTTTGGTGACCGGGGTATTCAGGGCAAAATTGAGGCGGTCCGCTATGCGCGCGAGCACGACATTCCTTTTTTAGGCATTTGTCTTGGTATGCATATGGCCATGATCGAATACGCGCGCAATGTCTGTGGGCTGGAGCATGCTCACTCCACTGAAATGGATCGAGAAACGCCCCATCCCATCATCGCACTGATCACGGAATGGCAAACGGCTGAGGGTGAGATGGAGCAGCGGTCCGAAGCATCCGATTTAGGTGGCACCATGCGCCTTGGCTCGCAGCCTTGCCGACTCGTGGATGACAGTAAAACGGCGGCAATTTATGGCGTGGGTGAAATCGCTGAGCGGCATCGACATCGTTACGAGGTCAACAGTCGTTATGTGGCGCAGCTGGAATCAGCGGGCATGAAAGTCAGTGGCTGGTCCTTGGATGGTGAACTGGTCGAAATCATTGAGCTGCCAAGCCATTCATGGTTTGTTGCCTGCCAGTTCCATCCAGAATTTAAGTCGCGGCCTCGGGGAGGGCACCCACTCTTTAATAGTTATATTCAATCGGCGCTCACGCTATCGCAGCAGCGCAGTGATGGCGCATGACAATCATGAATCAGTCGATTGACGTCGGGGGTTGCCAGTTCGGAAACCAGCATTCCTTGGTGCTGATCGGCGGTGTGAATGTCCTTGAGAGTCGCGATTTGGCGCTGTCGGTAGCGGAAGCGTTTGTTCGCGTCTGTCAGAACCTCGGCCTGCCTTATGTTTTTAAAGCGTCTTTTGATAAAGCGAATCGGTCTTCTATCCACTCGTTTCGCGGCCCGGGATTGCAGGAGGGCTTGGCGTTACTCGCTGAGATCAAGGCGACCTTTGACGTGCCAGTGCTGACCGATATCCATACGCCTGAGCAGGCCGCTCCCGTTGCCGAGGTGTGCGATATATTGCAATTGCCCGCCTTTTTGGCGCGCCAAACTGACTTAGTGGAGGCGATGGCGCGCACGGGCGCGGTGATCAATATCAAAAAGCCGCAATTTTTGAGCCCCGAGCAGATGGGTAACATTGCCGACAAGTTTCGCGAGTGTGGCAATGAGCGCCTGATGGTGTGTGAACGGGGCAGTAACTTTGGCTACGACAATTTAGTGGTCGATATGCTGGGTTTCGAAGTCATGCGCCAGGCGACTCACGGTTGTCCGCTCATCTTCGACGTGACGCATTCGTTACAGCGCCGCAATGCCGGCGACGCGGCGTCCGGCGGTCGGCGCGAGCAAGTGTTACGTCTTGCTAAGGCCGGTGTCGCGGTAGGTGTCGCAGGCCTATTTTTAGAGGCGCATCCAGATCCTGACAAGGCACTGTGCGACGGTCCCAGCGCACTGCCGCTCGATCAACTTGAGCCTTTTCTGAAACAAGTGAAGGCGATCGATGACCTCGTCAAATCACAACCTGATATCAGTATTCGTTAAATCATCTTTTGAAACAGGAGTGGCAGTGTGAGTGAGATCGTCGATGTGCGTGCCTTTGAGGTGTTGGATTCTCGCGGGAATCCAACCGTCATGGCTGAGGTCACATTGGATGACGAGACCGTCGGCAGTGCGTGTGCGCCATCGGGTGCGAGTACCGGCACGCGCGAAGCACTGGAGCTGCGAGACGCTGACCCCAAGCGCTATCTCGGTAAAGGCGTCCTTACTGCAGTAGGCCATGTTAATGGCGCGATTCGTGACGTGTTGCTCGGCCACGATGCGAATGATCAAGAGACAATAGACCAACGGCTGATCGCGGCGGATGGCACTGATAATAAAGCGCAGTTTGGTGCCAATGCGATATTGGCGGTCTCGCTTGCGACTGCCAAGGCGGCGGCCCAGGCGCAAAAGTTACCGCTTTATCAACATATCGCGCACTTGGCAGACTGCTCCGCGCTGACCATGCCGGTGCCTATGATGAATATCGTCAACGGCGGTGAGCACGCCGATAACAACGTGGATATTCAAGAATTCATGATCCAGCCGGTGTCAGCACCTAATTTTGCTGAAGCACTGCGCATCGGCGCGGAAATCTTCCACCATCTGAAGCAGGTGCTGTCGAGCAGGGGGCTGGCCACCTCGGTGGGGGATGAAGGGGGGTTCGCGCCCAACTTATCGTCTAATGCAGCCGCCCTTGAAGTGATTGCAGAGGCGGTGGAGCGCGCAGGATACCGCCTTGGTGAGGACATTACGCTGGCGCTCGACTGCGCAGCGTCTGAATTTTATCGAGAGGGTCGTTATCACCTCGAGGGTGATGGTCGCGATTTCAGCAGTGCTGAATTTGCAGACTACTTGGCGTCTTTGGTTGATCAGCATCCGATTGTCTCAATTGAGGACGGACTGGATGAATCCGATTGGGCGGGTTGGTCCATCCTTACCGAGAAGCTTGGTGCAAAGACTCAGTTGGTGGGCGATGACCTCTTTGTCACCAATACGCAGATACTCAAGCGGGGTATCGACGAGGGCGTCGCTAATTCGATTCTGATTAAATTTAATCAGATCGGCACATTGAGTGAGACCCTAGCCGCGATCGCGATGGCTAAGGCGGCCGGTTACACCGCTGTCATCTCTCACCGATCTGGCGAAACGGAGGATGCCACCATCGCAGATCTTGCTGTGGGTACCGGGGCCGGTCAGATTAAAACGGGTTCACTGTGTCGGTCGGATCGAGTGGCTAAGTACAACCGACTGCTGCGCATCGAGGCCGAGTTAGGACTGACCGCGCCATACCCGGGTCGGGATATTCTGAAGCGCGCATGATGCGTTGGCTGATTGGTACATTGTTGGGGCTTTTTGTGCTCTTGCAGTACCGGTTATGGTTCGCGGAGGGAGGCTTGGCTGAAGCCAATCGCTTGAGTGCTGAGTTAGCTGCTGCTGAGACGGAGAACGCCAAGTTAATCGAGAGAAACGATGCGCTAGCGCGCGAGGTGATTGCATTGCAATCCGGGACTGAGGCAGTGGAAAAAAATGCACGAGAAAATCTGGGTCTCATCAAAGAAGGTGAAGTCTATTATCAATTTGTAGAGGAGCCAGAAGCGCCGTGAAGCGACTTTGGGCAGTTGTGCCTGCCGCAGGAATGGGTAGTCGCCTTGGCGGCGATGTCCCAAAACAATATCGCGACGTCGCGGGAATGCCGCTGCTGGAGCACACCCTGCGCTCGCTCCTGCAATCGTCCGCTATTTGCGGCGTTGTCGTTGCCATTGACCCCGCTGATCGACGCGCCGACATGATTGCCAGTCTCTCCGACGGGCGAGTGCAAACGACGCCCGGCGGAGTGACCCGTGCACACTCCGTTTTGGCTGGCCTTGACGCCCTTGAAGAGCATGTTTCCGAGGGTGACTGGGCGCTGGTTCACGATGCGGCTAGACCTTGCCTCACGGTGGATGCCTTAGCGGCCTTAATCGACCGTGCGCGTGCGCTCGGAGAAGGCGTGATCCTAGCCGAGCCCGTTGCGGATACATTGAAGCAGGTCAATGATCGGGGCGAGATCGAGAAAACGGTGGATCGATCGATACTATGGCGCGCGCAAACGCCGCAGCTTTTCCCGCTGTTGCCGCTTCGGGATGCGCTGCGGCACTGTATTGATCAGGGCGTATCGGTGACCGACGAGGCCATGGCGATGGAACGCGCGGGGCGGCCCGTTCACGTTGTTGAGGGAGCGTCGAGTAACATCAAGGTGACGGTGGAGGCTGATCTGATTTTCGCCGACCTGTTTCTCAGAGAAGCCGGGGAGCGCTGAGTATGACGATGCGGATAGGCCATGGTTACGACGTGCATGCTTGTGGAGAGGGCAGCCACATTGTGCTCGGCGGTACCACCATCGATTGCGGCTTTGGTTTGATAGCGCACTCAGACGGTGATGTGGTGCTGCATGCACTGTGCGACGCATTGTTAGGCGCTGCAGGCCTGGGCGATATCGGTCGCCATTTTCCCGACACGGATGAGCAATTTCGGGGCGTGGATAGCCGGGTTTTACTGCAAACCGTTATCGGCAAGTTGGCGCAACAAGGGTGGTCGGTGGGCAATGTTGATATCACCGTCGTCGCGCAGGCACCTCGCCTGAGTGATTATATCGGCTCGATGGAGGCGCACATTGCGTCAGATCTTGGCGTGGGTGTCAGCGCCGTTAATGTCAAAGCAACGACCACTGAACGCCTTGGCTTTGAAGGTCGCAGCGAGGGTATCGCGAGTTATGCGGTAGCACTCATTGTGCAAGGCGGTGATCGTCCGTGAGTCGAATGGGTATTGGCATGACGTCGCAGCGAACGCGAGAGCGTTTGATTCAGCGCTTAATGGATCAAGGCATCACGCGGTTCGAAGTGCTAGAGGCCATTCGGAGTGTGCCGCGTCATCTGTTTGTTGATGAGGCGTTGGCGCACCGATCCTATGAGGACACGGCCCTGCCGATTGGCTACGGGCAGACACTGTCGCAACCCTACATGGTAGCGAGAATGAGTGAGTTGGCGCTGGCGCGTGGTAAGCCGCGTAAAGTCCTGGAGATCGGCAGTGGGTCGGGTTATCAAACTGCTATTTTGGCATCGCTGGTGGATGAAATATGCGCGATTGAACGGATCAAGCCGCTACAAGAACGAGCACGAAAGCAATTGCGTGCCTTACGAGTGCGCAACGTTCGGTTGCGGCATGGAGATGGTCTTGAGGGCTGGCCAAGTGAGGCCCCATTTGACTTAATTCTGGGTGCGGCGGCGCCCGAAAGCGTTCCGAACGCGTTGCTGGAGCAGCTCGCTCCGGATGGCTGCATGATTCTGCCAGTGGGCGGGAATCGGCAGCGTTTAATGATGATTACCGCGACGCCTGACGGCTTTGTTGAAGAAGTGATCGAAGAGGTGAATTTTGTGCCAATGATCAGTGGTGTTGCTAGATGAAGCCCAATCCTATCGGCATCTATGCACGCGGTGTGGCGATGGGTGCGGCAGATATTGTGCCCGGTGTGTCGGGCGGCACGGTTGCCTTAATTACGGGCATTTACGCGCGTTTACTGGGCGCCTTGGTCAAGATCGATAAGCAGGCTATCGCGTTTTTCTTCAGTGGCCGTTGGCGCGCACTGTGGCATCGACTGGATGGCCCTTTTTTGGGTTGGCTATTGGCGGGTATTCTCACTGCGATCTTTTCTCTCGCCTCGGTCATTCACTGGTTGCTGTTGCATTATCCTCAGCCCCTGTGGTCTTTTTTTTCAGGCCTCATTCTCATCAGTGGCGCGTTACTGTTGCGCAGCGAGGTCTCGCTGGATCGATGGGGCCGTGTGGGCCTCTTTGCCTTGGGTGTTGCGCTGGCGGTAGCGATCTCGCTGGCGCCGCCGATCCCTTTTTCAGCTAGCCTACTGGGGTTCTTTGTTGCCGGCGCCATTGCGATCTGCGCAATGATCTTGCCGGGTATCTCTGGCAGTTTCATGTTGGTGTTGCTGGGTATGTATGGTCCGGTGCTCGGAGCCGTGAAAAGTCTGCAGATTGCGGAGCTGTCAGTGTTTGCGGTGGGGTGCGCAGTAGGGCTGGTCACCTTCGCGCGGATTCTGAATTTTCTTTTACTGCGGGCGCGCGTCGCGATGATGGCTTTTTTAAGCGGCGTATTGTTGGGCTCTTTGTCATCTGTATGGCCGTGGCAGATTACTGTTTTAGTTGACTCGGTGGGTGGATCTGTTGAGTTGACGCGGCCGGTATTACCGCTCAACCCATTACTGATCGATCCTCAAGTGATGCTGTGCCTTGCCAGTTTTGCGCTGGGACTGACCCTGGTCTGGTCCATTACGGCTTTAGCAAGGCGCGAGGCATCGTGAGCGTGCGATGCAACGAATGAATCGCTGGTTTGTGGCCTGTATGGCGGGCGTGTTGTTGAGTGCTTGCGCAGATCATCCCCCCGCGGTGATCGAGGATCGCTCGGTACAGCGTGTCGATGTCGCGCCTGAAGTGCGGCAATCAGTGCCATCCGAACAAGTGGTTAAACCCACCTTGCCTCAGGGCCCAGATTATCGCGTTCAGCCTGGGGATACGCTGTATTCGGTGGCCTTTAGGTTGGGTATGGATTACCGGACGCTGGCCCAGTTTAACGAGATTGAGCCACCCTTTACGATTGTAGTGGGTGAGCAGCTGCGAACGGTTCCTCCGGTATCGCGGCCCGAGCCGGCTCCAGAAGTTGCGGCATCGTTGCCGCTACCGAGTGACGACGTAGCGCGTAATCCGACATCAAAGCCAGCCACTGCCCCTAAAATACCGGTGGCAGAAAAAAAACCAGTGACCGTGACCGCCGCTAAGCCCGCACTCACGAACGCCCCGGTCAGTCGATGGCTATGGCCTGTATCAGGCACGGTGAGTCGCGGTTTTGCGGGTGATCGCAATAAGGGGTTAGACCTAGTCGGTCAGCGTGGCGATCCGGTGGTGGCAACCGCTGATGGCGTAGTGGTGTATGCCGGGTCGGGTGTGACCGGGTATGGCGTGTTATTGATCGTCAAGCACAACGACACTTACCTAAGTGCTTATGGGCACAATGAGGAGCTCCTGGTAAGCGAGGGCGCCTTCGTGGCGGCGGGTGAGACCATCGCCCGGATGGGCAGCACAAGTACTGATTCGGTCAAGTTACATTTTGAGATACGACGTAATGGTAGTCCGATAGACCCCATGACAGTGCTACCGAGTCGGTAAGGCGTGAAGCCGCTCGCGCGGCGCGCCCGTTAGTCAGCGTTCAAGTAGTTCCAGCTTCCCGGATTTGCCCGCCCAGTCTTCCGCATCGGGTAGCGGCTCTTTGCGTTCGGTAATGTTTGGCCACACTTCGGCGAGTTCAGTGTTGAGCGCCAGAAAGTTTTCCTGATCAGCGGGTAGCTCGTCTTCTGAAAAAATGGCGTCCACCGGACACTCAGGCTCGCAGAGCGCGCAATCAATGCACTCGTCCGGATGGATAACCAAGAAATTCGGACCCTCATAAAAACAATCGACCGGGCATACTTCGACACAATCCGTATGCTTGCACTTGATGCAATCTTCACCGACAACGAACGTCATACCAATACCTCACTTAGCTCAGGGCGAAGGATACTGGTTGAGGCCGGTTTTGAAAACTATTCACGGCTTGTCTTCAAGATTTTGTTTCAGCTCATAGAGGCAGGCTAATGCCTCGCGAGCGGTCATATCGTCTGGATTTAACGCCCGTAACTGTTCGATCACCGGCGAGGGCACAGTGGGCCGGGGCGCTGAAAATAAGTCGGTTTGGGCGGGAGGTGGCCCGGCATGCTGGCCGCTTTCGAGTGCCTGAAGTTTGTCACGAGCCGTGGTCAACACGCCAGCCGGCACGCCCGCTAGACGCGCTACTTGCAGGCCGAAGCTGCGGTTCGCTGGCCCTTCTTGTATTTGATGCAAAAACACAACATGGTCCTCATGCTCCGTGGCATCGAGATGTACATTGGCCATGGCCGCGTGTTGCTGTGGCAGCGCAGTCAATTCAAAATAGTGGGTAGCAAAAAAGGTAATGGCTTTGACCTGATTAGCGAGGGCCAGCGCTGTCGCCCAGGCAATGCTCAACCCATCAAATGTGCTGGTGCCTCTGCCTATCTCATCCATCAGCACGAGGCTTCGTTCCGTCGCGTTGTGGAGGATGTTGGCTGTCTCTGTCATTTCCACCATGAACGTGGATCGCCCGCTGGCGAGGTCATCTGATGAGCCAATCCGCGTAAAAATACGATCGAGGCTCGAGAGTGTGACCGATCGAGCGGGCACGAATGCACCGACGTGGGCAAGCAGTGCGATCAGTGCATTTTGGCGCATATAAGTCGATTTACCGCCCATATTGGGTCCGGTAATGAGTAACATGCGGCGCTTTTCGTCGAGCTGCGTATCGTTGGCAATAAAAGGGTGATCGCGGGCGCTCTCGACAACAGGATGTCTACCGCCGTCTATCTGTAACAGGGTGCCATCGGTAAATCGGGGACGACACAGGTGCAGACTGATGGCGCGCTCAGCGAAACAGGCCAATACATCGAGGTCACACAGTGCAGTCGCGGTGGTTTGCAGTGGCAAGAGTGATTCAGCGACGCGCAAGACGATTTGTTCGTAGAGCAATTTTTCTCGCGCCAGCGCGCGACTTTTACTAGAGAGTGCTTTGTCTTCAAAGGTCTTGAGTTCGGGCGTAATAAAACGCTCAACGTTCTTCAGTGTTTGTCGACGTTGATAGGCATCGGGTGCTTGCTCTGACTGCGAGCGACTGATCTCAATATAGTAGCCATGCACGCGGTTGTAGCCCACTTTCAGCGTCGAGAGTCCAGTGGCGTCGCGCTCTCTTTGCTCCAGTTCGAGCAGGTAAGCGCCGGCATTTTCACTAATGCCGCGAAGCTCATCGAGTTCTGCGTCGTAGCCTTCTGCGATAACACCGCCATCGCGGATCAGTACCGGTGGATTCTCAATAATGGCAGCTGCTAGCAGTGTCGTCAGCTCTGGATAATCGGGGAGAGCAGCTGCGAGCTCCGCGAGTTTTGTGGAGGCTTTGGGTAACTGGCTTCGTATGAGTGGCAGTTGGGTGAGGCTGTTACCCAGACGACTGAGGTCCCGCGGCCGGGCCGACCGTAAGGCAACCCGCGACAGAATACGCTCTAAATCTGCGATATTGCGCAGCGTGTCGCGCAGTGGCTCAAACTGATAACCGCCAGCCAACTGTTCAACGGCCTCGAGGCGTTCTTCGATCGTTAGCGCATTGTTGATGGGACGATGCAGCCAGCGGCGAAGATGACGCGCACCCATCGCCGTCACGGTGCTGTCATAAATTGCATACAGCGTGTGTTCTTCGCCACCACTGAGCGTGCGGTCAATTTCGAGATTGCGGCGCGTTGCGGCGTCGAGAATCACTGCATCGGTTTGTGATTCTTGCCGGATCCCTTGGATGTGAGGTAAATCGCTACGCTGCGTATCTTTGACATAGGCCAGTAATGCGCCCGCTGCGGCAATGGCAACTGTGAGCGACTCGCAGCCAAAGCCATCAAGGTCTCGGGTCTGAAATTGTCGCTGCAAATCTTCTCGTGCGCTCATTTCATCGAACTGCCAGTCAGGCTGTTGACGAATTGCCCCGGGCCAAGCGGTCTCGGCCAGATCACTCGACTCAGGCACCAGAATCTCTGCGGGATTCAGTCTCGCAACCTCGGCATCCAAGGCAACGCTGTCAGTTACCTCCGAGACGAGAAATCGCCCGCTACTCATATCGAGCCACGCCAGACCAAAGCCAGTCGAGTGCCTGGCAATGGCGAGTATGAGCGCGTCGTGCTTGGCGTCTAACAGTGACTCGTCTGTGAGTGTGCCGGGGGTGACGATTCTCACGACTTCGCGGTCTACAGGTCCTTTGCTGGTAGCGGGGTCGCCGATTTGCTCGGCGATGGCCACCGATTGGCCCGATCTGACAAGGCGCGCCAGATAATTTTCAGCCGCGTGGTAGGGCACACCCGCCATCGGTATGGGTTCGCCGGCAGACTTACCGCGGCTAGTCAGTGTAATGTCTAGCAGCCGGGATGCCGCCACGGCATCGTCATAGAAGAGCTCATAAAAATCCCCCATCCGATAAAAGAGTAGCGCAGACGGGTGGTCTCGCTTGATCGCAAGATATTGCTGCATCATGGGGGTGTGCGCGGAGGAGGTGGTGTCGCTCATGAGGTAATTGTGACCCGCACTAAGCCACAAAGAAAGCGGTGGGGGCGAAGTAATTCGCCCCCACGACGTTCAAAGCGCGTTACTGAGTTATCTGTTTGGCGACGCAGTACTGTGCATACTCTGCGACTTCCTCGGTAGTCCATTCGCCTTTGGGTGTTTCGTTTGAATTGTCGCACCACGCTTCGCTGCCAATGGTCGTGCTTTCTAGCACGCAATGACTGGCGTAGGTTTTGGTTTCGGATCCAGTCCAGTCACTTTTACTTTTCTCGCTCATTGTTTCGCACCAGCCTTCACTGCCCGACTCGCATAGGCAACACCCGGCTGGCGCAGGCTGAGCCGTTTGAATCTTTAGAGCGTGACACGATTACTCGGTGAGTATTTGATTTAGCTCAATGAGGTAGCCATCGGGATCGTAGAAGATACTCACCATAACCTTAATGTCCGGACCCCCGTCGTAGCCAGGATACGTGCGCAACCCCGGCGCTTTAACGACCTTTACCCCTGGTGTAGCGGCGATAGCAGGCCAGCGGGCCGCTAGTGATTGGGTATTGAAGAGCAGAATCGGATTGCCTGGCGTAAACCCCTCGTGTCGAATAGGTTTGCTGTGTGCGGGATGCTCGGGATAGCCATACTCGTAATCGATTAAACCGATCACACCCACATGGTCGTGTGATGCGCGCATAAAAATAAGCCTGAGGCGCTGCTCTCGATCTTCTGATGCGTGGGGCCGGGCGATCTGTTCATCATAGATAATCTCCATGCCCAGCGCCTTCTGATAGAGGGCCAGTGAGGCCTCTAGGTCACGAACAATGAGCGTTGTCCGGCGCAGCAGTAAGGGATATTGGGCTGCTTTCTCGATTGGCGTTAGCGCATCTTCATCTGGCGAGTGATGCGCGGTAAAGGCAAGGGGTGAGAAGACAAAAACGCTGCAAAGCAGCAGAAAACAGTGTTTGAAGATTGGCATACCGGCGTCTCTTGTTGTATTTGATATAAACGTACATCAATAGAACAAATTGCGCTAGGGAGGGTTATCTGTGTGCGCAATGTTTTTTCAGGTCATCGGGATCGCTAGTGCCAGTCAACGACCCACGACAAGCAACGACCCACGACAAGCAACGACCCACGACCAGCAACGACCCGCGACAAGCAACGATCCACGACAATTAACGATCGACATACTCAAGCATGATCTCAGCTATCTGCTCTGCGGCCACATCGAAAACACCATAGGTGAGGTCAGGTAGCTCAACCAGCGTGACGTCTTGGATAAGTTGAGCGTAGGCGCGCGTGTGCGTTTTTAAACCGCCGTGCGGGTTGAGCACTAAGACGGGTTGCGTGATTAAAACCGCCCGATCAGCCGCTGCATAGCCATGCAGTGCCCGATAAACCGGTGCCCGAGCCCGCCATGCGGCGGCAGATTCGAGGAAGTTTTCATAAGCCCTTTTCAACGTCACATCGGGGTGTCGTGCTTCCATCGTAAATCGCCATGAGCTATCGAGTGCCGCGAGTTCCCTAGGCAGTGGACGATCCTGCATCACGCTGAGCAGCTCCGCATCGTTCTCTGCCGCATCGGGAAAGTAAGGCACGCCGATCAGGATCGCATGCCTTACCAGATCCGGTCTGCGAATCGCCACCTCAGCCGCGACCATGGCACCGGTGTGGTACCCGCAGACATCAATGGATTGATGATGATCGTCTGTGAGGCGGGCTGCTTCGATTGCGTCGATCATAATCTCAGCCAGATCGCCAACGGTGCGCCATGTTGCCGACGCGTCTGATTGTCCGAGGCCGGGGTAGTCTAGGGCGACGACCCTTCGGTCTGTGGCTAATGACGCCATCAGTTGGCGATAATAATTGCCTGAAAACGGGTTGGGTGGGAAGCAAACCAGTGTGCGTTCAGTCATCTGATGAGGCATGGCCTGGAGCAGGTGCATTTGCCCCCACTGCAAGTCAACATAAGCCTTGGAGAAGTGCGGCGGCGCAGATGTCTTGTCGTTAGCATCAGCAAGCGGAGCGGATATCAGGGTGAAGAGCGCAGCGAGCAGCGTGGCCATGCCACACCAGCATTGTATGATTTGCCTCGCTATCTCATGTTTGGGGTGATTCATGCAGCCCAGACTCCCTTGCGTGCCATCATGAGTTTACACCGGGTTTCCGTGTTGCTGGGTCTTTCACGCGTTGCGGGAAACTCGTGAAATGACGCTGTGCTAATAACACGGATGTCCAAACGGTCCACAGTAATTGTGATGAGCTGCTCGCTGGGTTATGTATCGCTAATATTGTCGATCGTCAGATGAGGGCTTAGCCAATAAAATAAGACGGCTCGTAGGATTTATCTTCTAACGAGCGATTTTTTCGACTGCGACAGGTTTACTGGGGGGGACAGACTGGCCCAGAACCACTAAAATTGTACCAATCATTTTTTGTGGTCGCTGCGATGAAGGTCCCCGTGGGGTCACCTGATTAAAAAGTTATCATTGTTTTGAACTCCACGCTTAGGTTCTAGCCCAAGGGAGGGCAGGTATTGTGAGTCAAGAAAAGAAGATTGAATGTGTTAATCGGTTTATTGCTTTGGCTAATGAGATGACAGCAGAGGGCGACAGTCCGCCTGCCGTGGTGTCATCGGGCCTGATGATGGCGTGTGCGGTCTACAGCACCTACGTGGTGACGGGTAATGACGGCGCGCTCCGCCAAAGTGGCGTTGAGAAGCTTACCAAGCTGTTTGGTGAAGAGCTCAAGATCTTGCAGGAGCGTAAAATAGAGCAAGCGCAAAGAGACGGAAAGGATGTGTCGGCGGCTCAATAAAATGCAAGTGGCCGATTTTAAAAAGACGCAAGATCACAGACATGTCTTAATCTACAGGTTGACAACGAGAAAAGGAGTGTCGCAGTGAGAGAGTGTGGTGAGTGTACCGCCTGCTGTGAAGGTTGGCTGCCAGATGAGAGCCTTGACATGTACGCAGGTAAATCCTGTGCGCACTGCCGGTCAGGGGGGTGTGCGATTTATGAGACGCGTCCCGAAGAGCCTTGTCGCACTTTTAAATGTGCTTGGTTAACAGATGAAGACGCGTTTCCGGAAGAGATGCGTCCTGATCAATGTGGCGCCATCGTGCTCTCAGCACGATACTGGAAAGAGTGGAATGTTATGCGAGCGGTCCCCGTAGGCCCTAAGGTCCCTGAGGCAACGCTTGAGTGGCTGAGGCTCTACACCAAAAGTAAAGATGTGCCACTCATCTTCTACGAGCGAGGGCAGGCAGACGGTGTTTACACCCATAGTGATCGGCAGCGGGCCTACGGCTCACCCGAGTTTGCTGCGGCAATCAAGGAAACGGTATTGCGCTTCGGCGATGCAAAAGAGACACTCTTTACGGAACATGATGTCGTAAAATTCAGCTGAGTGAATGATGACCCTCGTAGCTGGTTGGGGAATTAAGCGATAAAGGTGTTCGCAGAGAGGACAGGTTAATGACCGACATGGCCGCTAACGCAAGAATCTGCGGTGAATGCACCGCTTGCTGCGAAGGCTGGTTGGTCAGTGACGTATTAGCCATGGAACCCGGCAAGCCCTGTCGTCACCAGCGCGCAGATGGGTGCGCTATTTACGAGACCCGCCCAGAAAAACCCTGCAGAACCTTCTCTTGCGCATGGCTTCTAGACGACCTCGGTTATCCTGAGACCATGCGGCCCGACCAAAGCAAAGTGATTTTATCTGATGTTGGCGAATGGGAAGGTTGGCGCGTGATTAGCGCTACTCCGGTGGGAGAGCAGATTCCGGAGCAAACGCTCGCGGTTTTGAGAGACTTCTCGCTCTCCAATCAATGTGCGCTACTGTATTACCGTTTAGAGCGTTCAGGTGAACAGTTCTCCGGACGCGGTCATCAGCATGCGTATGGCCCGCCAGAGTTTACAAGCGCATTAGCGGCCAGTTTGAACGAAGCCAGCTTTTGGCGAATGGGTTATGCGTTCTGAACAGATAACACGGTCGTTGCGGTCAAGTTATGAGGCACGTCTTCAATCGCGCCTAGACCTAATCGACGTTTCCTATCCCAAGTCGAGCTAAACGAAGCGAGGGCGAGTTACCGAGGTTGACCCGTCAGCGCCAAATCCCGCTTCAGGCTGAGCGCGCCCATCAGCAAAAAGCCCACGCCGACGACGCTGATGGTGAGGGTCGTCAACATCGCATAGCGCAGGTTGTTGTCACCGAATGCGGTGGCGTATTGATCACTTAGTACGCCAACGGTCAAAGGCCCCAGGCCCAGCCCAATAATATTCAGTATAAAAAACAAAATTGCCGAGGCCATTGCCCGCATGCCCGGTGACACGAGGTTGTGGCAGGTGGCGATGCACGGGCCGAGGTACAAGGTGCTCAGAATTTGTGACGGGATGATGGCGGCCAACACCAGCGTCTTGTTGCTGCCCAAGAGCGTGTAATACGCGGGAATCATCGAAGTGAGCCCCCCGATAATAGGAATCCATAAGTACCAGCGAATGTCCCGAGTCCCCAGTCTGTCGGCTAAAAAGCCGCCCATAAACGTACCCACTGCGCCCGAGATACCCGAGATCAAACCCAGTGCCACGCCCACCTCTGCCAGTGTCATGCCATGATTTCGCATGAGAAAAGACGGCATAAAATTGCCATTGCCGTAAGAAATAAAGGCGGTGAACGCACAGCCCACCGAAATCCACCAAAAGGTCGGCCGTTCTTTGAGGCTGGCGAGGGTTTCTTTGAAGGTTGATTTTGCCGGGACCCCGCCCGGATCCCACTGTCCCCGCTTTGGTTCCTTCACGACCCAAACCAAGAGCAGGGCGTAAACAATACCGGGTACACCGACGAGAAAGAAGGCTGTCCGCCAACCAAAGGTTTCGGCGATCCAGCCGCCTGCGGCAAAGCCAATTAAAATGCCAATGTAAATGCCGGTACTGTAAAAGGAGAGGGCGGTGCCGCGTTGCTTGGCGGGAAAATAATCACTAACCATGGAATGCGACGGCGGTGACCCACCGGCTTCGCCGATGCCTACACCGATCCGTGCCGCTAATAGCTGCCCATAGTTCTGAGCGAGCCCGGACAGTGCGGTCATGAAGCTCCAGAAGGCTAAGGAGGCGGCGACAATATTGCGCCGGTTGCCGCGGTCTGCGAGCCAGGCAATGGGAATGCCGGCGGTGACATACACCAAGGCAAAGCTAAAGCCACTGAGCAACCCTAACTGCGCATCACTGAGCCCGAGATCCGCTTTGATCGGCTCTTGCAAGATCACCAAGATCTGCCGGTCGATAAAATTAAAGGTGTACACCAAGGTCAGCATGACCAGCACGGTCCAGCGATAACGGATACTCGGGGCGAGGGGGTCCTCTGGTGACATAGGGTGTTCACTGCTTAGGAGTTATGACCCACATCATGACAGCTTGTGCCGTTTGTCGCACCGGAGTGTTAGCATTGCGCTATGCCAAATAAAACAGATCGCCTGACACACCTTGATGACGCGGGGCAGGCCCACATCGTTGATATCTCCGACAAAGCGATCACCACACGGGTTGCGACGGCCACATCGTGCTTGCGCATGCAGCCGGAGACGCTGAGTGCCATCGTGGCGGACAACATGCCCAAGGGCGACGTGATGGCGGTGGCGCGGATAGCCGGTATTCAGGCAGCTAAGAAGTGCGCCGAACTGATCCCTTTGTGCCACCCCTTACCGCTTTCTTCAGTAGAGATTGATCTGCAGCCCGATCAGGACTTGCCGGGCGTGAGGATCACTGTCACTTGTAAAGTCACGGGGCAGACCGGCATCGAGATGGAGGCGTTAACGGCAGCCTCGGTGGCGGCTCTGACGCTCTATGATATGTGCAAGGCGATTGATCGTGGCATGAGTATCGAAATGACGCAGCTGGTATCAAAAACCGGCGGCGCGAGCGGAGAGTGGCAGCGTGAGCATCACGATTAAATTGTTTTCCTCGCTGCGCGAGGTGCTGGGCGAGTCAGAATTTGAGTTTGTGCTGACTGAGCGCGATGGCACTGCCACGGTTGCCGCGGTGAAATCGGCGCTGTCGCAGCGCGGTGCCACTTGGCAGGAGGCGCTCAATCAACCTAACTTGGTGCACGCGCTGAACCACAAGGTTGTCTGGACTGACGCGGTGGTGACGGCTGGGGATGAGCTAGCGTTTTTCCCCCCCATGACGGGCGGATAGCATGACCGTTTCTATTCAACGCGAGCCAATCGATGTGGCGAGGGAGTACGCGCAATTGGTCGGCCCGCGCCCCGGCGCAGCGGTGGCGACTTTTACCGGCTATGTGCGCGATCACTCAGACGCGCATGCGGTGAGTCAGTTGGAGTTAGAACATTACCCCGAAATGGCGCAAAAGGTACTGATGGCGCTGGGGGAGCGCGCGGCAGATCAGTTTGGGTTAAGCCGCTGGCGTATTGTTCACCGTTACGGCCTGCTTGATGTGGCAGAGACCATTGTCTGGGTCGGCGCGGTGGCGGAGCACCGGGGTGAGGCGATCAGCGCCAGTGAGCTGATGATGGATACCCTGAAAACCGACGCGCCGTTTTGGAAGCGGGAGCAGGGCCCCGATGGACAGGTTTGGGTGGCGAGTAAAGCAGTCGATCAGCATCGTCGCGCGCGATGGCGGTCAGAGGAGAAAGCGTGAAGTTTTGTAGTGAGTGTGGTGCCACCGTCAATTTAGCAATACCCGACGACGATGACCGGTTAAGGCATGTTTGCTCGGCCTGTGCGATGGTGCACTACGTCAACCCCAAGGTGATCGTGGGCTGCTTGCCCGCAGTCGGCGACAAGATCTTACTCTGTAAGCGCGCCATCGAGCCCCGCTACGGTAAGTGGACACTGCCCGCCGGTTTTATGGAAAACAAAGAGTCCTCGGCTGAAGGTGCGGCCCGGGAGACCTGGGAAGAAGCCGCCGCGAAAGCCATCAACTTAGACCTCTACCGCATTTTTGATGTGCCCTATATCAGCCAGGTGTATCTCTTTTATCGCTGCCAAATAGAAGACGAGGTATTTGGTGTGGGCCCAGAGTCCCTCGAGACCGCTTTATTTTCAGAGCAAGAGATTCCGTGGGACGAATTGGCGTTTCCGGTGGTTCATGAAATTTTGACAGAGTACTTATCGGATCGAAAAACCGAGCACTTTCCCATTCGTAATACCGTGATCGACTATGCCCGACGGTTACCAACGGCATCTTGAGCGCAGCCATGCCGATTGATCTTGCGGCGCAGGTTGTCCGTAGTTTCATCAGTCTATTTTTTTAAGGAAGACCCTCATGCCATTTCCTAAAATCGGTAACCTCGCCCCAAAATTTGCCTTGCAAGATCACGAGGGCAACGCGGTCTCGCTGGCTGACTTTAAGGGTAAGTCGGCGGTGGTGGTCTATTTTTATCCCAAGG
>JBDQJL010000011.1:0-54414 GCA_040263855.1 Luminiphilus sp. | reverse complement strand
AGCATGTATTTGGCACCCCAGATAGCCTAACGCCTGTGACTCACTTTAGGACAGAGGGATGCTATTTATCGCAATATGCAACAATTATGCGCATATTGCAGCATATCGGTCGCCCGGGTTTAATCGCACCGCTAGTGCAAGCTTTGATACGGGGGTTTAACTGGCTTGGTCTCTTTAACCGCCTGCGCTTCTCAAGGCCAGGGAGAGACTGTATTCATATTACGGGCCTCCAATGGATTGAGAGACTTATGCAAACTCAACGCTCCAACGGATTCTATTGAAACTAACTATCGCGATCGCTCGGGGGGTCTTTGCGGGTGATATCGCGCATTGAGGACCTAGACGTTATCGATGGTATTTTGAGCCATCTGCGCAATAAGGAATGAGATAGCACTACCCTGCCCCACCTGGCACCACCAACCAGAGCACGACCTGCCAAGCTGCTTTTTTTGCAGGAAGCGAATTCCAAACCCCACATCAGCAACGACGCCACTGAAAAAACCATGGCATGGACTACTGCGGGCTCTCGTTCAGGAATGGCCGGATATGAATTGCTCGATCAACTCAGCGAGCAATTTTTCAGGCCTGCAGGCGGGTATGTCGCCAATTTCTCTAGTTCAGTTAGCAGGATCAGTCAGGAAATTTAATCTCAACAGGCACTTTATTCTTCCTTATACTTGCCGTTACCGTTGAATACATGAAAGACCGTGAAGCTTTTGGACAAAAAATAGGTGGCTTCCAAAACACCCGTTTCAAGCTGGCTGATGTAAAAACAGATATCGCCATTAATCGCGCGTTTTATGAGAAGTGCACTGAAAAATATGCCAACGATGATCTCAGCAGCGAAGAAGTCGCAATGCTAAAGCTCGCCAGTTGTGAAATGCAATGCCGAGTTGCTGACCAGTGTTTGCAGTGCTTTGGTGGTTACGGCTACACCACGGAATACCCCATCTCCCGCTTTTATGTAGACGCCCGTATTCAACCCATTTATGGCGGCACCTCTGAAATTATGATGGAGCTTGTAGCGCGCTCCATTCTTGGCCGGTGATTCACATGAGATCTCAAACTAAACGAGCAAACCGCCTCTTAGCCGGTTTTTTTGTGCTCTCAACGTCACTCATGAGCCAGCTTGTTTTAGCCAACGACAAAGCGCTTGAAGCGGTCATTGAAGAGCATTGGGCGTGGAGCCTTGAGAGTTATCCGGAAATGCGCCTAGGCTACGGCGACCGCTCTGGTAACGCATCATGGACCGATATGAGTCTGGCATCAAAAGCACTGCGACAAGAAGCATTGAGCGTCTTTTCACAACAGCTGGGCGCTATTGAGCCTGCCAGCCTGTCCAGCGAGGTCCGTCTCAATCGCAGCATGCTACTGCGTGAAATTAACGACGAACGTGCGGCCTACGAACAAGGTCTGCACTTAATGCCGATCAATATGCGTTCGGGTCCACAGCATGCCCATGGCATGGCGGAGCGTTTACCGTTTAGGAGTGAGCAAGACTACCGAGACTGGTTAATTCGCTTACGCGCGCTGCCCGATAGGCTTCAGCAATATCAAGAACTGCTGACTGAAGGCATGGCTAAAAATAGAGTTCAAGCCGCCATAATCATTCAACGTGTTCCCGAGCAGATTGAGCGGGTGGTCACTACCACCCCGGAAGCAAGCCCATTTTACAAGGCCTTCGCAGAGATATCGGGCAATATCGACCCTGCGGTAGCAAAGGCTTTCCAAGCCGAAGCAAAGACCGTAATTACAGACCAACTTAACCCTGCTTACCGTGATTTTGGGGCGTTCATCAAGGACAGCTACTTGCCCGCAAGTCGACCCGAACCGGGCATAGGAAGCCTTGAGGGTGGCAAAGCTGCCTACAGATTTTTGGTGCAACACTTTACGACCACAGACCTCTCACCGGAAGCCATTCACCAGATTGGCCTTGATGAAGTCGCGCGAATTCGCGGCGAAATGGAAGGCGTCATCGCCGAGGTAGGTTTCGACGGAGAACTCGCGGCTTTCAACGAATTTCTCCGCACTGCTCCGCAGTTTTATTACGAAACACCAGAGGAGCTTCTGGAGGGTTATCAGGCCGTAGCCAAACGTCTTGATCCCGAGCTGGTGAAGCTGTTCGGGAAATTACCGCGAATACCCTATGGTGTACGACCCATTCCAGATGAAATAGCCCCTGACACCACGACCGCATACTACATGCCACCCACGCCAGATGGGAAACGGCCCGGCTGGTATTACGTGAATTTGTATAAGCCCGAAGTCCGCCCCAAGTTTGAGATGGAAGTGTTGAGTGTTCACGAGAGTGTTCCCGGACATCACCTGCAAATTGCGCTGGCAGGTGAGTTGACCGACTTACCTGAGTTTAGACGGCGCAGCGGCGTCACTGCCTTTGTTGAGGGATGGGGGCTGTACTCGGAGCGGCTGGGTTACGATATGGGGCTGTATCAGGACCCCTACTCTCGCTATGGACAGTTGGTTTACGACATGTGGCGTGCAGTGCGGCTGGTTGTCGATACCGGCATCCACTACTTTGGCTGGAGTCGCGAGCGCGCCATCAATTTCTTCTTGGCCAATGCGGCAAAAACAGAAGCCGATATTGTTAATGAAATTGATCGCTACATAGGCTGGCCGGGGCAAGCGCTCGCCTACAAAATTGGGCAGTTGAAAATGCTTGAGCTACGACAGAAGGCTGAGGCTCTACTGGGGGATGGCTTTGATATCAGGGCGTTCCATGATCATTTACTAGGGGCCGGGGCTATTCCGCTTGATGCACTGGAGGCGCGCATGGATGCATGGCTTCAGCAAGAGGCTTCCGCACTAGCCGAGCCCTGAAAGCGCCCGCGTCTCACCCAGAGGCCGATGGGCAGCGAGAATGTGAAGCCGCGACTGGCTGAATGTGGACACTTACGGTTGCAAGCCGTTAGGTGAGCACTACGCGCTTTCGAGCAGCTCAACTTGCCAGCTAGTTACTGTACGTAGACTCCGCCATCAACGATCAGAGTTTCGCCGTTGATAAAACCCGAGGCAGGTCCCAACAAAAACAGGATTGGCCCGTCATGTCAGACGCCGCGGCCATGCGCTTCATGGGCACGATCGATTGGTCGTAGGTTCAAGTCCTACTGGGCCCACCATTTCGTATAGGTGTCATCGACTGATAACGCGCTAAACCAGCTGGTCATGGTGGTTTATCCGGCGGATGTCGTAAGCGCTGCCGCTGTCAGCCCTTGCATCGAGGACCGGGACGTTATCGATGGTATTTTGAGGCATCTGCGCAATAAGGAATGAGATAGCACTACCCTGCCCCACCTGGCACCACCAACCAGAGCACGACCTGCCACGCTGTTTCTTTGCAGGAAGCGCATCCGCAACCCCACATCACAAAGACGCTACTGAAAAACACGTTGCACGGAGCGTTGCGTAGTCTCTCTCGGGATGGAATGGATATGAACTGCCCGATCGTCGCAGCCAATAAATTTTCGGACCAATAGCCGGAGATTGCGCAAATGTCTGCTGTTCAGATAGCAAGATCATTGAGGCCATCTACCCCCAACGGGCCATTTATTTGGCCTATAATTACACTTAGCGTGTAACTCGGTTATCAGGAGACCCCATGTTCACGAGCATCAGAATACCCCTCATCCTCGCTGTATGGGCAACGACCAGCAGCGCCCACGCCAATGTGGTGGTCGATATGTCACAGGTGCAGGACTACACCCAGTACCAAACCGATTTACAACAGTGTGAAGGCCTCGCGGTGCAGAATCAGCCCGGCGCACCCCAGCGGGACAGCGTCGCCGGCACGGCGGTTAAAGGTGCCGCTGTGGGCGCCGCCGCTGGCGCAGTCAGTGGAGGGTCGGGCTCAAAAGCCGCAAAAAAAGGGGCGGGAGCCGGGGTCCTTATAGCCGCGGGGCGGAACAGCCGTGAAAGACGCCAAGCCAGCGCCAACGCCGCCGCACAAAAAGATCAAATCGTGAAGAACTGCATGCGCGGACGGGGATACAACGTACTCAACTAGCGGCGCACTCAACGCTTTAAGCAACAACGTGGGCGCGGCTGCCGCGACAATTGGTCATCAAGGCTATCAGCGTCCAATGAGCGGCTGGATAGTTTTGAGTCCGCGGGATTAAACGCAGCGCACCTTCGATTATGACGCCACTTCTTGGCACGCCTGAGTAAAAGCAGCGACCGTTTTGTCGACATATCGTTTGTTGGGGCTGGGGGCTTGCTGGCTGGGCTACTCCAGCTTAGCCGCCCTAAACCTAGCGATCTGAATCAGTAGCGATCGAGGAGCACCGCTTGCGTTGGCTGACAGTGCGGAAAATATTGGCATCTTTTCACAACGCGAACAGAAAAAAATATACCATTCCAACTGCTCGGGCCCATGAGCCCTATTTACTCGTAGCGGGAGAACGCTGACATTATGACAAACGCTCTCATCACAGATGTGCTGATCATCGGAGCCGGCGCTGCGGGCTTAACCGCAGCATTGACGGCGCACGAGTGTGGCGCAACAGTCACCGTCATCGAAAAAGGGGCGCGGCTCGGTGGCACCGCAGCCATTTCAGGGGGCATTGTTTGGGTACCAGATAATCCACAAATGAAAGCCAAGGGCATTGCCGACAATCGTGAAGATGCGCTCGCTTATTTTCGGTCTTTGGACCATGGCGAAATGAGCGCTGACACGCTGGAAGCCTTTGTCGATGAAGGTAGCAACGCGCTTGAATTCTTAAATGAGCAAGGCGCCCTTGAGTTACACATCCTAGACGGCTATCCCGACTATTACCTTGACCGCCCCGGCGCAATTACCGACGGAGGACGAGCCCTCGATAACGCCCTCTTTGATTTCACCACTCTGGGTGACTGGGCCGACAAAATATATAACGGCGGCGACATAGTGCGCATGATGCTCCTTGAGACGCCGTTAGGTGGCGGCACCGGCGTTATCGAACCCGAGGAAATGCAGCGTCGTATTGACGGCGATTTGCGGGGCTGGGGTCAGGCGTTGATCGGGCGCTTGCTGAAAGCTTGCCTAGATCGCGATATTGAGCTGCTGCTTGAAACGCGCGCCAATGAGTTAATCAATACAGAGGGTCGTATCACCGGTGTCAGGGTGACAAAGGATGACGTCGACCAAACCATCAACGCCGAGCGGGGAGTCGTTTTGGCAACCGGCGGTTTTGAATGGGATGAAGCGTTAAAAAAGACCTTTTTGCGTGGCCCGCTAACGGCACCCGCATCACCGCCGACTAACACCGGTGATGGGCTAAAAATGGCGCTGAGTGCAGGAGCAGGATTAGGCAATATGACCAGCGCCTGGTGGATACCAACCCTGTCTATGAGCGGATCACAATGGCCAGACAATGGTGCCCCGCAAAAAGAAGTGCAGCGGTCGCTACCGGTGCTCATCGAACGAACCTTGCCACACAGCCTGATGGTGAACCGCCAGGGCAAACGATTCTGCAACGAAGCGAATAATTACTCTGCGCTCGCCGGTGCTTTTCAGAGCTTTGATCCAGCCACCTACGGTTACCACAATCTGCCCGCCTATCTCATTATGGACAGTCAATACCTGAGACGTTATCCCATTGCATCCGTAATGCCCGGAGATCCATTACCAGACTGGATTGTTGAAGCGGCGGATTTACCAACCCTAGCGAATACCTTGGGCGTGGATGCGGAACAGCTGGAGACGACGGTCTCTGCCTTTAATGCACACGCGACCAATGCCAAGGACCCCGATTTTGGTCGCGGTGAAAGTGCTTACGACCGTTTCTATGGCGACCGCTCACGACCCGGTGCTGCCGCGACCCTGGGATCGGTAGAAGTCGGGCCCTTTTATGCCGTTGAAATCAATATGGGCGCGTTAGGCACTAACGGTGGCGCCAAAACCAATGGCACAGCGCAAGTGCTCAATGTCCACGGTGAAGTCATGCCAGGGCTTTACGGTGCGGGCAATGTAATCAGTAATCCAACAGGCAGCGTTTATGCGGGCGCCGGTGGCACGTTAGGCCCGACCCTCACCTTTGGCTATATCGCCGGCAAGTCAGCCGCTCAATCGGAGCATGCAGAATGACCAGAGTTTTAGTACTTGGCGCAACGGGAGACCAAGGCCATCCCCTGCTCACTCGCTTAATGGATGCAGGCTTCACGCCCGTCGCCGCGCTGCGCAATCCTGATGCTTTGCAAGGCACAGAGTTTGCTCATGTCGACACGGTAAAAGCAGATCTTTATGACACCCAATCTATGATTAGCGCGGCACAAGGTATCGACGCAATTGCCGCGAATCTGCCGTTTGTTTTTGATCGCGAGATGGCTGCAACCCTGGGCGATAATATCGCCGCCGCCGCCAACAAAAATGGCGTTAAGAAAATTGTCTTTAACACCAGTTGCTTCGTCGCTGACAAAGATAATGACAACCCAGCGCATGACGGACGCCGAGACATTGAACAGGCGATTATTAACAGCGAAACGGAATACGCCATCTTCGAGCCCAAGGTGTTCATGGACAATCTGATTCGCAGCTGGAACAAGCCAGCGATTGTCAATCAAGGCATATTTGCTTACCCAGCCAAGCCAGATTTACTGATATCGTGGATTTGTCTGGATGATGTCGCCGCCTATATGGTGGAAGCGCTTACCCGAGATGATATCCCCAGCGGCCGTTACGCGATTGGCGGGCCAGAGGCTTTGGTGGGGGATCAGCTTGCCGAACGACTCAGTAAGGTCACAGGACAAACCATTACCTTTAATAGTCTGACTCCCGACCAGTTTGCCTCAGGCATGAGCTTGTTGGTAACCGGTTCGGCACAAGTGGAACCGCTGTCGATCTACGATCGCATGGCGGGATTTTATCGCTTCTACAACACGCAAGACGTGTCTCCATTGATTGCAGACACTGCGCATATCAATCACATTTTTACGCATCGGCCCGCTTCATTTGAGGAGTGGGCAGCGCGACAAGACTGGACGGACCCTACCGACCCCGCGCTCAGAGTGAGAATGGCGGGCATGTCCTAGCGGGAACGAGTTAATCACCCCCCCTTTCGTTTCGCCTGCCAACATTTTTACCGTGGCGCGGGGCCGCACCGCTGTAGCCAAGTTGCCTTCATCGACTCAGCGCATGGTGATGAATGATCTCAGCGCTAGTTACAATCGATGGATTATCAGTCGTCAAGGTGTCGACTAGCTCAGTCCACCTTCTGAACCAACGGCATGAGTCGGTAGCCACCAAACTTCACCCGGTCAGACGGGATGTAGTGCCGCACAATAAAGTTAAAGACGCCCGTGTCGTTACTAATAGGCAGATTGTTCGCTGCATTGGCGCCACATCCCATATTCACGGTGTAAGTCCCATCGTCATTTGCGGTGGCGATATCAGAACTCATGTGTGCGACGTCATCGAACATAAAGCCATTTTGATCGTATATCGTGAACGACCAAAAAGCGCCGTTATCGGGGTCCTCAAAAGTAGCCGAGTAGCAGCCTTCTGCTGGGTAATTGGGAGAGCTCTCATAAACATTATCGGTCAATTGCGCGCCACCCCAGCCGATAGCCGCCCCCACGGTGTACTTCTCAGCATTGAACATACCGCGTGAATCGTCAGTAGGCGCTGTAAACATCCCGTAAACCAGATTGGCGCCATACTTCGCCACCACCTCGGGCAACTTTTGACGCAGTGATAACTCAACAGCATCGAAACTTTCTTTGTCGACTGGCTCGGCTGTGAAGGGTTTGGCGCTGGCTGCAGTAATGGCCATGCCGTCTTGTATGGCGTTAGCCTCTGACTCGCTCAGCGTATTGTCGAGACGAATCACCAGATACAAGTGAGTGCCAAAGTGAGTGGCCAGCTCGAACGTCCCGCTACCGTAGGACATCGGTTGAATCCTATGATCCATCGTCACTGGCTGAACCGAAACATACTTTCCCTCGGGCAGGGCTGGGATAGTGAGGGATGCACCGGCTGAAACATCGACTACCGCAAAGCTATAGTAAGTGTCTCGGTTCATCCGCACGACAGGCTGATCGTCTGTGGGGGTGAGTTTTCGGTTGTGTGCGATGTCATTCACGGCAGCCCGCCCTTGCGCAATCAGCAGTTGTCGGGAGGTTTCCAATGTCGGGTAATTTTCTACTGTGGCAGTGACCCCATCAGCCTGAAAAAAATCGTCGATTGAATCAACAGGCTCGGCCCAGCTAGTTGCAGGCGCTGCAATGGCGATAATGGCCGCTAATAAACCCTGACGGGCAGGTGAGAAAGACATTGGGTTCATAAGGGCATTTTCTTGGACGACGATGAAAAGAGTCTCGGAGGATAGTACGTAGACAAAAAAACCGCCACCAGTCTCTCAGTGAATGCCCGAAATTAAATATCGCGCGTCGTCGCAGTGTTTGCAGCTTTCGCTAGCAATCCGCTTTCTGAAGATACCCGCGATCGCAGATTACCCTACCCTCATCCCACGATAAATCAGCAACAGCCAGCTCAGTATCAGCACCGACCCCCCCAAAGGCGTCACCATCGCGAACATCGGGATTTCAGTCAGCACATAGGCATAAAGCGAAAAAGAGAACAGGACGACACCACCGGTAAATCCGATTACCGGCCATGGACCCACTGACATCCCGCCTGTATTTGCGGTGAGCGCAAGCACCATCACGACCACGGCATGCAGCAAATGATACTGTGCCGCTGTCGCCCAAATATCCAATCGCTCAGGCGTAACCAGTGACTCTAGGGCATGGGCGCCAAATGCCCCGGCTGCAACACCCGTCGCTCCTAGGCATCCTGCAACTACCAACGCGTAATTCATTACTGACTCTCAGTTAACGTGTCTTAGCGGTTAGCGGCTGGCGTGTTGTCGTCTTCGCGAAGGATTCGCCACGGCTGCCCATGACATCGATCTCGATTCACACAATCTGGCTGGCAACCCCGGCAGGGGAGCGTTTCAGGGTGGGAAATTGGCTTTGTCTCGGTCATGCAAAGGCTCCTGTCTCGTCGCCCACTGTAACCGATCTCGCGCTGTGCCGGCAGGGCTGTCGGGGCCACACCGCTCTCTCTGCTCGGCAACGAGGGCGACAAGACAACAGATCGCGGCTGTTGCCCAGATTTCAGCATTCGATACGCCATTTTTGACACATCCGAAGATCGCCAACTAGAGTAGAATCAGTTCAAGCACTTTATCCTTGATGCGTTAGCGACCCGCTTGATCGCGCTCCGCTATCTGCCGCTGTCAGAGACATACCGCCGATGAATAACTCCCAGGGAGTGAGCATAAGACTAACCACCGCTGCGATCGCGATCGTGCTGGGAATGGTTGGCTGTGGCGACAATGGCAACGTCGATCAAAGTTCGACTCGCTATGGCACTCAATCGAGCGGCGCACCCGTGGTGACTGCGCCTGTTTTGCTGACCGATCTTAATGAACGCCTCACATCCGTCGGCACCGCAAGGGCACTCAAAAGCGTGGTCATCTATGCTGAGAACTCCGGTCGTGTCACCGCCGTCAATATCAAGGCTGATAGCCTTGTGGCAGCAGAGCAAACACTGCTGCAGCTCGATGATCGCGACGAGCGATTAGCGGTTGAACTGGCTACCGTCCAACTGGCCGATGCTAAACGCTTGGTGCAACGCTACATTACCGTCAACACCCAAGACATGAATATCCCAGAAAGCCAGTTAGACGACGCGCGAGCCGCGGTAGACACTGCACGTATTGCATTGGCGCAAGCCCAAGTCGCCTTAGATCGACGTCAAATTCGAGCGCCCTTCCAAGGCAAGGTGGGCATTACCGAAATCGACGTGGGAGATCGAATCGATACCAGCACGATGGTTACGACGATTGACGATCGCAGCGTGTTGCTCGTGAATTTTTCGGTCCCCGAGGTCTATGTCGAGCGCGTCACCCAAGGCACTCCAGTGGCGCTCCGTCTCTGGGACGCAGCCGACATCGCGGTACAAGGCAAGATCACCGCGGTCGATTCGCGTATCGACATCAATTCGCGCTCTTTTATTGCGCGAGCCGCGATCGATAACACTGGGGATCAATTTAGACCGGGTATGGCCTTTGAAATCAGTGTTGACGCGTCGCGGGGCCAGTATCTCTCGGTGCCCGATGTGGCGGTGCAATGGGGCGCCGACGGTGCTTACGTATGGATTGTCGATGAAGGACATGCTGTGCGGCGCGAGATCCGCTTAATCAAACGGTTTGCCGGTTCGATATTGGTCGAGGGCGAATTGACGGAAGGCGAGAGTGTGGTCATAGAGGGTGTTCAAGCCGTTCGTGCTGGCGCCGCTTTACAAGTGATCTCTACCACGGCATTGGATGCCAAGCCGGCCCCCGTCACTACGGGTATGACACAGAGCGGCGCCAATGGCTGACCCAAAAGGTCTCTTACAGGGTGGCCTAACCGAGCTCGGCGTCAGGCGCCCTTGGTTGGTATTGGTCGTGAATTTGCTCATCGCAATCGGCGGCCTGGCCGCGCTGCTGGCGATTGAAGTGCGAGAGCTACCTGACGTCGATCGCCCTATTGTCTCAGTGCGGGCTTTCTTGCCAGGCGCGTCTCCCGAGACGATGGATGCTGAGGTCACTCGATTACTTGAAGGCGCCGCAGCACGGGTCTCTGGTGCACTCGAGATCAACTCAGCCAGTGAGGAGAACAACACCCGCATCTGGATCGAGTTCCGCCCGGATATTGACGTCGATCAGGCCGCGTCTGATGTCCGCGAGGCCGTCAGTCGAATTGAACGCGACCTACCCGACGCGGTGGAGCAACTCTCCGTCTTTAAGGCCGATGAGCGCTCAGAAGAAATTATTCGCATTGCCGTCAAATCCACTATTTATGCTGAGGAAGCGCTCAACCGCGTGATCGAGCAGGACATCGTGCCCCGCTTTATCTCACTCCCTGGCGTGGCCGATGTGCCGCTATTTGGGTCGCGGCAACGTGTCCTCAGAATCATATTAGACCCCCTGCGACTCACCAGCTATGGGCTCACCGTGGCGGATGTCACTGCCGTACTGCGCGCCGCGCCGCTCGATGTCCCCGCCGGTAGTTTCCGAGCCGGGGATCAACAGCTGTTAGTGCGCGCCGATGCCGCCGTCACGAAAGAAGAGGACATTGCCTCGCTCATCATCCGAGATCAAATCCGCATCGGCAATGTCGCAAAGGTCGCGTTCTCACCTGAGGACTCCACGGGTTTTGTCAGACTCAATGGCGAGCGAGTGGTGGGCATTGGCATCATCCGGCAAGCGGGATCCAATACGATCCGGATCGCTGAAGGTGTGCGTGCCGCCGTTGACGACATGAATACCCGGATGAATGGCGTGTCCCTGCAGGTGATATCCGACGACTCTGTTTTTATCCGCGGATCGGTACGCGAGGTCATCACGACCTTACTCATTTCGATCTTAGTCGTCATCGGCACCATTAGACTCTTCACCGGCTCGATGCGGCTGACCCTGATTCCGGCGCTCGCCATACCCGTGTCGCTGCTCGGTACCTTGGCCGCGAGTTGGGCGCTCGGATTCTCGATCAATATTCTCACGTTGCTGGCACTGGTGCTCGCAGCAGGACTCATTGTCGATGACGCCATCGTGGTGCTCGAAAGTGTGCAGCAACGTCGCTCTGAAGGGGCGGGCCCGAGCGCCGCGGCGGTCACCGGCACGCGTAGAGTTTTTTTTGCAGTGATTGCCACCACCGCCGTACTGATCGCCGTCTTTATTCCAATCGCTTTTCTTCCCGGGACCGCAGGCCGGTTATTTCAAGAATTTGGGTTGGTGCTCGCGGTGGCTGTCGCGATCTCTTCGTTTGTTGCACTGAGTTTAGTGCCCGCAGCGATGGCGAATTTAACGCCCGCCGCGCCAAAAGAGCGGCGCCTTGCGCATATCGGTATGCAATTAGCCGAGCGGTATCATCGATCCCTCAGGTTCGTTTTACAGTACCCATGGCAGACTTTTATCGCCTGTGTCATAGCAGCGAGTGGCGCAGCGGCCTTGTATTCTCAACTGGATCAAGAGCTCCTCCCCAAAGAAGATCGTGGCACGATTAATCTATTCGCCAGAGGTCCTGATGGGGTCGGCCTTGACTACGCTGAACGCCAAGCCGATCGCATGGAAAACATATTAGTGCCGCTGCTCGAAAGCGGTGAGATCGACAGCCTGTACTCAGTGATTGGCCGCTGGGACCCCAATATCGTGTTTATGGTTGCGCGACTCGCCCACTGGGATGATCGCGATCGGACTCAGCAAGCAATTGCCGCAGAGTTAAAACCCTTGTTTGCCGAGCTGCCCGGCATGACAACGCGCATCTTCAGCGCAAACTCACTCAACTTACGGGGCGCATCGAGTGGCGGGCTGAGTCTCGCCCTATTGGGCACTGACTATGACGACATTTATGCGGTCGCCCGAGACTACACCGACCAGATTCGCACACGCCTCGATAGTGTGAGTCGGCCGCGCATTAGCTACGACCCCTCCCAACCGCAACTTTCGGTCAAAATTGACCGCGAACGCGCATCGGATCTGGACATATCACTTGATGATGTCGCGCAAACGTTGCGCGTCATGGTAGATGGCTCACGGGTGGTCGATCTCAACGCTGACGACCAAACAGTGCCTATCGTACTCGAGGCGGGGTCGGACAAGATCCGAGATCCGGATGATCTCGTGAACCTCTACGTGCGCACGCGCGAAGGTGCGCTGGTCCCCTTGTCGAGCTTAGTCCAGCTATCCGAGAAAGGAGTCGCTGGACAACTAGATCGCAGAGCACAGCGACGCGCCATTGAACTCGATGTCGAAATTAAACCGGGCGTTGCGATGCAAACAGCGATTGACGATCTCTTTACTCTGGCGGATGAGGTATTGCCCGACCATGTCACGCTCATTACGCGCGGCGAGGCCGCCGCCTTAGTCGAGACTAACCGCCAAACAGTGATCACTTATGCCTTTGCGCTACTCATCGTTTTTCTTGTTTTGATCGCGCAATTTGAGGGCATTACCTCGGCATTGGTCATCATGGCGATTGTGCCGTTTGGTTTGGCCGCTGCTATTTTTGCCCTGTTTCTCACCGGTACATCGCTCAATATTTATTCGCAGGTAGGACTCGTGATGCTCATTGGTCTAATCGCCAAAAATGGCATTCTGCTGGTCGAATTTGCAGATCAGCTACGAGACAAAGGGTACGGTGTCAAAGAGGCGATAGAAGGAGCGGCACGCGCGCGTTTACGACCTATTGTGATGACACTGGTCTCGACTATTTTCGGCGCTCTGCCTCTGATTTTGGCATCTGGACCCGGCTCGGAGGCGAGATCAGCGGTTGGCTGGGTGGTCTTCGGTGGGATGGGTCTCGCCACCGCGTTTACGTTGTACCTGACCCCTGTCGCGTATCTGGGTATTGCCCGATTCGCGTCAGCACGTGCCTCTGCGAGTCGCAAGCTGTCACAAGAATTAGCCGATGAGCAAAGCACCCGCTAACCAAAAACCCTAAAACCCTAAAACCCTAAAACACCATGATTACGCAGCGCGCTCAATTTAAGGTGATCGTTTGAGTTGCGGCTTGAGCGCCCGCGTTACTAGAGCAGATCGAAGTCATAGTTAACAATTATTCTGAAATCGAAAAGATTATCTGCACCCGGGAACGCATCATCTTGATTCACCCACGCCCCCCGAAATCGAATCCAGACGCGCTCAGACCAGCCCTTGTTCAATCGCCAATCTACCGTTAGGTCGAGTTCGGTCGCATCAGGGCTAGCATTGGGCCCTTGTTCCGGCGTATCGCCCCAAGCGATGTTAGCAAAGAGACTCAACGCGCCAGGACCCACCTGCCCAAAATCGTGCGAAAACCCCATCATGACAGCGTCTTCTTCAGCGCGGTCAAAATCGTTAATGATGATAGACAAATAATTAGCGGGATTACCGTAGGGCTTTTGAATATCGCCACCGTCATCGGTGCGACTCATTGCCATACGAAATTTATTCGCACCGACCACAACCTGAAGACTCGCAGAAATGAGGTGCGTCGCAAAATCGCCAATGAGTTCATCGCCAATACTGCGCTGCTTCGTATACGACACATCGGCCCACAAACTCGTGGCGTCAGACACCTTAAAGCGCGTTTCAGCCTTGGCGAAGGTGGTGTCAAACAGGTCAGGGGTCCGCTGATGCAAAATGCCATATACCGATTGATCGGTTATCCGATATCGCGCCCCAAAAAAAGTGAGTCCTTTGTCAGTTCCCTCTGCGCCAGCCGCCTCAGACATGGGGATGAATTCATCACTGTCTTTATATTTAATCTTGTCGACATAGCCGGCCATATAGGCAAAACCATCACCGGGCTTGTTCCCCACGCCAACCGCTTCAAATGTGTTCGGAATCATGCGCAGATCGTGCTTGCCGAGGTAGGGAAGATCTAGTGACTGGCGCCCAATTCGAATACCGTGATCCCCGCCCAAGCGCAGTGTGGCGTAGGCTTCACTGACCACCGAAAAGCCCTCGGGGCCGGGCTTAAAAAGCTGCGTACCGTCTTTGCTTGAGGGACCGTACACTTTTTGCGAGGTGGAGAGCGTTGCCCCCAATTTAACCCGGTCTTGCCACCAGCCTGACCGGAATTCCAGCGCCCCACCCAGGGCTAACCCCTCGCGCGTATTGGCCGCGTCATAATCTCGGTGCAAATAATATGTCCGTGGTTTAAGCACGAGCTCAGCGCCCTCAAAAAACCATTGTGAGCGGTCAGATTCGGTACCAATCGGTTCGATGATCGAGTGCTGGTTAGGCTCATCGTCGTCGACCCGCTCTTCATCGCCGAGCTGCTGTTGTGCAGCAGCGCCTATGGATACAGCGCATAACGACAGACAGCAGAGCGTTCGTCTAGACGCGTCTATGACTCGATTTTTCACTTGATCTGCTTCACGCATTACTGCCACCCACGAGCGCCGATCTCGCAGCACTCCTGATTACCGCTCATATCGACGCCGTGCTGCTCTGTCAGTTCGGTCACTATTTTTCCGCTGCAACACACAGCGGTGGCGCTTGATAAGGCAAGTCCATCAACTCGAAATAATTTTGCCCCAGTGCAATATTCCGGAACGCCTCATCATCTAGTACGCGCAACACACGACTCGTGACTTCGAGCTCGCTTGCATACTGTTCCCATTGTTTTGATTCGGCGGCGACAAAGTCTGAGCCCGGCAAGATACGAGTTGAATATTGATTGAAAAATGGCACAAAAATCTCGCCCCAACGATGATAGGCGTTGTAAATCACATCCCAAGAAATATCGAGGTGTAAATTGGGGTATTGGTCCAGCCGCTCGCCCATCAACCTAACGTGCTGTGCGGGGCTCATCGTCGTGAGTTCTTTTGACAGGCCCATGTGCGCCCAGACAATTTTATTGTCTGGGTAGCGTGATAAAACATGATCCATCAAATATAAAAACTCAGTGGGATCTGCGTTATTGCCCAGATCGGAATGCAACGTGATGGGAATACCTCGCTCTCGGAGCACCCCCATGAACGGGCCCCACTCGTCAATACTCTCGATCGTGGCGGGCTCAGCATTATTGCCCAGCAACGCCTGTTTCATAATGTTGAGTTCTCCCGTCCAAGAAAACATGCCCGGGAACTCTCGGTCATACAGCGCAATCATCTCTACTGCATTTTCCGCATGGGCTAAGTCAATAAACGTCATCGACAGCGTGATGTGAATCTTGTCGGGATCATGTGCCGCAACTTCAAGCCCATTCATAAAATCGTTTTTAATACTGGGGACCGCAGTGACGCCGGGACAGTCGAGGTAGTACGAACAGTTTGCTTCTAGCGCTAACACCTGCCCAATACCAAAGTAATTCACAAACCTGACGCCCAGACGATCAAAGGCTTCCCACAGCCCTTGCGCATCCATCGCCGGACCGCCAAATGGCTTAGGGTGAAAGTGCGTGTCGACGACGGAGGTGTAAGGTTGAGTGGCCCGATCGAAACAGTAATCCGGTGTTTCGCCCGGACGAAAATTCGCCAACGTATGGTCCGGCGGCGGCAGGCGACGCCAGTCCAGCTCAGAGGCGGGGACGATTTCCCTTGCCGATTGAGCCCCCCCTCTCGCGCTACTGGATCGCTCGCCATCGCACCACACGACGCCGATAAACCGAGGGCCGTCACTGCCCAGCATAAAACCCGTGATCTCATTGCTTTACGTCCTTTCAGCTTTGCCCGAATTCAGTCGACTTGCAAAGTGCGCCGCTGCACGCTGGCAACCGGCATCAATCGACCCACCTAAAAAGTGCTGTTCAGCCTCCCATTATTCACTAAGCGGCGTCCCTCCGCTTTATCCTTAGATGACAGTATGACATTCAACACTTGACGAGGCGCCCCGATTCTATGATGGTCGGGGAGGCAAAATTCGCCGATCACCAAAAAGGTAGGACTATGGAACTGTTAGACGGCACTCTCAAAATTGACCATTTTCTTACCGTCACGCTGGGTATTGTGGTGCTGTTTATCGGTAAACGACTTAATCAAGTCGTGCCTGCGTTCCGTGAATTCAGTATCCCCGAGCCCGTCACAGGCGGGCTATTGATGTGCCTACTATTTTACGCGCTGCACGTATTTGGCGGAATCAGTGCCGAGTTTACGCTGGGGGCTAGAGACATACTTTTGGTCTACTTTTTTACCACAATCGGCATTAATGCAAGCTTTCGCGACCTACTATCGGGCGGCAAGCCGTTAGTGATACTCCTGTTTGCCACCGTGATTTTTATGCTGTTACAAAACCTGACCGGCGTAGGTGTTGCTTCTACAATTGGTCTCGAACCGGCGGTGGGTATTCTCGGCGGCACCGTCTCGCTCATTGGTGGCCATGGCACTTCGATCGCGTGGGCCCCAATCTTTTCAAACAAATATGGCATCTCAGGCGCGATGGAAATTGGTATTGCCTGTGCCACCTTTGGTCTGGTTCTGGCGAGCCTCATGGGTGGTCCGGTCGCTAAATTTCTCATCCAGCGACATAATCTCAAGCCCGACGTGGCCGAGACACCCGAGACGCTCGATGTAGGGATAAAGGAAGACAGCGCGCCAGTTGATATTCACTATATGGATTTTCTTGATGCGATATTGTCACTCCATATTTGCATCATCATTGGCGTACTCATGGATGAGGGACTTGAGACCGCAGGCGTCCAGTTGCCGTTGTTCGTCAGTTGCTTATTCGCAGGCATCCTAATGACCAATTTGCGACCCGATGCCCTACCGCGCATTACCGGCACTGCATGGCCGTCTCGCACGCCTGCCATCGCGTTAATTGCTGATGTATCGCTGGGCAGCTTTCTTGCGATGTCGCTTATGAGCATGCAGCTATGGGAATTAGTAGGGCTAGCGGGCCCCCTCATGTTGATTATGGGCGCTCAAGTGCTGCTCGCCATTGTCTTCATCATCTTCGTCGTGTTCCCACTCATGGGAAAAAATTATGAAGCAGCGGTGATCTCAGCCGGCTTCGGTGGCTTCTCGATGGGTGCCACGCCTACAGCGATGGCTAATATGTCGGCAGTCTCGAAGCGCTATGGTGCCTGCCACCAAGCTTTCATTATTGTGCCCTTGGTCGGTGCCTTCTTTATCGATATCGCCAACGTGGTGATTATCGAAACACTACTCGGCTGGCTCGCCTAGCGACACACAACCGAGAACATCATAGGCTCGGCTAATTGTGACAGGCACTAAATGGCAACGCGGTCTGGTTATTTTTTCGCTGATTTGTGCGGGGGAGGCCATTTTTACCCTCCCCTACCACGTCACTCGATTTTTTCGCCCCACGTTTCTCGAAGTATTCGATCTTACTGCGACCGAACTCGGTGTCGCGCAGAGTGCTTACGGTGTCATTGCCATGATCGCCTATTTTTTTGGTGGGCCATTAGCGGATCGTTTTGAACCCCGTAAGCTCCTCGCAGGCTCCTTGTGGGCAACCGCATTAGGTGGGCTTTATTTAGCAACCTTTCCCGATGTCACGGGCGTAATGTTGGTATGGGGATTTTTTGGTCTCACTAATATTCTGCTGTTCTGGGCGGCACTGATTAAGGTGACACGAAACTGGGGCGGTGACGATCAACAAGGCCTCGCCTATGGCTTACTCGATGGTGGTCGCGGTCTGCTCGCTGCTGTTTTAGCCTCCCTAGGCGTATTCGCCTTTGCCAGCGCCTTTCCACTGGGTTACGACAGCGCGACCCTGACCGAGAAAGGCGTGATACTCAGGCAGGTGATCTACGGCTATACCATCGCAACTGCGGCCGTGGGCGTGATGGTGTGGTTTACGCTGCGCGGTATTGAGGTTGAGACCGAAAAACAACACGACAGCGGATGGGCAACCGCGCTGACGCAATTCCGTGCAGTGATCAAGCTCAAGGTCGTGTGGTTGCAAGCCACGGTACTGGTATGTGCCTACTCAAGCTACAAAGCCTTCGACCAATATGCCTTGTTTGCCGTGCGCGGCCATGGGCTTGATGAGATCGACGCGGCGCAAATTGTCACCGCCGGTGCCTGGACGCGACCTGTTGCGGCATTAGCGCTGGGTTTGCTCGGTGACCGCTTTGGCATTTCGCGCATGGCACTGGTCTGCTTTGTGCTGCTGATTATCAGTCACTCTCTGTTTGCGTTTACCGGGCAGGCACTGGGCAGCCTGTCGATGATTCTGCTGAATACTTTGGTCACGGGCGTCGCTATTTTTGGCCTGCGCGGGCTTTATTTTGGTTTGCTCGAAGAAGGACAAATACCCCTAGCGGTCACGGGCACTGCGGTGGGATTAGTCTCGGTGATTGGCTATACCCCCGACGTGTATGTGGCCGCGATCGCGGGTTACCTGATTGACCAAAATCCAGGGCTACTTGGTTTCCAACACCTGTTTGTACTGTTACTCGCCTTTTCTGTTGTGGGGGCGTTGGCAGCCTGGGCGTTCACGCGGCAGGCAGCGCCGTCATCGGTGACGTCAGCCCGTTGAGACGGCAAAAAAATAGGTTGTCGTCACACCAGCAATCAGAATCATCAATCGCCGGATCCAGATCGGATTAATCCACTTTGCGGTGATCGCTGCAGCGTAGCCCCCCAACAGCGTACCCACCAGTACGATACTGCCCTGATACCAAGCAATAATATGTTCAGAGGCAAAAATCGTTATCGCAATCAGGGCTACCACCGCTGATACCAGCAGCTTGATGCCATTCATCACATGGACGTCTGTATAGCCCGCAAGCGTCAGGAATCCCAGCAAGATGATACCCAGACCGGCATTAAAGAACCCCCCGTAGGTAGAGATCACTAATAACGCGATCGAAAAGGCCAGCATGCCAAGGGTTGACGCTTTCGCTGCGTGCCCAAACCAGTCGCGTAAAGCGGCTTGCAGACGATGCCCGTAGATCAGTAACACGGTGGCAAACAACAATAGCCATGGAATCACTACGCCAAAGGCTTGCGGCGACGTTTGTATCAGTAACCACGCGCCCGTTGCGCCACCGAGTAGACTCGATAGCATTACCTTTGGCAGCAGTTTGCGATGCGCCCACAGTTCGCTTCGAAAGCCTAACGCACCGCTGATATAACCCGCACAGGAAGCATAGGTATTCGTTGCATTGGCGCTGATCGGTGGGACACCTGCGGCAATCAACGCCGGAAAGGTAATAAAACTGCCTCCCCCTGCAATCGCATTCATCATGCCACCCAGCACACCGGCACCGAACAGTAACATCACTTCAAACATCACCGCTCCACCATCACGTCTGCACCATGCCCCTTAACATGTCGCCTCACCATGCCGCCCCAACCTGTCTCCTTACCACCACCCCTCTCCCATGCTCCCCACAGGGTCAGGCAATGACATAGCATTACCCGATTACGACGGGCGTCGGGGAACAATCAACACATCATGCCAGATTACTGTAATAATCGGCCGGTCTAAAAAGAGGGATGTGAATGCGAAACTGTCTGGGACGGATTGGTAGCGGGCTGTGGTGGACTAGCGCACTGTTGTGTCTCATCACCAGCAACCACCTTGGGGCTGCAGAGATCAATACGCCACAGGTCTTTCTCGATGGCATTCACTATCAAGTTACCGCCGAGTTGGATGAGGCGAATGACCAACCGGTGTTTCTGCGGATTGGTGAACAGCAATACGACTCCGACAAGCCGGGTCTGACGCTGGTTTTTTCTGACGTTGTGTTATCCGACCGCGGCAACGTCACCCTTGAGCTCATCGCCAATGATCAGGTGCTGGCTGTTACTGAAGCGCCGGTCATTCCCGCTTGGATTTCTATTCTACCGCCGCTGGTGGCCATTGGCATGGCGCTACTGTTGCGGAGTGTCTTGCCCGCTTTAATGCTGGGCATCTGGCTCGGCGCTTGGGCGCTAGAAGGTATGACCCTCAAAGGGTTTTTTTATGGGCTGTTCAGCAGCTTTGAAGTCTATGTTGTCAACGCGGTGGCCGACCGTGATCACGTTACCATTATGCTATTCACCTTCATGATTGCAGGCATGGTGGGTGTGATTTCACGGAATGGAGGCATGCGCGGCATCGTTGAGCTCATTATCAAGGGGGCTAATAGCGCCAAGCGCGGTCAGTTAGCCGTTTGGTCATTAGGCCTGCTTATCTTCTTCGATGATTACTCAAATACCTTAGTCGTCGGCAATACCAGTCGGTCTATCACCGATCGACTGCGCATTTCACGCGAGAAGCTAGCCTACTTGGTAGACTCCACCGCTGCGCCCATTGCCACCGTTGCTTTGGTCACCACCTGGATCGGTTATCAAGTCAGTTTAATCGGTGACGCCATTGCGCCCTTAGAAGACCTCAATACCAGCGCCTACAGCCTGTTTCTCAACTCCGTTCTCTATAGCTTCTATCCTTTTATGGCCATTTTATTGGTCGTACTGGTGATCACCACGGGTCGTGAGTTCGGTCCCATGCTTACTGCAGAACGTCGCGCACGATCAACTGGCATCACCGCGCCACCGGTAAAAACAAAAGTGGGCCAAGATGACGAGGCAGCTCTCGCAATGAAACCGGGTATGCCGCCGCGAGCCGTCAACGCCCTGATCCCGGTCGCCGTCATGGTCATCGGAATCTTGGCGGGGCTGTACATCACTGGTGAGGGGGATTCGATTGCCGATATTGTCGGGTCGGCCAACTCGTATCGCGCGTTGATGTGGGCGTCTCTTCTCTCGGCGTTCACCGCTGTCTTAATGACAGCAGCTCAGCGACTACTCACACTGGATGAAATTGTGGATGCCTGGGTATCGGGCGCGCGCTTTACTTTTCTTGCGATGATTATTTTAGTGCTGGCCTGGTCGATGTCAGAAATCAGTCAGGAGCTGCATACTGCGGCCTTTCTTATTGCCAGTTTAGGGGACAGTTTGCCCGCAGAGGCGCTGCCCGCCACGGTGTTTGTGCTTGCCGCTTTTACCGCTTTTTCAACCGGCAGCAGTTGGGGGGCGATGGGCATTTTACTACCCCTTGTGCTACCGCTGACGTGGGCCATTATGGGCAATCATGGATTGGCCGACCCCGAGTATCACTACTTACTCTACGCCTCGATATCGGGTGTTCTTGCGGGCGCCGTGTGGGGTGACCACTGCTCGCCGATCTCTGACACCACCGTCATGTCCTCGCTATCGGCGGGGTGTGATCACATTGAGCATGTGCGAACACAGCTCCCTTATGCGCTGTTAGCCGGTGCCGCTGCCTTAGTATTTGGCACCCTGCCTATCAGCTTTGGTCTGCCATGGTGGGGGGGAATGCTCGCTAGCGCCGCGGTGACCGCAGTGGCACTGCGGCTGCTCGGACAGCCGGTAGAGGACTATCGACCCGCCTCCTGACTGATATCGCCGGCATCGCAGCGACAGTGCTTCACTGGTTTTTTTTCTCGATGCACCTTCGTATACTCTCGCCACGGCGCACCGCTGGCGCGACGCAAATGGCAACATGAGGGCATCCGTTATGACAAGCTGGACCTTTAAAACGGCTAAAGGACGGTTATGGCATAGCGGCGCCATTGCTTATTCGGTGGTGGTTTATGCGCTAGGCTGGTCGCTCTTATTGAATGCGAATTGGATGACCGTGTTACCCAGCGTTATCCTCCTCGGGCATGCCATGATCATCGCGGCCTATCTGATCCACGAATGCGCGCACAACACATTGTTTACCATCAATCGACACAATATGCAGTTGGCCACCCTACTCGGCTGGATCTGCGGCTCCTGCTACGGCACGGTTGAAGATATTCGTAACAAGCACTTTCGACATCACGTTGAGAACGACGATGTCGTGTGGTTTGACTATGAAGCTTTCTTTAAGCGACACCCTCTGGTTTATCGCGTAACGATTTTGCTTGAATGGTGCTACATCCCCGCTCACTGCATTTTAATGCACACCATTATGGTGTTCACCGCCTTCATTATTCCAGAGCGGCGCGATCAATTACCGAGGAACATCGCGGTGATTCTTATTCGCGGTGGGCTCTTAGTCACCCTCGCGCTCCTCAATCCGCTGGCGCTCGTGGGATATTTGATCGCCTACATGCTGATGATCATCGTACTGCGATTTGTCGATGGACTAGAGCATGACTATCCGTATCGGACTAATCTCTTTACCGATGAGGTCTCTGAAAACAAGGGAGATCTTATTTGGGAACAAGAACATACCTTTAGCCCCATTCTCTCTTGGCGCTATGAATGGGTGAACTGGCTCATCTTGAACTTTGGCTACCATAATGCCCACCACGCCAAACCCACTACGCCGTGGTTCGATTTACCCACGCTCCATCGCGAGCTCTTTGGTGAGAATCCCGATACGGTGATTCGGCTCTGGCCTCAACTGATGATGTATCACCGCTATCGGCGATATCGCATCTTTCATGATGCACCCGGCCTCAAGGACGTGAGTGGCAAAGCCTTTTTACGGGCAGCGCAATCGGCGCAACTCACCGGCGGTAACGCCGCGTCTTTTTTAACGTCTTTCTGATATGGCACACACACTCGAGATCTATCAGTCATTGTGGGCGATGGAGCAGCGAATCCCCGGGGAAACGGAAGCCGCACCAGAGGCCATGCTGGAGCGCATTGCTGTGGCGGGCTATCACGGGGCGTGCCTCGACCCCAATGTGGCGGAGATCGACGATTGCCTCAAACTCGGTAAGACTTTTGACGCGCTAGGATTGTCCTGCATGGTGAACGCGTTTCCTCATGACACCGACTCCCTCGAGCCACTCCTAGAGATGGCAGCGCAATTGCAGGCGACGCAGGTCAATGTCATCGGTGGTGTCATGCCACTGACCGCAGTCGAGGCCATTCCGGTGATCGAATCTTGGTTGACCATGGCAGCACAATTTTCCTTTCCTGTGTTATTGGAGACACATCGAAACGGCACACTAAACGACCTGTTTTACACCCTAGAGGTGCTGGACCATTTGCCAGCGCTCCGTCTCTGTGCCGACTTGTCACACTTTGTCATAGACCGTGAGTTGCAACTGCCGCTGAGCACCATCGACCACGACCACTTCACGCGGATACTCGCCCATTCGGACTCTTTTCAGGGACGTATTTCGAATAATCAGCAGATCCAAATTGCACTCGACTTCCCACAACATGACGCCTGGGTGGCACAGTACCGAAGTTGGTGGGAGCAAGGGTTTCAGGCGTGGTCTGATCGCCAGTCCGAAGATGCGACGCTGCGTTTCTTAGTCGAGCTGGGGCCACCACCCTATGCCATTACGGGGGCTGATCAACGTGAGCTCTCCGACCGATGGTCAGAAGGGCTTTTGATCAGGCGCTGGGTAGAGGGTCTGTGGCAAGACATCGGCCAGCCTCGCGCATAATACCCAACGCCCCCTATCACCCGGTCCCCTTTGAGATCCGGTCGCTCTAATAAGACAGCCAGATACGAGGTGACCCGAGACGAATACAAGCGCGGATGTCGCGCTACTCGCTTTATTGAGCAAGTGTTTGCGCGATTAGGTCGAGTGCCGTACTGACTTCGGCTGCGGTGTTGTAATGGCCCAAACCTAACCGCACCACGCCCTGCTCTGGATCAAGCGCGAGCGCGCGCGCCAGCTCAAAAGCATAGTTGTCACCCCAGTGGCAATAGAGTCCCGCTGCGGACAGTTGCGCCGCAATCGTACTAGGGGTGTGACGGTCATGCACGAAGGAAACGGTGGCGACCCGTTTTGCCATCGAGCTCGCACCTTTTAGGGTGACACCGGGTATGGCGAGTAAACCCGACAATAATGGCTCTAGTAGCGCATCCTCGTGAGTCCCCATCGCGTGATACGCGGCGCTAAATTGGGCACGGCGCGTGCCCTGCTCTCCCAGCTGGGAGGCCAGCCACTGAAAATACGACAACGTCCCCATCAATCCGGCGATCAGTTCAAATGCCGGAGTGCCGGTACTGAAGCGTAGTGGTAACTCATTGGTCGCACAGCGCAGTTTATAGGGATGTAATGCGTCGAGGCGCTCGCGCCGACCATACACAACGCCCAAGTGAGGACCGTAAAACTTGTAAGGGGAGCAGGCTAAAAAATCGCACCCCAGGTCTTTCACGTCGATTAACCGATGTGAGGCGTACTGCACGGCATCGACATAGACCTGCGCTCCCGCCGCCTGCGCCATTGATGTTAACGTTTTAACATCGTTGACACCGCCGGTCAGATTACTCGCATAATTCAGCGCTAATAACTTTGTGCGGTCTGTCAGCAGTGCCTCTAACATCGGCGGCTCGACCACCCAGCTGTCGCGATCGAACTCCAACCATTTGACGGTCAGGCCATTGTCTTCCGCCATCTGCAACCAAGGCGAAACATTGCCCTCGTGCTCCATGCGAGTAATGATAATTTCATCGCCCGGTGAAAATTGATGCGCCAAGCTACGGGACAAGTGGTAGGTCAGGGTTGTCATGCTGGCGCCAATTAGGACCTCGCCGGGGTCGGGCGTGCCGAGAAAATCTGCCATCGCTTGTGTTGCCTCGGCATACATCGCATCCACCGCAACTGAGGTCGGGTTGAAGACCCCAGTATTACTGTTATAGCGCTGAAAATAATCGACAATGTGATCGATCGTTTGCTGTGGCACTTGTGTGCCTGCCGCATTATCAAAGTAGATACGCGGCTGCCCTGCGTCGGTCGTCAGTAGAGAGGGGAACTGCGTTCTCACGAGGTCGATCGGAAATGTCATGGGGTCACCTGAGTAGCGTCTATTGTTTGAGTCGAGTCCCGCATCTGTGCAGAGGCATTAAGGCGTGCAAAGCGGCTCACCAGCTCACGATCATTGTGCATCAGTTAACGTGAATGCTGGTCAAAAAAATCAAGAATCAGCGGCCACGACCACGATAACCCATAGGCGTGCCCCATATCGCGGCGACAATCCAGCACGGCGGGCCACTGCGTCTCACCGCGGCAAAATGACCATCCACGGCAGTCCACGTCGGAGACACCCACGTCTATCGGCGCCGCGGCACTGCTGGTATCGCAACCATAAGCCTCCGCCCACGCTTTGGTAATCGCCGTTGCGCCAGTGTAATAGTAGCGATCCCCATCGGTCGTTGTGGTGAAAGATGCCTCACCCCAATCACCCGGCGGTACGGTGCGATCGCGTAACCCAGTAATAGACATGACAGGGATTTCCTCAGTCGCCATGGGTGGTGACAAGTAGCCGCGGTGGGGCAAGCCAATGAGCGATGCCATCGCGGCAAAGATACCTAAACTGCTCTCCTCACGCGCCAAATCCCAAACAAACATGCCGCCATTGGATCCCCCCAACGCATAAATTCGATCTGTATCGACACAGTAGTGCTGCTGAATGTCGGCGACTAAATCCGCTGTAAACTGAAAATCGTCCGTGGTGCACTGGGTCCAAGAACAGCTATTTTCAGCGGTGTCTTGGCAAGAGGGATACCGGTAATCCGCCGTGACAGTATCGTCACAAATGGCGCTCGAGTCATTGGGCACCAAGGTATTCAAGCCATCTCCGTCGAGGCCCGTCGTCGACCCGCTAAAAGACCAAGACGCGAGATGGTTCCCTGGTTCTTCTTGGCCCAAACCCAGTGGGGCGACCACAATATAACCGCGTTGATCACTCTCTGATCGCACCACCGCATTATCTAAGAACTCTCCCGTATCACCGCCCCAGCCGTGAAAGGCAATGATCAGTGGATACAACGTGTCGGAAGCGTAGCCTGTCGGTGTGTGCACGCGAAACGCTCGTTCGACACCCTGAGAGTTCAGCGTGTATTCGCCCGCTGTCCGGCTCGCACTAGGACAACCCGCTCCGGCAGTGGGCGACTCCTGTGGCGTGATCTCAGTTAGCTCAAAGCCCTGCGTCGCCGTATCAAAACTCAATGCAACATCGAAAGCCTGTCCTTCGACTCGTAATCCTTTTAATTGCAACGCAGACTTTGTCAGTGTGACATCCGATACCGCGCTGATATCGACCTCATCTGGGTCGGTAATGAAAGACGACACAAACCGGTCTACTGTAAACTGTACTTGCCGAACCGCTATTGCTCCGTCTTTTGGCAGGGCACGAGCCGTCACCTGATGCGCGCCCACGGCCAAGGCTTTGTAATTAAAGGCCATAGAGAAGCCAGACTGCTCCGCATTGGGAAAATCCGGATAGGCTGACGCCACGTCGCCTCGACTCCCGCCCATTGGTATGTCGAAAGCGTAAACGCCGTCGATATCCAGTTCGATCTTATCGATACCAGACTCGGCAATTGCCCATCCACGAAGATTAGAGATGCCGGTATAGGTACCGCCCTCTCGCGGCTCCTCCAGCGTGAGCACCATCGGATCGGCTAACGTCGATGAACATACTGAGCCAATAATCGCCATAGCAAAACAGCGAGGCCGATACTTTTCTTTATTCAAATTCATGCGCGAGACGCTACTTTCTCTCTTCAATATTTGCAACAATCAGACCATTGTCCCCACTAGGATTTCCAATGCAACTGACTGGTAAAGTCGCCATCGTCACCGGCGCTGCGCGCGGGCTTGGCCGCGCTTACAGCCAAGCCCTTGCCGCTGAGGGCGCCGCCGTCGTTGCGGCTGATTTACAAGACTGCAGCGGAACTGTGTCTGCTATTACGTCAGCAGGGGGGCAAGCCCTCGGTACTGTCGTCGATGTCGCCAATGGAGAGAGCTGCCAAGCCATGGCTGATCTGGCCATGGAGGCCTATGGACGCATCGACATCGTCATTAACAATGCCGCGCTTTATGCCGGTCTTCAAGGCGCGCGCTTTGAAAAACTCGACGAAGCACAGTGGGATCGCGTGATGCAAGTCAATATCAAGGGGACCTGGCTGACCAGCCGCGCCGTCGTTGAGTACATGAGAGCGAGCGGCGGCGGGTCGATCATTAATATCGCCTCGCTGGCGGCTGTCTTTGGGTTGCCTTATGGCCTTGATTACGTCGCCTCTAAGGCGGCCGTCATCGGGATGACGCGCGGTATGGCGCGTGAGCTCGGCGCCGATCATATTCGCGTGAATGCGGTCGCGCCTTCTGCTGTCATGACTGAAGGCACGGAGGAATTTTTTGGCGAAAAGTTTGAAAAGGCGAAAGCCGTGATTGCCGCCAATCAATTGATCCCGCGTAATCTGGAGTCAGAGGACCTCACAGGCACCATCATTTATCTCGCATCCGATGCCAGTCAGTTTGTGACAGGCCAAACACACATGGTGGATGGCGGCTCCTGGTTTTTATGACACCGTAAAAAGAGACCAACCGGCTTCCTGCCTGAACGATGTAGTCGTTTAACTAGTAGGTGGAGGGAGAGGCTGCAGCCGCTGCGCCCACGATTGAAAGCTCATCGACCACGAATTCTCTCTACCCCCCGTCTCGACTTACTCGTATTACCGGTGCTTTTTCACTCGCCACTAATCTGACGCTTCCAGCGACGGATCGGGGGCCGCCCTATCCGCTGTAAAATCGAAAAGGAGTTGATCGGTATTAGCTTGGGCTGCGCGCGTCCTCACTTTCGCGGGCTTCTCGGGAAGCCAGGAATACGCCACACCAGGCGCCAGTGTCTGGTGTTGCATCTTGCGACGCAATTCGGCGGGGGAAAAAGGGGTTGCGCGGGACCACTCAAAGGCGGCTCCCCGTGCCGACACCGAGTCGGGTGTTGACACCGCATGGCGGTTGCGGAATAACCGGGACCGGCACGTAGCACTGCAGGTCTTCTGATCTGGCCGACCTGAAAAAACTTTGCCGCACGCACCACAGGTAATCTTGATCTTCTCGGCTGCTGGGCGCCGTGCATTATGAAACGCGACGCGACATGCCACGCTGCAAAATCGCTGCTTTGCCTGTTTCCGACAACCATAGTGCTGGCAATATTTCATCTAATTTCTAGTTAAATTGAAAATATGTTGTTAACAAAATATGTTAAATAATATTATATTTCAATAATTTAGTAAGACTTACAACACTTTTATGACATTTATATTATCGATTTAATACTCTATTATATGAAGTCTGTAGCACCGGTAGGCACTGGGGTGTTCACAAAGTAGTGTGAGCGGCGGTCATCATGGTTGTGCAAAAGCAGGGACATCGGCTTGCGTCTTATCGCCCATCCCCCCCCGTGACTATTGTGTGAATGGCCGCGACAACTTTATTCACCATCCATTGATGCCATCAGGTAGGCGACGTGGCCGGGCAAGCACCTAACACCCGTAACCACAGACTGAATTGAGCGAATTGCAGATCCTATAGGGGGCGCTTTGCGCTCGACAGATGGTGGATTGTCACGCACCATTTGCTCCAAGCTAGGAGTTAGGCTGGTTTCAGCTACCCAACTCATCATCACAAAAGAGAGGCCTATGAAACGCTTAAGCACCCCATTGACATCTCGTCTCACGCAGATACTGCTGGCGATAATGGCATCAGGCTACTTGCTAACCAGCCCGATCAATGCAGCCACTGAAACAATGAGCAGCCAAGCTATCAACGCCCCACCATCGACAGTATTAGTAACCGGAGCTAACCGCGGCATCGGCTTGGCATTAGCTCGCCATTTTCAGCAACACGGGTTCTCGGTCATTGCGACAGCGCGTAAGCCCAATGAGGCGCTCGAGCTTAAAAAAATCGGGGTGGAGACACTGCCATTAGATATTACTGATCCCACGAGTGTCGCAGCCTTAAAATCCAAGTTAGCCGGTCGCCCAATCGACATTCTGCTCAACAATGCAGGCATCAAGGGGCATAACGCCGCATCGTTAACAGAATTAGACATTGAGCAGTTAAAAACCACATTCGATGTCAACAGCTTAGGCGCACTGCGCGTCATTCAAGCATTGATGCCTAACTTGAAGATGGGCTCTCAAAAAATCGTGATCAACATGAGCAGCCGTATGGGCAGCATTGCAAATAACACAGGGGGTGCGATGGGTTATCGTGCCAGCAAGGGGGCCTTAAATAACTTTAACAAGTCGTTATCGATCGAATTCTCAGAACAGGATTTTGTTTTTGTGGTGCTGCACCCTGGATGGGTAAGAACTGGCATGACCAGCGATCGAGCGACTTATTCAACCGATGAAAGTGCTAAAGCACTTTTTAGAGTGATCACCGAGCTGTCACAAAGCGATAATGGCCGCTTTTATGATTTACATGGCGAATCAATTGCTTGGTAGCACATCGTTAAGCACTGCACGGGCTGGGCGCGGGGAGCAGGCGGTTTCGCCTCGCCGCCCGCAGTCGTTAACCCCTCAAACTTAATTATGTTAAGGCGCTCATAAGACCCCAGCACTGATGGTCACTGTTCACATGCGTCACTCCTGTACCCTTTTGGCAACGCCTAGCCTGTTGTCACGAAACAGCTGACCAATGGCAACAGCATCAAAAAGGCAGCGACCGAGAGTTTGTCGGTGATTGCCAGCTTCAAATGCGCCAGCAACCCGGTGCAAGCCTCTATTGCCTTGTCCTCTATTGCCTTGTCCTCTATTGCCTTGTCCTCTATTGCCTTGTCCTCTATTGCCTTGTCCTCTATTGCCCTGTGATGAACCGTTGCCACTGCGAAGTACCATCATGATGGTACGATAACGAGGTACCGTCACGAATCGCTAAATGGGTAATCACTATGAATATGGCAAATACCGCAGCCCATTCGGGTCGAATATTATTAGCGCTCTATTTCTTCCTTCCCGGCGTCATGAAATTTATGGACTGGGATAGACACGTCCAACTGATGGAAACCCACGGAATGCTATTGGTGCCGTACTTGTTGGGTCTCGCAGGTGTCATACAGATAGTTGCCAGCTTGAGTCTTTTCATCAACCGGCACGTTGCGATCTGCGCGCTCACATTAGCTGCGATGACGCTCGTCATTAACGTGAACCTTCATGACTTCTGGAATATTTATGAGGGTGTTGACGTGAAGCACGAGACTCAGAATTTCGTTAAAAATCTGGCCATTTTCGCCGGTTTACTGTTACTCGCAGCCACCGCAATGGAAACGCCAGCTCAGGAAAATTCGCATTGATTCAGCTGCTGCGTTACGCGTCGATACAGTTGGTTAACCTAGAGACTGGAGAAACGAAACGAGCGAGGGTTAATAGCCAAGCGAAAGCGCTTTTGTCGGACACACTGGGCGTACACCACGCTCGCCGCCTGTGAAGATCGGTGCGCGACAGCGGTCACGGCGATTATTGGGATCACGGTTACTCGCCGACCTGAGCGTTAACCGCTTTTTGTCTCACATTAGGTTGTCTTACATTAGGTGGTCACACATGGCTTATCCCACAAAGGTTATGCCTCATGGGTGACCCCACATAGGAGCATGAAACACAATGCAGTTAGACTTTTTTTATGATTTGTCGTCACCCTGGACGTATCTTGCGTTTAACAATCTGCAACCCATTATCAAGGAAACGGGCGCTGTGGTGCGATGGCGGCCATTTCTGGTCGGCGGTGTCTTTAATGCTGTGAATCCGGGTGTTTATGAGGCGCGTGCAGTGCCCACTGATCCGAAGGTCGCTCATAACTTTCGATGGTTACACGAATGGGCCCGGCTGGCAGACATACCACTGGTATTTCCGACCGAACACCATCCTGTGAAATCCGTTCTAGCCATGCGCGTTTGTTGTGCACTGGAGCCACAGCAAAATGCCCTACAGCAGTTTTCAGCGGCCGCCTTTGACGCTTATTTTGCACAAGGTGACAATATCGACGACCCAGGAGTGTTGGCGCGTGTTGCAGACAGCTGTGGTTTAGATGGAAAAAGCCTCATTGAGCAGGCCGCTGAGCAATCGATTAAAGATCAACTGCGCGGCAATACCGATGCGGCGATTGCGCTCGGCGCCTACGGATCGCCATCGCTCTTTATTGCTGACAAGCTTTATTTTGGCAACGACCAGTTACCCCTAGTCCGAGATATTTTATTGCGTGGCCAACCTAGCGAATCATCGCGCTAAAAGCACCATGGTAGTGATAAGGCTCCTCTGCCGTGTCGTCACGCTAACGATTTTCGGCGCATTTCGCAGTAGACTCGGTGTCACCACCTATTGACGTGAGTCCTATGTCTGCTGACCTGCAAACCCCCGGTGAAATCTTAGATCGCATCAGCCTCCAAAAACCTCAAGAGATCGTCATCACCACAATTATGCGCGATGGCTCCGACGATGCCATCACCCGTCAAGCGCTCAAGCAGCGATCTGACAGCATGAGTCAGGCCTTGCGAGACGCGGATGTCGGACCCGGTGATTTTGTCCCGATTCACCTACCGACTTGCACCGATTTTCTCGTTGCGACGATTGCGGTTTTTAAAGCAGGGGGCACGCCGATGCCGGTCAGTGATCGATTGCCTGATAGTGAGTTGACGCAATTGCTGGCGCTCGCCAAACCCAAGGTTATTATCAGTCGAATACTCACCGCACCGGTCGTGATTAATCCGGCCGATTTTAGGGCGACCGAGTCGTCGCCACCGAACCAACCGAGTCTCGTCAGTAACCCCATTAAAGCTTTGGCCAGCGGTGGCTCAACGGGCAAGCCCAAACTGATCATCACCACGGGTGATGCCCTGTTTCATGCAGACAAACCCATCATTCCCATGCTGATGCGATTTGAGCCCAGCGACCTCAAATATTCACCGGGCCCGCTTTATCACAATGGCCCCTTTTGGTTTTCGGTGAACATGCTACTGCGAGGCGGTCGCATTCTCTTAAACGAGCGTTTCAATGCGACGCAGTGCCTGCATGATATTGAAACCTATCGTCCTACCGTGCTCAACCTTGTACCGACTATGATGCAACGGCTACTGCGAGAAGACAGGTGGGCAGCAGCCGACCTCTCTTCCGTCCGTGTAGTATGGCACCTCGCCGCGCCCTGCCCTGCTTGGGCAAAAGAAGCCTTTATTGAAAAGCTGGGTGAAGAGGTGGTCTTGGAACTTTGGGCCGCAACAGAAGGTAATGGGTTGACCATTATCGATGGCGCGCAATGGCGCTCACACCGCGGCAGTGTCGGCCGGCCCGTGGGCACGGATATCCTCATTTTAGATCAAGACCGGCAACCCCTACCCACTGGGGAGATAGGCGAAATCTTTACCCGTATGGCAGAGGCTGCACCGCCCTGCGAGTATCGTGGTACCCAGAATCTCGAAGTCATACTCGATGGCTTCAGTAGTGTCGGCGATATGGGTTGGGTCGATAGCGAGGGCTATCTTTATCTAGCAGATCGACGCACTGACCTGATTATTTCAGGAGGCGCTAATATTTTTCCGGCTGAGGTTGAGTCAGTCGTGACGCAGCATCCCAAGGTCAAAGATGTGGCCGTAGTTGGTTTAAAAGACGACGATCTGGGTCGCCGAGTACACGCGATTGTGGAGAGCTTCGACGAGCAAGACGCTCCGACTATCGAAGAACTGACCACCCTCTGTGCGGAGCACTTGGTCAAGTACAAAGCGCCGCGCACGTTCGAATTGGTTCCAGCACTGCCCCGCAACGAAGCGGGAAAGATTCGACGTAGTCAGCTACGAGAAGAAAGAGGCGGATAAGTCCGTCCCATCAACCCAACACACCGCTACGCGATCGGCGGACTGGGTCTTCGCTCCGACATGGGCGATACTTTGTGTCTGCCCAGTCACCCGTTGAAAAAGGCCTTCTATGCAAGTGATGACCGTATTACCACAGGAAGATCTTCGCGGTGTTGAACGCGCAACACAGGCAGCCGAATTGGCGGGCTATGACCAAATTTCGAGCATGGAAAATCGCTACGACCCCCTGTTGCCTTTGGGCATCGCCGCCGTCGCGTCGAAAACAATTAATATTGGCACCGCCGTTGCCATTGCCTTTCCTCGATCGCCCATGGTGGTGGCCAACAGCTGCTGGGACCTTCAAAAAGCCTCCGAAGGCCGATTTATTTTAGGGCTGGGACCGCAAATCAAAGCACATAACCAGAATCGCTTTTCAGTACAGTGGTCAGCACCTGTGCCAAGAATGCGGGAGTACGTCGCTGCATTACGCGCTATATGGCGCAACTGGCAATTGGGAGAGCCACTCGATTTTCGTGGCGAGCATTACACGTTCACGTTGATGACACCTAACTTTGTGCCCGAATCGACGAATCAACCGCCTGTCCCCATTACCATCGCAGCAGTCGGCCCTAATATGCTCAAGCTGGCCGGGGAAGCTTGCGACGGCGTGCATCTGCATCCTTTTTGTACGCGCGCCTATATCGAGGACGTCGTCACACCCAGAATCGAGTCAGGGCTAGCACAGTCTGGTAAATCGCGTGAAACCTTCCAAGTGGCAGGTGGCGGGTTTCTGGCAACCGGCGAGACGGATGAGGACGTGGCTAAAGTGGTTGAGTGGGTGCGATACCGCATTGCCTTTTATGGCTCAACGCCTGCGTACTGGCCAGTTCTGGAACATCATGATCTGGGCGATCTCGGACGAAAACTCAACAGCATGACTAAAGCCGGTCAGTGGGATCAACTCTCAGCAGAAATCGATGACGACGTGCTATCACTCTTTACCGCTATGGGTCGCTACGACGAAATCACACTCGCGGTTAAAGAGCGATTCGGGGGCGCCATTGATATGCTCTATGCGAGCCTCTCTGCTGACAATATTCCCAACATACCCGTCGATGTTCTACAGGACATTCAAGCGCTTGATGTCGCCTTCACAGGCTTTCAGGGCGATTGGTGAAGCAGACTGACTATTCTTCTCTTGCATCCTGTAGACGCTCTAAGCGATCTTGTTCTGCTTGCAGAGCGGCCTTAATTTCCAGCATCACGCTATCGGTATCTGCCGCAATCAGTTCTGTCTCAAACACGCCCGTAAGCTGTGTCTCGGGGTGAAGCGCTCCGTCTTCATACAGCGCCCACATCTCTTCCGTATACTGGCCATCTAGCAGTTCAGGTGCCGACTGACCGTAATACGCGGTGATGTTGTCGACATCGCGCGCCAGCATCGACTTGGCGTGATTATTGCCCGCCGCGTTGACTGCTTGCGGTAAGTCAATAATCACCGGGCCATAATCGTCCACCAGCACATTGAACTCAGACAGATCACCGTGCACCAATCCCAAACACAGCATTTTGACCACGTAACTCATCACCGTGGCATGGTCTTCCAACGCTTGTTCTCGGGTGAGCAAGACGTCGTTCAGTCTAGGGGCAACATCACCGTCCTCAGTGGTCACTAACTCCATGAGCAATACGCCCTCAAAACACCCAAAAGGCTTGGGCACTCTGACCCCCGCCGCCTCTAGTTGATAAAGCGCATTCACTTCGGCGCTGTGCCACTCTGCTTCTTGTTGTTTGCGGCCGTATTTTGAGCCCTTGTCGATTGCTCGCTGTCGCCGACTATTGCGCCCCTTGCGCCCCTCCTGATACTCCACCGCTTGCTTAAAACTGCGCTTCGCCGCCTCTTTGTAGACTTTCGCGCAACGGATTTCAGTGCCACATCGCACAATATAAACAGTCGCTTCCTTGCCACTCATCAGCTGCTGAAGTACTTCGTCGATGACGCCATCTTCGATCAACGGCACTATGCGTTTAGGTGTTTTCATATTTCCATTATCTTCGCCGCCCACACTTAGCGCACAGCGGCATCACGAATGTCGAGGCGCCCTGTCCCCGTTCTGGGCACAGTATGCGGCCAAGCGGCTAAGTAGCCAAATAAACGACATCTTTTCCTCTCACTTAAGCTGGCACAGCGGTACCCACTAGAGAGTGCTTGCACAGCAAGGCCACACTGTTGAGGTTGCTAGACAGCCTAGCTACCCACAGATCACGGCTCCGCGACCGCGTTAAAGTACTCTAATAGCGGACCAGCCACGGATTTTTACTGACGTAAAAACGTTACCAAAATACAGCGCTTCTGGGCGATCACTCGCGTATCTACCTCGTGAGGGTACATCCCAGTAGCGCCGTCTGAGCGGCGTGGTCTTTCCCTGGCACACCCCTTGTGCCCTATACTCCCCCTCCAACGCTTATCAGTGAGTCTGTGCCGATCCGGTACCAGACTCCATAGCGGCAGCTCACAAAAAGAGAGAGTCCTAATGTCAGAAAATAGCGCCAGAGAACTCCGTTCCACCTTTACCGACCAGGGGGTGATCGAGCTGTCGATTGTGACCCAAGACCGGCCTGTTCCCGGCGACGACGAAGTACTGCTCAAGGTAGAAGCATCGCCTATCAATCCCTCTGACCTAGCTTTACTCATTAGCTTCGCGGCGAACCTAGAGACGCTGTCGACTAGGGGCTCAGGTGATCAGACCGTCACATCGATACCGATACATCCTGCGATGCAAGGCGCATTGAAGGCCCGTATGGGACAATCTATGCCCGCGGGTAATGAGGGTGGCGGCGTAGTCATAGATGCCGGCGTTAACGCCCAGCACCTGATCGGCAAAACCGTGGGTGTCGCAGGTGGCGCCATGTATAGCGAGTACCGTTGCCTTCCTGCGCAAAGCTGCCTTGTCATGAACGAGGGGACCACCTCTGAGGAAGCGGCGTCGTCTTTTGTTAACCCTCTTACCGCGCTCGCTTTTGTTGAAACCATGCGATTGGAGAACCATAGCGCGATTCTCAATACCGCTGCCGCCTCGAATCTGGGCCAAATGCTGGTCAAAATTTGTCAGGAGGACAACGTCCCCCTGATTAATGTCGTGAGAAAACCCGAGCAAGTGGCGGTGCTTGAAAAACTCGGTGCCGAGTATATTTGTGATACCAGTGCCGATAGCTTTATGGGCGATTTAGTCGATGCGCTTGTTACCACGGGAGCCACTTTAGGCTTTGACGCCACCGGCGGCGGGAATGGCGGCAAACTGCCGGGCCAGATACTGGCGGCCATGGAAATAGCTGCGAATAAAACGGCTACTGAATATAGCCGTTACGGCTCGGACACCTACAAACAGGTGTATATCTATGGTGGGCTTGACATGTCACCGACTATTCTTAACCGATCATTTGGCCTGCAGTGGGGCTTAGGTGGCTGGTTACTCACACCCATGATTGGCCGCATCGGCATGGAAAAATTTCAGCAAATGCGCGAGCGCGTAGCCCGCGATATTACTACCACCTTTGCCAGTCACTACACCCAAGCAATCTCACTCGAAGATATGTTGCAGCCAGAAATCATTAGGCATTATGCAAAACAGGCCACCGGTGAGAAGTACTTGGTAAAGCCCCACCAGTAAAGCGTCACGCTGCACTGTCACGACTAAGGGCTGCGTTGTACAACGCAGAGCCCTTGCACGCAGTGACCTTGCTTAGATGGATCCTGCCTGGGTGGGTTTTGCCTGCTTGGGTTTTGCCTGCGTGGGTCTAACGTGCGTGTGCCTTGCGTCGATGGGTCTTGCTTGCTCGGCCATTGCTGGGATGGTCTTTTTGGACAGTCCTTGATCGCAGGGATCCCTCACTGAATGGCCCTTTACTGAGAAAGCTCGACGTTGCCAGCGGGCCCACGTCTGTGGTGAGGGGAACGTTTGGATTGTTTGGGTGTGTTCTGCCAACCCGACAGCTGTGCGTGATCCACCGCATCGTCAGATGAATCAATGGGTAGACGCTCTAGCGTGCGAGCCACCTGATCACTTCAATGATGATCATTGTCAAAAGCAGCAGCGACGAAAGCGCAAAGCTCGCAGCCCGCCAGGAAACGTTATTCACACTTAACTGCACGATCGAGTGGACAACCCGAGTGGCCACATAGGCCCAGGCCAGCGACACGCTCAGCGCAGTGGCTGTTCCAACTAGGTGAATATAGACCACCGTCGCATAGTAGAGCGTGGGCTGCTCGAGAATGTGATTATAGTTGTCAGTGACATACCGCATTCTCGCCGGCAATTTGGGGCGCAGCTCGTCAGAATGCTTCGCATGCTGAAGATTTCCCCAATATTTCAGCACCACAGGAATCCGCGTTGCCATTAACATTGCCATGACACAACCAGACCAAGCAATCATTGCCAATAACGGATTCAACATATCCATCAACACATTCCTATCACATCATTTAGATGCGACATTATCATCTGCCACACCAAGTTAGCTCTGTAATGTGAGTGTGTGCGGCAATCAATGATCATGGCGTCGTGAAGCCCCCCGCATCACTGCGCTAACCACTGAGCCAGCACCGCGCGCAGTGCGCTCACAAAGGCAATCGGCTCATCTAACATCAAATGATGCCGCGCGCCGGGAATGCCTATGGTCGGTATGTCGGTCCCGCCACACTCTCGAAGATAATCCGCCGAATCATCATCAAACAACACACTGTCCTGCCCGTACACAATGGCTTTACGCCCCGGTGTGTCGGCAATGACGTGACCGAGTCGTAGCATGCCCTCTTGCTGACCGAATTCGCCTTGAAACACCCCCGCATCAAACTTCCAGCTCCAGCCACCCTCAACCTGTTTGAGTGAGTGATAGGCCATGTAGTCAAACAGAGCAGGCATCGTCACGGGTTGCGGGGGTGACAGCACGAAGCGTCCTCGGGCCGTCTCATAGTCAGGATAAATACGATTGGGGCGAGGCGCTCCCTCGCGGAGTGGCTTCTCGGCCTTGAAAAAAGCTTTAACGCGCTCGGGGCGAAGCAGCATTAAATCGCAGATGATGACTCCACCAAACAGTGCATGCTGGTCCTGCATCGCCGTTATGGCCACATGACCGCCATAAGAATGCGCAATCACGATGGGCTTTATCGCGTGCTCAAATAAACCCGTCGCGCGGGCCACATCTTCAACCTCAGCGGCACGCACTGCGTCGGTGTAGTGATCACGTGGATCCGAATCGCCCATACCAGAAAAATCAAACGCCACGACGTGATATTGCTCGGCTAAAAAAGGCGCGATAAAAGCAAAGCAGCGCGAATGGGCTAAAAATCCATGCATCAATAACAGCCCTGGATTTTCTGGATTACCCCAACGAAAATAATGAATATTGCGGCCACCTGATGCCACCCAGCCCTCTTCGCGGGGTACTTGCAAGGCGTCTTTTAACCACGCAGGCGCGTCGACCGTGTCAGCGGGTAGCTCGCGCGCAAGATCAGGTATAGCTGTAACAGCTGTGTTCACTGGAGTCCTTATCGGCCGATGAGGCGAATCAAAAAAGTATTGGGTACCAAGACGTCGATGCAGACACTCCGCACAGGCGGAGTTTACAAGAGGAGGACGTGCGGAGCCACACAGGATCTGATGGCGCTGGTCCCACAACTGCGCGGGTTATCCAGCGGCATGACTCAGCGAACAGCTTCGGCGCCTCACTCACCTAGGCTAAACAAGGGCGCCCGCGCAACCGCGGTTGCGGCACGATAGGTTAGGCTTGGTGTGTTAAACGGACTCAGCCTGAATGGTAATAGCGCGGCATACGGCCCGTATTAAAAAGTCATTTCGGGTATCTCACCCTCAACGACAAGCGCTCCCTCGGTGAGGGCCATGATCTCTTCAACCGTGACACCCGGCGCCCGCTCTCGCAAAATAAACTGCCCGTTATCAATATCTAATAGCGCAAGATCTGTTAGCACACGTTTAATGCAGCCCTTGCCGGTAAGCGGCAACGTGCATTCTGATAACAGTTTTGATTGTCCTGATTTAGACGCGTGCGTCATGGTCACGATGATCCGCTCAGCACCGGCAACCAGATCCATCGCACCACCCATGCCTTTGACCAGCTTGCCAGGGATCATGTACGACGCAATATTACCCATGCAGTCCACCTCAAAAGCGCCCAACACAGTGAGATCAACATGGCCGCCTCGAATCATTGCAAAGGACTCAGCGGAGCAAAATAACGACGCGCCTGTCACCATGGTCACCGTCTGCTTGCCTGCATTTATCAGATCCGGGTCGACTTCTTCTTCTAACGGAAACTGCCCCATGCCCAGCAGCCCATTCTCAGACTGCAGCATGACCTCCATCCCATCTGGAATGTAATTAGCCGCTAATGTGGGAATGCCAATACCGAGATTGACGTAAAAACCGTCTCTAAATTCTTGCGCCACACGTTGCGCTAGCTGTTCACGCGTTAATGCCATCGTTAAACCCCCCTCATGCGTCGCGCACTGTGCGCTGTTCGATGCGCTTCTCAAACGTGCCTTGTATCAGTCGGTTGACATAAATGCCGGGCACATGGATTTCATCCGGATCGAGCTGCCCCACCTCCACGATCTCTTCAACCTCCACCACGGCGATCTTGCCGGCGGTGATGGCCAATGGATTAAAGTTGCGCGCGGTTTTTCGAAACATTAAATTACCGTAACGATCAGCTTTCCACGCCTTAGCGATGGCAAAATCACCGCGTAGGGCTTCTTCGAGAATATAGTGACGGCCATTGAACGACCTGACCTCTTTGCCCTCGCCAACCGGAGTGCCGTATCCGGTGGCCGTGTAAAAAGCGGGAATACCCGCACCGCCCGCCCGCATTTTTTCAGCCAAAGTACCTTGCGGGGTGAGTTCAACTTCTAGCTCGCCACTCAGTAATTGCTGCTCAAATAACGCGTTTTCTCCCACGTAAGAGGCAATCATTTTTTTGATCTGCTTGTCTTCCAGCAGCAAGCCCAAACCGGCACCGTCAACGCCGGCGTTATTGCTGGCGATAGTGAGCCCCTTGGTGCCGCGGCGCTTGATTTCTTTGATGAGGTTCTCGGGAATACCACAAAGACCAAAACCGCCAGCGATGATGGTCATATTGTCATCGAGGCCAGCCAAAGCCTCTTCATAGCTACTGACCGTCTTATCTAACCCAGACATGTTGCACTCTCATCAATGTTGCACCGACATCATTATCAATCGCGCAAGAGTCCGCGACAGTAACGGAGTTGTCTATTTTTATCATGCCAACCGTTTTGGTGCTAATAGGTTAGTGTCTTGCCGGTCGCTATCCCTTCACTAACTGCCTACCGCTGCGGTGGACTCATCAGCGCTACCATCACGCATGCGTCATGGCGAGGCGGGAAACATTGACCCCTGCTGCGGAGAGTGCGCTATTGCCAATCGGTGTGCCATCGGTAGCGAACAAAAAAAGACGCACCGGAGTGCGCCTTTTGCTAGAGGTGCATTATCGCTGTCATCCCTCACTTCACAATAAAAACATCGTGAGTCAGTTCACGCGTGAACGCATTAAATACAATCTTGTCTAGATTCTGAGTGCCATCATTGATCCTGAAAAACACGTGCATCGTGAACATTGTACCGTCACGAGTATAGGCACCCGTGCCAGCACCTGAAGCAAAAGAGCCATCTTGTAATGCGCCTCTGCCCTCTCCTATTACCGTACCGGACAGGCCATTTGCATCAGCTGTCAGCGTGTAGGTCAAATAAACCCGTCCGTACTCGCCCATTTCGCCTTCGGCACTGATCGAGCCACCGTCTTGAGTCAAATTGACTGAGGTCACAGTCATCTCTACGCTGTCTTGTCGCTGCTCAAAAGAGAGCATGTTGCCGTGACCATCAGCGAACGCCGAGACGCCGAACCCTAAAGCGAGGATGGCTAAAAAAAGTGTTTCATTGTGATCTCCTTTCGTGATTTCAGCATTGTAAAACTGGGGCACGCTCTGCTGCCTGGCTAAGCCCAAAACGGCAACCCGCTCATTCTCGAATATGATCTTAGCTCACCGGCTCAGCAAACCTCTACTGCCATCCGGCTCGGTCAAATACCATGATCGCGGTCGATTGATGAACACCCAACTCTGCTGCGTTGAGTCCATCTTCTTTAAATTCCCCCAGTGCCGCCACTTTAGAAGAGGCGCCCACATTGGGTACCGCCGGATACTCGTTGTTACCATCGGCAAATAACGATTGCGCTCGCTCGCTCGTCAAGTACTCAAGAAATCGAACAGCGTTATCCTTATTCGGCGCAGTGCTGACAACACCAGCGCCACTGATATTCACGTGAGTCCCGTTACCCTGTTGACCGGGGAAAACAATGCCAACCGCTGACGCGACCGCCAAATCGGCTGGGTCATCAGACGCGGCTAAGCGGGCGAGGTAGTAGGTATTCACCACCGCGATCTGACATTCACCGCTAGCGACAGCACGTATTTGGCCTGTGTCATTACTCTGAGGGGTTCTCGCAAAATTGCTGACGACGCCCGCTGCCCATGACTCTGCCGCTGCTTCACCCAGATGAGCCACTATGCTGGCCATCAGCGAGATGTTGTAGATATTGCTCGAGGATCGAATGCACACCTTGCCTGCATGGACTGGATCGGCAAGATCAGTGTAGTCAGCGAGCGGAGTCGGCAACCCCGCCTCACGGTTATAAACGATCACCCGTGCCCGCTTGGATAACCCAATCCAAAGGCCCTCAGGGTGTCGCATGTTCTCAGGCAGTCGCTCAGTGAGCACCGCAGAGTCTACTGCCTGAAAGATCCCCGCCTGTTCAGCCCGCCACAACCGCCCCGCATCGACAGTGATCAACAGATCGGCTGGGCTGGACTCGCCCTCGCTTTGAATGCGTGCAATCAGCTCATCGGCTCCCGCCTCAATCCGATTGACCTTAATCCCGGTGTCTCGGGTAAAGTCATCGTAGAGGGCGATATCCGTGTCGTAGTGCCGGGAGGAGTACAGATTCACCTCGCCAGCAATGTTTTGCGGTGCCCTATTGTCGCAGGCAGTGAGGAACAAGAGCGCCATCCAGCCAGCGGCGACCATCGAAAATGTACGCATAGATTTAACCTTCATCACGCGAAGCCAGTATTACGCTACGCAGTCTTGGATAGTGAAAAATTGGGTGTCGACGCAAATAGTAATGAGAATCATTATATTTATCAACCTACCGATGCGGGACTGGCGAAAACCTTACCCATTTTGGGCGTCACGCGAACGCGCATGCCCGCCGATAGCGTCCGGCCCTCCACTCGCAAGCAATCCAGAAAGGTCACTGTGTCGCCCTCTCTCGACCTGAGATAGAGACGATCGAGTCTCCCCACAGCCCTAATTTCATCGATAAAAAGCCCCTGTGGATCAGGCTCGATCAACAAATGATCTGCATCCACAACCAGCTTGAGAGCGGCGCTCGATATCGTCGGGTCGATCAAAGCGGAACGACCCCAATCTCCCACCGGGGTTGTAATGACATCGCCATGTAAGGTGGCGTCAAAAACCTGTGGCTCACCAAACAGTTCGGCGCCATAGGTCGATCTTGGTGCGTCGAATAACCCCTGAGAAGCACCCGCTTCAACAATACCGCCGTTATCCAGCACCACCACGTGGTCAGCCACCGTCAATACCTCGTCAGGATCATGGGTCACCAATAAACCAATCGAGTCTGTTTGACGGATAATCTGCCGAGCATCCTCGCGCAGTGCTCGACGAAACGGCACATCTAAATTGGCATAGGGCTCATCAAATAGCAGCACCCGCGGCTCGGGTGCCAAAGCGCGCGCTAACGCCACACGCTGACGCTGCCCCCCCGATAAACTCTCGGGGTAACGATGAGCAAAATCAGGTAGACCAACCCGACCAAGCCATTGCAGGGCATTTTCATAGGCGCCTTTTTTTGGCAGACCAAATGCAATATTGTCGGCAACGGTCATATGAGGAAACAGCGCGCCCTCTTGAAACACCATGCCCACGGAGCGTCGCTCCGGCGGCAACCGCAGTGATGCACTGGCCAGCGCTTCGCCATCGAGCGTGATCTGACCAGACTGCAGCGTCAACAAACCCGCCACCAAGCGGAGCAAGGTGGTCTTACCACAACCCGACGGCCCGATGAGGCAGGTGATCTTGCCGCTATCGCACTGAAGCGAAATATCATTCAGCACCGCGTTGTCGTTAAATCGGTGCGATACTTTGTCAATTACGAGCATCTGGATACACTACCACTTGAAAGACAGCACGCGACAGTCTATGCGCAATCCATTACTCCGATCTAGCGCTCTTTGGGCATTACCCGCTTGGTTAATGGCAAGCCTAGTGGCGGTGCCCATTCTGGTCACACTGCTGTCGATCACCAGTTCTCCGAGCCCCGTGTGGAGCCATCTCAAGGCGACGGTGCTCAGCGACTATGTCGCGAATTCTATTTTTTTAATGGGGCTCACTGCCACGTTCTCGCTCATCTTAGGAGTCTCCACGGGCTGGCTGATTGGCGCTTGCTCATTTAGAGGGCACCGCACGTTATCGTGGCTACTGATGCTCCCGCTGTCGGCACCCGCGTATATCGTCGCTTATGTGTACACCGATCTGCTTGAAGTGTCCGGTCCCGTGCAGAGTGCGCTGCGGTCATGGCTATCACTGGGGATCGGCGAGCTGCAACTGCCGTCAATCCGCACGTTGCCCGGTGCGGCGCTATTACTGTCTCTGGTGCTCTACCCTTATATCTACCTACTCGCCCGCAATAGCTTTGCGGGGCGCTCGGGCACGCAATTTGACGCCGCGAGGGTGCTAGGGCACGGCCCCTACAGTGCGTTTTTTCGTATCGCACTACCCGCCGCTCGTCCCGCCATCATCGGCGGGCTCGCACTGGTATTAATGGAAACGCTAGCGGATTTTGGGGTGGTCAGTTATTTCTCGGTTCCCACCTTCTCAACCGGCATTTACCGAACGTGGATTGGGCTCGGCGATAGCGGTGCGGCGCTCAAGCTCGCGTCGCTCATGCTGTTGTTTGTGATTGCACTCATCGGTCTGGAGGAGAGTAGCCGCCGCAGCGCAGTCGATCGCAGTGATGTCTCACGCGCCACGCCCATCTCACTCACTGGCGGGCGCGCCCTCCTCGCACTGACAATCTGTAGCGTCCCCGTCTTGTTGGGATTCATAGTGCCCGTCTGCACACTGGCGATTTATGCGATTGAGCATTGGGACCTCTCGTCTAACAGGCATTTTGGCGCCCTGGTGTTCAACAGCACCTCATTAGCCATTGCAACCGGCATCATGGCCACGATGATTGCGTGGGGATTAGCGTATTTAAAACGCCTGAACCCCAGCCCGCTCAATTACGGCCTGATCCGCCTATCCACCCTAGGTTACGCACTGCCCGGTATCTTGCTGGCACTCGCCATACTAGACGCATCAGGCACATTGGCTCAGTGGTGGCCCGGCAGTACACACTTCATGCTTTCTGGCGGCATTACGCTGCTGTTGTATGCTTATGTTTGTCGCTTTCTGACAGTTGCCTATCAGTCGGTGGACGCTGGCTTCTCCAGCATTTCTCCAGACATCGATGCCGCCGCCAGAACATTAGGTGCCGCACCGGGTCAGGTCCTATGGCGCATTCATTTACCACTGCTGCGACCCAGTATTCTCGCGGCCAGTCTCTTGGTGTTCGTTGATGTCATGCGCGAGCTGCCCGCGACATTGATCTTACGGCCTTTCAACTTTGACACCCTCGCCACGCGCGTTTATCGATTGGCAAGCGATGAGCGCTTGGCCGATGCCTCGCTACCCGCGATCGTGATCGTATTGGTGGGCGTGATCCCGGTGCTGTTGTTACAGCGTTCCAGCGCTACTCGAGAGCCGATCGAAACCTGATCCTTAACTATCTCGATCGCCGAGCTTGACGCACCATGGCAGACCCCCATCCGCTAGTTGATTAAGGACCCGACGACGCCCTCATCGCGCCGTCAGCGACGCCGACTATTTGGCTCAAGCACGCCAACGACGGCTGACAAAAAAACATTCACTAGTTCGTTAACGCACTCGCGGTGTCGGCTCACGCTTGTCATTATTCGCTGCAGTTTTTTATTCACCTGCGGTTTTTTTGACGGGCAGCAAAGCATCGTATTCAGGCTTTTCGCCCTGAGCCTGCGCCATATAAGAAGTGCGAATAGCCTCACCATCGAGCATGGCTGCATTCCAGGTGGCAATGTAATCGAGACCGTCTGCCGTGGTGTGATCACGGGCATAATTGACCATGCGCTTAGCACCCGACACGGCGAGGGGCGCATGTGCGGCTATCTGTCTGGCAATATTCATGACCGCCTCGAGCATGCCCTCTGCCGTGTCATACACCTCGTTCACAAGACCAATATCACGCGCCTTGTCAGCACTGACGCGCTCAGCGGTGTAAGACATTTGACGCGCCCACCCCTCAGGAATCAGCTTGACCAACCGCGGGTAAGTGCCTACATCGGCCGTCATACCAATAGCGGTCTCGTGAACCGAGAAAAAAGCATCTTTCGTGGCGTAACGGCAGTCACAGGCAGTAATCAGATCCATGGCGCCGCCCACCGCTGCTCCTTGAATAGCCACCAGCACGGGCATGCGTGCTTCTTCTAAGCAGGTAAACGCATCTTGGAGTGCCATACAGTGATGACGAAACGCTTCTGCACGAACAAAACGGCTGTCACTGTCGGGGCCGTCTAAGCCTCCGTCTGTGAAAACAGCAATATCCATGCCGGAGGAGAAGTGCCGACCCTCAGCCGAGAGCACAATGACCCGCGCTTCGGCCTCTCTGGAGAGCGCATTCACCGCGTCAGGCAACTCTGTCCAGAAAGAGGGAATCATAGAGTTCGCTTTCTCAGGGCGATTGAAGCGAATATGCGCGATGCCCTCGGCAACAGTGATATCAAAACATTCGTAACTCATAACTTCTCCCTCATAATAATTTGCGTCATTACCGAAAACCGCAACATTTCGGCACATCAGCTTCGCTGGAATAAAGACGGGCAAGCTTAACTAAAAATGAGGCCATTTCCTGCAATCGAGCATTAAGATTACGGGGTCGCCAACGCTCATGCTAGAGCGCCGATGCAGCGAGCGTGGCTCGGATAACACACCTCTGGAAACTCAGATCAGACGAAGCAGCGCCGGCTATATGGGATCGCCACCTAAAACCGCCGGCGTTTCGCAATAAGTCTGCAAGATGTGACGCTGATGTTCCTCAATCCGATGTGAGAGCACCTCGGCGATGGCCGGAATTTTTGAATTGGCTGCAAAGAACTTCAACATACCTTGGTTTTGCTCTGTTACCGGCATAATCTCTGGCGGCACGGCGGTAATACACATACTCATCGTCGCCCAGTAAATGTCAGCGGCTGTCAGCGTTTCACCGACGAGGTACCGCGAGCCCTGCTCGGCTTGTTTTTGCAGACGTCGATCGATTACCCCAATTACCTCGGCGATCTTGGCCGGAGCGGTCGAACTTGCCGCATCGGTGTAGCCATATTTTCGGCCCAAAGGACCATCATTCATAATCCGCATATTCCAAACGAGGCCGTCCTCTCCCAGAACCACCGAGCACAACCCAAACATTTCCGCGCGCTGCTCAAAGTCTGCTGGAATCAACGCAGGACTATTAGCACTGCCAATCTTCTCCGCTAACGCGAGTTGCTCAATCCAAACATTTCTTGGCCTCTCGTCATTAAAGAACATAGTCGGCAAGCTGGTTTGGCTAGTCAGCTCATAGAGCCGCTTTTGTCGATCCTCCCCTGTCTTCTTGTCGACACCCATCAGCGGGTGCAGGGCTCTGATAACAGGAATGTCTTTAACGAAACAGATATTTTTGAGGGCCTCAGCATAAAGTGCCTGTATGCCCGGAATGAAAGTTATTCGTACCCCCTCTGTCATCGCCGCAGCTTCGTCTAACGTAATAAAAGAGACCGCCATACTATCCTTCTCCTTTTGTCTCAGTGGATTTTTAGAGCCCAATCTTACGATTCAACAAATCATCATGCTGCAAGGGCGATCATGGGGCGCACCAAATTATCCTTGAAGAAATTGTGCTCGTTTAACACGAGCGTCGAGTAACAAAAAAACAGCCACCATACAGAGCACTCGCCAGATCGCAGATACACCCACTACACCAGTGGAAGCCGCTCATGATCTGGCATTAAAATGCCCCTAGGCTTGTTCTCTAATTTACGCGTTCTTCACTCTGCCATCGCCCACCCAGCTAGACGCTCGCTGACTTCCCATTTTCTCGAGTTTTCTCATTGCGATACTAACTTGAGATGCCACCATCCTGACCCATATTAATAAGCATCAATATCAATATATAATGGAGCGCGCTCAGCGGTAGCGCAACAAAACCGCAACACCTTGATGTTGCATAGGGCACAGGTGCTTGCCTCTCGTTCCTAGTAAAATCGAAGCGGAAAGCCGGCATTACTGCGGTGTAAAGACAGAGTTTGCATTCTGATTCCTTATTAACCCGCATCATGTGTCGGTGGTCTGACTTGCATCGTCGCTAAAGCATGAGTGTTACCGGAATTATGACAAAGAATCTGAAAATCGCTGCAATCTTTGCTCTGCTTGTTCTGTTATGGCTTGCCTCGGGCCTTTTGACAAGTGCCAGAGCCCCAACGCCCAATTTGTTGGACACGCTACAGGCAGTTTCAGATGCATCTTTGCCTTCTGTCGTGGTTGAGCAGATACGTTCTGAACCCAGAAACAAGAGCCGCATATTGCGCGGTAAAACGGCGAGTCAACAGACTGCAAGTATTAGCACTGAAATTTCGGGCCGGGTAACTTCGCGACCAGTAGCAAGGGGAGCTCGCGTCGCAGAAGGACAAATACTCTGTGAGATTGCAACCGACGACAAAGCGGCCCTAGTCGCCGAGGCGCGAGCGGCCGTCGCTCAGGCAGAGATCGAGTACAACGGCGCGCTAGTCCTGCGAAATGATAATTTGCTCGCTGAAGCTCAGGCAGCACAGCTCTCCACACGGCTCGAAGCAGCGAAGGCCAATCTGCTTCGTCGAGAACTGGATTTGAGTCGCACCAAAGTAACGGCGCCGTTTTCTGGCGTAGTTGACACGCAACCCATGGTGGTAGGCGATCTCGCAAGAGTGGGCGATGTTTGTGCCACATTGATCAATTTAGATCCGATCTTAGTGGAGGTCTCCGTCCCTGAGCGGGATATCGGTGCGCTGCGCTTGGGTGAGGCGGTGAGCGCGCGAACGAGCACCGGTAATTACCTTGAAGGCTCTATAACCTTTATTGGCAGTCAAGCTGACGATGTGACTCGCACCTACCCGATTGAAGTAACAGTCCCTAATACGGACTATCAAATTCGAGCCGGGCTCACGGCGGCGGTCAATTTGACCGGAGAAGCCGTGAGCGCTCATCGTGTATCCCCCTCGTTATTCACCTTAAATGATGACGGCGTACTGGGTCTCAGAACAATCGACAACGAGAATCGAGTTGAGTTCTATCCCGTCATCATTATTGAAGACTCTCCCGATGGGGCATGGGTAACAGGACTACCAGAAAATGCTCGCCTGATTACCATCGGTCACGAATTTGTAGCGGAAGGCCAGACCGTGGAGGTACGAGCAGCCACGGCTGAAGTATTAGGAGTCTCTCTCTAATGATGGGATTCATTGACGCAGCGATCAGTCGGTCGCGTACCACGCTAATGATGATGTCGATAGTGGTATTGTGTGGGCTGCTGGCTCGCGCAGCGTTACCCATAGCCAACGATCCTCATATTGTGCTGCCCTACTTTTTAATTGGCGTCATGCACGAAGGTATCTCTCCTGAGGATGGTGAGCGCCTACTGATTCAACCAGTAGAGGTGGAATTACGCAAAGTTGAGGGCATTAAGGAAATTTCAGCGGTAGCGAATGAAGGCTTTGTCTCTCTGGGCGTGGAATTCGAGCCTGAAATTGACTTAAAGGTGGCTCTGCTCGATACCCGCGAAGCTGTTAATCGCGCTAAATCGGAAATGCCTACCACTGCAGAAGAGCCTTTTGTTGAACAGCTTAATGTTGACGATTTCCCATTGCTGCAGATTAACCTCTTATCAGAAGGCGCCAGTGAAAGACAAATGTATGAGGCAATCCTCTCCCTCCGCGATGCCATTGAGACCGTACCCTCTGTCCTGAGTGCAGACCTGAGAGGCGCTCGCGAGGAAGTTTTGGAGGTTCTTATTGACCCCGAAGCGCTGGAGGCATATCGAATTTCGAGTGAAGCGCTTGCTGACACCTTACGTCGAAATAATCGACTGATTCCGGCCGGTAGCCTTGAGACAGGTGGCGGCAGGTTCGCGGTCAAGTTGCCTTCAATGGTTGAGACCGCCGCTGACATTATGACGCTGCCCGTGCGGGTAAACGGCGACATAGTGGTGACCTTGGCCGATGTCGCTGAAGTACGCCGAACCTTTAAGGACCGCACAAGCTATGCGCGATTCAATGGTCAGAAGGCAATGTACATTGAAGTGAAGAAGCGGCCCGATGCGAATGTGATTACAGCCTCTGATGCGGTGTTGGACATTGTCGAGAAAATGACACCGCAGCTCCCTCCCAGCATCCGGGTGCAGCCGTCACTGATCACATCTGAATTCGCCGAGGTACAGGTCACCGAACTCCAAGGCAACATTATGACGGCATTGGCGCTCGTGATGGTCATCGTCGTGGCGGCAATGGGCTTTCGAAGTGGCGTGATCGTGGGACTCGGCATCCCCGTTTCTTTATTATTCTCAGTCATCATCATTTACTTACTCGGCTACACCTTCAACTTCATGGTGATGTTCGGCATGTTGTTGGGGCTGGGCATGCTGATCGATGGTGCAATTGTGGTGACTGAGTACGCAGATCGGAGGATGAGTGAAGGCGCTGATCACAAGGCGGCCTACGCAGAGGCGGTCAAGCGAATGTTTTGGCCAGTGACCGCGTCTACAGCCACAACACTGGCTGCCTTTTTACCACTGATGTTTTGGCCAGGGATTCCCGGTCAATTTATGAGTTACTTACCCGTTACCGTATTTACAGTCTTGAGTGGCTCGCTGTTGTACGCACTGTTATTTGGTCCCGTGTTAGGCACGATTTTTGGTCAGCCTACGGTCCATGCAACGGCGCTTCCAGAGACACTTGATCAGTTGGAGCATGGCGATCCAACCCGCTTAAGTGGTTTTACCGGTAAGTATGCGCGTGCAATGACGCGTGTTTGTGCGCGGCCTGTGTCAGTACTAGGCGCTATCGCCCTGTTATTGATCAGTATTTTTTGGGCATATGGCCAATACGGGAAGGGCACCATCTTCTTCAATGATACTGACCCGCAGTTTCTGACTGTTTCCGTGAGTGGCCGCGGGAATTTCTCCGCCTCCGAAGTTGATAAGCTGGTGAGGCGCGTTGAGCAGCGCGTGTTTAACGTTCCTGGTATCCGGACTATGAATACCCGAACATTGCTGCCCGGCTCCAGTGGCGGAGGACCCGACGCTGTAGCTGACAGAATTGGTGTCGTGTTTATTGAGCTGACGCCCGAGTCTGATCGCAGCGAGTCAGGTTTCGATGTCATTCGCATTATCCGTGAGAGAACGCTAGACATGCCCGGTTTACGCGTAGAGGTGCAGCCGGTAGAGCAAGGCCCGAGCAATGGTAAGCCGATTCAAATAGAGCTTCGATCAAGATATCGAGAACTACTGAAGCCTGCCATGGCCGAACTCAGAGGCTATTTGGATACGCTGCCTGAACTCATTGATATCGACGATACTCGAGCCCTACCCTCCATTGAGTGGCGAATGGAAGTAGACCGCGCTCAAGCGGCAATCTATGGCGCAGATGTCACCACCTCAGGCGTTGCATTACAACTGGTTACCAGTGGGGTGAAGGTCGCTGAATACCGTCCATCTGGTGCGGATGATGCGGTGGACATCCGTGCCCGATATCCGCGCGAATACCGCGGCATCAAGGCTATGGAATCGATCCAAGTTAGTACCAGTAAGGGCTTGGTTCCATTGAGTAATTTCGTCTCGGTAGAGCCGGCCCAGGGCGTCGATACGCTGCGCAGAATTGATGGCTTCCCCACAGAGCGCATCAGAGCGCAAGTGGTAGAAGGCGTGATACCCGATAATGTCGTTGCTCACTTGAAGGTTTGGCTGAGTCAGCAAGATTTTGATCCGCGCATTGACATTCAGTTCAGGGGCGCGAACGAAGAGCAGGCGGAGAGCATCGCTTTTGTGTCAGTCGCGTTCTTGCTGTCGCTGCTGCTCATGTTTGTGTTGCTGGTGACTCAGTTCAATAGTTTTTATCAAAGTCTGCTGATTTTATTAGCGGTCATTATGTCCACTGCCGGTGTGCTCATCGGGCTATTGCTCACCGACAGCCCTTTTAGTGCGATTTTGACGGGTATTGGCATCGTCTCTCTCGCGGGTATTGTTGTTAATAATAATATCGTGCTCATTGATACTTTTAATTACGTGCGGCAGCGACACCCTGAGTTGCCACTGAACAGCATCATCGTCCGGGCTACCGCCCAACGTCTGCGTCCCGTGCTGCTCACAACAGCGACGACGGTTTTTGGGTTGTTGCCTTTGGCGCTCAGCATGTCGGTGGATCTTATCAATCGCAATATCAAAGCAGGTGGTCAGATGGCAGTGTTCTGGGAACCCTTATCACAAGCAATTGTGTTTGGCTTATCCTTTGCAGCGCTTTTGACCCTAGTAGCCACGCCGGCGCTACTTGCCTTGCCATCGTATATTCGTGCTCGATGGCTGACAGATCACTGAACTGCGCCCGCCTCTCTCTGGGCATCTCCCTGCTCCAGACACCCATAATCCTGAGCTTGTCAGTCGGCCAGTCGATCTTTATGCCATAACCCACGATGGCGTAATTGAGGATGCGCCGATAGAACTTCAAGGCGCTACTCGCGCTGACCGGCCCATAGGCGTCGCTGATCCTTCAGAAAGTAGGCTCAGACAATCTTTACCCAGCTGACATCTGCTTGCGCGCAAGCAAAACTGCCTGCTTTAGCAGTTTAGAACAGGAGTGTTCGTTTCTAGCGATTTGGCTGCTTATACCGCCGACGGCAAGAACAACAGGGCGATCAATCTGATCTTCGGTCAGACAACCGTTAAATTTCGCCAATTGCCGCCCTTCAGCTCGCAAGACTAGCTAGGCAGTCCGCGCCCGACAAGCCGTATTGCTGTTCTATGCTTCCTCAGCTAATGCCGTCGTCATCAGTCAGCTTAAGTATCATCCTGCCATCATGATCGCCGGTAAAAAGGCAGTTAAGCGTTGCTGGTAAATTCTCAAAACCTGCACGTTCATCAATTTTGTATTTGATTTTTTCTTGGTCAATCCAAACGCCGATATGAGCCTGCGCCTCATGATACCGAGCTCGGTAATCAGCCACTAAGAAGCCTTCAATACGAGCACGCTTCACCAATAAATTCCACATGTTTCTCGGACCAACACGATCAGACACGTTATAGTCGGCGATCATTCCACAAATACCGATGCGAGCCCCAATAGCAAGGTTGTCCATTGCGGCCTCGAGTATCTCGCCGCCCACATTATCAAAATAGACATCCAATCCGTCAGGAAAATGTTCAGCAATAGCTTCAGACATATTTTCGGTGGCTCGGTAGTCGATAACCGCGTCTGCGCCTAGCTCACCTAAGACCCAAGCACATTTTTCTGTCCCTCCAGCCACGCCAACGACTTTACAACCTTTGATTTTTGCGAGTTGGACCACCAAGGAACCTACCGCTCCAGCCGCGCTAGAGACCAGAACTTGTTCTCCATCTTGAAGGTTACAGACGTCAAACAGACCAAAATAAGCCGTGGCACCCTTGCTGCCTAAGGCATGCGAGAAGGCGCGCAGGTCTTGGGTTCCATCGTAAGGTATTGGATCCACGCTTCCCTCCGGCACAACGGCAAAATCTTGCCATCCTGCAACACCCATAACAAACTGTCCCACGGGGTGTTGCGCGCTATTGGATTTAACCACCTTTGCAAGTATTCCACTTCGTACGGGCTGCCCAAGTGGCAACGGATTCCAGTAGTTGCCTCCTGCATCCATCCATCCACGCTGAGCTGGATCGACTAGGGCATAGAGAATTTGCAATAAAATTTCGCCATCACCAGGCTCCGGTATATCCACCTCGCGATATTCAAAGTCGGTTTTTTTAGGGTGCCCAACAGGACGCTTTACGAGTAGCCATTGGCGATTCAGTGATTGATGCATTTGATTTCCTTGGCAAAATTGATAGGGTTTGATCACACCGCAGGGAAGAAATTTGGGCTTAATGGCTCCGTATAGGAAGATTTCTCAATCGGTACCTAAGGTTTTTTTTCAGACTGCTCCAGATTGCGCAGATTATCGGTACCACCACGCAAGTAATGGGGGTTGTCGATCGCCCAGCCTTTTGACAACGGAGTGGTGAAATAAAGGTGAGTAACGGTGTCTCGAATAAGCCACCGGTTGTCCACTCGGATGTAGTTATCGGTTATTTTGCCGGCCACAAAAAGGCTCTCGCCTTTGTCTGCATATTTCGCCTCGAGATATAGAAACCCCTTAGCTGTATCGCCGTCCACGTCGACAACATGATTGTGTATGAACTGTTTGAGCATATCCGTGTGGTTGGGGATATCGACAAACTGCTCAATGATGTCCTCCCTCCCTTTCATAATGGCGACATAGCCAAAATCGATAGTCGCATCCTCGGTAAACAAATTTGCTATCTCAGCCCAGCGCCCTTCGTTGACATAATCGTGATAAGTCATTCTCAATCGGCGCAGCGCCTCAATATCATCTAGCAGCACCACCTTCTTTTCGAGCTCAGCGATTCTGTGTTCGAGTGAGGATAAATCGATATTACTTTGGGTCATCTAGGATTCCTGCGTAGTTTCTTTTCGGTCCATCAGGCGCAAATGTTATATTTTGAGAATACATTAGCGGCAACCACTTTTAAATGGTACAGTATTATTAAGAAAAACTGTTAAGAAATAACTGAGATAATCAGCAACTAATCTAGGTCGTTATCTTCGTGGCGATATGGTAACTCTTGAGAGACGGTTATCAATTGTGATTTCGCACCCTGCAACTGTGTGGAGAAGTAAAAGTGCATGAAACAGAGCCCAAGGCACTCGGATTCAAAGCAACGGATCCAGCGAATCATCTTTACCCCCATGACAACTATGCCAACATGCATGAAGAAGCCCCGATTTTTTATGATGCTGACAGAGATCTTTACTGGGTGGTGCGCTACGACTTGATTCAGTACGTAAATAAAAACCCTCAGACGTTCTCTAGCAATATCGAGCTATTTGGCGGCACGGGCCTTGCTGGGTATCCCGAGTCAGTTCAAGCGATTAGATCGCGGGG
>JBDQJL010000010.1:249-55292 GCA_040263855.1 Luminiphilus sp. | reverse complement strand
GTAGTTAAACCGGTCACCCGCTGGGGCCACCCGCGGCAGTGCAGACAAGTAATTGGTCAGCGCCACGCCATTGAGCGCGGCAGCACGGGCCACATCTGATTCAGGGTCCTCGTAGTCTTCGTTCCAGGCAATCCCGGAGGACATTTGCAAGATATCGCTCACCCGTGAGCGGCCATACTCTGAACCGGCCAAACGCGGCAGGTATTTCACAATGGGGTCGTCGACGCTGTCGATATAGCCGTCGTGGATAGCCGCACCAATCAACAGTGACGTCACCGACTTGGTGACCGAGAAGGTCACCCAGCGGCTATCGATGGCATGATCCGGCGCGTAGTGCTCCATCATTACCGCACCGTCTTTGACCACGATGAGCCCCATCAACTGCTGGTTCTGCAACCACTCACCCAGCGTGTGGGAGACCTCATCGGCGGTGAAGGATATGGCGGAGAGATCAGCAGGCGTTGCCGGTAAGGGCTCGCCCACGCCACTCGCCGCCACCGTTGCCGTGGGGTACAACTGATCGAAGTGCGCAAAGGCCAACCGGCGCTCTGCCTGGGTCATAAACAGCGGACTGCTCTCCACACTGCCATCTGACTCGAGCAGCACATCCGCCCGATAGGTATTGATAACGCTCTCGAGCGTTGGGGCAGGCTCGTCTGCCACGGCCGTGAGAGCCAACAGGCCTGACAATCCAAAGAGCAGTGCAAAGAGGGGTGTGCGGCGTAAACGGTTCGTCATGGGGTGATCTCAACTTTAAGGTGATATAGCGGTCGTCATATGGGAGTAGCGGTATGGCAGGTGCCGAGGCCCATGGTGTGACAAAAACCACGCCTAATGCAACTCAAAGGCTTTGCCCGCCAGCGTTGTGGCTGCTTTATGACTGGGCTAAGTAGGCTGTTGCGCCCATTTCTGCTGCGCTGGGGCCTACCCTGCGACTTATGACCAGCAGAGAAGCCACTGATTGTGGGTTATACTGAGCGCTTGGGGGCGTTACGGATTCGACGACGGTAACGAAACCTGCGGTGCATGCCGTGATGGTAGCCAATCACGTTAATCCAAAGCTGCAAACTATTAGTTGCCAATGACGACAACTACGGTGCACAACTGGCTGCGTAAGTAGCCCTTTGTAACACCATCCAGGTGCTTCGGCCCTGGCGGTCTCAAGCAAGATGCCAGTATCGCGCTTGTGACTGTCATATAGAACTGGATCGCAGTGGCTTAGGTCTCGGGAGTCACTGTTAAATTTTTCGAGAATCGCGGTCAACGTCCTGACCGTTGGGCTGTTGTCCGTTAAATCAATTAACGGAAACTAAGCATGTAGAGCCAATGGCAGAGTACTGGCGGACGCGGGTTCAACTCCCGCCGCCTCCACCATATTCAGAGCATCACCATAACTTTCAACGAGTTATGGTGGTGCGGCTGAATTTGTATCACCCAAAAACATCAATTTGCTACATCGGGTGATACATTTTGAACACAATTCCTTATCTGACTTGCCGGGGTGGCATCTTCTATTTCAGAAGAGTAGTGCCTCTGAACATTAGATTTTTTGTAGGTCGCCGCGAAATAATACGATCATTGGGTACACATGATCTGAAAGTTGCACGAAAGGCAGTCATTGAGATGGCAGACAAGTTAGACAAGCTATTTTCAAAGATTCAGATGGGCGCTGAACTGCTCTCATCCAGCGACTTGGCGGAGTTCTCCAACGCGTTCTGCGCATCTAAAACTCAAGCACTACTCACCGAAGCTTTAGTTGATTTCGATGATCGAAAAATTGAAGACGAAGAGTGGGAGGCCTTTCACGCGCGAACATTCAAACAAGAGATACTCGACGACCTGAGACACAGCCGTCTATCCAGTGCAGAGCCGGAAGTAGATGCCCTGCTATCCCAACACAATGTTAGCTTGGATCAGGGTAGCGCCCTTTATAAACAGCTGTGTAGAGCGACGTTGCAGGGTCTTGCGGACTGCTACGAAAAGGCTGAGATCATCATCAAGGGGGGCTTTGACGATCCACGAGTGGTGGCTGAGCAAACAGTCAGTGTTACCCAAATTACTGCCCCCAATAGCGGCGATGTGACTTTTGGTATCGCGATAGAAAAATATTTGAACGACCAAAAAACCAATTGGAGCGCAAAACAATTCACGAGCCAATCAGCCAAACTCCACTACTTTTTGAGTTACCTCTCCGAAGCCAACAACTGTGACGCAACACAGTTGGCCTTGTCGTCAGTTACCAGCACGATAGCGCGGAGTTACAAAGAGCATCTTCAACTAGCGCCATCAAACGCCAAGAAAAAATATCCGAATCTGTCTCCGATTGAGCAAGTAAAGGCCGCTAAACAGGACAATGCCGCCCCGATGAGTTCAGAGACACAGAACAATTACCTCCAATGTTTAAGCACCCTCTACAGCTTTGCTGAATCTGAATTAGATTATGCGGACAAGAATCCGTTCAAAGGGCGTGGCTACGCAAAAGCAACGAGGCAAAAGGCACGTGATCGCAGATCCGCTTTTAGTAACGACCAGCTAACTAACCTCTTCTCTTCTCCAATTTACATGGGCTGTAAGTCGCTACCCACCTGTCATGAAGAGGGCAGATTGATACCCCGCGATTCCCACAAGTACTGGGTTCCCTTGATTGGTCTATTCACGGGTATGCGACTGCAAGAGATTCTTCAGCTGTATCTAGAGGATGTATACCAGCACGATGGGTTATGGGTTTTTGATTTGAACGAGAACCATCCAGACCAACATCTGAAGACCCCACAATCAAGACGCCTCGTGCCGATTCATTCAGATCTGATTGAACTGGGGTTGATTGACCTCTGGGAAAACAAAAAAACAAATTTAAAAGACAAACGACTCTTTGAAGATACAAAAGTTGCTAGCGACGCCACTTACTCCAGTACCTTCTCCAAGTGGTTCAGTCGTTATCTAACGAATATCGGCATCAAGACGGCCAAGACCAGCTTTCATTCATTGCGCCATAACATGAAAGATGGGTTCAGAAATTCCGGAGCTTCGGATGAGCTGGCTGAGAATTTCATGGGACGATCAACGGGTACTACAGGTGAAGCATATGGAAGTGGCTATTCGGTACAAAGCCTGAACGATGCCTTACACAAAATTAAATTTACGACTCAAGTCGCTGTTTTAAAAACCCAAAGGGAAGTAATAAAAGAATGATTTACTGGTTATTTTTTAACCACATGTCCCATAATTTAAAAGTCCCATTGGGGCGCTATCAGTTTAATAATCCCAATACCTATAAAGGTGTCCAAGGCTATTAAGTCCTCCCTGTGAGCCAAAAGTTGTTATGCCCAAATTGAATTTATTTTTGAGTGCAGATGTGGAGGTTGATCCTTCTAATATTATTTTTAATCAATCTCTTTTAGCCCCCGAACCAACCCTGCGCACCAAAGCACAGCGAAAGGCCCTTCACTGCATTTTGAGCAATGTGGGCAAATACAAAACACATCCCATCCTTTTCAACATGCGCAATCAAGCTAATGCGCCTGAGCAATACAATCCGTATGGGTATGGTCACAAGCCCCTGATAGCTGTGATTCAACAGCTTCAACGCAACGGGCTATTGACGCTCAAGAAGGGCGTAGCGCGTCTTGTGAAGAAGAATGACGGAGACTTTGAGGAAGCCCAGCTATCTGAATTCCGCGCGTCAGAGGCGCTTGTGGGGCTTTGTGAGGCACATGGCTACACACCCCAAGCAACAGCCGCCAACCCCCAACAATTTGTTGAGCTTCGTGACTTGAATGGCCGCCTAGTCCCGTTTGAAGAGACTTCCTACTCGCGACACATCAATGAACTAATGGGCGATTACTGCCAGTTCTTGAACGCCCAACGGATTGAAGTAGATGGCGAGGATCTAGGGCATCTCCATCTCGTGAGGAAGTACAAAGATTGGGACGAATCAAGAGGGCTTATTCATGGTGGAAGAATCTGGCATCCGTTCATGTCTTATCCATCAGCCAAACGTGAACGCATCACAATCAACGGCTCAAGAGTTGATACTGTTGACTATCCAGCAAGCCAGTTAAACGTTCTCTACAGCCATGTCACTGGTCGCTTTCTGTATCCGGAAGACCCTTACGACGTGGAAGGCATCACGCGCACAACAGCCAAGTATCTGGCTACTCTCATGCTCAACAATGCTTCTGCACAAGCCGCGTCACTAGCGGCCAACAATAACATTACCGACGAGAAAAAGCTGGTGCGCGACAACTACAGCAATGACCTGCGGCGATTCAAGACGGTGAGCGCAATGATGAAAGCCATTGCAGATCGCAATGCACCTATCGCGCAGTGTTTTTTTAAGGGCAAGGCGATGGGTCAACAATATGCGTGGCTTGAAGCTAATCTAGTCTTCGAAGTCGCGAGACTACTTGCGCGTATGGATGTTCCAGCCTTAACAGTCCATGACGAATTTATCGTGCCTATCGATATGGTCGAGGCAGTGCATGAAGTTAGGTATACGACAGCCTTTCAGGATGTTTGGTGATACTTCTCATCGCCCCCTATATACCTTGACTTCAAACTATTTTTACTATACGCTCGTAGAGCTTCCTAAAAAGCCGTACACGAGATTCCTTCACAGACGGGTAGTAACCCCGCACTTTTGCTATAACGTTGCTCACAGGGCCATACAGAGCCTCTGGTGGCGTGTTTGGGTGTTATAGGTGGTTAACCAAGCGGTGGTGCTGGTTATTTTCAAAGAGAGTAATCGTTCCCGTTATAGTGTATGTTAGCGCAAGCGGAGCGGTTCAGGGCGATAGCGATATGGACATTACCTTTCGCTCTCGGGACAAGAAAAATTTTACCGCAGCATATGATGGCTCGAACGACGAGCTGAAATGGGCTGGCTCTAAAAATGACACTAATGATCAAAAAGTGAGCGGATTTAAGCTAGATGGCAAGGATGGCACATGGACTGCTTCCTTCAAGGGCGTGACCACTGGGAAGGACTACGTTGGAGTAGTCCTCTTTAATGATATTGGAGATGGAAAGAAAACCATGACTGCACTGTGCCTGCAGGATCATTAAGGACTTCAAATAATTCAAGTGGCTCCTGTGTTAAAGCACAGGGGCCACAATCTATTCAAATACTGAATATGACGAGAAAAATATCATTTCACTTTTCAGGATAATTTATAATGTCAAAATTTCTTATGATACCTGCAATAGCTACAGTAATTAGTATTTCCTCGATATCAACGTCAGCATCAGCTACGGAGCTGAAGTGCGGCTGCTACGCTCCCGTCGAGTCTCAAATCGCAGCAGGCAACCCTACAAGCGGCTTCAATCTCAATTGTGAAAGCAACGATCGTTTTACGACGACTGGCAAGAGCGTAAGCGTTCAAAAAAAATATCTTAAAGTTTATGTCAATGACAGTAATGCAGTCCAAGACGATGAAGATATGAGCATCAAGTTTCGCTCTCGGAACAAACAGAAATTCCACGAAGCATATGATGAAACTGACGGAAAAAGTTTGTGGTCGGGTGGCGCTTTCAATGAAAATGATGTCAATGACACTACGGAGATAAAAGTCGACGGATTTAAGATATCAGAAAAAAATGATGGCACGTGGGTCACATTGTTTAGAGGCAACGCAAATAAAAAAGTCTATGATGGATTGGTGCTTTTCTACGATTTGGGAGATGGAAAGAAAACTATGACTGCACTGTGCCTGCAGGATGACTAAAGAATTTGAATAGCCAAAGCAGTTCTAGCATGAAAATGCAGGTGCTTTTTATTTTGTATGGTAATAAAAAAATTCAAGCGCCTGCACAGTGCAATTTCAAACTATTTTGCAAGCCAGACCTTGAATATTACACTGCATTGCCAAAAGAAAAATATGGTTGAAAAAATTACATAATTTCTTTTAAATTTATAAGCGGATTGTTTATGAGAATATGTTTAATTCTTTCATCAATATTTGCTGGAATTTTGGTAAGCTCTTGCGCAAGCCCCTATTACAAAGCTCGCGATGTGAAGGCTCGTACGCAAATCATAGCGCGAGATGCTTCGGTCGGCATCGGGTTAGTACAGCATGGGCCAGAGGGAGCGAGATTTTGTTTCCAGAGTGCGCCTGATGCGGCATATTCTCAAAATGCAGCGCTATCTTTAGACCTTAGCCTAGTCAGTGAGGGAAGCGAAGATGAGTCCGATAGCGAAGGCTCCGCTGATACCGAAATGATTGGTAGAACCCCTGCGCTTTTGTTCGTGCGTGAGATATTTTTCCGCGCCTGCGAGACAGCTATGTCCACCAACGCATCGCCTGACGTTTGGCGGGCGATGTTTAAGTCTACCTTAGAGGTGGCGGCCGACGTCATGAAGACTGAAACCCAGAACACATCCGTCAAAATTTCTGAGGAAGTAAAAGATGATAATAGCTCCAGCAATTCTCTCAAAGAAGCGAGTGGAGACAATCAATCCCAAGACGGTGAATCTTCAGATAATTCGGACGATGATGATAAATCGTCAGATGACGACTAATTAGGTAATTTCCTTTCAAAACTGAAATTTGCTATTTTGGTCAAACAGACTGTCGTGGAGCAGCTTCTGGCATTGGATGAGTTTGTCGTTCATCGTGCGATGGCTCGTCATCTATGTCAGATGGGAACGGTGGGTACTTCCATAGCGATGGCTCGTCATCTATGTCAGATGGAAACGGTGGCTTGTATCATTTTGGTGGTGATGACTAGTAAGAACTAAGCAGTGGATGTGACTCTCCAGAGGTTCGTACTGGGAGGGTCACATCGCTAATTACCATCACTATCAGACATCGCGCGCATGGCCTTCATAGCCGCATAGGCGGTTCTTCTAGACTGAGCGACCTCCTCAGACATCATCGCTATAACTTGCCCCTGAATGGCTATACACGTCTCTGGTGAGGTGTCCTCAAGACGCTTGGCGGTCTTCAACAACGACTTGATTACGTGACTTCTGCGGTGCGGAAACTTCAAAACTTCTGCGGTCAAAACGCCTCTCCAAATTGCTTGAGCCTTTTTTAGTCATAGCAGATTTGGTTATGGGGTTGTCAAGTTCCGTGCTGGTAACGCTAGTGTAATGCTCTGAGCTATCGACTTCTACAGCAATGATTTGGTGGCTGTGCTGCTCACTCGGATCGAGAACAACCACCAACCCTGAGTTAATACCGTCATGTAAATAAATGATGTAATGCGAGTCTTGCCCTAAGCTGACAGCGAGCCATGTGTGCGCAGGCGCTGAATCAATCGAGTCACCCGTTATAACTGGCTCAAAAAGGCCTAGTAGAAGTTGAAGTGTGATTACTGTCTCTGTCATTGCACGACCACCGGCGGCAGTTCCCCGCCTTTCACTGAGCTCCACTGGCAAGGTGGTCTACACACTGAAGACACCGTACCGGGATGGGACGACGCAGGTGGCATTCGAGCCCGTGGATTTCATCGCTCGGCTGGCGGCGCTCGTGCCTAAACCTCGAGTGAACCTTACTCGATATCACGGGGTTTTAGCCCCCAACCATCGATGGCGGGGACTGGTCACCCCGGCCAAACGTGGCAAAGATATGAAGCCTATCGCTGATAGGGAAGTTCGCTCACCGGCTGAGCGTCATGCTGCAATGACCTGGGCGCAACGGCTCAAACGCGTATTCAATATCGACATTGGCGTTTGCGGACGCTGCGGTGGTTCTGTCAGGATCGTCGCATGCATTGAGGACCAGAACATCATCGACAGGATCCTGGCTCATCTTGAGAGCAAGGAACAGAACCCCCCCGCTTTGCCACACCTGGCGCCACCAACCAGAGCGCCACCTGAGACATTGCCTCTTTTCGCAGGAAGCGAATCTAAAATCACAATACTCAATCAGCAAGGACGCTAGAGAACCTCGTGGCAGGGAGTGTTGCGCCTGCTCGTTCAGGAATGGACGGATAGGAATTGCGCGATCATCACAGCCAACAACTTTTCAGGGCAATACACGGGTACTTCGCGAACTCCTCCCGTTCAGTCGGCAGTATCAGTGAGGAAATCTACTCTCAACAGGCCGTTTATTTGTCCTATACCTCACCCACTAGCTGGCAGATCAAAAGTAGAGTAAAGAATGGCAGCATGCGATTGCTCTCCTGACGAGGATGCGTAGCGTTATTGATGCTATAGAGACTCCGGCAAAACAGCCGGAATAGACGGATGTAATCAGAGCTCGAATCACCTCACCGTCAGGAAATATCGGCTACAAATCGATCCAACACGTTACAGGTTATTTTCTCCGTAAACGGCTCCCGCAAACGCAAGCCATTGACCCACTCACAACTACCGGCATTAAATACGGTGCCGCCGTTGCGACTGAAAATCGCCATCTGCCCCGCGCCATACTGGCTCTCGCGCCGCAGCTCGGGAGTGTCTTCTCCGTGAAGTTCCTCGACCTTAAAGGCCACATCGGCGTCACCGGCATACATTACAGCGCCCTTATTGCCGTGATCTTCCTCTTCAAGGCCAGAGGCATTCATTGCCAAAATTTCCAAACCCTCCGGTGCGCCATCGCGAAAGGTGGGGTATGGCAGACCATTGCGGAACGTAAAGTCCACGCCATCGACTTCGAATCCAAAAACCTTTGCTGACATTCCAAAGCAATCCCCAAAGTAGAGATCACAGTCCTCAAAGACCCAATGATCATTTCGATAGACCACATAACCTCCACTGTTACGGGGATTCCAGCCTCCAAAGCCGGAGTACACACAGTGAAAACCATTCAACCCAAAGGTGGATGCGCCGGGTCGATCTACCAAAGGACTCTCCCAGGCCGTTGCCAACATATGCTGATCTTCAGTTCCCATCAGGGGATCGAATTCCCGGGCATCATATTTGTAGCACACCTGGGTTTGGCCATCGTCCTCAAGGCGCACTTGCCAGATGAAGTTAGCCCCAAAGCGCGCCACATTGCCGCCACCGTCAACATAGCTGTCAATCGCATCGCGCATGCCCGCTGTCCAATATTCGTCATGTCCTACAATGACAACGCACTTATAGTGCCGCAGAAGTTCCGGGCGATACTCCAGATCGTGCTGGGTCGCGTACTCCAGCGGGTAGCCATTCTTTTCCGCCCAGACGGCGAAATGCCGTTCAAAGCTGGCCCAGCCAGAGGCGGCATAGTATTTCGAGTAACCGTGTAAATTCGACCATTCCAGGCCTGTGTAACGAGGAATAGCGCCCATCTCCGGAGACACTTCTATAGGAATACGGGGCGCGCCAACTGGCAACCACACCTGCCCTTTGGCCCAGGGGCGTTGGCTGCTCAGAATCGGAGCCATGACATTTTCGTCGGGGCCGTTGTAATTACCCTCGTAGTGGTTGCTACCCCCCCAGTTGTTGTAAGCCATCCAGGTGGTCGTGCAAAGCACAAAAAGGATATCGGCAGATTTGCCTGGGTCCGCCGCCCGCACTGCGAAAAAGTGTTGATGTTCAACTTCCTCGCCGGTACTGCTTCTGGCGGTAGTTAATACCAGGTAACCACCACTTGGAAGGTCCGCCGGCGTCTCCCAACTGTGTGTCACAGGCCAGCCACAACCTTTGACAGAAGCGTCTACCGGTGTCGGGAAACTTTCTCCTGGCAGTCCTTCGGCGCAATAAACTGTCTTCGGCCTGGCGCCATCGCGCACAATTTCAATGCTGTACTCTTCGAAGGTGGAACTGGTATGGAAGTCCACGCGCTGGCCAGCTTCATAGGTAAATTCAGTGGTATAGGTCCATGCTTCCAGTGCGTCGGTATCCGGAAACTCATACCAATTCTGGTGAAGCGCGTGAAAGTTCTGACCGCGTGCCTGGTTTTGTGGGGTATTCATGGGTAGCTAAAAACCCCTATAAAAATATTAATTAAAATTTTGTTTTTAACAATACTAGTCCAAACCTATGGCGGATTTGGCCTCGGCCGACAACAATTCGCCCCAGGGAGCCTTGGCCCATCCTTCGGCGTAATCGCAACAAAAATGCACGCGTGCTTCGACATGCTCAAACTTCCACTGCTCGCCAACTCGTAAGTATTGTTCCTTATAATAGCCACAGGCCCAGAAAGCGCGATCACCCTCCGGATGTTCGGTGGTGCACAGCTGCAACAACCGCCACTCTCCAGTAGCCTTATCACCTGAAATTTCGATGATGGGACTCAAGACCAAGTGTTGATTCAACTTAAAAAAAGGCGACAGAGATTTGTACATTTGGAGAATATTCTCGCGACCAGAAAAGACCCCATCATCACCTTCGTCGAGGATGGCATTCTGGGTAAATAAAGCTGCGAATTCATCGGGGTTTTTGCCACTGTCTGCGTACTTGCAGTAGCGCGCCTTGAGCTGCTTGATAGCATCAGTATCGAGAAGCTGCTGAATTTGTTGTCGGATAACTTGTTCCATCGGACTTTCCCCTTAGCACTGCACTGTGGCGACATTGAGCGGTGCCAATTGATTGAACCATTGCGCCTGGCCTTGCTCGAGTTGGCCGGCGATATGCAACAAATCTGTTTCACGTGCCCATGGCGCATAAAACTGCACACCCATAGGACAATCGTTGTTATCCAGACCAGCGGGCAAGCTAATCGCGGGCAGACCAGAATCGTTACCGGGCATGGTATAGCGGCACAAATCCATACCGTGTTCAAAAAAATCATCGAAGGATAAAGAGCTGGAGAGCGCATAGCGTTCACTGTGAACTTCAGGGCAGCGATCACCCATAGTCGGCGTCAGCAGTAGATCGTAACCACGCTCCCAGAACCCACCCCACTGCCGAGTAGTACTGGCATTGACAGCCATAGCATTCATGTAATCATCCACTGTCACAGACTTTGCCGCCTCTATCAGCTTTAGAGCCTGGGGACTGGTGTTTTCCTCAGTCAAGGTCACGCCAAGGTGAGCTGCCATCGCGGGAATAGAATTACCCAGTGGTGCCACCCAGTTGGCAATCTTATAAGAGGCAAACAACTGTTCGAAGTCACACAGTTCGCTGTCTTGAACTTCCTCTATCTCGTGCCCCTGTCGTTCCAGCCACCGCGCAACGTCGGCAACGCGCTCTATGTATTCGGCCGGCACTGAATTGCTACGTGACCAATTGCCCATGGAAAGTGCTATACGAAACTGTCGAATGGGTACGTCTAATTGTGACAGCAGAGATTCCGACGATGGGTAGGGCATAAACCCGGCGCCGAGTGGCCGCCTGCATATAGCGTCATGGATCGCTGCTGTATCGCGCACTGTGCGAGTGACAATTCCTTCAACGCCTGAGGGCAGAAGCGCCTCGTGTAAGCCTGCAGGCAATGGCAGACGACCGCGAGTGGATTTTAAACCCACCAGAGCGTTCCAGCTGGCTGGCAAGCGAATAGACCCACCGCCGTCGGAAGCGCTGCATACAGACAGTATCCCGGCGGCCACCGCGGCGGAAGAACCACCGGATGACCCACCGGCAGAACGTTCCAGATTCCAGGGATTTCGGGTGACACCAAACTTAATGGTTTCTGTGACACCCGCCATACCATCCTCCGGCGTGGTGGTACGACCGATCAGATTGAAACCCGCCTGGCGAAAATTGTGGGTCAGCGGATCATCTTCCTCGGCAACATTGTCCTGCTGCCAGGCATAACCACTTTCCTGGACGCGCCCTTTCATTCGGGAACCCAAATCCTTGAGCATCATTGGCACGCCGTGAAAAGCACCTGAGTGGCTCATACCATCCTTGTCGGGGTCTTTTATCACATCATCAAAGACTTCAATGACAGCGTTGATCTGCGGATTTACTCGCGCGGTTGCTGCTGCCGCCTGCGCCGCCAATTCCCGTGGTGACACTTCACCACGACTGACCAACTGCGCCAATCCGGTCGCGTCGTAGCTAACGTACTCCTTCCAGCTCAGCGCCAGTTTGTCGCTCATTAAGAATCTGCTCGCAGCTGGTCAAAGCTGTAGGACAGGCCCGAAACCAATTGTTGTATTTCAATCACATTGCCAAAGGGGTCCCGGCCATAGGTCATCAGGTATCCTTCGCCCGCCTCCACAGGCGTGTGGTGCCATTGCACGCCGGCTTGCTCCAGGAACTGGTAGGCCTGGTGAACATCTTCAACTTCAAAGGCTAAGTGGGTGTAACCATGATCGCAAACCCGTCGATTATTCTGCTCGAGCGGTGTCGGATGGTGAAATTCGAAAATCTCCAGAAACAAGTTGCCGGCTTTTACCATCAGCACGTTGCTGTCGGCATTTTCCAGCGCAAGTACTTTGTCGCCCTCTTCCGAGTGCGGAAGATGCGCCTCGTCGGCCACCGTGAAGCCCAACTTATCCACGTAAAAGGTTTTAGCTTCCTCTAACGAAGGTACCGAAATGGCGATATGGTGAATCCCCTTAAACCCGAACATATGCATGCCTCCCTTTCCTTATAAACCCGGCGCCATACCGCCGGCAACCGGCAGGGCCACGCCACTGATATAACTGGCTGAATCACCGGCCAAGTACACGACCGCATCGGCCACCTCTTCGGGTTCGGCCCAACGTTCCAGCGGCACCAGATCGGCACTGACCAGGCGTTGCTTGGCCTGCTCGAAGGTCTCGCCCTCTTCTTGCTGGTGTTCTATTTCAGATTGTCCCATCTGCGTCCAGATCATACCGGGGCAAACTGCGTTTACTCTTATCTTGTGTGGGCCAAATTCTGCCGCTAGCGCCTTGGTCAAACCGACTACCGCAAATTTGGTGGCGGTATAGGCTGCCATTAAGGGTATGGCGCCCAGACCGGATAAAGAGGCATTGTTGACGATGGCTCCGCCGCCCTGTTCGATCATGCCTGGCAATACAGCCTGGCAAAAATCCGCCAAGCCCTTGAGGTTAACCTGATAGCTGATATCCCATTGCTGGTCGTTCATGGTGAGGAAGTCACCACAACCGGCGGGGCTGCCGGCATTGTTGAAGAGAATGTCTATACGACCGTAGTGCTCTTTTACCTCGGCGATACAGGCATCGATCTGTTCTCGCACGGTAACATCCACGGCGATAGCGAGGGCGTCACCGCCAGCCTCAACAATTTCCGCCGCCCGGGCATCCAGCTCAACCCTGCCCAGGTCATCGGCAACTCTGTCGGTCAAGACGACTTTAGCACCGGCGTCAGCCAGTCTTCGAGCGGTGGCATAGCCCATCCCCATCGGGTGGGCTGTGCCGGTTACGATTGCTACTTTATCTTTCAGTGTTGTCATTATTCAGGCCTCTAATGCCTCCAAGGTCGCCAGTCGGTCGGGAATAATATCGCGTGAAAACACTTCATCTACTGTTTCGTGACGCTTGACCAACTCCGCCTGATCACCGCAAACCAGAACCGTGCCAGGACGTGGCAGGGCATTAAAATTGGCGGCCATGGGTTCGATATAGGAGCCGGTGTTCAGCAACGCCACTACGTCACCTTCTTCCAGTTGGGGTGTTTTTACCTGGTTAAAAAGCAATTCAGCATTACAGGTCTGTCCCACCATATCCGCGACGACTTCCGTGGCACGGTCTGCCTTGTTGGCAAAGATGAAGTCAAAGGGTGGTTCTTCATTGAAGCCGGGAACGGCGAGAAAAACCTCCGAGGTATCCAGTTCCACCCACTTCCTCGGTCGGTTCTCCGTCTCTTCCTTAACGTTGTGAACGGTGGTCAGATGAATACCAGTATCGCAATGCAGCCCTCGACCCGGTTCTATTTCAAGGGTGATACCGGTGGGGTCCATATCGACTTCCCGCATCGCATTACGGAAGCTCTCGGTAATGCCTTTGGCGTATTCCTCCACGGAAGGGCCTTCATACCCCTGGACATAAACATCAGTATCCTTGTCGGGGAAGCTGGGAAAGCCACCACCGAAATCAACCTCCCGGGGCACCCAGCCACCCATCGAGTCGCTAAGGCGTTTGGTCAGTAGGACGCAATGGTGCACCCAGGACTGCCAAACTTCCATTTTCTTACTGTGACGGCCCATATGCACATGAATGCCTATGGGCTCGACATGCGCCAACTCGACCGCCCTTGGGCCCATGGGTAACACCTCAGACGTGGGTATGCCGTACTTGATCATCTGGGTCATTTCCCGAATTTCAGCGTCGGGCATAAAATCAGATTTGGTCTCCAACTCGGACATAAAGGGTTTGATCCGGAACATGACCCGCGCGACTTTATTCAGTCTGGCGGCCTCTTCCTCACACAGTTCCAGTTCCTTAGGACTATCGAGAACAACGCGGGCGCCCACTTCGATTGCACGACGAATAATACTTCTGTCCTTGATCGAACCATTGACGGAAATCACACTGGGATCCACACCGCCGCGCAATGCACATTCCAACTCCCCGGGACCAAATACATCGCAGCCACAACCCTCGTCACTGAGCACCCTGCGAACCGCCAATATTGGACTGGCCTTTATCGCGGGCATAATCCGCACCTGACCCTCGGGCCAGTGCTGTTTAAAAGCGGTTTTGTAGCGACGCAGATTGCTGCGCAAATGGGATTCCGATATGACAAAAAGCGGGGTACCAAACTGTTCGGCTAAACTGGCAACGTCACATTCTTCGATAAACAGTCGGCTATCTCGAACGCTTAGACTCTCACTGATCTGTTTCATGACTGGCGGAAGACCTCGTTGTAAGTGCAAAACAAATTCATTGTTACAGGTACACGATACAACTGAGACGGTGTGGTGAGTATGGCGCTATTGGTCAGTGTATTATCCTTTCTGGCCGCATATCCTTCGTTTTATTAATGTGCCGGTGAACTGAGCTAAAAACACGCTCTTCTCCGAGTGATTTGCGGACTTATCCCAGGATCTGTTGCTCCATCAAGGGCGTATGCCCGAGGCTACAACCCCCGTCCACGATCAGCGCCTGTCCGGTAATGTAGCGGCTCTCATCAGCGGCCAGAAAGTGGAATACCGCGGCCTGTTCGTCGGCTTCAGCATGGCGGCCCAGAGCAGTCGCCACACGACAGATTTCAGCCACTGCGCCTTTTTCCTCCTCGTCAAACCCAGGACGATCTACCATGGTATGACCGGGGCAGGCGGCGTTGACCCGAATTCCGCGCGGGCCCAGTTCCAGGGCAGCGCTCTTGGTAAGGCTGACCACGGCGGCCTTGGAGGCATTGTAAGCGGCAGTACCCGACGAATACATGAACGCAGCGAGCGAGGCGGTGTTGATGATACTGCCGCCGTCGTTCATGTAGGCGGGGGCATGTTTAAGACCGTGGAACACACCGTTAACATTGACGCGTTGCATAAACTGGAAGTAATCGGCGTCCATTTCCTCGAGGGTGCCACCCAAGTGGGTCAGCCCGGCGTTGTTGATGGCGATGTCTAGTTTGCCCAATGTCTGCTCCGCTTTGCCAAAGGCATCGGCCACCTGTTGTTCCACGCTCACATCGCACTCGAAGAAGCTGGCCCCAGGCAATTTGTCGACTGCCTCGGTGTGCCGTATATCCGTGGCGAAAACCCGTGCACCGTGATCGATAAGGCGTTTGGCGGTCGCCCAGCCCAGGCCTCCGGCCGCACCAGTGATAAAAGCATTTTTTCCAGAAAGATCTAAAGCCATGTTATAGCTCCTTTGCTGTCTGTTAGTTGGATTTTTCGGCCGCGTCAGGCCAAAAGCTTATCTATAAGGGCATTGTTGAGCCCATGCACCCAGCCGCCGTCGACGGTAATCGCCTGGGCATTCACATAGCTTGCGTCATCGGAAGCGAGGAAGTGAAAGACCGCCGCCTGTTCTTCCGGTGTTCCGGGGCGCCCCGCTGCGGTCAGGTACTTGCAAAGTCGGGATTCTTCACTGTCGGCAGGTTCCATCGGCGTTGTCGTGGTACCCGGACACACCGCATTAACACGAATATTACGATTACCTAACTCCACCGCCGCCTGCTGGCTCAACTTCACCACTCCTGCTTTTGAAACAGAGTAGCCGGTGTACTCAGGCATGGTCGTAGTTGCCGCCAGAGATGCGGTATTAACAATGCTGCCCCCGTCGTTCATATGCCGAGGGCCGTATTTCAGGCCGAACAGGACACCATTGAGATTGACTGCCAGGGTTTTTTGAAATGCGCCGATATCGGCTTCAATTAATGGTCCCTCTTCAAGCCCTATTCCTGCGTTGTTGACCAGAATATCCAGCTTGCCGAAATTTTCCTCTACCTCTGCAAAGACCCGCGCCAGACGATCTTCGTCTGTGACATCCAGGGCGACAAACGAAGCGCCGTTTTTATCGAAGGCTGGCGTGGTTGCAAGATCAGCTGCGATCACCTGGGCACCGGCAGCCATAAAGCGAGCTACAATCGCCAGCCCTATGCCGCTACACCCGCCAGTCACCAGCGCAATTTTTCCGGACAATGAAAACATGGATAAACCCTCTAAATACGCACCCGTTTAAACGCCGTCCACTTGAACCACAACTGTCGGCGGAATCTTTCTCAGCAGCGGCACCACCATTATCAGGCAGCCGAAGAATACTCCCATGGAAATCCAGGCGGCAGTCTGGTATCCCTCCCCCACCATAATGAGCCCCACCAGCATCGGCCCCAGGGCATACCCGCCGGTCTGGGCCGCCGGGATCAACACCATAAAACGGCCGGACGGATCAGCAGCAGCAATGGCCCCCATCAGATAAGGCAGCGTCAGGTTCCAACAAAAATTGAACAATGCTATCGCCAGTAAATAGCTGTACCAGTCACTTCTGGTGGCGAGTATGAAACAGGTGACAACCTGTAATATGAGGGCGAACACAACAGGTAGCAGCCGACCCAGCCGAGTCCCCAGAACAGCAGCTACAAGTGCACCTAAACCCCCGACCAATCCCGAGACCGCCAGGGCGTTGCCAATGTCTACCATCGAAAACCCGGCGCTATTGCCTATACGCTCCATGAAGGCCCAAACGCCGCCCAGGCCAACACTGAAGACAATCAAACTGGCCAACAGCGCCCCCGGTAAGAACTTTAAATCGCCCGGTGCGGCCTCCCGGACACTCTGAATCCCCAGCCGCTCAGGTAGCAGATGCAACAGAAAAAACCCGGTACAAAACAGCAGTGCCAGAACAGCTGTAACACCCGATAATTGCCAACGATCCATCAAGATAGGCACCGCAGCCATACCGACCGCAAGAGAAAGTACCTGGAAAATAATTGCTATTGCAATCACACGGTCGGGGTTTCCAAGCTGGCCGATCAACCCCAATGTCATTGCATAGAGGACACCCGAGCCGAGAAAGCCGATGGTGAATCTGATCATGAGCAGCTGCGAGTATTCAGTTACTGAACTCGTGATCAGGTTGCCTGCCACTCCTACGATAAGTGCGACAAATGCCACCCGGCGCAGTCGGAATCGGGGAAACCAGTAGGGCGCACTCAGTGACGCCAAACAGCTGCCCCCCAGTTCCGCACCGCCAATAAAACCCAGTTGCTTACCATCCAGGGAGAAGGTCTCCGCCAGGACGCCGAGAAATATGGGCTGGATATTGCCGATCAAGGCCGCAACCAAAGATAGCCAGATCAAACTGGCAATATACGTCTCAGGTGTTTTTTGCTTTTTTATCGCTCCGATTGCCACAGAGGTTTTATCCCGTTGACGAATTAACCCCAAGGGTAGAAGCCAGCCGTGGATGCGTCTATGTCTCCCATGGCCAGCCAATTATTATTATTGGCCACATGATGTGCCCCACAAAGCCAATGAGCTACGGCGACACAGCCTCAACCAGACGATAATCGCCTGGTGTCTTGCCGTGCCAGGCCTTAAAAGCGCGGTGAAAGTTGGAGGCCTCGGAGTAGCCCAACAAATAGGTAATTTCCTGAGTCGTCAGGTCGGTTTGACGCAAGTATTCAGAGGCCATTCCCATACGCACCTCGTTATGAATCTCCTTGAACGATGTACCCTCATCGCTAAGACGACGGCGCAAGGTGCGATAACTCACATTGAGTTGTCCCGCGATTTCCTCTGGTGTGGGTACCCGGCCGGGAAGATTGATAATCAGCTTGCGCACCTGGTCTACCAACCCCTGTTGCTTGTTCAGTCCCTGCAAGATGGTATTGCACTGCTGCTCGCACAATTGGGAAGTGAGTTCATTGGCCATGGTCAAGGGATGATCGAGAAACTCCGCCGGTAATACCATTTCGTTGCGTGGCTGATCAAAAAATACCGGACAACCCAACAGAGCCTGCATATCATCCGCGTAATCGGGTTTGCTGAATGCGAGATTGATTCGTGTATACATTGAGTCCTCACCTGGGGCCATATCTTCGGTGGCACTGATCCACTGGCCAATCGCCTCTTCAATATCAAAACGGGCGAGGTGATTTTTTGCGCTTGAGGAACGAATTTCGATCATGGCCTGATCGCCTTCCTCACGCAAAGTCTCACTAAAGGTATCGTTACTACCGACAATTTGCTGAAAGCGGAAAAACGTTTGCAAAAGGTGCCTGAAGCTGGGACTGCTGATACAGGCGTAACCCAGCACCCCGTAGTCGACGAGCGAAAACTTTTGACCAACCCTGACTCCAAAGGAGGGAATATCCACCATCTTCAGAATCTGCTCCAGGATTTGATAGTAATCGTCGCTGGGCAGGTCTGTGCCCTCCTGGAAATCCAGGCCATTGCCAGCGCCTGCCCCGGACAGAATCGACTGCAAGTCGTAGCCAAACTCCTCAGCCACTTCCAGAACATGGGAAACGTGATTCAGTGGCAGAGTATCCAGCCGGGTGACCACACCGTCGCCGCGCATTTATTTCTCCAAGCAGTGCGAAAACTAGTGGCCAATAATGACACAGCATGGCCAATAATGTCGCACTGCCTGTGCTGAGGCGGGAGAGATAATGCCTGCGTTCGGCTATTCCAGCTCCTGGATTCCGCCCGCCAGGAGAATGGCTTTCAGGGGTTGCAACTGTTCCTCGTAATGGCGCCATTGATCCACGGAACGAGTGTGTGGGGGTTGCCTTATCTGGGCAGCGCTGGCCGTGGTCGATGCGGACTTTTGCCGGTAGAAAGCGAGGCATTGCTCCTCCCATTGCAGGCCACAGAAATCCAGAATACGGCGCGCTTCAGCTTCGGTTTGCATTACCAGGTCCTCGTAGTGTATTTCGGTCATTGCCACCGCTGGAATCACCTGACGCCAGTGGTCCATGAGTTGTGAATAAGCCACATAGTAGTGCCCCATCTCTTCCAGGGAATAGGAGAATGGATAGGCCCCCTGAAACAGCTGCTTGTAGATGGCATAGCAAGCGGCCATGGGATGTCGACGCAAGTGGATAATGCGGGCATTTGGCAGTGCCAGGTGGATCAAGCCAGCATACAAATAGTTGAGGGGTAGTTTATCGATAAAATGTGGGCAGCCTCCGGTCAGTGCGGCAGTACCTCGAATATAGGCCTCTCCGAGCTCAGTGAAATCAATTTGTGAACTGAGCTCCACAAAACGGTCACGTGGCACTGCCGCACCAAATTTGGATCGTACCTGCCCTACCAACTCCCTGGCGAAAACATTGAGTTCCCCCGCGCTGTGAATCTGGCTGTGGCTATTCAGAATTCGTTCTAGAAGCGTGGTACCCGTACGAGGCAGGCCCAAAATAAATACCGGTGAGCTGTTGTCGCAGGATGAGTTGATCTTCGTAAAAATCTCGCTATCAAAGGCTTTGGTAATTGCGGCCATAGTGACCAAATCGTTTTCAGGCTGGTAAACCGTATGTGCTCGTCGCAGCTTGGCCCCGCGACTGCGGTACTCGAATGATTCCCTGTACTCTCCCAGATCTTCCAGCTCCTTGGCGAGGGCATAATGTAACTGCGCATGACCGCGCCATTCCTTCGCGGCTGTTGGTAACTGACTTTTCAACTCGGCTACATGATTATTTTCAGCATCCTGTGTGCGTAGATCACTACGCATGAGGTAGGCCTCGTGGTGCTGGGGATTCAGTTTGATACTGCTATTGCAGGCCGCTTCGGCATCCTTAAGTCGACCGAGAAAACGCAATTCCGCTGCGCGATTAAAGTGATAGTGAGGTCGAGTGGGAGAAAGCGCTATCGCGCTGTCGAAGGCTGCAAGAGCCTCCTCGTGCAAATCAAAATGGGCGAGCGTCGACCCCAGGATGTTGTAGGCAGCGGCCGATTCGAGTGTTCGACCCACCAACTTGCGAACAACCGCCAGGCCCTCTTCCACTTTTCCCGTGCGTTGCAAAAGAGTGGCCTGATGGATTAAATATCCGCTGTTGTTTGCATCTAAATCCAGTGCACGCTGAATAAACTCCAGGGATTTACCCGGCAGGCGAGCCCGCTCAGCAACCTGGCTGGCAACATGCCACCCATCTGCATAGTCGGGATGGATGCGATTGAGTTCCTGACACAACTCAACAGCCTGCTTTGTCTGACTGGCCTCCAGCAACTTCCAGATACGACGTGTTATGTCTTGCGCTGTGGCACTATTTAACGACACCTGTCCCCCACCAAGATATTTAGTGCCAGCCAGCATAACCGCGATTTGCAGACAGGCCAAAAAAAAGCTCCCGAAGGAGCTAAGAGATATTCAGTGGCCTATTCAAAGAAATAGGTAAAGCGCAGGCCCACGGTTCTGGGTCGGCTGACAAAGCCACGACGGCCAAACTCCGCGCCGGGCGTGACATTGGCATTGCGCACGACGGCAGAACTCAAACCTTCCTCGTTAGTGAGGTTGCGAGACCACAATGTCGCTCTCCACGCATCCTTGGATAGAGATAACGATGTATTCCACTGCGAGTAGCCATCAAACTCGACGTAGTTGTCAAAGAACAACTCGTCGTTTACCTGGGAATTGAATTCAGAGCGGTAGTTGCCGTCCAAGTGGATGTCCAGCATCATTCCATTGTCCAGCGCGCGGCTATAATCCAGGGAAATGCTGGCCTGGTTCTCTGACACATAAGGGAGCGTGTCACCATCGAAAAGCATATCGCTGGGTAATCCTGCACCAGAGCGATCAGCGATGAGAGAGTCCTCGGTAATTTCGGCGTCTACATAGCTATAACCCGCGGTGATTGTCAGGTACTGGGTGGCGGCAAAGGTCGCTTCTAACTCCAGGCCTTTTGATTGCGCTTCATCGCCGTTTACCACGCCTCTGAACCCGGCGGAGTTAAACGTCTCCAACTGAATGTCATCCCAGGTGATCTGGTACACCGCAGCGGAGTAGCTGAGGCGATTGTCCATCAGTGTGCCTTTAAGGCCAAGTTCAGTATTGAGCAGCGTATCCGGCTCGTAATCCACAGCGAATCCCGGATCGAAAAAGGGCCCAAGCTGAGGCAGAGCATTGGCGCCACCGCGACGGAAGCCCTCGGATACCGTCAGGTACGCCATTTGGTCTTCGGCGAAATCGTAGGAGGTATTAAATTTGAAGATCTGGTCATCAAACTCGGAGTCGCTGCTAGCATTGGTGAGACCATTGGGGTCCAAACCATCATCCGAACAACCGGCACCGCAGTATGGCAAAGTCTGTCGTAGAGAAGCGTCCAGCTCCTGCTTGAAAAAACGGGCCCCTACCGTGAATTGCCAGGCATCCGTCACATGCCATGTAAGCTCACCAAAGGCCGCCAGATCCGTAAATTCAGATTCGTAACTGGACGTGAAACCCAAGTCCCCATTGGTCGACGGCCGAATACCTCCCAAGCCAAATTCAACAAAATCCCCCACGGTGGTCAAGCCGGCGGCGCCATAGTAATAGGCGACAGCCTGGCTACCGCCTGAATTAGGATCATCGGCCCACTCCCCGAAACCCCGAATATGGTTAACATTGTTTTGCTCGATGTCCTCTTGCTGATAATAGGCCCCAACAACCCAGTCGAAGGGCCCATCGCCATTCGACACCAGACGAAATTCCTGGGTAAAAACTTCGGTCTCGATGTCCGACTCATCCAGTGCGTTCATTCGGGGATAGCCCCAATACAAGGGACTCAGGGTTTCATAAAAGTCCGAAGTATCTCGATTCGGCGTGGAGTCATCCACGCTAAAGGAGCTGGCAGAGGTAAACGTCGCGAAGCCAAAGTCATGCTCTATATCCACGCTGCCCATATCGACGGTGCGGTCAACCTCATCGAGGAATCTGGGCGAATCTTCCCAGGCATCAGCGCCGCCACTCAGGCTCTTGTCATCACCAATGTACGTCGTTGTGGAGTGCCCCCACTCCTCATCCTGATGCAGATAATTGATATTGACTTCGGTCAAATCGGATGGCGTCCACAGCAGATTAAGACGGGTGAACAGTACTTCCCCGGTATCGGCATCTTTCTCAGTTCTGGTCGCTGCAGGACTATCCGGATTGGCCGGGTCAACTTTTGTCGGAATACCATCGGCGCCAAATACCATCAGGTTGGTGGCATCAACCACACCGCCTCGCTCTTCGTAAGACAGCGCTGCGCGCAACGCCAGCGTATCTGATATGGGCAGGTTGAAAACACCCTGTGCCTCATAGTTCAGATCACTGGATTCCTCATTATGGGCCAGCCCTAGCGTGAGTTCTGCACTGCTAGATTCAAAGTCAGGTTTGCGGGTAATAAAACGCAGTGTTCCGCCCATAGCGCCGGAACCATACAGTGTGCCCTGCGGGCCGCGCAAAACCTCCACACGCTCCAGGTCTACCATACGAAAGTTCGTAAACAGTGGCGTTTCATTGAGGTAAGTGGAAACCGCCGCAACAGTGAGATTTCGAGTCACCGAGCCCTGCCCGGGGTCCGACACGTTAATGCCGCGCATAATAATTGAATTACTGACGCCGGAACGACTCCCCAGATCGGGCCCGGCCACACCGGGGATGCTGCGGGTGATGTCATTGACATCAAAGGCACCCTGCCGGCGGATCGAGTCGCCGCTGATAGCCGATATGTTGTAGGGAATGTCCTGGACAGACTGTGAACGGCGAGTGGCTGTAACCACCACCTCTTCCAGAGTTGCCTGTTGGGCACCAACAGTTGCTGACTGTAGCAGAGCCGCTGCGGTCAGTGCTGCAATTTCTGTGTACAGTGTCGTTTTTTTGAACGCCATGTTTATTCCCTCGGATCCGGTTGCTTATAGTTAAAAATCAGTCTGTAACCCGGTACGGAAGATTTACTTCAATACCAAAATATCTGAGGGTCTAAGATCTCGCATTTTGGATAAGGCTACATTGGCGGCCATGGCCAATGGATTATCAATAATGGCCACATCCGTGGATCGCACATCATGACAGGCCTCGGCGTCAGATAAAGCACTAGCGAGTGCAACAGTGCTCACAGAGAAACCTGGCTCGGCCCGGTACTCCAAGGAGTTCGAATTTTTACGCGGTGACCGCCCGCTCAGAACCCGAGGTCGGGCCATTCTTGACGCCAAGAGTGCTGCATAGCGGCGTTAACAGTGGATGCGATCAGTGAATAGGCGGCGCTATTACCTCTGGGTCTGATGTGCCTTGCGATAAATGTTAAAAAAATGCTGCCTTGAGAGTGGAGAAGGCGGTGAATGCGAGCAAAACACTGTAAGTTGCACAGCATGCTTGGATTTATTGATACCGCCATCATCTTCGCTTACCTGGCCCTCATGATAGCCATAGGAATATATGCGAGTCGTCGACAGGATAGTGTCGAAGACTATTTCGTTGCCGGCGGCAAGCTGGGCTCAGTTTCAATTGCCTGCCTCTGGCTGGCTAGCTGGGTGGGTGGCGCCGCTGTCGTCGGCGGCACGACCAAGGCCTTCGAGTTTGGTATTTCCGGCGGCTGGTATACCACCTGCATGCTCATAGCCTGCCTGTTATTCGGTTTCTTTTTCGCAGTCCGCGTGAAACGCGAGGGTAATAAACACAATCTGCTGACCTACCCGGATTTTATCGAGACGCGCTACGACAGTCGGACGCGAATCGTCGCGACCATCACGACCATTCTCGCTTACATCGGTTACGCTGCCGGTCAGCTGGCCGCAGCGGGCGCGGTTCTCAGCACACTGCTGGGCTGGGACTATTCCTCATCGTTGCTGCTCGCAAGTGCCATCATTGTCGTCTATACCGCATCAGGCGGCTTTCTTGCCGTGACCTATACGGACTGGGTGCAGATCACTTTGCTTCTTGTCGGCGTGGTAATCGTCGGGATACCCATTTCCATTGCCAACGGTGGCACCCTGGAGGCATTTGCAACGGGCCTCCCAGCGGGACACTTCAATCCGATTGGATGGGGATTGCCGACCATGCTGGCGTTGGGCGTTTCGATTCCATTGGCGTTTTTTGTCGCGATGGATTGCTACACGAGGATGTTTGCTGCAAAAGATGAGGCCGCAGCAAAACGCGGTACGTATTTGGCAGCTGCGCTGCTGGTGCCGCTGGTCATTGGGTCGACGTGGTTGGGGCTGACCGCCGCTATACTCTACCCGGGTGTCGAGAGTGAAGGTGACATCCTCTCCCGGCTGATCATCGATATCTTCCCGGTTGGCCTAAAGGGGCTGTTATTGGTCGGTCTGCTGGCTGCACTCATGTCCACCGCCGATATTTGTATTTTGACGGCCGCGGCGAACGGTAGTCGTGATGTCTACCAACGCTACATAAACCCAGACGTCGAGCCGAAAAAACTGTTTCGGATCAGCATGGGGCTTGCGGCAATTGTTGGCGTAGCCTCCGCCCTCATGGCATGGCAGATGCAGGATATCGTAGGCATATTACTGCTGGCATTTACGGTCAATGCAGCGGCTTTGTTTGTACCGACGATAGCGATGGTGACTTTGGAAAACGTCAATACTGACGCCGCATTCTGGAGTATCAGTCTCGCCTTGTTCACTGTTGTCACCTGGTATGGCGCATCGGTGATACAACTCGCACCCGTGTTTCAGAACGACCCGCTCTGGCCCGGCCTCGTCGTTTCAATCGTTGTCTTCTCTGCCATCAGCCTGACAGGACGAAAGCAAATATGACGCGCATTGTATTCGCAGATAAACCAGAGAATACGGGCAGCGACGCAGCATATTAGGGAAAGTAGTAGCAACGGCAACAACAGGGCAGAAAGCCCTCGCGAGTGCAACGATGCCCACAAAGAAGCCTGAGCCTGCCCCCACCCGATTCTCCAAGGAGTTCGAATTCTTACGCGGTGACCGACCACTCAGAACCCGAGGTCAGGCCATTCTTGACGCCAAGAGCGCTGCGTAGCGGCGCGCTAGCGGACCTTGATAACCAAAAAAAAGGGTGACCATCTCGGTCACCCTCCATAGCGTTACCGTCGTGGTTTTGAGCAACCCGCCCAAACCCACACCCCGCTGTTCAGTCAGCGTTATTGAAGATCATACGACCAGCATAGCTGCGATTGCTTTCACAACTGGCAAGTGCCTCGGATTCTGCCTGCACCTCGGGATGCTTCTCCATAAATGCCATCCAACTATCGGCCGTCTGCCCTCTCAGCTCAAAGGTGTACCAGTGATTCATCTGCACATAGTCATAAGGCCAGTCGGGCTCGAATCCGAGATACGGCATAAACACGTGCGTGCCCCAACCTTCATAGCCCGCGGCTTTCATTAACTCTCCGTGACGAGCCTGAGTCTCCATGACCTGCTCCATGGTCACACCGTCGTTTAGCGTGCAATCTGCCCATTGGTGAGGCTGCCAGGTGTCACGATCCTCCATGGGTATCCGACTGTGCGCGGTCGCCGCATTAAACATCGCGATCATTCCACTACAGGTACCCGCGGGTTCAAGCGGCTCATCCTGTTCCGCCATGTAGGCCCAGTACTCGTTGGTGTAGCTACCCCACTCGTTGTACATAGATTGGCCATCGGGCCATTGGCCCCACATCACATAGTCATAGGGGTTATTCACTCCGGCGTGCATTGGCGTGAGGACAACCTGCAAATACTGACTGCCCGCCTCTTTAGAAAAATCACCGTAGCGTTCTGATTGCGCAATCACATCCTGAATTGTCTTGCCTTCATTGAATTTGCAATACATGAACTCCGAGCGCACCTCGTATTCCTGCGCCTGCGCGCCAAGCGTTATTAACATCAAGCCTGCTAATAGAAATCTCATCACTACTCCTTATGTTTTTGACTGTGGCAATAGCGTACCACTGACCGGCCGTGTCGAGGCCAGTCAATACCGCATGTGCCTAGATTGATGCGACCACAATGCCTCAAACATCTCTGCTGATCGCGATAGCAAAATGTATCTTGCCGCCACAGCATCGCAACGCCTATCTCCGGGCTAACCGATCGCGTTTTAGGCGCAAAGCCCTAAGGGGGTAACGGCCCACCGAATCGCGAGATCTCACCGTCATTGATGTTGAGTCATTGCAGCTTACTGGGCTGACCCTCACACAAGATCTGCAGCAGGACGCCGGGCTATCACAGGGCGCCAGCGACTGCGGGGCGCCTAGCATCACTGGTGTCGTCACCCGAGGCTCAATCAAGACACTGGCGCTAGACCGGGCAGGCTGGTTCGCGGCCGCTAGTGGTGGTGATGCTCACCATCCGCGCCGTGCGCGTGGCCGTGACTCAGCTCATCCGCTGTAGCGTCTCGCACCTTATCAATGACAATCTCAAACGTCAGCGTTTTACCAGCAAACGGATGATTCATATCTACATCGAGATTGAAGCGCCCGACCTTTACGACCACCGCACTCTTTTGGCCATCTTTGGTGTTAACGCCCACCATTTGACCAGGCTTGTAGTTTTTAGCTTTGGTGAGCAAATGCTTGATGGGTACACGCTGTAGCGCATCGTCTCGACGCAAACCATAAGCTCGTTCTGGCGGCAAGGTGACACTCACTTCATCTCCTGCAGAATGGCCGGTCAAGGCGTCTTCTAGTCCACGAATAAGACTATTCGAGCCATGTAGATAAACCATCGGTTCTACGCTGCGTTCAAGTTCTGTGTCGGCTTCGTCTTTTAAAACGTAGTCAAACACCACGACCTTTTTTGCCGCTATTGTCACGCTTACTACTCCTTCGTTTTACGACTGGTACGCATGAGCGCGTTTATTCTGGCTCAGTATCAAGTTGGCCGCTTTACCGTGCGAACCGGTCTTATCAATTGCCGCATGTTCCGTCGATCGCTTAAGGTGTTGCCAAGAGACGATAGCCCGCACAACTAGATGCTTCGGCTGCAGCGCTTCGCACTACGCAACGTAAAACACTGTGAGCTCGCCCAAAACAGTGTTCTCGACAATGACGCCATGGGCTAACCCACTTGGTTATCGAACTGAGCGGGGCCATTCACGGCCAACTGCCGCCCTTATCATGTACCGCCAGTTAAGCAATGTTACTCCACTCAAAAATAACATACCTTGGTCTCGTGTTCTGGGACAAAACCGACGGGTCGGGCTGACCCAGCAGTCGCGGTGGCGATGGTGACTGGCGGATTTGGCCGCGTCGGCGCAGCGATTGGCCTGCTGAACCGTCGCCGGCTTATGGGGTCGGTGCACTTTGGGTTGTGTGGCCGCGATGTGGCGCGCACCCATCAAGGCTCAAGGGTTTGAGTGGGCGATGACCCACTGCGAACCGAAGGCGCCTCATTACCTATCACACGGGCCGCCCACGCCCTGCTTGCCATGACCGTGCTGAGGGCGCTGCACTGCCCTCGGTCGCCTATTGGGCGCCCATTGCCGGCTAGGAGCGGCTGAGGAGCGGCTAAGGAGCCTCGTGTTAGGCTGTACGCTGGTAGCAATGGAGGCTCACCGAGACTGACATGAAAAACGGCGTTCAGTGGCGATCGGCCACTCGTCATCCGACTGCGGGATTGATCGTCAGGTGACGCTGCTACTTGTCTATTTAACCATTGCCATCGGCGTCTCTTTTCTCTGCTCTATTTTAGAGGCAGTGCTGCTTTCGATCACGCCGGCCTACCTGGAGCATTTGCTCAAGACTCATCCCAGATCGGGAGCCCGTGTGCAGAAAGTGAAGCTGCGCATGGACGAATCGCTCTCTGGCATTCTGATTCTCAACACATTTGCACACACTATGGGTGCCGCCGGCGTGGGTGCTCAGGCATTGAGGGTATTCGGGCCAGACAGGGAGGCCGTGGTTGCGATACTGCTGACGCTGACGATTCTTTATTTTTCTGAAATTATCCCCAAGACCATTGGCGCTGTTTACTGGAGAGCGCTGGCGGTTCCTGCCGCGTTTACCATCGCCTGGTTAACCCGCCTGACCTACCCACTGGTGTGGGTGGCAACCCGTCTGACTGGCCTGCTTGGCGACAAAAACAAAGACGCGGTGACACGCGACGAGATCTTGGCGCTGGCGTCTCTGGGGCATAGGCATGGTGCCTTGATTACCCACGAAACCGAGTATCTAGAGAACATTCTGTTATTGCGGGGCATCAAGACAGAGCAAATACTCACCCCGAGAACGGTGGTTCACATGCTGGATATTGACACCTCCGTGTCTGCAGCATTGGGTATGGCAAAAACGCGACAGTTCTCTCGCATTCCCACATTTAAGGTGTCAGTTGACCAGATTACAGGACATGTACTCCGGAGTGATCTGTACGAAGCGGAACGCTTGGGTCAGGGATCTGAGTCCATTAAAACCCTGGTCCGCGAGGTCATTTATGTTTCTAAGACGCTACCGGTGCACAAGCTAATTGATTTGTTCATTAAGCATCGCATGCACCTTTTTATTGTGCAGGATGAGTTTGGCCAGACGGCGGGGGTGGTAACACTTGAGGACGCGCTAGAAACCCTGTTGGGCACAGAAATTATTGACGAGAGCGACACGGTTGCCGACATGCAGGAACTTGCCCGGGAGAAAAACCGGCGATGGCTGGATCCGCGGCGATAGGTTGCGGGGCTGAGCGCTGCGTAAGTGACCCTTTGTAACACCATCCAGGTGCTTCGGCCCTGGCGGTCTCAAGCAAGGTGCCAGTATCGCGCTTGTGACTGTCATATAGAACTGGATCGCAGTGGCTTAGGTCTCGGGAGTCACGGTTACATTTTTCGAGAATCGCGGTCAACGTCCTGACCGTTGGGCTGTTGTCCGTTAAATCAATTAACGGAAACTAAGCATGTAGAGCCAATGGCAGAGTACTGGCGGACACGGTCTGTCCGCTGAGCGGTTTAGAAAATCACTATCGCGCGAGGTGCCTGATTGGCAGGGTGATGCCGCCTCAGGCTGCCATGAGGCCGCGCACCAGCGCCTCGCACTCGCTGCGCTCCAAATAACGGGGTGTCGGGTAGCTGCTGCCTTCTTTTAGCGCAGCATCGACCAGGTCTTTGACATCCTCTTCACGAATGACATCGGTGGTGGCGGGAATGCCAATGGCTTCGTTCAATGTGCGCACCTTGGCAATCAGCTTTTCGGTGAGCGCAGCGTGTGTCTCGGAGGGTTCACCCAGACCGGCATGAACAGCAATGTCGGCCATTTTCTTCGCCGCGGTATCTTTCATCAGATCTAGCACGTGGGGCAGCACCATGGCGTTAGCCAAACCGTGGGGCACGCCGTATTTGGCACCGAGGTTGTGCGAGACCGCATGCACATAGCCTACCAAGGCGCTGGTAATAGCCAGCCCACCGTAGTGAGACGCTAATGCCATGGCCTCCCGAGCCTCCAGATTATCGCCGTTTTCGTAGGCCTCCGGCAGGTTGTCGAAGATCAGCTTGATGGCGCTCATTGAGTAGTAGCGGGTTTCGGGCATTTCCCAAACGCCTATATAAGCCTCGATAGCGTGGGTGAGCGCATCCATCCCGGTGGCGGCGGTAATGTGTGCCGGTAGGCCTTTCATGATGACCGGGTCGAGCGCGGTGGCGCGCGGGATCAGCGCAGGATCAATGACCCCGCCTTTTTCATGGGTCTCATTGTCGGAGATCACTGCAATCATGGTGGCCTCAGAACCAGTACCCGCTGTGGTCGGCACCGCAAAGAGTGGGAGGGCTGGTAGTTTGCACTGCTTAAGGCCTATGCAGTCTTCTGCCTGGCAGTCGTTGGCCGCTGCCAACGCAATCACCTTGGCCGCATCAATGGAGGAACCCCCACCAAACGCCAAGACGGCATCGCATTGTGCTTGTTGCAGCACCGCAATACCGTTGTCGACCACGCTCTGAGTCGGATCCGGCAGCACGCCGTCGTAGATCTCATAGGCCACGCCGTGTTCGGTGAGCCATGCGAGGGTGGTGTCGAGTGTGCCGAGCTCAACCAGCGGCTTGTCGGTCACGATCAGTACTTTGGCAATACCAAACTGGCCAATGGTCCGACAGAGATCCTTGACTGAATCGACGCCGGTGAAGGTCAGGGCCTTGGGCTGAGGCTTGGTAATGACCATGGCGGTGAGGGAACGCTTGGTCTTGTAAAACCATTCTTTATAAAACGCGGGCATGTTGGCACCTCAGAAACGACTGCCACTATTGTCAGCGGGTCAATAGGGGCATTGCAACCAAAACCAGCATGAGTAGCGCGCTGGCGTATTGGCGACTCACGGTCCGCAACAGTCAGCAAGACGTCCAGCAGCTCGACGAGCGGGTCATCGAGCAGGCCATCAAGTGGGTTCTCAAGTGGGTTCTCAAGTGGGCAATCAAATGGGCTATCGAGTAAACCGTCGAGGAAGCCAACAGATCAGCCATCATGGAATTCAGTGAAAACCAATCGGCAAAAGCGGTTGCCTGCTACTGTGCCACCGCCACAAATAACCGACAGAATGTAAGCCAAAGCTGATCGCTCCCGCTGTGGCATATCAGCTGTGTGATGTCGGCACTGTCAGCCCGTCGGCTTACCCACTATGCGCCCTTAAAAATCGCCTTACGCCGCTCTATAAAAGAGCGAACGCCCTCGTCGGCATCTTCACTGGCCAAGAGTCGCTGCTGCGTCGGCCCGAGTTCGCGGACAGCGATAGCAAACCCCTCCTCTACGTAGCGTCTCGATGAGGCCTTGGTGGCTTGAACAGCTAGGGGGGCTTGTGACGCGATGAGCTCGGCGATTTCTAGCGCACGCTCCAATTGCGTGCCAGCCGGAACGACTTCTTGCACGAAACCAATCCGATAGGCCTCCTGCGCATCAAACTCATCGCTCGTGAGCAAGTGGTACATGGCGTTACCCCAGCCACCGCGCTGCACGAAGCGAATGGTTGCGCCACCGGTCGCATGAATACCGCGAGCCGGCTCTAATTGAGAGAAGCGACAGTTATCTGCAGCGATCACGATATCGCCGGCCAACGCAATCTCGACCCCAAACGTAAAGGTAATGCCCTGCACCGCAGTAATAATGGGTTTGCGGCAGGCGCGGCCCAGCGCCATGGGATCAACCGGCGTCTCGGCACCCTCCTCCACACGGCTTTCCTGCTGCATGCGCTCTGTCCACTTGGGCAGATCGAGCCCAGCAGTAAAGTGATCTCCGTGGCCAAATAGCACGCCGACGAAAAGCTCATTACTTTCGTCTAGTCGCGTAAAGGCCTCCACCAGTTGCTTGGCCATGGTTGGGGTATAGCCATTGTATTTCGCCGGTCGATTCAGCCCGATCAGCAGTATGTGACCGCGCTGCTCGACGCTGATGGAACCCTCTGAGTCTGACATGGTTCGTCCTCGGTAATGGTTTCAGATGCGGATGGTCATTAGGTGGTAAACGGCTCGACGCAGGCAATGCGAGTGGGTAGTCCGCGCCCCAGTCTTAGCCTTGGTCGCGGTCTTGGCCACACAGTCACAGCAATCAGAACGCCGAAAGCCGCTCCTCGGTATCCGATATGCTGTATTGAGACGTGGTTTCCCTTTTGAGTGAGGCTCGGATGCCCTCCTCGTTTTCGGCGAGTCGATACAAGTCCTTCATAGCCGCCACGGCCTCGGGGCTATTCGCGGTAATCTGCGCACAGGTCGCTGCCAATGCGTCATCAAGCGCCTCAGGCGTTTCAAAACTGTCGTTGGCAATGCCCCACTCAACCGCCTGAGCGCCCGTGAATATTTTGGCGGTAAAAGACAACTCACGCGCGCGCCGCTGTCCGACTGCGCGCGAGAGCGTTTGCGACATTCCCCAGGTGGGGCGAAGACCAAATTTTGTGTGGGTATCGCCAAACTTGGTGCTGTGGGTGGTGTAGATAAAGTCACAGTGCAGGGCCACTTCTAACGCCCCCGTAAAACAGGCGCCCACGGCGCGCGCAATCACGGGCACGCCGCTCTCGCGGATCGCGGCGGCCAATTGTGCCGCCGGTTCGTCAAACACATTGCCAATAATACCGCCTTGAGGCTCGATGCCTTGCAACACCTTGAGGTCAACGCCCGCTGAAAACGCCCTACCCGCCCCGCGCAATACAATCACCATCACATCGGCATCGGCACTGGCCTGCTCGACTAATCGCGCCGCCTCAGACAGCATTTCGGGCCGCAACGCATTTAGGGCATCGGGCCGGTTGAACTCAATGGTCAGGCAGTTGGCGTCAAGCCCAACATTAATAAACGGTGTGGATGACTGATACGACATGTTGCTTTTTTCCCAATGACTGTAGTCAGGTTACTATCACCGCATGGGGCGAAATCGGCAACCCTGATGTGCACGGACGTGCACCCACGGCAGTCTGTCTAAGAATAGCGGGTTAACCGACCGCGCCGCTCGGCTGGCCCCCCGAATCGAGAAGTCAGGCGTGGGCCAACACCTCAACCGGTCACTTTAATAACGAGCCAACGACGCTGCGCCAAGGCTTTTCGGCCAAAAAAAAAGCCACCTCGCGGTGGCTTTCTCATTAACTCATAAAAGTAAATGGCCTCGGCCCGAGCGGTTAAAAAACCGCTCGTTCTGGCCACTGCTCAGTCGATCGCAATCACTACCTTGTTGATGGTGCCGGTGAAACGCGTTTCTTCTGGCCCCACACCGATGTCCTCTGCGACCGGCGTTTGGTTATCAAGGCCCACATCTGCCGTCTCGTCAGCGGAGAAGATCAGAGGTTGTGTGCGACCGATTCTGCCAGACGCCACCTTCTTGCCGTTTACGGTAATGGTGGCGTCGCCGCCTTTACCCAAACCGCCACCATCGTAGTCAAAGTTCATAACGATCGTCGCCGGGCCAGGCTTAATCGGCTTCTTCGCTGCCACCGTAAAACGCTCAAGACCCAAGAAGTTATAGGTGTAAATGGGTCGGCCATCCTTCATGTAAAGCGACCAGCCACCAAATCGACCACCTTGAGTCAGGATTACGCCGGTTGTGTCTTTATCGACTTCTACTTCTGCGGTAATGCTCTTCGACCTGTTCTTGGAGTTCATGAACACATTCTCCAACATGCCATTCATACCATCGTAAAGCGTCAGTGACTTTCGGTCTCCCAGCAAATCAGGACGACCCGCGATAGCGGGATTCACGCGCTCCACTGAACGATCATCGATCGGCAGCACGTTGTACTTCTCGGCCTCTGCCATAAAAGTGGCTTCCATCGCCGCCACACGCTCGGGGTATTCGTCGGCAAGGTTATTCACCAGGCTGAAGTCCTCTTTGGCGTTGTAAAGTTCCCACACGTCATCTTCGAGGGGCTTCTGTTTGCCCGTCTGCCAAGGTGCGCGGTGCAATACACGGGCGAACCAGCCATCCTGATACAAGGCTCGGTTACCAAACATCTCAAAGTACTGAAGCGTGTGCTGCTCAGGAGCGTCAGCATCGTTCAAGCTGAACATAAGGCTAGTGCCGGCCATGGGTTCCTGAACCGTACCGTTTACGCTCGTAGGCTCAGGCAGGTTGGCTGCCTCGAGAATGGTCGGCGCAATATCGATCACATGCGAGAACTGGCTGCGAATCTCGCCCTGACTGTCGATGCCGTCAGGCCAGTGAACAATCATGCCGTTGCGGGTGCCGCCAAAGTCCGAGGCAACCTGCTTGGTCCACTTAAACGGCGCATCGAAGGCCACCGCCTAGCCCGCTGACATATGCGGGAAGGTATATTCACCGCCCCATTCATCAAGACGGGGCATAAGATCTTCGACCTTTTCGACCACCTGATTGAAGTAGGTCATCTCGTTGTACATGCCAATGAAACCACCTTCAGCACTGGTGCCGTTGTCCCCGGCAATATAAATGATGATGGTGTTGTCTAGCTCGCTAATATCCTCCACTGCATCAACAAGCCGGCCGACATTCACGTCTGTGTGCTCCATGAATCCGGCAAAGACCTCGGCCTGACGCGCGAAGAGCTTACGGTGGTCTTCAGGGAGATCTTCCCAAGCGCTGAGATCCTCTGGGCGATCCGCTAGCTCGGTCGTTTCAGGAATGATGCCCATCGCTTTTTGCTTTGCGACGGTCTCGGTGCGGATCTGGTCCCAACCCTTATCGAACTTACCTTTGTACTTATCAGCCCACTCTTTCGGTACGTGGTGCGGCGCGTGCACTGCACCCGTCGCAAAGTACATATAAAAGGGCTTGTCAGGCGTCATCGACTGCTGCGCCTTCATCCAGCCAATGGCTTGATCGGTCATGTCATCGGTAAAGTGGTACCCCGGAACGTGGGGCGGGTTCACGCGGGTCACACCATCGTAAACCAGCGGGTACCACTGATCGGTCTCACCACCAATAAAGCCATAGAACTTGTCGAAGCCTGAATGTGTTGGCCAACGGTCAAACGGACCGGAGACACTGGTCTCCCAGGCGGCAGTCTCATGCCATTTACCAAAGGCGCCCGTACTGTAACCATTGAGGCGCATCATTTCGGCTACCGGCGCAATCCGGTTAGGAATTTTTCCGGTGTTACCCGGAAAAGCGGTCGCCGTCTCCATGATAGAGCCGGTATTGGTCTGATGGTGGTTTCGACCGGTCTTCAACGCGTTCCGCGTGGGGGAGCACAATGCGGTCGTGTGAAAATTATTGTAACGCAGCCCATTTTCGGCCAACCGGTCCATCGTCGGCGTATTAATGGGTCCACCAAATGGGGTAGTTGCACCGAAGCCCACGTCATCGATCAGCACAATGATAACGTTCGGTGCACCCTCGGGCGCCTCGACGCTGAACAGTGGCGGTGCCTCGACATTGCGAACATCCAACTCTTTGAACTTGGGGGGATCAGGTTCTGCAATCGGGAGGTGCGTACGATCTACTTCAAAGGCCTGTGCACTAATACACGCGGCCAAAAATGAAAACGATAGCCCTAAACATATGGCCGCCCGCAAATTCTTCATCATGCTCCCACTCCTCTTATTATCAACAAAAAACGCGTTGCTCATCCTTCGAGCGCACTTAGTATTGCCCAATGGCCACTGCTAATTTATGTAACTAAAGTTTGATAATACGTGATATTGCAGTGGGCGTAAAACCCCATGGCAACATGTCATCAAAATCTAAAAGCCGTTAGGCAGCAGTAGCCATACTCGGCAAGACCTTAACCCCAGCGCCTGACGCCAGCTGATCGAGGCGCTAGTCAGTGAGCGAAAGCATGACGCCAGCGTCTGTTCTCAAGTCTCTTGATGAGAGCAAGAAATCGATACTGTTGAGCAGGTCGCGGCCTCATGCATCGTCAGACGTGCCGCTAGCGCGTGAGCAGGCTGCTTGCCGATAAACGGCGCGTCAATCGGCGAGCACTGCCTCAAGATAGGCCAACACGACGCGCTTGGCTTCCTTATGGTAAACCGGGGTGAGAGTACCTTTCTCGATGAGAGATTTACGCCAGACCAGATCTGCGAGTTCTGAGCACATTTCGCAGGCCCTAATGGCTTTGCGCGTCTTGGGCAGAAAACCCTGTCGATAAAGTAGTTGAAAAAGTGTTGCCCCGAACTCAGTGCTCGTTTTGTTGACAGCAACAAATGAGACCGGCAGCAGAGCGAGAATCATTTCTACGCGGTTGTTAAGATAAAAATCACGCACGCTGTCGACATAGAGCACCATCAATTCACGCCAATCAGACGCTCGAGGTGATTGAGGTAGTTCGGCGATCATTTTCTGCAGGCCACGTTGGTATAGCGCATCCAGCAATGATTCGATCGAACCAAAAAAGTAGTAGAGCGATACCCGTGGCACATTGGCTTGCTTGGCCACCGCATCGAGCGTAATCAACTCCAGCGAGCCCGCCTCAAGAATCAAATGCTCAGCTGCTGCGATAATGCGGTTATAACGCGCCACACCTGGCTTTCGAGTGGGTTGGCGACTTGGTTTGCCTATTTTTTTTGCCATGACTTTTTCACCCCCTTGCTCGATTAGCACGACATCAACCTAGCGCGAGTCAACACAGCCTTTTGTGTTACTCCCTCAGCGTCACGTATCGCACTATTACTGATGCTCGGCAAGCAAAAAATGCCGGTGGCACTGAGCCGCCGCTACCCGCCACTCAACAAACACGGGTGTGTTGACAGTCACCGACTAGCACATGGCCCGGCGAGGTGTATTGGCCTCTGCCAAATTCTGCATGGCGACCGCGCCCAGCTCATAGCTCTTTAAACGCAGTGCTGGATCAAAAATGGACGATACCAGCATCAATTCATCGGCCTGCGTCTCGTTAAGAAAGTCGCCCATTTGTGTTTGAACGGTGTCCAGATCTCCAACCGCTGAGCATTGGCCAATCGCTTCGACCATTTGCTGCTCTGCGACTGAAAGGCTCGCCGCAAACCCCTCGATCGGCTCCGGCAAAGGGCCAGGTGCACCCCGCCTAAGATTCACAAAGGACTGCAGCGAGGACGAGCGTAAAAAATGGGCGTGCGCGTCTGTCTCTGCGGCGCACAAATTAAAACCGAGCATGACGTAAGGCGCGTTAAGCGTTTCTGAGGGCTTGAATTGTTCGCGATAGGTTTGAATCGCTACGCTTAGCTGGCTGGGCGCAAAATGTGAGGCAAAGGCAAAGGGCATGCCGAGGGCAGCGGCGAGTTGCGCGCCAAATAAGCTCGACCCCAAAATCCAGATCGGCACTTCGGTGCCGGCCCCTGGCGTTGCGCTCACGCGTTGGCCCGGCTGAACAGGTTTGAGGTAATGCTGAAGTTCCATCACATCTCGTGGAAAGTCGTCGACGCTGCCGGCAAGATTACGGCGCAGGGCCTGCATGGTCACGCCATCAGTGCCGGGTGCGCGGCCAATCCCGAGATCAATGCGGTTGGGATACAAGGTGGCCAGCGTGCCAAACTGTTCTGCCACCATCAGTGGCGCATGATTGGGCAACATGATGCCGCCCGAACCCACACGAATGGTCTGAGTAGCCGACGCTAGGTGCCCGATCACCACGGCAGTGGCCGAGCTCGCAATGCCAGGCATGTTGTGGTGTTCGGCGACCCAGTAACGATGATAGCCCCAAGATTCGGCCTTGATCGCCAGCTGCCTGCTACGCTCAAGCGCACAGGCTGCGTCGCTGCCAAGCGTGATGGGGACGAGGTCGAGAATGCTGTAGTGCGCCATAAGTCAGTGCTTTTAAATGCAATGTTTATAGTATGCCAGACTATCGATCGCGGTAGCCGTTGAGACTTGAACGACCGCGAGGCGGGTGGGGGCACTCTAAGCGTCACTCCCCATCCGTGACAGCCGCCCTGTGATCGATAACGCAACGACTCATCGATGACGAACTCACCCAACATCTATTGCAGTAGCGGGCCATTGTGATCACTCGCCTTCAGGATGCCTGTCCGCCACCCAAGCCCTTGCGCCAACGCCAGGTCCACGCATGATTTACCGCGTTAAGCCGAGGCATTTGCACACCATTTGAAATGACCACTGGTCAGCTATATAGTTGACCAGTGGTCACTTAAACATTGCGGACGGTCACCCCACACTAAACAGGGAACCGGACGACAAAGCACCTTGGAGACGCTCATGAGTGCAGCAGTTGCGATTAACCAGAGGGCGAGGAGCGCAGAGCAAAAGGCGCTGCGGCGGCAAGCCGTGCTAGAAGCCGCTGAAACCTACTTTCAAGAGGTGGGTTATGAAGCATTTTCGATGGCGCAACTCGGCAAGAGAAGCGGCGTCGCCAAGGGCACGCTCTACCTGTACTTCGACACCAGAGAAGCGCTTTTCCTGACCCTCTATGAACACAGTTTGATGCGATGGAGTCGAGGTTTTATCGATGCGCTATCGGATGGCATCAGCAGTGAGGCGTATGCCCAGCTGCTCTACCGCACGGCACTCGCCGATGGTGTCTTCTTACCGTTACTCATCAGGCTCGAACATGTCATCGAGCACAATGTTGCGATCCCTCGGCTGATCGAATCGAAACGACTATTCATCAAGCAAGTGGAGGGTGTTGCCAAACGATCCGCCACAGCCCTCGGATTGAGCGCCGCACAGGCAATTGAGGTCGTCAAAACAATGGGGGTGCTATTGATCGGTGCGACGCAAACCGACCAAAGCCCGTCGCTGGCTAACGAAGCGCTACCCACCGATGTGCAGAACTTGATTGCCAGTTTTTCGTCTGAACCGCTCTTTATTAAAAATGCCGTTCGCATCATCGAGGGTATCCGCGCGGAAGGCCTATCCAACACCTAAACGAATTCAACACATCAACCACTTAGGCGAATCAGGGCGCATCGCTGAACAAAAAAAGTAAGGCAAACTCGGAGAGACACCATGGGTATAGCAGAACACGACAACATCACACAGGCGACCGGACAGCATCTGAGCGCATTAGTCGAAAGACAGCGAAGTCAGTTTCGCGCTGAGGGCGAGGTCACCTATGCAACCCGCATTGACCGCCTTAAAAGACTCAAAGCACTGATTATTGAAAACAAAACCGCCTTCGCGGCAACGACCAAGCGTGAGTTCAATGACGCTCGTTCCTATGAGTTCAGCTTGTTTTCTGAGTTTGCGTCAAAGGTCGAGGGCATCGACTATGCGATGAAGCACTTAAAGGCGTGGATGAAGCCAGAAAAGCGAAGGGCCAATACACCCATGAACTTTTTAGGCGGGAAGAGCCAAGTCAGGCATTACCCAAAAGGAGTGGTCGGCATTATCTCTCCCTGGAACCTGCCCTTTGGCCTCACTGTGGCACCGTTGACGAGTGCGCTGGCTGCCGGTAACCGAGCATTACTAAAACCCTCAGAGTTTGTGCCTGAAACAGCGGCATTATTTGCCGAGGTGGTACCCCGGTATTTCGCCGAGGAAGAAGTCGCCGTCGTCACCGGTGGCGCCGATATCAGTCAACAATTTGCGGAGCTACCTTTCGATCACTTGCTGTTCACAGGCTCTACTCGCATCGGAGCAAAAGTGATGCAGTCTGCGTCAAAAAACTTGGTACCGGTCACACTAGAGCTGGGTGGCAAGTCGCCTGTCGTCATTGGTCGCAGCGCCAAGCTGGAGCTCGCAGGAACTCGCCTGACATTCGGCAAACTATTAAATGGTGGGCAACTTTGTCTCTCTCCCGACTACGTCTTGGTACCCGAAGAGCTCGAAGAGCAGCTGATTGCCCGCGTTATTGACGAGACGCAGTCGATGTATCCCAACATCACTGAGAATTCAGATTACGCCGGCGTTTTTGACGAAAGACACTTTGCCCGATTACAGGGATACATTGATGACGCGGTGGCCAAGGGCGCTAAGCTCACCATCGTCGGCGCTGACAAGACCCGCGCGTCCGACAGTAACCGCCGCATGCCGCTACATATTCTGCAGAACGTGACAGAAGATATGCAGGTCATGCACGAGGAGATTTTTGGCCCCCTTCTCCCGGTCATGACCTATACCGATATCACCGAAGTGCCAGACAAGATTGAGCCCCGTCGGAATCCCCTCGCCCTATATTACTTTGGCAAAGATAAGAGTGAGCAGGAGTACTTGCTCAATCACGTACCCAGTGGGGGTTTCTGTATCAATGATATTACGCTGCATTACGTACAGGAGGACCTGCCATTTGGCGGTGTTGGTGCCTCTGGAATGGGGGCGTATCACGGTCCAGAAGGCTTTAGAAGCATGAGCCACGCGCGCGCCATTTACAGTCAAACGATGATCGACATTTTGCCCATCATTGGCGCCCGCCCGCCCTTTGGCGAAAAGTTTCGCAAAAATATCAGCAAAATTTTGGGCGCCATCTAACTGCAATACCGCTGGTTGGTTAACGGCTGCCACAACGTTGCATTCGGGCGCCAAGGTCCTCGCGATGGCTGGGCTAGATCGGGCCTTACTTTGCCACGGCTAGTTGCCACAACATGACGATCGAATCATCACAGGGTTAGCTGACAAAGGGGAACACATATGAACACCGCACTAGGAGCGCTATCGTGACAATCAATCGCCAATGGCTGCTGGCCGAACGACCATCAGGAATGGTGGGGCCGCACAATTTTGAGTACGCCGAAACACCCATTCCGGAACCCAACAATGATGAGGTGCTAGTCAAGAATCTATTTTTATCATTTGACGCCGCACAGCGAAACTGGATGGTCGACCGTAAGGCTTATCTGCCACCTGTGGCCATCGGTGCCCCCATGCGAGCAGCTTCTGTTGGGCAAGTCGTGGAGTCGCGACATGCCGACTATCAAGTGGGGGACCTCGTGCAAACAACCGGCTATTGGCAAGATTACGTGGTGGCGGCCCCCGGTGAAGGCCCAATGGGACTCGTGAAATTGCCGCCCGGCGTATCGCCTGAAATGATGCTATCTGTGCTCGGCATTACCGGGCTCACGGCGTACTTTGGTTTACTGGAGATTGGTCAGCCTAAAGCCGGTGACACCGTGCTGGTCTCTGGTGCAGCGGGTTCCACCGGCTCCTTTGTCGGTCAGATTGCAAAGATCAAAGGGTGTCGCGTGGTCGGCATTGCTGGCGGTCCAGATAAGTGTCGGTGGTTAAAAGAGACTGCCGGCTTCGACGCCGTCATCGACTATAAAAATGAAGATGTGAACGCGCAAATAGCACACCACTGCCCCGATAAGTGGGATGTCTTTTTCGATAACGTGGGCGGCTCTATCTTAGAGGCAGCCTTAGACCATGTTAATTTGCGCGCCCGAGTTGTTTTATGCGGGAGCATTTCTGGATACAACGCAACCACCCCCGCACCCGGCCCCATCAATTTATCGAACCTGACCATTAACCGAGCGCGAATGGAAGGTTTCATCATTTTGGATTACATGCCACGAGCGATGGAAGCCGTTCAGGACTTAATGGCCTGGGTGTCATCAGGCGAACTCATTTATCAGGTCGACGTGCAGGCGGGCTTTGACAAGATTCCCGCCACCCTGCAGCGGCTTTATACCGGTCAAAATCTTGGCAAGCAGCTGCTCAAAATTGACTAACGGCGATCACGGCAGGGATACCTATGACACACATCACACCCAAGCAGCGCGACGAGTTACCGGAGTTAGCACCGATGTTGGACATGGTAGAGGCCTCGATGGGCTTCTTGCCGACCTCCATGATGACCATGGCGCATTGGCCAGAGCTGAGTCAGGCCTTTGGGGGGCTTGGCGCGACGATTCTGAACAGCGGCGAGCTAGAACCCGGGCTTAAACAATTGATTGCGTTTGCGGTAAGCAACGCAGCGGGTTGCCGTTATTGCCAAGCACATACGGCTCAATCAGCACAAAAAAACAATGTCAGCTTAGAAAAAATACAAGCGGTATTCGAGTTTGAGCGTAGCGCATTATTTTCTGATCAGCAAAAAGCGGCGCTGCGTGTCGCGGTGCATGCTGGCATGGTACCCAATGCGGTTGAAACAAAGCACATGACTGTATTGTCACAGCACTTTAGCGACAAACAGGCCATCGAAATCGTCGCCGTGATATCGCTATTTGGCTTTCTTAATCGTTGGAACGACACCATGGCAACCACCCTAGAAAGCGCACCAAAGAACTTTGCAGAAGATCAGCTTGCTTCCCACGGTTGGGTTGTAGGCAAGCACGAATAGCCACTGCGCGATCGCATCCACAACGACAACCATGCCATCGCCTCGCTATGTTGCACGACGAACAACCCCCCTATTGCGGCGCTCGTGCACGCAACACTGCGACAGTCACTGCTCGGTTAGTTTTTGAATCATCGCGCCAATCAAATCTGAAGGAATGAGGAGTTCAACACCATGTCCGTTTACATCATCGCTCGTTTTAAAATACATGATCGCAGTGAATATGATCAGTACTCGGCTGGCTTTTCGGCGGTCTTCCAAAAGTTTGATGGCAAGATGCTTAGCGTTGATGAAGAGCCCATGGTGTTGGCAGGAGAATGGGATGATACGCGCTCGGTCATTATCGAATTCCCGTCACAAGAGTCGGCCTTAGCGTGGATGAACTCCGATGACTATCAAGCCATCGCGAAACACCGTAATGCCGGCAGCACCGTCAACTCGATACTCGTAAAAGGGCTTGAGGTATAGCTGCAGCTCACCCTAGGTGCCGTGATATGCGGGCGCAACGACTCACGCGCTCCCGACTCGTTGCCGCCTCTATTGCTGTATGGCCTGATCTAGACCCGACGCCTGTGGCATCGCTCTAGAGGTCCACACGTAGCATAGCGCCGAAATCAAGGCCGCCCCGCCACAGACTGACATCAGCGAATAGTTTAAAGACTTTACACCATAGGCAGGCGCCAACAGGTCACTGAATAAACCGACGAGCAATGGACCGATAGCCAAACCCACCATGGTGGTCACTAACAGAACAAATGACATGCCGAGCGCGCGCTCTCCAGAACCCAATGAGGATTGCAACATGGAGAGACTCGCACCCTGAGGGACCATGAACAATGCATAGGCCAATGCGAAAAATCCGAGGAACGCCGAGAGGCTGTCGGCAGACAAAGAGAACCAAAACGTGGTCACTGAACTCAGCACAAAAATAGCGGGTATCCAAGCGCACCAGCGCGCGTCACGCTTGACCATGTAATCGGTTAAATAGCCGCCAATTAGTGGCCCCGGTATCCCGCCGAGGATATAGGTTGTGCCCAGATACAGGCCCACCATACCCAGCGATACCTCAAAGTTACGCAGCATAATCGGCGCCAACCACAGCGCCATCGCGTAACCCACCATGGTGAGCATGGCAAAAGAGAGACTCACGCGCACATACACCTTGTTACTGGCTAAGGATTTTAACGTGCGCTTGATATCGACAGCCTGTTTGCTGTCGTCACTGCCTGAATCATAGCGACCTCGGGGTGGCTCTTTCACGGTAAAATATAAAATGACGCCGAGCAAAATCCCGGGGATGCCAAGCGCCAAGAAAGTCATGCGCCAACCCAGCCACTCGCCCAGCAAGCCGCCTACGATTAATCCGCCGCCGGTACCCAGCACTGAGCCAGTCACGTACACGCCCATAGCACGTGCACGCTCACTGGGTTTGAAATAATCAGCAATGATCGAATAGCTAGGCGGACTGCCGCCGGCCTCGCCAATGCCTACTCCGAGTCGCGCTAAAAACAAACTGACAAAACCGGTCGCCGCGCCACACAAAGCCGTCATTCCGCTCCAAATGATCAACGCGGCGGCCAAGATGTTTTTCCGATTTGAGATGTCGGCCCAACGTGCGATAGGAATACTCATCAAGGCATAAAATAGCGCAAAGGCGAGGCCCGCGAGCACACCCAGCTGGGTGTCTGTGAAGGTAAATTCGGCTTTAATGTCTTCCAATAAGATCGACAGTATTAACCGATCCATGATGTTGATCATGGATACGACGGTCAGCATGACAAGCACGTAGGAGCGATAATAATGTGTCATGAGTTAAGGCCCGTCCTTTAGGCTCTATGCTATTCGTTGATAGCCTGAAACATGAGGTCACTGTCGGCTTGCGTCTCCATTGCCAAAGACCTCTACCAGACTTAACCTAACAGATTGCTTGAGGTGTCACAGCCGCAGATTAAAAAAGGGTGTGCTCCCAGAACGCGCAAAGCACTAGGTGGTCGTTACCGTGGGAAATGGTTTACCCGTTCTGGTTGAGTGCAAACCTCGCCAGTCATCCCTGCCTACGCAATAAAAATGAACCAAAATGCTTCCCGGCTCAGCTCACTTCACCTGCAATCTGCGACTTTCAGTCGCGCTTCAGATCGATGCGCAGACTCAGAATGATTTGGGCAGACCTAGGACGTGGGTCGCCACATGGCTGAGAATCAGGTTGGTGCTAATCGGCGCGACTTGATACAAGCGGGTCTCACGGAATTTACGCTCTATGTCGTATTCCTCGGCAAAGCCGAATCCACCATGGGTTTGCACACACACGTCGGCCGCCTTCCAACTAGCCTCTGACGCCAACATTTTTGCCATATTGGCTTCCGAACCGCAGGGTAATTCGCTATCAAATAACTGAGCGGCCTTATCCACCATGCCAGCGGCAGCCTCAATCTCGATATAGGCCCTCGCAATCGGAAACTGAACGCCCTGATTCTGACCGATAGCTCGGTCAAAAACGACGCGATCTTTGGCATAGGCGGTCGCCCGGTCGACAAAAAAGCGGCCATCTCCAATGCATTCGCTGGCAATCAGAACGCGTTCCGCGTTCATTCCATCGAGTATGTATTTAAAGCCTTCGCCTTCCGTACCAATCAAGTTTTCGACAGGCACTCGGAGTTCATCAAAGAACAACTCGGTTGTGCCATGGTTCAGCATGGTGCGAATGGGACGAATGGTGAGCCCGTTCCCCACTGCCTCGCGCATATCAACCAGTAATACGCTAATACCTTTTGAGGGCCGCGCAGCGTCCTCCCGTTTTTCAGTGCGCACCAGCAGTACCATCAGATCGCTATGTTCGGCGCGACTGGTCCAGATTTTTTGTCCCGACACAACGTAGTGATCACCCTCCTTGCGGGCAAAAGTACTAATGCGGGTGGTATCTGTACCGCTGGTCGGTTCGGTGACGCCAAATGCCTGCAAGCGCAAATCACCCTTCGCAATCTGCGGCAGATACAGCTGTTTCTGCTCCACACTACCGTGTTTGAGTATCGTACCCATGGTGTACATCTGCGCGTGACAAGCACCGCCGTTGCAGCCCGAGCGATGGATTTCTTCGAGTACGGCTGCCGCTGCGGTGAGCCCCAGTCCGGAACCACCGTACTCCTCGGGTATCAGGACAGATAAAAAACCACTCTCGGTCAGTGCCGTCACGAATTCGGTGGGGTAAGTCCTTGTGCGATCCAGCGCTTGCCAGTAATCGCCAGGAAAATCTCCACAGAGACGACGCACGGCGTCGCGAATCTCAGGATACGATTGATCAGATAATTCAGTGGCCATTTTTCATACTCGCAGTCTTAGATTGACTCAAAAGGGAAACCGTCCACAGACGCGTGAAGCCGCAGAAACGATTGCGCAGTGACCAGCACGTGTACCTCACAGGCTCCACGCGCTCATCTTCGCTCAACGAAGGCTGCCATTCAAAGCCCTCACCGGCACATCAGGCATGCTGAGAGTAGCAAAGCGCGTACCCGCTTTTATGGCGAGCACTACTTTTTATGCCTAGCACTACTTTTCATAACCAGCACTTCGTTTTACCGCTAGCACCGGCTTGTCTGGACAAGCGCCGCATTATCACGCTCCCAGTCATGACGCACTCGCCTTGATCTCAACATCTGTAGGTTAAGCGAAGCGCCTCACCGCAAAACGGGTGGGCTTTTGGCAGCAAGCCGAGTGTAAACAATCCTATCAATAGCACCAATCGTCGCGCAGCACCTGCAGCCAGCACTCACGACTTGTGCCGTCACGCTGATCGCCGTCGAATCAGCACCGCCTCCTACTCGCTAACTATGGCGGTCATTGCACAACACTGCAGTGTCAACCTGAATCCGCGTTCGCTAATCCATTTAGCGCGATCATCGCACGCGCGGCATCGGCCACCGACACAAAAATATGATCATGATAATAACCCGCCATCACGTTGGCGCTGATGCCTGCCTGAGTTAAAGCTTTGGAGAATGCGGCCGTCAGACCCACTGCACTGAGGCTAGAATGGACCCTCAAGGTAATGCGCTGAAGGATGTCATCGTAGCCGATGCCATGTTCATCGGCGATTGAACGACGAATGACTAGAGTGAGACCTTCCGCTTCTTTGAAGGTCGCAATGGGATCCCAATTGGCGTAATCGCCATACTCACCCGGGACAGAGACGAACACATAGTGTGCTTCGTCGAGCACTGGGTCAGCCGCTCGGAGCAAGTACGCAAGATCAGTGTGGCCGCTCATTCGATCACCTAAGGCCTCGAAGCCTATTTTGAGTCAGTTTGCATGGCCGGTTCGATGGCGAACCCCATTAAACCTCATACCTCAGCGGGTTGCTTCCACCACGTACGTTGCCAATGCCTCGATCTCACTCGCACTCAGCTGCGCACCATAGGCCGGCATTGCGCCCACACCTTGTGTAATAGCGCCACGGACTTGATCAAGATTCGGTGCTAGCGTATTGAGATTCGGACCCACAACACCGCGTGCATCGGCATCGGCCAAGCTGTGGCATACGCCACACCCAGGCTGCGCCTGCTGCACAAAAAGCTGTTTACCGGCTATCGCTGTATCGGAAAGCGCACGCGCTGGAGACAGATCTTGGGGTGACATGCTGGGGGTCGAAGGAGACACCGCGCGTTCTTCTTTTTGCTGTTCTGGTAGCACTGCCACCGCTGTCATCGCCAGCGCATGGTCCATCCAACCATTGTGTCCATAACCGCGATGATTGGGCTCAGCCCGTTGCGGCTGCCGGTCACCTTCTGCATCGGTTGCACGGCTCACAAATTGATGCTCGCCCACGGGAAGCACGATGCTGAGCTGAAAAGTGCGCCATGCATTAGGACCCAGGTCTGGTCCTACTAGCTCTGCCGGCTGCCATGTCTGGCCGTTGTCTGCCGAAATATCAACAGCGCTGATCCCGCGCTCGCCCGAGAAGGCAACACCATAAAGTGTGTTGGGTCCCGCTAATACCGGTGTGCTGTCTGCCCCGGGGCCACTTAACCACGACTTAACGGGCATGCGCCACATGGAGGGATGTTGAGGTCCACCCGACTCTCCTTCTGGCCGAAAGCGGTAACCCGACTGCTGTATCTTGGCCGTCGACTCGGTCTGCGCCGCCGCCAGCTGGCGCACCCATTTCACATTATTGACGCCGAAATAGCCGGGGACCACCAACCGAATAGGACCCCCATGAACCGCTGACAACGGCGCACCATTCATTTCCCACACCAACAGGCAGTCTTTCAGGCCCTTTTCCAAGGGTACGGAACGTTCGACCACCACCGTCTCTTTGTCGATGCCCTCAGGCAACGTTTCGCCACCCGTTGCGGTGAGATACGACAATCCGGTTTTGACACCGCCGAAGTGCTCAAAAATATCGGCTACTGCCACACCAGTCCAGAGTGCACAACCAGCGGCACCCACTGACCACTGAGAACCCGACGGATCATGAGGGAAAAAGTCCCTGCCATTGCCTGAGCATTGCAGGACCGTTGCAACAACTTGCGTCTTCATTCTTTTGAGATCGGCAACGGTCAACTGTCCTTCGCGCTCACATCCCAACACCTCAAAGACCCAATCGTCTCCCACGTCCGTCTCGGACTCCGAGGGCATGGGTAAATTATTGCGCACAAAAAAGTGAGACGCCGGTGTGATGGGGCCAAAACCAAACTGACTGCGTCTGGTCTCCAATGCCCACGGCAGGTCGTTATGTACCACAAAGGTATCGGTCATTTTTTGCGCGGGCATACTGCGCGCGGCACTGCCAAAGGCCAATTGATTACTCGCTAAAGCAACACCCGTCGCCAGCGCTTTCATTAAAAACCGACGCGATACTGACTGCATAAAATACTCCCCACCCATTGTCTCAGACATCGTAGCGACTGCAGTCGCGTTTGGGGAGTCAAAGAGCATGCAAAAAGCGACACGGGTGTTCTCTAAAACGTTGTTGCCGAGATCAGCTTATGCCGTAGGGCCAACTGCCGCTGTCGCTTTTTGAGTGGTTCGATGGCCCTAAAAACCCTAGAACATGGGAATCGGGCTCCAGACAAAGTTAACCGCAATCCAATCTCCCTGGAGGCGGGCCTTGCCGTCGTACTCTTTCACGTAACGCAATGAAAGGTTGAACCGCGGCGTCAGCCAATAGCCAACTTGGGCGCCAAAGGCGTGTATCTCTCCTTTAGCGTTAGGATCAAGCCCTAAAGCGCCAGTGGGCCGCTTATCCTTCTCGACTTGCCAAGCACTATATCCAGAGAGCCCCACCTCCAACCGCTGACTGAGATACTGGCTAAAGCCGTACTCCAACGAGATGTGATCTCCAGGCGTAATATCAGTATCGTCCTGTTCGCCATGTGCTTCATAAGTCACACCAAATTCTAAAGCTGAACCTCGCGCCTCATCCAAATACCAGTACGCAGAACTTTGAATTTGTCCCGTCCAAAACCCCATACCGATTGAATCGCCATCCTCTGCATCATATTTTCCCGTTGGCACATAAACGCCTGCACCGAGTGAAACGTCAGACTGTTCACCTCGCCAAGTCAACCAAAGAGGTTGCACAAACGTGTCGCCGATACCGATGGATCCGTCATCCACGTTACCTGCCTCATCGCCTCCAAGGGCCGGCATCTCGATGTCGGGACGCCAACGCCCATGACTGACCGGATTGGGTAGCGTTATAAACTAGCCGGCGCCGAATGCCAACATTTGTTATCTATTACGCCGCTTTTTGCACAGACACCGCTAGGCCTTTTGCGGATGATGGATTAACGCAATCAACACGCCATTACGTATCGGTCTCACCTTCTGCGGGTTAACACAACCATTCACCCCAGTATTTTGAGATACTGTCACCCCATCGGCATCAAGGCCCTAGCAACTATTAGTCATCATGCCCTGGATTAATGATCATTGGCTCGCCGTTGTGTTACTCACCGGCTACACCATCGTACTATTCTATAACGCCTATTTAGGCAGCAAAGCCAGTCAAGGCATGTCGGGGTATTACGTCGGCAATCGTGAAATGAGCGGCGTGGTAGTTGGCATTTCTTTTTTTGCCACCTTTGCCTCAACCAATACTTACATTGGCCATGCAGGAAAGGGCTACCAGTACGGTATTGCCTGGTTCACTATGGCAATCCTACTGGTACTGTTCAGTTGGGTTTCTTGGCGCTGGATAGGCCCGCCCTTGCGACGATTTGCCGCCGAGTGGGATGCCCTGACCATTCCTGACTTTTTAGGTAGTCGCTACTTGGGCGCCAAATCGCCCACTAATCGGCATCCCTTGCTGCAGGTCTCGGCGATCATTATCGTCTTCGCGAGCCTACTCTACCTACTGGCTATTTTTAAAGGAGCGGGACATCTATTTCAGATGTTTCTCAATGTGCCCTATGAAACCGGCGTCGGTATCACGTTAGTGATTGTCGTGATGTATACCTCGATCGGTGGGTTTGTTTCAGTCGTCAGAACCGATGTGCTTCAGGGGATGCTAATGCTGCTAGGTAGCATACTGATCTTTTATTTTGTCACGCGCGCCGCTGGCGGCGTTGGGGTCATTAATGAACTCCGAACGCTCCCTGACAAGGCATTCCTGTTTGAACTCAACGGCGGTATCCCGTTTGCGGTACTACTGGGCGTGTCGCTCTCTGGGGCCTTAAAACTCCTGGCAGACCCGCGGCAACTCTCACGCTTTTATGCGTTGAGAGATGACGACGCTGTGCGCCGGGGAAAGTGGGTCGCGACCGTTGGTCTGGCCATCGTACTGGCGTGTCTTTTTCCTGTGGGGATTTACGCTCACGCCATACTGACCGATGTCACTGACACGGACCTAATCGTGCCCCTACTGGTAAACGATCCAGCTGTATTCCCTATTTGGGCGACTGATTTCCTCATCGTTTCGATTCTCGCTGCTGCCATGTCATCCATGGACAGCGTGTTATTGGTCGCCGCATCTACCCTGTATAAAAATCTCATCGCGCCCTTCAAGCAACGCTCACGAGAGCTGCTCTGGACTCGCACAGCCGTTGTCGGTTTTTCAATTGTCGCCGCTCTGCTGGCACTCAAACCGCCTGGCGACATTGTCGAGATCACCATCTTTTCGGGCAGCCTCTATGCCGTTTGTTTTTTCCCCGCCGTGGTGTTCGGCCTGTATTGGCAAAAAGGATCACCTGCCGCAGTGCTCTGGTCGATGATCATCGGTGTCAGCACCTTGTTGGCCTGGATCGCCGCCGATCTCCGGCATAGCTTGCACGAGGTCTTCCCCGCGCTACTACTGTCGATCCTCACTTACTGGGTGCTATCCAGCAGGCCGTCGGGGTCCTCATCACCCAATCATGAAACGCCTCAATCAGACGCACGCGAGTTGTAGAGGCTTTTAAGCTGACAACGCTTTCACTCTGACAAAACCTTTCACCGGGAAAAACCGTCCGATCCCACTGCGCGGACTGAGGGCAGAGAAAAACGCGCTTAAAAGAGCGTTTTGAGCGCGGGTTTTGTCACCTTACCCATGGCATTGCGTGGCAGCGCGTCCTGCAGCAGCAATTTTTTAGGGATTTTATACGCCGAGAGTTTACCGTTGCACCAGTCTTTCAAGGCGGCCAGCGTCAACTCGCCGCCGCTCCGCAGGACCACTACTGCCGCGACCGCCTCCCCCCAGGTACGATCCTCAATACCCAGCACCGCTACCTCAGCGATGGCCGGATGATCTAGTAATTTGTTCTCGATCTCTAAGGCAGAGAGTTTATAGCCGCCGGACTTAATAATATCGATCGAGGAGCGCCCCATAATGCGGTAGTAACCTGCCTCCAGCACACCGATATCACCGGTGCAAAACCAACCATCGACAAAACTCTTGGCAGTTGCCTCGGGGTTATCCCAGTACTCGAGGAACACCGTCTCACCCTGGATACGAATTTCGCCCGACACGCCTTCTTCTTGTACAACACTGCCCGCCTCGTCAATTAAGCGCACGTCGATACCGGGTAGCGGTTGACCCACGTAACCCGCACGCCGGTCACCCTCATAAGGATTCGACAAAGCCATACCAATTTCTGTCATGCCGTAGCGTTCCAGTAGCGCCTGCCCGGTCAGCTGCTGCCACGTGTCAAAGACAACGACCGGGCACGCGGCAGAGCCCGATACATTGAGGCGCATGTTGGCAAAACCCTCTAGGACCGCCTCTGATTCGCTGACCTCCATGGCATCGAGGTGGTCAATCAACTTGACGTAAATAGTGGGCACTGCCATGAAGAGCGAATAGGTATCGTTTGCCACCTGCTGACACAGCTTATCCAGTGCCAACGTCGGCATCACGTGGACTGTTGCGCCAGCCCACAGCGCACAACTCAGCACAGCGATGATGCCGTGCACATGGTGCAGTGGCAAAAAGAGGGGAATCACGTCGTTGTCCTGCCATGCCCAGGCTTCAACCAACGCGCTGATCTGGGCGGCGATATTGCCATGCGTCGTGACCACACCTTTGGGCTTACTGGTTGTCCCGCTGGTGAAAATGATCATCGCTTTTCGTTCGGGCGTCAGCGCTGGCAGCGCCCTTACCATTCCAGTGAGGTAATCATTCACCCCCAACACTTCAATCGACAAACTGTCACACAGGGGCTGAATGTTGCCGCGATAGGGCTCGATTGAGACCACGCGGGTAACACCGGTACTGCTGAGGCAATGCGCCCACTCAGACTCTGTGGCCGCCACATTGAGCGGAATCGTAATGCCGCCTGCGCGCCAAATGCCATGTAGCACCGTGACATAATCAAGGCCGGCAGGGATGAGAAAGGCGATCCGCGCTTCTGCAAGATCACTCAACTGGTCGAGCAAACCGCTCGCAAATTCGACCGTACGTTGCTCAACCTCGGCATAGGTGAAGGATGCCTCGCCTTCCACGAGGGCTATGTTATTGGGGAACTCGGCGTTCAACGGCGACTGCATTAGGGTGATACCCCATCGATACGAGATGCTAGTTTAAAGCAAAGCGCTGTGGACTTGCTCTACCCATCGCACTCACAAAGCACTGCTATCAGCTCAAATGATGGGTCACCCTACGCTTGTCTCGGCGGCACCTAACCGACAGGCCACCGCAAACCATGATCAGCGCATAACGACTGACAGTTATCACGACATACCCAGCCGGCCACGGCTGTTTACCCAGGGGGTTGACTCGACCTTAACGCTACCACATTGGGCTCTCTCTTCGAACCGATGGGCGAGCCAGTGCAGTTAAATACTCAGATCGTCTAGATTGTAATCTTTGAGTGCTGCCCGCGCCGCATCATTCCAACGATACGTCTCACCCCCCTCGGCAAAGGGCTGGTAACGGTAAGGTGTTTCGTTGGGGAAGTGTTGCTGCCGAGCATCGATGCCATAACCAATGGTGCGTGATCGACGTGCCACGATTTCCTCATCGAAGACCTGTGCATCACTGTGGACACCTCCTCCCATCACACCCAGTACCGAAGAGCGCTTATGAAACCCGAAGTTCACCGTGATACGTGGCTCAAAACCACAGTTTGGGAACGAGCCATGCAATAACTGCCGATTACAGATGACGACGTCCCCGGGGTTACAGATAAGGGGCACAGCCCCTTTCAGCCGCTCACTACCCGATTCGGCAACCAGTGCTTTGATGTCGAGCTTACCTTGCTTGTGCGTTCCGGGCAGAACCCAAACACCGTTCACCGCAGTGCTACCGTAGACCTGCGCCATGAAATTAAAACCATGAATGTCTTCTTCAAACTGGTCGCTGTCCCAATGCGTCACACCATCTTGATGCCAGGATACCGCGGCACCAATGCCGGGATCCTTAATAAATAAAGCCTCATTAAACGGCGCAAAATCGGGTCCATTAATTTGCTCCGCCACCTGCAATAACAGAGGGTGACCGTAAACACGCAGACAGGCGTCAGAAAATTGTAAGGAACCCAGCAACAGAAAGGGCGCTGCCGCTGGCGTGTCGCTCGCCGCCTCTGGCTCAAACATTTTGATCTCATGGCGCCCATTAGCCAGCGCCGTTCCGCCTAAAGGATCACCGAGTGGCTTTGACCATACGAGTGTTAAGGCTGAGTGATCGACACCCAGCGCAGGCTCACCCTGCGCATCGACCCGACTTTCAGGGCCCGTGGGAAAACGCGCTCGCATTGCATCAAGATCAGCGCGGATGTCCTCCAGTTCAGCGGCGTCAATCACCCCCTCAAAAATATAAAAACCGTATCGCGAATATGCCTCGCGTATGGCCGGATCTAGCTCACCGTTGTGATCAAAAACCAGCGGACCGCGGTTATCCAACGCAAGCGCCTGTTGCTCACCATCGAGCAAATACGCCTTCATCTCCTCGGCGGCGGACCCATAGTACGCCGCACAGGCCCCAATTGATTTCGCTGCATTACTCATTTTTAAGGTCCTTGCCGTTATCACATCACAACTGTGCAGGCGCCTGCGCACGTGGGGCCCAGCACGGCTTTAGTTTATCAATTTTTTATTCATTATGACGCGCTAGCCAATCAATAATGAGTGCGTTAACGCTGTCTGGGCGTTCTTGATGGAGAAAATGACCCGCTCCGGCCACGCGATGAAATAACACGCCTTTCGGAAAGTCTTCAGCCACGGTCAAACGCTCAAAAACCGCCGAGTCAATGCATCCATCGCGCTCACCCGACAGCGCCAGCGTCGGCGTCGGCACGCAGTAATAGGCCTCCTGCTGAGACGTCGTGAGCGCCTTCAGCGACAGCGCCGCGCGGTAGTACCGCAGCGCCGCAGATTTAACGCCGTTCTGCGAGAACGTTTGAATCACTTCCTCCAACACACCGGGCTCCGGCTGCCATCCGGGGCTCCATGCGGCCCATAACCAGCGGATAAAAGCAAAATGATGGCGCTCCACCAACCAATCCGAAATCCAGGGCAAGTTGAAGAAACCCATATACCAAGACATCCGCAACTGTTTACCCGTGCGCAATCCATCGCGGACAAATCGCCCAGCATGAGGCACCGCGAGTGTCGTCAAGCTCCTTAGCTTGTCAGGGGCTTGCGCGGACACGCGATAAGCCGCTGCTGCGCCCCAATCGTGTCCGATTAGATGGACCGGATGGCCAAGCGCATCGATGATCGCAACAATGTCGGACGTAACAGCCTCTAATGAGTAGTCTCGATCTGCCGCCAGCGAGCTTGGCTCGTAACCTCGCAGTGTCACTGAGATCGCGCGATAGCCTGCATTGGCCAAGGCGGGTAACTGGTGCCGAAAGGTGCTCGCGTTGTCTGGAAAGCCATGCAAACACAATACCGTCGGCCCCTCGCCCATGGCTTGAGCAGAGAACATGAGGGGCCCGTGTCTAAACGACAGTCGCTCCAGTTCAAAATGTGATGCCATATTGGAAACCTAGTGTGTGATGCTCGCAAGTCTCAACTAAGCGCGTCATACTTTCAATTTTTGCGGGGGAGATTCATGGCCACCACGATTTGGCACAACCCACGATGCTCTAAATCACGACAAACACTCGCCTTGCTCGAAGAACAGGGTATCGACCCCATCATCCGGCGCTATTTAGAAGACGCGCCTTCCGAGGCGGAGTTAATCACTGTGATCGGTCAGCTAGGTATCACACCGTGGGCGTTATTGCGACGCGGGGAATCTGTTTTTAAAACATTGGGGCTGAGTAAAAACAGCGCTGATGACGAGCTCATAACGGCCATGCAGCAGCACCCCATTCTGATTGAACGACCCATCGTGGTTCATGATAACGGTGCTGCGATGGGCCGCCCCCCTGAGCACGTCTTGTCCTTGTTTACTTGATCTGCGATTCAACGACCAAGCATCATCACGATAGATCTGGGTTTTTGCCCGCTCGTCCACACACATCGCTGGCGACGCGCTGGGCAAAAATAAAGTCGCCAAGCGCCGTTTGCTGCTCGCTGAGTGCCACTTTGCACTGACTGGCCTCATCGTTATTGCGCGACATACATTGATTCAGAGCGTCAAAATAGTGGCGCAGCGAACCATATTTACTTTTAGCCCGATCCCGAGCGGTATCACACTCAGACGGATATCCATCCGCGGCTAGCGTTTGCGCACTCAAGCACATCGCCACCAAAAAGAGCATTCGTTTCATGATCACCACCACTACAGCCTTTACTGTGTAAACCTCAGTATCCATTGGGCAGCGCCCGCGGCACTATGTACATTGCGCATTGTCCATTACCTATTAAACATTGCCCATTAACCATTACCCATTAAACATTAAACATTGCCCATTAAACATTGCCCATTGTCCATCGCACATTGTTCTGATTGGCACACCACCTGCGCTGCTAACGCGCGGACTCATATGCTAATCACACTCCGAAACGACCTTATTTCACGCACAGAGGTCCGGGTCGAGG
>JBDQJL010000010.1:0-239 GCA_040263855.1 Luminiphilus sp. | reverse complement strand
CCAAACGTATTCAACATCATCGACACCTGTGTGTACTGCGCCACCGTCATCACCAAATCCATCCGCTGTTTCTCTGACAGCGCTGACAGCCGCTGCCAATTGGCATCTGAAATAAAAGCGTCCCGTGTCAAATCATCAGTGGCGCGCAACAGTGCTTGGTCACCCTCATTCCACCCTTCATCCTCTGGACCCCGCTTGATGCGCGATACTTCCTCCTCAGTCAGGCCGCACTCCAACCC
>JBDQJL010000009.1:0-77790 GCA_040263855.1 Luminiphilus sp. | reverse complement strand
CCCAAGAGACATAAAACTTTTCCGGCCGGATTTTGTTCACCAAATCCTGAGTTATCGGCAACTGGAGCGCCGCGTTAATCACTACGAGGTAGGATATCTCTGCAATGGCCAGAATGGTCAGTATGCGTTTGATCACGGGTACCGATCTCCAATGGAACTTTCATATAAGGTCATTACGATGACCGATGAATATACCCGGTAGGTAGAAAATAGCGGGCGTCCAATCCTCGACTCTTTCAATGTCGAGCGCAACTAGACGATGCTTAGGTCTATTGGATAAATTGGCCGCAATCTCGCATGACCGCCAAATGTCTGTGGCGCGTCAGGACAAGTCCTCAGAATGTTTCAACCACGGTGACCTTTCTGGTCTACGCCCGGATGGGTGTAGTGGCGCTCACGAAACCTAAAAGCCCGAGTCGTATGCAGCGCCCTGTTTTTGATTGGTCGGTGTGAGAGGATTTGAACCTCCGACCCCTTCCTCCCGAAGGAAGTGCGCTACCAGGCTGCGCCACACACCGAAAAACGCACGATATCAAAACAAAAAATAGCGTGCACCGATTTTGGCGAGGTCAGTAAATACCCGCCCACTGCGCAATGCCTTGGCTTAGCAAGCTAAAACCCGTCACTACTGCGATGAGTACAACAATCAAAAAGACAGGACGAAATGGCCTTCGCTCAACCGAATTGACACCACGAGCCAGAAAGCCATCTACCCGGTGCTGGTCTTCTTTCGACAGCGCTTGCGATGCTGTCTCATCACTAGGTTGATTTGCGTCTGACATATTAATGAGTAGTTTGAATCGAGATTTATTACTCTAAACCTTGGCGCACCCAAGACCAAGTATTTCTCATCAGCGCCCCAATTTGACTGCCCTTAACGCACATGGATGTTCTCTCGCTAGTCTCAGTGAGACAGCATGGGCACGGACCATCTGAGGACCCACATGCAACGGTATGACAGCCACAAACCGCCCACCAATGAAAACCCTAAGCGATGACACCTTCGACGCGCCTGTTCGCTCGAAGTCCAAGCACTCGGCGAACCGCGGCCATCGCGTTTTGCAAGTTGCCTTGGGGCAGACCATTAAGGCCATCCAATGGCTTGCACCCGCCGTTTGTATCCTCTGCCAGCAAACGCACTCATCTACTAAGGCGATATGTGATGACTGTGATCAGCGCTTGCCGCGCAATCACCCCGCCTGCCCCCGCTGTGCACTGCCCTCCGCCGGCATGACCGCAACGAGGGCGTTCAACCACTGCACGCGCTGTCATCAGTACCCGCTTTACTTCGCTCAATCGCGCGCGCCATTTTTAATGCAAGCGGGCATCCGAGACCTCATTCATTTGTGGAAATTTCAGCATCAGCCTCAGCTGTCTCCGTTGCTCGCATCGTTGTTTATCAGAGAGGCCTTTGCCATCATGCCGCCACTGGGTTCCTTGATATTGGTACCCATACCCACTCAGTGGCGACGCCAGTTATATCGTGGCTTCGACCACACCAGGGTGCTGGCACAAGCGATCAGTGCAGCACAATCACACTCGTTACCGGTCGAGCCGTGGTTACGTAACACCCGTTCTGGTGCCACCCAGCACCGTCTCAATCGTTCAGCTCGCTGGCGCAACCAGCATGACCGCTTCGCGGTCAACGCGAAAGTTCGAGACGCTCGCGTGGTGTTAATCGACGACGTTATGACCACTGGCGCCACTGTTAACGCAGCAGCCGCAGCCTGCCTCAAAGCTGGCGCCAAAAGGGTCACGGTATGGTGTTTGGCGCGAACGCCCGAACCGGGCTCACCACTTACGCGGTACCATGGTGCCCTGTGTAATGGGGAGGCCCATCATGAACCATCCCTACGAGAGCCTAACGCCCGATAACGTCATTAGCTGTGTCGAGTCCATCGGGTTGCTCGGCGACCTGCGCATCTTGGCACTCAACAGTTACGAAAACCGCGTTTATCAATTTGGCTTGGAGGATGCCGAGCCGGTCATTGCCAAGTTTTATCGCCCCGGACGCTGGACGCGTGCACAGATCCAAGAAGAGCATGACTTTACGCAAGAGCTCACCGCAGCAGAACTCTCTGTCGTGGCGCCCATGAGTATCAATGGGCAAACCCTGCATGAAGCGGGGGGCTACCTCATCGCCATCTTTCCTCGCCGCGGAGGTCATGCCCCAGAGCTCGATAACGCGGACCACCTTTTCGGTCTGGGCCGCACTCTCGGGCGGATGCACGGGGTGGGGCGCGCCAAGCATTTTGACGAGCGCATCGACTATTCGCTGCAGCGTTGGTTAGTCGAGCCCATTCGTTACCTTGCAGAAAACTGGATACCCGACGAGCTGCAGCCGGCCTGGAGCACGCTGGGTGATGATCTGGTCGAGCGTGCCAGCGCACTCATGGCCGATTACAACCCACGGCAGGGTATTCGTCTGCATGGCGACTGCCACGTGGGTAATATTTTGTGGCGCGACGAAACACCGCACTTTGTCGACTTAGATGACTGCGTGACCGGGCCTGCTATTCAGGATCTGTGGATGTTTTTATCAGGCGATCGCAATCAGCGTGAGCGCCAGCTGTCGGAGCTGATTGCGGGCTATGAGGAATTTCAGGATTTCGATGCGCGCGAGGTGAAATGGATCGAAGCACTGCGCACCGCACGCATGGTCTACTACAGCGCTTGGTTGGCACGACGGTGGGATGACCCCGCTTTTCCTGCCGCTTTTCCTTGGTTTGGCCAGCCACGCTATTGGGCTGATCAAATTCTCGCGCTGAGAGAGCAGTTATCGCTACTGGAAGAACCCCCGCTGAGGCTCCTATAACTCACCGCTCGCGCCGAGCACGAGGATAAAGCAGCGTCCAAAACCAACGCCAAAAGGTGTTTTTGTTGAGCACGTAGTGGTCCAACTCTTTGAATTGTTGCGCGGTTTTGGCGGGGTCTGCGTACAGATCTGACCGGGTGTAGCGCTCGGCGTCAGGGTCTAGCGCTTTGATCACTTTAGCGGGATTACCCGCCACGACGACATTCGCAGGCACATCGCTAGTCACGACAGCCTGGGCCGCAACAATACTGTTATCGCCGATCGTCACCCCTTTGAGTACGGTAGCGTGGTCACCCACCCACACATTGGCACCAAGATAAACGGGGGTAGCCTCAGCAGCGCGATCGATACGGTCATACAAGCCATGCCAATCTGAGTCGGTAATATAAGCGCCATTGGCGAGCATGCAGCCGTCGCCCAATGTAATGGCATCGCTGGCGCTAATGCGTGATCCTGGGCTCATAAGACAAGCATTACCCAAGGTAATCTGACCCTCACCGGGCGCCCGACCCCAGACACCAATCTGCACTCGCTGACTGGCGGTGTTGATCGCGGTAAAAGAGTGGCCAATGGCGATATTAGGCCCCGAGATATCGACATACCAAGGCGACATAATGTTGGCGTAGGGCCCCAACTGAACACAGCGAGGCCTGACAAACCAATCAATCCAGCAGTCTCTCAAGACAAGATAAGCCCGTTTAACCCAGTAAGGGCGGAGATCCTCTCGCACTAATGTCGTCCTTATCCGTCAAAGATGTCATAGCGCGGTATGATGGCAAGGTGAATTCAACTGCGCAAACAGAACCGTCCGACGCCACCCATACTGCCATCCAAACCCAGCAGGCGTCACCCCACTCAGACCTGGAACGCATTGTGCGCCATCATCTTGCGCACCCGTGGCGAAAACCCTGCCCCAGCCACACACAAAACGCTTTTCAACAACTGCAATCACGCTACCGCTACGACCCCAGGCCCCTCATCTTAGATTCCTACTGCGGCACCGGCATGAGTACTGCGGTGCTCGCCGCTCAGCACCCGGAGGCTTTAGTGGTGGGCATCGATCAGTCCGCTTCTCGATTAGCCAAGCATCAAGTGCTGGGGCAACAGAATTACCTCCTCTTACAAGCGGAAGCGGAGTCCTTTTGGCGCTGCCTGGTCGAGGCGAACATGCCTTTAGCAGCCCATTGGATGCTGTACCCAAATCCTTGGCCCAAGGCCTCACAGTTGAGACGCCGGGTTCACGGTCACGGCGCTTTTCCGCTGCTGGCCAAACTGGGGGGCCAGCTGCAAATGCGCAGTAATTGGCAGGTATACGCAACGGAATTTACGCAAGCCGCCGAGTTGATCGGGTTATCAGGCGCCTTAGAAACCTTTACGCCCGATCCACCGCTCACCTTGTTTGAGCGCAAATATCATGAGCGCGGGCACATGCTATGGCGTTTCCAAGGGTCATTCTCCAGCTAGTATCCGGATAAAACCTGATATACGCTCCGCTTTCGCTACACTTATCAGCACATTGAATGAGCACTGTGCGACAGAGCGTTAGACCATGACCGCAACACAACGCGACAATATTAAGCAGATCGAACAGGGCGACCCCATCTGGGCGCGCATTCGTCGAGAGACACGCGATACTGCCGCTGCAGAGCCTATATTGGCCAGCTTCTTGCACGCGACGATTCTCAATCACGACGAGCTAGAGAGTGCTTTAAGCTTCCATCTCGCGAACTTGCTGGGTAGTCCTACCGCACCGGCAATGATGTTGCGTGAGGTGATTTTAGAAGCGTTGCAAGACGACAGCGGTATACGAAGCGCTATTCGCGAAGACCTTAGCGCCATTATCGATCGTGACTCTGCCTGCCACGAACTCTACCTGCCGTTTCTGTACTTCAAGGGCTTTCAGGCGCTGCAAATTCACCGTATTGGCCATTGGTTATGGACGCACAACCGTAAACCCTTGGCGCATTTTTTACAGAGCCAAATGGCACGGCAGTTTGGTATCGATATACATCCTGCTGCGCGCTTCGGGCACGGCATCATGCTTGATCACGCTACGGGACTCGTCGTCGGCGAAACCGCAATAGTGGGGAATCGCGTATCGATATTACAGTCAGTCACATTGGGCGGCACTGGTAAAGAAGACGGCGATCGTCACCCGAAAATCGGCGATGGCGTTTTAATCAGTGCGGGTGCCACGATACTCGGCAATATTTATGTTGGCGAAGGTGCCAAGGTAGGTGCCGGCTCAGTCGTGCTACAAGATGTGCCTGCCCACACAACAGTGGCGGGTGTGCCAGCAAAAGTCGTTGGCAAACCAACTTCTAACTCTCCCGCACTCGATATGGATCACGCGATCCCAGACTCTCAGTGGTAAGCGGGCGAAAGCTCCACCACCGCATTCACCATCGCAGCAACATGATCGGGATTAATGCCTGGTGTGATCCCGTGTCCTAAATTGAACACGTGACCGCTGCCTTCTCCATACGAGCTCAGGATCTGCCCCACCTCCTCTCGAATACGCTCTGGCGATGCATTGAGTAGCGTCGGATCCATATTACCCTGCAAGCAGACTCGATCCCCCACTCTCTCCCGCGCCGCACCGATATCAGTCGTCCAATCCAACCCCACCGCATCGGCGCCGCAGTCGGCAATGGCTTCCAACCATTGGCCGCCGCCCTTGGTAAAGACGATTACCGGCACTTTGCGGCCGTCCGCTTCTCTCGGTAGCTGATCAATAATCTCTGCCATGTAGCGCAAGGAAAACTCGCGATATGCGTTATGGCTCAATGACCCGCCCCAGGTATCAAATATTTGTACCGCCTGCGCACCACTGCGAATCTGCTCACTCAAATAAGCCGCCACCGATGTCGCCAGTTTTGACAACAGCTGATGCATCAGCTCCGGTTCATTGAAGGCCAGTGACTTCACTTTGGCAAAATCTTTACTCGAGGCGCCCTCCACCATGTAAGTCGCCAAAGTCCATGGACTACCGGCAAAACCGATCAATGGAATACTGCCTTTAAGCTCTCGACGAATCAGCGATACCGCATCCATGACATAACCAAGCTCACTCGAAGCACGCGCCGGATCCAGTGCGTTAATGTCGGCGGCGGTCGAAATAGGCCGCTCGAAGCGAGGGCCCTCTCCCTCTGAAAAGTACAGCCCCAGACCCAGTGCGTCTGGCACTGTCAAAATATCAGAGAACAAAATGGCTGCATCCATGGCGTACCGCCGTAACGGCTGCAGTGTCACCTCACAGGCGAGCTCAGGATTCGTGCATAAGTTCATAAAGCTACCGGCTTCGGCCCGTATCTCGCGATACTCTGGCAGGTACCGGCCCGCCTGACGCATCATCCAAAGCGGCGTTCGATCTACGGGTTCACGCATGAGTGCACGCAGAAATCGATCGTTTTCTAAGGTGGTCATGTTGTCGACTCTCTTCTCATCTTCTTAGGTTTCAACGCAGTGTCGGTCATATCACGATTTGCAAAAACAGTAGCGGCCTAAATCTCGAGGTAATCTAAAATACCCTCAGCCGCCTGCCTACCTTCCCAGATGGCGGTCACCACTAAATCCGACCCGCGTACCATATCACCCCCAGCAAAAATCTTTGGGTTTGCTGTCTGGAATTTGAAGGCTTGGTGTTCTGGCGCTATCACAGCATCCCAATCATTGCAGGTAACACCAACCTCATTGAACCAATCCGCAGGATCCGGCTGAAAACCAAATGCCATAATGATGGCGTCGGCTTCGATCACTACTTCACTGCCCGGCACCGGCTCTGGCCGCCGCCGGCCGTCAGCGCCAGGTTCGCTGAGCTGTGTCTCAACCACTTTCACGCCGATCGCCTCACCAAAGTAATCCATCACTTCAACGGGCTGTCGATTAAATAAAAACTGGACCCCTTCCTCTTTGGCATTTGCCACTTCACGACGTGATCCGGGCATGTTCTCTTCATCGCGGCGGTACACACAATACACGCGGTCAGCTTGCTGACGAACCGCTGTACGAACGCAGTCCATCGCGGTATCACCGCCGCCGAGCACCACCACTGTCTTCTCTTTCAGATCAATAAACTCGTCAGGGTCTCTCGGGTAATCCATCTTCTCGTTGACGTTAGCAATAAGATAATCAAGCGCTTTGTAGACGCCAGGGAGATCTTCCCCCGCAAAATCACCCTCCATCGCCTTATACGTGCCCATCCCTAAAAATACCGCATCATAGTCGGCGAGGAGTTCATCGATTGTGATATCGCGGCCGATTTCAGTGTTGAGCCGAAACTCAATGCCCATGCCCTCAAAGACTTCTCGGCGACGCTGCATCACCTGCTTTTCCAGTTTGAACTGGGGGATCCCAAAGGTCAGTAAGCCACCGATTTCTGGGTAACGATCAAATACCGTGGCCTTCACACCATTGCGAGTCAGAATGTCAGCACAACCGAGTCCAGCGGGACCCGCACCAATAATCGCGACTTTTTTATCGGTGGGGATAACATCAGACAAATCGGGGCGCCACCCCATCGCTAATGCGGTGTCGGTAATATATTTTTCTGAGTTACCAATCGTGACGGCACCAAAGCCATCATTAAGCGTGCAAGCCCCTTCACACAGCCGATCTTGTGGGCATACCCGACCACAGACCTCGGGCAAGGTATTGGTTTGGTGGCTCAGCTCTGCTGCTTCGAATAGATTACCCTCTGCTAACAGCTTCAACCAATTCGGAATGAAATTATGGACAGGACATTTCCACTCACAATAGGGGTTGCCACATTCTAAGCAGCGGTGTGACTGCTCAGCTGCTTGGACTTCAGTAAACGGATCATAGATTTCCACAAACGCTTCGGTGCGGGTCTCCATGTTCTTTTTACCCGGGTCTTTCCGATCAACATCCAGAAACTGAAATGGGTTTGCTAAACGCGCACTCATGTGGGGTATGCCTCAGTCTGTCTCTCGCAATCGCGAGAGGAGTTGATTAATGTCGGCCGCCTTGGGTTTAACCAACCAGAATCTACCGACGTAGTCTTCGAAGTTTTCGAGCAAGTGAGCACCCCACGCCGAGCCGGTTTCATCGACAAACTCGCGAATGTTATCGCGCAAAAAGTGGCGATGAGCTTCCATAGACTCAGCTGCTACTCGATGAATTTCCACCAATTCGCTGTTATAGCGATCAATAAACGCGCGGTCTTCGTCAAGGACAAAAGCCAGGCCGCCGGTCATGCCCGCGCCAAAATTGACGCCAGTCGAGCCCAATACCGTTACCAACCCACCCGTCATATATTCACAGCAGTGATCACCCGCACCCTCGATCACGGCGTGAGCACCTGAATTTCGCACAGCAAAACGTTCACCCGCCACGCCCGCTGCAAAAAGGCGTCCACCCGTCGCACCATAGAGACACGTATTGCCAATAATGCTGGTGTGCCGGCTTTCAAAGCGGCTACCTCGGGGCGGGGAGATGACCAATTTGCCAGCGGCCATGCCCTTGCCGACATAGTCATTACTGTCGCCCTCGAGGTACATGTGCAGTCCGCCCGCGTTCCAGACGCCAAAACTCTGACCCGCAGTGCCGGTTAAGCGAATGGTAATGGGGTTCTTTTCCATCCCCGTATTACCATGCCGTTTTGCAATTTCGCCAGACAGGCGCGCACCAATCGAGCGATCACAGTTGGTGATACTGTAAGCGAATTCTCCACCGCTCCCCGCGTCGATCGCCGGCAGGATATCCGTAATCATTTGATTCGCCTTATCGGCGGTATCGAACGGATCGTTGCTGTCTACTTGACAGAACTGCGGCTGATCCGTCGCCTGCTCATCAACCCACAAAATGGGATCTAGGTCCAAACTCTGTTGCTTCGCTGTCTCTCCAGGGAAGCGCTCCAATAAATCAACGCGGCCGATTAACTCCTCCAGTTTGCGGACACCCAACTTGGCGAGCCACTCTCGAGTTTCAGTGGCAACAAACGTAAAGAAATTGACCACGCGCTCCACGTCACCCACAAAGTGGGTTTCCCGCAGCTGCGCATTCTGGGTGGCGACACCAGTAGCGCAATTATTGAGATGGCAAATACGCAAATACTTGCAGCCCATCGCTACCATGGGTGCGGTACCAAACCCAAAACTCTCTGCACCCAAGATGGCAGCTTTCACCACATCGAGCCCTGTTTTCATTCCACCGTCAGCCTGCAATCGAACCCGACCGCGGAGACGATTACCGCGCAATGTTTGCTGCACCTCTGCTAAACCCAGCTCCCACGGCGAGCCCGCGTAACGGATTGAGGTTAGCGGGCTAGCGGCGGTCCCGCCGTCGTAACCGGAAATAGTGATTAAATCGGCGTAAGCTTTTGTGACACCCGCGGCAATCGTACCGACACCGGGCTCCGAGACCAGCTTTACCGACACCAATGCATCGGGGTTGACTTGCTTCAAATCGAAAATCAACTGTGCCAGATCCTCAATCGAGTAAATGTCATGGTGCGGCGGTGGCGAAATCAGCGTCACGCCAGGAACGGAATAGCGCAGCCGCGCGATGAGCTCATTCACCTTTCCACCCGGTAGCTGACCACCCTCACCTGGCTTCGCTCCCTGAGCCACTTTGATCTGCAACACCTCAGCGTTGACCAAATAATGCGGCGTCACGCCAAAGCGACCCGAGGCAATTTGCTTGATTTTCGATACGCGGTTAGTACCAAACCGGCTAGGATCCTCCCCACCCTCGCCACTATTCGATCTAGCGCCAATTTGGTTCATACCCATGGCGAGCGACTCATGTGCTTCTGGCGACAGTGCGCCGAGAGACATGCCCGCAGAATCGAAACGACGGAAGATAGCTTCGATCGGCTCTACCTCCTCGAGGGGCACAGGCGTCTCGGCAAGTTTTAGCGTGAGCAAATCGCGCAAGGCGGCCACAGGCCTGTCGTTACAGTGCGTGGCATAGGCTTGATAATCACGATACTCACCGCTGACGACCGCAGATTGCAGGCTCATGACCACATCTGGGTTGTAAGCATGATACTCACCCCCGTGGACATATTTGAGGAGGCCACCTTGATCCATCGTTTTACGACGGGATCGAGCGCGGCTTGCCACTTGCCACTGATCCTTTTCTAACTGCTCAAGCGATACGCCGCCGATACGCGACGTGACGCCTGTGAAAGCGATATCCACCAACTCCGTATCAAGGCCTACAGCCTCAAACAGCTGCGCCCCACGATACGAATTAACGGCTGAAATGCCCATTTTGGACATGATCTTCAGCAGACCCTTGTTAATCCCCTTGCGGAAGTTTTTCTGGCATACCTGTGGGTCACCCAACAGCTCACCGCGTGCCAAGAGATCTTCAATAACACTGTAGGCCACATAAGGGTAAATAGCCGTTGCACCGAACCCTAACAAACAGGCCACATGATGCGAGTCACGCGCGCTACCTGACTCGATAACGAGGTTGCACTCGGACCGCAAACCCACTCGAATTAAATGATGATGCACCGCACCCGTCACTAACAGGCTATGGATAGGCACTCGCGATTCGGCAATTTGTCGATCCGACAGAACTAAAATCTGGAACCCATCGCGAACTGCGGCCTCCGCACTAGAGCACAATGCCTCCAGCGTCTCGCGTAGATTGGCCTTGCTGGGATCATAGGTCGCATCAATCACCGTGCTGCGAAATCCCTCCTCTGACAATTCGACAATGGTCTGAAATTTTGCCTGGGACAAAACGGGTGACGTCAGGCTAATGCGCTCTGCATGCCCTGCAGACTCAATGAAGACGTTACGCTCCGGACCAAGATCCACTTCCAGCGACATCACAATGGACTCACGCAGCGGATCAATCGGTGGATTGGTCACCTGCGCAAATTTCTGGCGGAAAAACTCATAGAGCGATCGTTCCTGACGAGACAGCACCGCCATTGGCGTATCGTCACCCATTGAACCCACCGCCTCATTGCCTGATTCAGCGAGAGGCCGCAGCACTTGATCTCGTTCCTCAAAACTGACCTGAAACATTTTCTGATACATATCGAGCTCAGCACCCGATATCGCGGCTACCGCTTCGCCCGCAAAGCTGCCTGAGATAAGTCGGGCGTGCTGCCGCAACCATTTTTTATAGGGCTGTCGTGCCTTGAGTAACTCGTCCATGTCCTCGGTGTGCAGAACCTGCCCGGTTTCGGTATCTACCACTAAGATTTGTCCCGGACCTACCCGCCCTTTGGCAATCACTTGCTCAGGCCGATAGCCGTGGGTACCAATTTCTGATGCGACGGTGATGAAACCATCATCAGTCGTCACCCAGCGCGCCGGGCGTAATCCATTTCGGTCTAACAAACAGCAGGCGTATCGACCGTCTGTTAAGACAATGCCGGCCGGGCCATCCCAGGGTTCCATATGCATCGCGTTGTATTGGTAAAACGCTTTGAGATCAGGATCGATGCCTTCAATATTTTGCCAAGCTGGAGGAATCAGCATCCGCAGGGCCCGCGGTAACTCAATACCACCCGTAGTGAGAAGCTCGAGCATATTATCGAGGCTCGACGAGTCTGAACCCTCGGTGTTTACCAACGGCACTAGCGATTGCAGATCAGGGAGTAGCGGCGAAGCCAATTTAGGCGTGCGCACTCTAGACCAACTGCGATTACCTTCAATCGTATTGATCTCACCATTATGAGCCAGCATGCGAAACGGTTGCGCCAGCGGCCATCGAGGTAGCGTATTCGTCGAAAAGCGCTGGTGAAACACGCACACTGCGGTCTCCAGCGAGGGGTCATTAAGGTCCGGATAAAAGCGCGCTAGATCAGCGGGCATTACCAAACCTTTATAAGAAATCACGCGATCAGAGAGGCTACAAATGTAGAAATCAGGGTCGTCAGCAACCGCCATTTCTGCGCGTCGGCGCGCCGTGAACAATTTCCCTAAGCAGTGTTCATGATCAATGCCCGTTGCATCGACAAAAACCTGTTCGATGAGCGGTAATTGGTCGAGTGCGATTTCACCGCAAACATCTGGCTCGACTGGCACTTCACGCCATCCCAATACCGAGAGACCTTCAGCGCCTAAGGCCGAAGTCATCGCCTCACGCGCCTGCGTCTGAAGCGAGGGGTCTTGGCTTAAAAACAGCATGCCAACCGCATAATGATCGCCGAGTTCGATGCCGAGCGTTGTCTTTGCCTGAGCGCGCATGAACGCATCGGGCATCTGTAGCAATAAACCGCAGCCATCGCCCGTGCGGCCATCTGCCGCAATACCACCCCGATGTGTCATACAGGTTAGCGACTCAATCGCCGTTTGCAGCAGACGATGACTCACCTCGCCCTTAATATGAGCGATCAAACCGAATCCGCAGTTATCCCGAAATTCTTCGGGGCGGTAGAGACCTCGCGGCGCTGCCGTAGCGCCGGCGTCTGATGTTAAATCATGAGTCATAACACGTTTCGTCTGTGAGCCGGCGCCTGTAAGCCAGCCAAACGACCCCTACGGGGCCAGAACAAAAGGGGACGTAGTGTACACGCCCTAAAAGGGGCGCTCAATTGCCGTTATCATCGCCGATCAAGCGTCGATTACGCAGGCAATGTCGTCTAGCGTGACGTCTTCAGCCACTGAGGCTTCACCCAACCGATTGAGTAAAATATAGCGGATTTTCCCCGCAGTGACTTTTTTATCGCTCGCCATGGCATCTAAGAAGCTGGCGGCAGTGAGTCCAGCGGGTGGTTTGACGGGCAGCCCCACCTGTTGCTGAAAGGACAAGAGCTGATCAACCACTTCTGATTCGAGGTCGCCGCGGCGCACCGAGAGACGCGCTGCCATGACCATGCCCGCCGCAACGGCTTCGCCGTGGAGCCACTCTCCGTAACCTTGAAGCCGCTCAATAGCATGCCCAAAGGTATGCCCAAAATTTAAATGGGCCCGCACACCTCGCTCCTGTTCATCCTCCATCACAACAGCGGCTTTAATCGCACAACTGCGCTCAATTGCCGATGCCAAGGTCGGAATATCACGCGCCTGCAAGGCACTGACCTCTGCTACTAACCAATGAAAAAACGCCGCATCGCGAATCAGTCCGTACTTAATAACCTCAGCGAGTCCCGCGGCATATTCTCGATCCGGCAAGGTAGATAACGTGTCGAGATCAATGATGACGTGCTTGGGTTGATGAAAAGCACCGACTAGGTTTTTGCCCATGGGATGGTTAACCCCTGTTTTACCGCCTACCGAAGAATCGACCTGAGCTAACAAGGTCGTCGGTATCTGAACAAACTCCACGCCACGTAAAAATAGCGACGCGGCGAATCCGGTCATATCGCCTACCACACCCCCACCGAGCGCCAAAAATAGACTTTGTCTTTCATGGCGATCCGCCAGTGCAGCATCTAAGATCTGCTGCACTGACGCCATCGACTTATGCTGCTCGCCGGCAGGCAAAGTAATGTGCGTTAACCGATCAAGTGCGGGTAGAGCAGACTGTAAATGCGCTGCGTATAGCGGACCGACCTGGTCGTCGGTGACCAATACCACGCCGCGCGAACCGATAAGCTCTGCCCACAGACGGTTATCCGTCAGGAGCCCTCTTCCAATGGAGATGGGATAACTGCGATCTTTGCCGTTGTTTTTGCCACCATCGGCACCGAGCTTAACGTCTACTGTATGAAACTGTTCCGACATCGATAGATCGCTCTCGAATAATCATCATGAGGGGCTTTAAGGCAACAAGTCACGCTCAACTAATTGTGCTTGGATTTGCTTTGCAACTTTTCTAGCGTTACCCGTGCCCCCCGACACAATGACGTCTGCCAGCGCGCGATACAACGGCGCTCTCTCAGCCATCAGCCTGGCAAGCGTCTCTTTCCGGTCACCGCATTGTAGCAAGGGGCGACCCTCCCCTGACCCTGTTCTTTTCATCTGCTGCTCGACACTGACGTCAAGGTAGACCACTAATCCCGAGTGCGCCATTAATGTGCGGTTCTCCTCAGTCACCACCGCGCCACCGCCAGTTGCAATCACTGCCTGGGGTTGTTGAGCGAGGTCCTGAAGCACCGCACTTTCGCGGCGCCGAAAGCCAACCTCTCCTTCGACATCAAAGATCCAGGGGATGTCGGCACCGGAGCGAGCCACAATTTCTGCGTCTGAGTCGATAAAGGGGCACCGTAATAACCCAGCCAGGTGTCGACCCACAGTGGACTTTCCCGAGCCCATAGGACCCACCATATAGAGCCGAAAGTCTTGGGCGCTATCGGACACCGTCAGTTCACCAAGGCTTCTGACAAAATTCTAGGCGTAATAAAAATGAGCATTTCCGTTTTTTGTTGTGTATTGGCAGTACTCTTGAACAAGTTGCCGAGGTAAGGAATATCGCCAAGCAGCGGGACTTTTGCAACCTTAACCAGCTCCTCATTTTTAAAGACGCCTCCCAACACCACGGTTTCACCGTTGCCGACAAGCACCTGTGTCGTCAGCTCCGTGGTGTCGATAGTTGGAATAAATCCACCATTACCACTCGGCACCAACGCACCCACTGAATCCTGATTAACGATCAAATCGAGCAAAATGCGATCATCTGGTGTGATGTTAGGTGTCACATCCAGTTTCAAAACCGCTTCCTTAAACGCCGTTGTCGTGGCACCCGATGCCGCTCCTTCTTGATAAGGAATTTCAGTTCCCGACTTTATACTGGCCTTCTGTTTATCACCAGTGATCACCTTTGGTTGCGAGACCACCTCACCCTCGCCGGATGCCTCGAGGGCCGAAAGCTCCGCAGTGAGAAATAAATCAGTGGAAGTAAAGCCGACAGCAAACCCAGATGTTGCCTCAGCAACGCCTAGGTCGACCAATGGTGCGGTTGGCATGGCAATGGGGTTAGCGCCGCCGATCAGCTGATTGTTGAGGCTCGTCACACTGGCTGTGTCGCCCGCCACCGATGTGAACTGGTCGGATCCAGCATTGAGATAACCCCCTCCCCAGCGAATGCCAAGTTGCTCATTAATGTTGGAAGACGCAATCACAATGCGTGCCTCGATCATGACCTGACGGATAGGAATATCGACCTTCTCGATGAGTTCTCGGATCTCCGCCAGCTTGGCGCTGGTATCCGTAACAACAATCGAGTTGGTGCGATCATCTACGACCACTGAGCCCCGTTCAGAAATTAAAGCGCCCCCCTCTTCTGAACCCGCCTCAAATAGCCCGACGACATTACTCGCCTTTGCATACCGGATACGAATAAATTCTGACTGCAGGGGCGCGAGTTCTGCCAATTGTTTATTGGCTTGAATTTCCTGGCGTTCCCGCTCAGCCAACTCTTGTGTGGGCGCCACCATTAACACATTACCAATCTGGCGACTGTCTAGACCCCGGGTTTTGAGCACCAGATCAAGCGCTTGATCCCAAGGGACATCCTCTAGGCGCAAGGTAATACTCCCCTCCACAGAATCTGAGGCCACCAGATTTAGGCCAGTGAAATCTGCGATCAGCTGCAATACCGAACGGACCTCAATGCTCTGAAAATTCAGCGAAATACGATCCCCCGCGTAATCAAACTGATTGAGATGATCTCGCTGCTCCTCCTCTTTTAGCGCCGTGACAGCAAGGGTATAGGTATTGCCAGTTTGGTACGCCAAATAATCGAATAAGCCATTTGCACGCAGCGTCAATCGCGTGCCTTGCTCCGTCGTGCTGACCTCGATGCCCTGCACTGGCGTTGCGAAGTCAGTCACGTCGAAACGCCGAATCAAGGATTTCCGGACACCCGTATGACGAAACTGCAGTGTGATATTGCCGCCTTCACTGAACACGCTCGCCTTGACGCCCGGATCACTCAGCGTGAGTAGCAGCAAACCCTCCCCCTCGGGCGATCGCTGAAACGCGAGATCTGTTATTTCCGACATCACGCGCTCGACCCGATCAGCATCGGTTCGCAAGATATTGCTGGTGATCTGCGAATCAACCCCAGCCATCCCGATATCCGCCCCCAGTTGCAACGTCAGCTGATCACCCGAGACCACAGTTTGAAATGGCAACAACTCGACGAGATTGATGATCACACGGGTACGGCCCTCAGATTCGAGCACTAACACACTGGTGGCGTTAGCCTGCGACAGCTTGAACCGCTTTTCTCCGAGCATGCTGCGAGTACCCGGCAAATCCAACACCACTCTGGCAGGCTCCTCGATCGCATAACTGTCGACCTCCGCTAAAAAGGGCTGATCAAAAGTTAGTGTCACCGCGAGCTGAGAACCAGGTTGTGGCGTGAAGGCAATATTTTCCAGTATCGCTGAGTGGACTGACGCTGCATTCATACACAGCCACAGACAGCCAATCACGTAAACCCATCCACTCGGCACCGGCAAAGATCGCCATCCTTTGGCTACTCTTTCCATTGCGTTATCTCCTTCGCTCACGTCCCTGTGAGCTCAATTGTTCTGGGTCGCTCCACCCAGCCATTCTCGGTTCCGTCCGAGACGATTTCGGTCACTGCAACAAAGGTCTCACCCATTTCAATAACCCGACCATGATCACGGCCCAAAAAACTGCCGATCTGAATCCGGTGGATGCTGCCCTCTGGGTCCTTGATCAAACTCCAGTCCTGTTTGTCTCGTTGCAAGGTGCCCACCATGGTCAACGCGTCTAACGAAAAGCGCTCTAAATAGTCTTTCGTCCGGCTCTCATCAGGACGCACCATCGTGCGCGCCGATAAAGCCGCAAGTTGTCGGGCATTCATTGGCCGATCAAATGGACTGCGTAATGTTGTCGCCGCATAGGCAAACGCCTCGTAAGCTTCAAAAGTGGGAATAGGTTCAACGACACCGCCAGGTAGCGCGCGCTTCTCATCCATAAAGGCGTCTAAGTCGGTGAGACTGCGGTCTGCACAAGCCGACAACGCCGCCGCCATAACCACCGCCTTGATCGCGAAACGTAAGGGCGCAAGGCGATTATCCCGCATCGTCGTCTTCTCTATAACGATAGGTTTTTGCGAGGATTTTCATCTCGAGTATCGGTGCGGTTCCCGCATCTCCGAGAATCTGAAAGTCGTGCAGCGTGACAATACGAGGCAAGCTAGCCATGCCGGAAATAAACGCGCCAAGGTCGTGATAGGAACCGGTAGCCTCAATGGCAATAGGCAACTCGATGTAAAAATTTTGCGTTTGCTCATCTAAGAGATCAATACGCTTAATACGAAGGCCGTTCAGCTCACCTTTACTCGTAATGTCCTCGAGAAGGCCTGGCACCTCGGTCTGGGAAGGCAATTGCGACACTAATACGCCAAATCGCGTCTCCATTTCCACCAACTGCGCCTTATAGCGATCTAAATTAGCAGCTTCAAACGCTTTTGCTTCAAATGACTGCCTCAATTCCTGTTCTGATCGCTCGACATTGGCTAACTGCTGGTGGCGGTTTTCGATATGCAAATAAAACCCTGTGGCCATCGTCACGCTATATAACAGTGTCATTGCCAATGCTTTCGCCCAAGAGGGCCAGTTGCCAAAATTATCAAGATCAAGGGCCGCTAGATCCAAGTCAGCCAGATCAAACTCTTTCAGCGTGCGGAATAGGGTTGAGGCGTTCATAACGGGTGCTCAACGGCTTCTTCTGGCAGCTCAATTCCCACTGACAGGGTAAAATGGGTCGCCTGCGTGCCGTATTTGGGGGTCGCCTGTACCGCGTCTAAACTCGGTGCTTGCAACCAATCTGACGCTTCTAAACGGCGCATGAGACTAGACACCCGGTTATTGGATTCTGCAATGCCCTCAATCGAGACGAGCTGGGCGTCGGTCTCCAGTGCGGTATAAAAAACACCCTCGGGCACCGTTCTGACCAGCTGATCTAGCAGCCTGACAATGACTGGCCGGTTACCCTGTAACGCCTGTATCACTCTCATGCGGTCTATCAAGCGATTGCGCTTGAGCTGCAGATCTCTAATCTCGGCGACCTCCTGATCAAGCAGTTTGATTTGGGTGGTCAATTTCTGGTTACGCATCTCCTGATGGGCGATCTGATTGCTAACTACCGCATCCCAGAGCAAGACTGACAGTACAGCGATGAGCGCGGTCCCACACAGGCCGGCCAAAAACTGCTGGCGACGGGCTTGGCGACGCGTCTCACGCCAGGGCAATAAGTTGATATTAGCCATCGTCGAGTCTCCGCATTGCTAAACCGCACGCCACCATCATCGCTGGCGCGTCTTTGGCGAGCGCCTTTGCGTTGACACGTGAAGCCACAGACATGCCGGCAAAAGGATTGGCAATAATGGTGGGGGTGGATAGGCGCTTTGAGATTCGCTCTGCAAGACCCTTCATTACCGCCACACCGCCACACAAGACAATGCAATCAAGCTCAGCATATTCGCTAGAGGAAAAGAAAAACTGGAGAGAACGGCTGATTTGCGATTCAACCGCTTCGAGGAAAGGCGCTAACACCGCCTTTTCATAGTCGTCGGGTTCACAACCATCAGGTAAACCGCCCCGCTTCTTCGCGCGACCCGCTTCTTCAAAAGAGAGTCCGTAGCGACTCATAATATCTTCCGTCAGCTGCATACCACCAAATAAGTGCTCTCGGGTATAAATCGATTCGTCGCCAGCAAAGACCGACAGTGTCGTTATAGTGGCGCCAATATCCACCATGCCAATGGTGTGATGCTGACCCGCCGGCAGCTGGCTGGTGAGCAGTGTCATCGCACGTTCCCGCGCAAACACCTCAATATCCATAATGACCGGCGTCAAACCTGCTATGGCTAAGGCGCCCATACGAGATTCAATGGTCTCTTGACGACATGCCGCCAACAAAACGTGGACGTGATTTTCTTGGCTAGGTATCGGGCCTAGCGCCTCGAAATCCATTGCCACTTCGTCTAGGGGATAGGGGATATACTGGTCAGCCTCTAAGGTAAGCTGCGCCTCAATATCTTCCTCAGACAGTCCCGCTGGCATCGCTATCGTTTTGGTAATGACCGCGGAGCCTGAGACCGCAGCAACCGCGCGCCGAGCCTTGGTGCCAGAGCGACCCACTAACTCACGAATCACCTCTGCGACGAGCTGGACATGATTGACGTTTTTCTCAACAACGGCTTCAGGAGGGAGTGGCGCAACAGCGTAACTTTCTACGCAATAATGGATGCCCTTGCGGCTTAGCTCCAACAGCTTTACCGTCGTCGAGCTAATATCGATACCCAATAGTGGGGGCACCTTGCCAATGCCTAGTCTCGTCAACACGATTCAATCCTTTGAGTGTGTCGATAGCCCAATCCAGAGCTAAAGTTCTACTGTAAAGCGTAACACGCGACTGTCTGGAATTTAAGTCCGAACAAAGTCGGTAATAGGTCACTTAATACCGCGTGCAATGTGAAAACCCTACAGAAGCCCTGATAGGTTTCCCTTATAGTTTCACTAATTGCCCAGCGGCTCCAGTGATGGAAGGCTGAACGGCTTACCTCGTCATTAATGGCTCGGAGATCCCAGCGTGGTAAAAGCCCGAAGACTCATACAATACGCTGCGTTGATCGCCAGCGTAGGAGTTTGGTGGTTAGCAGGACTCTACCTCTATCTGAGCCCTAATCTACCTGAAGCCGATACGCTGCGTAACATCACCCTGCAAACACCTATGCGGGTCCTCAGCAGAGAGGGCGCATTAATTGGTCAGTTTGGTGAGCAAAAAAGAAAGCCTCTCCAGTTTGACCAAATCCCACAGAGTTTTATCGATGCACTACTTGCCGCAGAGGATGACGGATTTTTTAGTCATTCAGGTATCGAGCCACTGAGCTTAGGCAGGGCCATATCGGAACTCGTGCTCACTGGGAAAAAGGGCAGTGGTGGCTCTACGCTCACCATGCAGGTCGCGCGCAACTACTTTCTCTCTCTTGAGCGAACGTTTTTGCGCAAATTCAACGAAATCTTGCTGGCATTAGAAATCGAACAGACGCTGTCTAAAGCTGAAATTTTTGAGCTCTACGTCAATCGCGTGTTCCTAGGCCACCGAGCCTACGGATTCGAGGCGGCCGCGGAAACCTACTATGGCAAACCCCTTGCCGATCTCAGCCTGGCGCAACATGCCATGCTGGCCGGCATACCCAAAGCCCCCTCCCGCAATAACCCCCTGAGCAATCCGGATAAGGGCAAAATTCGGCGCGATTGGATTTTGGGCCGTATGGCGAGCCTCGGCAAGATCACAGAAGCCGAAAAGATCGCGGCACGCAATACGCCCGTCAGCGCAGGTTTTTTTGGTCAAGTGGTCGAGGTTGATGCCGATTATGTGGCCGAGATGGTCCGTCAGGAAATGGTTGAGCGTTTTGGCAATGCGGCTTACAACGATGGGTATGTGGTCTTCACCACGATCGACGCAAACATGCAACAAGCGGCACACAACGCCCTGCTAAAAGGGTTGCGCACCTACGACTGGCGCCATGGCTGGCGAGGACCAGAGCGCCGTTTAGCCCCGCGCGAAGGCGAGACAGCGGAAGAAACGTTGAGCCGCTGGCAAGAGGCGCTGCGGGCGATGCCCACGATCGCTGAACTGCCGCCTGCCATCGTGACCGAGGTCAGCGAGAGCGGTGTGACCGCTCTGATCAAGTCTGGCGACGCTATTTTAGTTCCATGGCGGGATAATCTCGCCACAGTGCGCCGTTACAGCTCAGTCAACCAAACCCGTGAGCCTGAAAAAACCGCTGCCGATTTATTAGCGCCGGGGGATTTAATACGAGTTCGTCTAGTCGAGGGGCAATGGCGCCTAACGCAAGTACCGAAAGCACAATCCGCATTGGTATCGTTGGATCCCAAGCAGGGTGCCATTCGCGCGCTGGTCGGCGGCATGGGTTTCGAATTGTCTAAATTTAATCGCGCGACACAAGCGCGGCGACAGCCGGGCTCTAACTTTAAACCGTTTCTTTATGCCAGCGCCCTGACTCAAGGCATCACGCCGTCAACGGTGATCAACGATGCGCCGGTAGTGCTGGACAATCTCGCAGCGGCAGAGATCTGGCGTCCTGAAAATGACAGCGGTAAATTCTACGGTCCCACCCGGCTGCGGGAAGCGCTGGCATTTTCACGTAACCTAGTCTCCATCAGGGTATTACAGCGCGTGGGGGTGAGGACCTTCATCAACTTTGTGGAGGGGCTTGGCTTCAATACCGAAGGCATGCAGGCAAACCTTACACTCGCTTTGGGAACCCATGCCTTCACGCCTCTTGATATCGCGACGGGTTATACCATCCTGGCGAATGAGGGCTTCAAAGTAGAACCTTGGCTTATCGACCGTATCGAGAATGCGAGAGGCGACATCGTCTACGCTGCAGATCCCCTCGTGGCCTGTCCCGAGTGCACGAACACTCAGCTCGCAAAGGACGAAATGACCCGCATGGAGGATATTTTAGGTACCGCTGTACCAGAGGTGCGCGCAGCGACTCGTGTCATGGATCCGAGAGTGGCGTATATCATTTCCTCCTTTTTACGAGAAGCCATACAGCGCGGCACAGGTCGCCGGGCAAAGGTTCTAGAGCGAACGGATATTGGCGGTAAAACCGGCACCACTAACGGCCCGAGAGATGCCTGGTTCTCTGGATTCAACGGCGACTTGGTGACCACTACCTGGCTGGGGTTCGACGACTACAGCCCACTGGGCCGCCGAGAATTCGGTGGCACAGCTGCCCTGCCTATTTGGATTGACTTCATGCGCGAGGCCTTGCCGGCACCGCAACCCGACGCCCCCATGCCACCCGGTATTGTGCGACTCAGCGTCGATCGGGACTCCGGGTTGCGCGTGCAAGGCAATCCCAGCAATAGCGTCATGGAGTATTTTTTAGAAGAATCGCTACCAGACTGGGGGGAGGATGCGGGAGAGCCGATTGACACCGAGACCCTCGAGGGGATTTTTTAAGTCAAAAAAAAGCCGGCATTGCCGGCTTTTTACACAATGCTGCGATTACTTCGAGAGGCTACGCCCACCGAATCGCTTGTTAAACCGATCAACGCGACCCCCTGTATCGACAATCTTCTGCTTGCCGGTATAGAAAGGGTGACACTGGCTACAAACGTCCAGGGAGATGTCTGCGCTCAAGGTAGATCGGGTCTTTATCTCGTTACCACAGCTACATTTAGCCGTTATATCGCCGTACTGTGGATGAATATCAGCTTTCACGCCAACCTCCATTAATCTTGTTGGGTGCAAAAAAGAGGGCGGATAATACCAGAGCCCCCACCGATAGCAACATGGAATACGCCCACTCCCCCGCTTTAGTACACTGGGGGCCGCTAGGTAGCAGACTGAGTCCAGCTTGACCGACACCGCCCAAAACATGCCCCACGATCAGCCGGTCTGGCGCTGTGCTGTTCCGACGCCACTGAGGCGGCTATTTGACTATCTGCCACCGCAAGGGTGGTCGGGCGATATTGAGCCGGGTAGTAGAGTGCGCGTCCCTTTTGGGCATCGCACCCTGGTCGCCGTGGTGGTGAGTCAGTCAACAACATCTGACCTGCCCTCGGCGCGCCTGCGTCATTGCACTGCTGTCTTAGATACCACGCCACTTTACTCAGCGACACTGAAACAACTAGTGCAATGGGCTGCCGAATATTATCAACATCCGGTCGGTGAAGTGTGGCCGCTAGCGTTGTCACCGGGTGAGCGGCGTGGTCACGCCGAGCGCCCCCTGGGGAGTCCCGGTATTAAACTCACCCTGCGGGGCAGTGGTTTGGCACCCGACACGCCCCATGGCGCACCAAAACAAGCGAATTTGATTAACTTATTGCGAACACACCCGCTTACCCTAGACAAAGTCAAGACACTGGGTTTTCAGCGCTCGGTGATCAAAGCACTTATCGAGAAAGATCTTATCGAAGCGTGTGAAATCCTTCGACCCGAGCCATGGCGAACGAAAACCGCGCCGCTAACTGCCAATCCAGAGCAGCAGTCGGTGATCGATATCGTACGATCCTCTTTACATCACTTTCAGGTCCACTTGCTCTACGGCATTACCGGTAGCGGTAAAACAGAGGTCTACCTGCAAACGATTGCCACCTGCCTAAATCAAGGTCGGCAGGCCCTCGTATTGCTACCCGAGATTGCACTGACACCACAGACCCTGGCGCGGTTTGAAGCGCGGTTTGACGCCCCTGTGATTGCCTTACACTCGGGGATTGGCGACGCAGCGCGAGATCGCGCATGGGCGGCCGCACGTCATGGCCACGCCGCTGTCATTTTAGGGACGCGATCTACCGTATTTGTGCCCATACACCGCCTGGGCCTTATTGTGGTTGATGAGGAACATGATGCCGCTTTCATACAGCAAGATGGTCTCCGTTACTCCGCCAGAGATGTCGCGATTAAACGTGCTCAGCTCGAAGGATGTAGTGTCCTATTAGGCAGCGCCACGCCAAGTCTGGAGAGCTGGCATAACGCTGAAAAGCAGCGCTATCAGCGCCACGTGCTCTCACAACGTGCAGGTGACAGCCAACTGCCTGAGCAACGCCTCATCGATATCAGTGGATTGGAACTATCCGCAGGATTATCTACCGAACTGATCAGTCACATTGAGCAGACGCTGACCAACGGGCAGCAGGTGCTGGTTTTTCTCAATCGCCGGGGCTTCGCCAATGCGTTGCTCTGCCATGATTGTGGCTGGAGCAGTGATTGTCCCGATTGTGACGCGCGCATGACACTGCATAAAACGCCTCCGGGACTACATTGCCATCATTGTGATCGTCGTAGTTCTCTCCCAAACCATTGCCCTAGCTGCAATAGCAGGCGCTTAGTCGGCACGGGTATTGGCACACAACAAACAGAGGCGTTTCTGACTGAGCGCTTTGCGACTTACCCGGTTATCCGAGTAGACAGCGATACGGTGACCAGCAAGGCGGCGATACCAGCACTGATCGATCAACTCGCCAGCGCTGATCCTGTCCTCATGATTGGCACGCAAATGCTCAGTAAAGGCCATCACTTCCCCCACGTGACACTGGTGGCGGTAGTGGACGCAGACGCGCTGCTCTTCAGCCCCGACTTTCGTGGCGAAGAACGGCTACTGCAACTGCTAACGCAAGTCGCTGGCCGAGCGGGTCGGGACCGCAAACCCGGAGCGGTCATTATTCAGACTCGACACCCCGAGCACCCGTTAATACAGGGGCTTGACGCGCCTTACCATACCTTACTGCCCGACCTGCTGAGGCAGCGAGCGCAAACCCATTTGCCACCCTACGGCGCCCTCGCGGTCATCCGCTGTGACAGCCATAGCAAGCAAGAAGGTCTCGACTTTCTTCGCGCGTTAAAGGTGGGGGCACCGCCAATTGAGGCTCACTACATTGGCCCCTTACCCGCGGCGATGGCGCGGCGAAAAAATCGCTACCGAAGCCAACTCATTATCACCGCCAAAACGCGGCCCGCATTGGCGCATACTGTCGCCGCACTGGTCTCTCAGGCAGAATTAGCGTCGCGTTCGCGTCAGTTGAGTTGGTCAGTCGATATCGACCCCTATGAAACCTTGTGACTTCCTTGGCTGGAGCCGGCCCGATGGGTCGGCGATAATGTTCACTTAGCCGTGCGACCCGCGCAGCAACGCATAACTTTGACAGGACGACCATGAAATCTGAACTGGCTACGCTGATTACTTCAGGGTTACAAAAACTCGTATCGGAGAACGTGCTGCCGGTCATGCCCGATGTCATGCCACAGATCGATCACCCAAAAGATGCCGCGCATGGCGACTTGTCATGCAACATCGCTATGGTTTTAGCCAAGCAAGCGAAAATCCCACCGAGAGATCTAGCGACACAACTGATTGCCGCACTGCCCGATAACACGCTGATTGAGCGCACCGATATTGCAGGGCCTGGATTTATCAACTTTTTTATTAGGGCCAGCCAGCATACCGCTGTCATTGGCACTATCTTGGAAGCCAGGGATCAATATGGTCGCTGTGATATTGGCCGTGGGCGGCGAGTGCAGGTGGAATTTGTCTCGGCAAACCCAACTGGACCGCTCCATGTTGGCCACGGTAGGGGCGCCGCCATTGGCGATTCTCTTGGACGACTGCTCACCGCCACGGGCTGGTCGGTTCAGCGCGAGTTTTACTACAACGATGCAGGACAACAAATTAATAACTTGGCGCTGTCGGTTCAGGCCCGGGCCAAAGGCAAAGGACCCGACGACCCAGAATGGCCAGTAGACGGGTATCGCGGCGAGTATATCGAGGATGTTGCCGCTGCTTATCAAGCAGGTGATACCGTGCAAGCTGCCGATCGCACCATTACTGCAGATGGCGATCTGAATAACCTTGACGCTATTCAAGCATTTTCTGTCGCCTGCCTCCGTCGTGAACAAGATCAAGATCTGCGCTCATTCTCAGTCCTGTTCGATCGCTATTTCCTAGAGTCCTCTCTTTACGAGTCAGGTGCAGTCGCCACCACCGTGACGACATTGGAAGGCAATGGTCATACCTATGAGGACCAAGAGGCGTTATGGCTCAAAACGACAGATTTTGGCGACGACAAAGACCGCGTGATGCGCAAACGGGATGGCGGTTATACCTACTTCGTACCCGATGTCGCCTACCATCACGACAAGTGGCAGCGGGGCTTTGAGCGGGTAATCAATGAACAAGGTGCCGATCACCACAGCACCATCACTCGAGTCCGCGCCGGTCTACAGGGCCTCGACGTGGGTATTCCCAAGGGGTGGCCCGAGTATGTGCTACACCAAATGGTGACGGTGATGCGAGATGGCGATGAAGTGAAGCTATCGAAGCGCGCCGGCAGCTATGTGACGCTGCGGGACCTGATCGAGTGGGTGGGGTGCGATGCCACGCGGTTTTTCTTAGTCGCTCGAGCGCCGACCTCGCAGTTAACGTTTGATATCGATTTAGCGCTTGCGCGCAGTAACGAAAATCCGGTTTATTACATTCAGTACGCACACGCACGCTGCGCCAGCTTGCTCCTCAAGGCAAAAACATTATTAGGTGAAAAGGGCACCCTGGCCGGACTGCCTCATGTTGACACCCTGACTGAACCTGAGACCCTAGGCCTGATCATTAACTTAGCCCGATTCCCCGATGTAGTTGTCGCCGCCGCCGAACGACTTGAGCCGCATGATGTAGCGAATTATCTTCGCCAGATCGCCGCCGACTTTCACAGCTTTTACAATGCCCACAAAATTCTCGACGCAGCACCTGACACGGCCCGTGCGAGACTCGCACTGGTTGCGGCAACCCAGCAGGTCATTGCTAGCGGCCTTGATCTACTGGGTGTTTCTGCGCCTGAGTCAATGTAGTTATGGCTAGGTCGCCGCAAACACAAAAGCCCAAATCCGCCGCAACGCGTCATAACGCCGGGCAGAATACTCACAACGCCCCGCCGACATTAACCAAGGCGCATCTCCACGGTGCTATTGCGGGCGCGCTAACCGGGGTGATGGCGACGCTCAGCATTAACCATTGGATAGCGCAACCAGACCCCGTCGCGGTAACAGGAGCAATACCCGCGCCCACGGTGGTGGTTGAGCCAGTGCCCCAATTTATTTTTGACACGGTTTTACCGAACGAGGAAGTCGATTTAACGCCGGACATTGAGCCAGCCGAGCTGACCGCTGGTGATACTCATATGGCGCAATACTTACTGCAAATCGGCTCATTCAGGCAGGAGGCCGATGCTGATCGACGGCGGGGGGAACTCGCACTGCTTGGACTAGAGGCCTCGGTCGAGCTCACTAACGGAGACAATGGTCGCTGGTATCGGGTCACTATGGGGCCCTTTGCAAGCCGCTCTGAAATAGCGCGTGCCCGCTCTATGGCAGCACAAGCTAATATGGATACGCTACTGCTGAAACGGGAATCGCCATGAGCGACACAACACCACAGCGCGTTACCCGACTGCATTACGCCCGCAGCCGGCGAAAACTCGAACTCACGTTTGAGGATAATATGGCGTTCGAACTCAGCGCAGAGTACTTGCGTGTCTTTTCTCCCTCCGCAGAAGTGCGAGGTCACGGCGCTGGACAAGAGGTCCTACAGACTGGCAAGTCATCGGTGGAGATTGTAGCGATTGCACCCGTCGGACACTATGCGGCTCAAATCACGTTTGATGATGGACACGACTCCGGCCTGTATAGCTGGGCCTACCTGCGCGATCTGGCCGAAAAGCAAGATCACTATTGGCATCAATACTTGCAGCAGCTTGCTGCGGCCGGGAAATCTAGGGATGCTGAGTCACAAGTGCTACATTTTCAGCCCTGAACAGACACTCGCTGCTCAGGTACACTGGCCGGTCCATTAACGGAGTTGCCACAGGGCAACAGTGAGCACTGGGATATGACAGACGATACCACCAGCACTCCTCACGAAGAGGACAACACCACCGACTTTGGTTTTAGCCGCGTTAATCGGGGCGATAAGGCCGGCATGGTGCGGGGCGTCTTTGACTCTGTTGCCGGGCGTTACGACTTAATGAACGACCTCATGTCGGGTGGGATTCATCGCATTTGGAAACGATTCACGATTGAACTCAGTGCGGTACGGCCGGGGCAAACGGTTTTAGATATCGCTGGCGGCACCGGTGATCTAGCGGCCAAATTTTCGCGCTTAGTGGGGCCAAAGGGCCAGGTTATTCTGGCGGACATTAATGCGGCAATGCTAACGGTGGGGCGCGACCGACTTATCGATAAGGGGGCGACGGGTAATGTGCAAGTCGTTCAAGCCGACGCGCAGCACTTGCCCTTTGACGACAATAGTATTGACTGCATTACGATGGTTTTTGGTCTGCGTAATGTTACGGATAAAGCCATGGCGCTACGCTCCATGTTGCGGGTCTTGCGACCCGGCGGCAGATTATTGGTATTGGAATTTTCCAAGCCCACCTCGGCCCTGCTAGGCAAGATATACGATCAGTATTCGTTTCAAATATTGCCCGCGATGGGTCGACTGATTGCGCAGGATGCAGAAAGCTACCGCTATTTGGCAGAGTCAATCCGCCAACACCCTGACCAAGAAACGCTGCTGGAAATGATAGAGACGGCGGGGTTCGCCAATTGCCGCTACCACAATATGACAGGGGGTGTCGTAGCACTCCATCAAGGCTTTAAAGCGTGACCCAGCACGACCCTGCGTTATTGAGTGCTGCGCTTGCGGGTGTCGAACGTGCATTGAACCAAGCGATCGCGTTGTCGCCTACCTCACACGATGAGCTCGCTGGACTCGCTGGCACCGTACTGGGTGTCGAAGTGACGACACTCGATTTAACAGTCTATCTCGACATCATCTCTGGCACCGAAGCGCGGCTCATGACGCACTGCGAGCTACCTACCGCTGCGTTTGTGCGCGGCACAGTAGAGGACTTTGCATCTTTGGCTGCTTCTCAGGATCCCGCAGCGGTCCTGATCAATAGTGGCATTGAGCTAGAAGGCAATAGCGCCAGCCTCATTGCGCTTCAGCAAGTTATTTCGCGTATGGATATCGACTGGGAGGCACCGTTAGTAGCAACACTCGGTGACGTCATAGGCCACCAGATTGCAGAAACACTGCGCAGCATTTTTCGCTGGGGAGAGAGCGCCCGCGCCAGCTTGCGGCGGCAGGTCTCAGAGTTTGTCTTAGAAGAAGCGCGTTTAACCCCGCCAAAAGCAGAGCTCGAATATTTTTTTGATGCCGTGCAGTCTCTATCGATGCAAGTCGATCGCGTACACAATAAACTCGAAAAATTGCGCGCCAAAGTCGAACAAACGCGAGGGCAGTCATGAGCCGTTTGATTGCGCTCTACCGCACGGCGGCGCACTACCGACTGGATCAGCTCTTACCCCCAACGCAAAGACCCACGTTGCTGGTGTTACTGCTGCGCGCGTTCCCCGTCACATCTGTGGCAAAGAGCACCCCCAGAGGTGAACGGCTGCGCCGGGCACTAGAAGATTTGGGTCCCGTTTTTGTTAAGTTCGGGCAACTGCTATCAACACGTCGAGATTTATTACCACTCGATATCGCCGATGAACTGGCGTTACTGCAAGATCAGGTTGCTCCCTTTCCTGCCAACGAAGCCATTCAGCGCATCGAGCAGGCACTGGGAAGCCCCCTTAATGACTGCTTCGCCGAATTTGATGCTAATCCGCTGGCCGCTGCATCAGTGGCACAGGTTCATGGTGCTCGACTTGCAGACGGCGCCGATGTTGTTGTGAAGGTCTTGCGGCCTGGCATCGAACTGACCATTGCTCAGGACCTTAAAATTCTTCGTCACGTCGCGACACTACTGGCTCGCTGGACCCGCAGTGGACGACGGCTTAGACCCGTCGAAGTGGTTGAAGAATATGAGCGGATTATCCATGGCGAGCTTGACCTGCAGCGTGAAGCCGCTAATGCGTCGCAGTTAAAACGTCATTTCCAAGCCGGTGATCTGGTCTATGTGCCTACAGTTCACTGGCCATTAACCACTCAGCACGTCATGGTCAGTGAGAGAATCTATGGCGTCCCAATCAGTGATATGGACACATTACGTACGAAGCAGGTTGATGTGAAATTACTGGCGGAACGTGGAGTAGAGATTTTTTTCACTCAAGTATTTCGCGATAGTTTTTTCCACGCTGACATGCATCCCGGCAACATCTTTGTTGACTGCACGGCCCCAGAAGATCCTCGTTACATTGCGGTGGACTGTGCGATTGTCGGTCAACTCGACGACCAAGATCTGTATTATCTCGCACGCAACTTGCTCGCTATTTTTCAACAAGATTATCGGCTCTGCGCCAAACTGCATATCGAGTGTGGCTGGATATCCGCCGATACACCGATCGCGGAATTTGAATCAGCCATGCGCACGCTGTGTGAGCCGGTATTCGAACGACCACTGTCAGAGATTTCATTCGGTCACATGGTGGTCAACTTATTCCGTACCGCGGGACAGTTCGATATGCAGGTACAACCACAGCTTGTGCTGCTGCAGAAGACCCTGCTCAATATCGAGGGGCTCGGCAGGCAGCTTTATCCGGCATTGAATCTGTGGGACACCGCCAAGCCATTCCTCGAGCAATGGCTCGCGGAGCGATATTCACTGCAGACCGTGAGCAAACGACTGCAAGAAGATGCGCCGGCGCTGCTGGAGTCGCTGCCACTATTACCCGACCTGGTGCTAACGCAGCTACGGCAGCCTCGAAAGCAACAGGCACCTGTGGTGTCCGCGCCAAAGTGGGTATTGCCCTTAACCGGTCTGGGCGCATTAGCGCTTGGTTTTGGCATCGCTCAGTCGATCGCGGGGCTAGGCTGGCTGGTTCTGGGTAGCGTCTGCCTACTTTGCGCGATCTTTTTACGGCACCGGTAACCCGCCCACACCTCTGGCATACTACTCACATGACAGCACTTGACGCCCAGACCCCTACAACTATTGCCCCTCGCTGGAATGAGCAGGGTCTTATCCCCGTCGTCACTCAAGATCATGAAACAGGCGAAGTGCTCATGGTTGCCTGGATGAATGCAGAGGCACTGTCGTTGACACTGTCTCAACGACAGGTGATTTACTGGTCACGATCCCGACAAGCCCTGTGGCGCAAAGGAGAGACCTCTGGCAACACTCAGGCACTCATCGACATCAGACTAGACTGTGATGGCGATACACTTTTGCTGCAGGTGCAGCAAAATGGCGCGGGAGCTTGCCATACGGGACGCCGAACCTGTTTCTTTTACTCATGGGTCGATAATACGTGGCAGTTAACTGAGGACCACTGAATGACTGACGTACTCACAGCCCTAGACGAAATTCTGTTAGCGCGAAAAACCGCTGCGGCGGACAGTTCCTATGTCGCCTCTTTGCATGCGCAAGGCTTAAATAAGATTTTAGAAAAAGTAGGTGAGGAAGCGATTGAGGTGGTCCTTGCCGCAAAAGACACGGCACAAGGGGGCGAGCGAGCAGCGCTCATCGATGAAGTAGCGGACCTGTGGTTTCACACGCTCGTCATGCTCTCGCACCTCGATGCTAATCATACGGCCGTACTGGAGGTACTCGATAAACGAATGGGCCTATCAGGACTAACGGAAAAGGCCTCTCGTAACAGCCATACATGACGCCTCAGAAGAGGCATAAGGACAGGGAGAAACACTATGGGTCTTGGCGGAATCAGTATTTGGCAACTGCTTGTCATCCTTGCAATCGTTGTAATGCTCTTCGGGACATCGAGATTACGCAACATTGGGGGTGATTTGGGCAGCGCGATCAAAGGCTTTCGGGACAGCATGAAGCAAGATAAACCTGAGTCAGAACCGGTCAGCGCGTCGGTTGAGCGCGAAGGCAGCCATCCGGACTCTGCAGGCTCGACTGCAGCACGCGAGGAAAGCGATCACGATAAGCCGCCCGCGTAACCGGAGCACCCGATCGTGTTCGATATTGGCTTTGCTGAGCTCTTGTTGATTGGCGTAGTGGGCCTCTTGGTCATCGGCCCAGAACAACTGCCGGGCGCGGTAAGGACGACACTTGCCTGGGTTAATCGTTTTCGGCGCAGCTTTGATCAGATTAGAACAGAGGTACGACGTGAACTGCACAATGATGAGATTCTGCAAAATCTGAAAACAGAGTCACAAGCGTTAGAACAACAAATCAATGCCGGATCGAGCGCCGTTGAGCAGGAGGTGCAGTCTCTGACGCAACTCGCGGCGGATACGACCGATCATCATGACCCGGTGCCGACTCGCACTGGCGAGCCGGATCAATCAGTCGACGACAGCAAAAATAACGCCAGCACAGCATGAGCGACACTGCTGAACAAGATCCGCCCATGTCACTGATTGCACATCTGACCGAATTGCGTGACCGTTTATTGCGGGCAGTCCTGGCCATAGTCGTTGGATTTATCGTGCTCTTTCCTTTTGCCAACGAAATTTATGGTTTTGTATCGGCACCACTGAGAGAACTGATGCCCGCGGGTTCAACCATGATCGCCACCGGGGTGGCATCTCCCTTTCTCACTCCCTTTAAGCTCAGCCTAGTGCTGGCGATTTTTCTCGCTATCCCAGTCATTCTTTTTCAAATATGGGGCTTTATCGCGCCCGGGTTGTATCAAAAAGAAAAACGTATCGCGGTTCCACTGTTAGCATCCAGCGTACTGCTGTTCTATGCGGGAGCAGCCTTTGCCTATTTTGTGGTGTTCCCACTCATCTTTGCCTTTTTCACTAGTGTCGGTCCCGACAGTGTCCAGGTGATGACCGACATCAACAGCTACTTAGATTTCGTATTAAAGCTGTTTCTGGCCTTTGGCATAGCCTTCGAGATGCCAATTGTGGCTGTGATCTTAATCTGGACGGGCACTACCACTGCAGATTCGCTAGCCGCCAAACGGCCTTACTTGATTTTGGGGTGTTTTGTATTCGGTATGTTACTCACCCCACCTGACGTCATTTCACAATCACTGCTGGCCATTCCAATGTGGTTACTGTTTGAATTAGGCGTATTCTTCGGCCGGCTACTGGAGACAAAGCCCCACACCACCCAGAGCGATCAGTGATCCTCCTGGAGGAAAGATGAGACTGTTTATTTTTGCCTGCCTGTTGACGATGACCAGCGCAGTGATTGCGGCCCCCGTGAGCGCCGAAGAAACAAGCAAAGGCGTCATGGCGGCCAACGCCAAAATAAAGCACGACAGCGGACTCACTGCCGCGGAGCTGATTGAACGCACTAAGGAATTAAATCAAGCTTTCGAAACGAACTTGCTGGCTGGTTTTGAACCGGGCAAGGCGCAAACGCCCCAACAAGCGCTGTTCGCCCTGCATAACGCCTTTCGCCAAGGCAACCCGTCTCTGGCAGCGCTGTACCTCGACCTGCGCTACGTACCGGCAGAGATCGCAGACATTGACCCCATCTCATTAGCGCGCGGATTGCTCTTTATTTTTGCGCAACAAAACGTGCTCGATCTGAGTTTGGTTAGTAGCGATGCCGAAGGCAATCAAGAAGATGGGCTACCAGACGATCTCGAGCAAGCCGGCACCGTCACGCTGAGCGAAGAGGTCATTCCTATTTATCTGCAGCGTCTGGAAGAGGCGAACGGCACGTACGCTTGGAAAATTGCCAATGCCACCGTCATTCGGATTCCCGATATGTGGGATGAACTCGGCTATAGCGATCTGGCCGTTTGGCTTTCGCGGACATTACCTGAATTTTATATCTTGAGTATGGGTAATTGGCAGTTTACGACACTGCTGTTTACGTTAATCGCCGGTTGGTTTGCAACGGGCTGGGTCAGCCAGATCGTCAGGCGACTGATGCGCCGTATCGCTAACCCATGGGGGCATGCGCTGCGGCGCTTTCTACACACCCCTCTGAGGCTGATTTTGTATGTGCTGCTGATTCGCATCGTCATCGCTCAGCTCGGTCTATCGGTAATGGCTCGCGCGTACCTGCAATCCTCGCCACTCGAATATATTGTCGCGGTCATTTTCGCCTTCGGCTTACTGAACCTCTACCGCGATTACAAAATTCGGCAGCTCGAATTATTGGGCGAGATCGAATATGTCGCGCTCATCAAGCCCGTTATTGTCATTGTTCGCATCATTGTTGCCACGACTGCCGCACTGATGTGGGCTGATCAGGCAGGCTTTAATGTATCAACCTTGATTACCGGGCTAGGCGTCGGCTCTATCGCTATCGCACTCGCGGCACAAAAAACATTAGAAAACGTGATCGGCGCCATCACGCTGTATACCGCAAGGCCTATTCGGCCTGGCGACTGGTGCCGCTTTGGCGAGACAAAAGGAATGGTTGAGGAGATTGGTCTGCGCTCGGTAACTTTGCGAACAAAGGACCGTACCTTGGTGACCGTACCTAACTCTATGTTTTCGTCTGCCGACATTGAGAATTTCTCGGTACGAGACCGCATCCGATTTTTTAAACTACTCGAGCTACAGATGCCGACACCCGACCAACTTCGCGCCATTTTGGGCGAGTTCCGGGCATTATTTGCCGCGCACCCCATGGTGAAGCAAGATTCCATCAGCATCAGATTATCCGACATTGCCGCCGCTACCGCCGTCATGCGGCTGGATGCAGAAATCATGACTAAAGAGTACCAAGAATATCTCGCTGTCGCAGAAGACCTCAATCTCCGCATTATCGAAATTGTGCATCACAATGGCGCCATCTTTTCCGGGCCTGGACAAGTGTTACAGCTTCGCGATTTCCAAGAGGCCTCAGTGGATAAGCTGGCAGAGGTCGACGCGAAACTGGAGTCCTGGCGTCAAGGTGAAGGCTTACCTTTTCCAGATTTATCGGAGAGCGAAAAACAGCGACTGAAAAACACGCTCTCCTACCCTGAAAAGGGCTAACTATGCGGTCCAATCGACGAGGCTAACTCGGCAAAATCAGTCAAAGCAACTCATCGCGATTCGCCTTGTCAGATCGACCGCTGCCACGCAAACAGACGTCATTTCTGGCTGACATTCCCATACAGGTGACCATCATCACACCACGCATACGCCAGTGGCAGCGTGCAGAGGTGATCAGTGAGAAACCGATTGAGACCGATTTGTCGGTCACTTTTAGTCATACCGATAATACTGCAATCTCGGTTCGCGATACCTAGGACGGCCACATCAAAGGCAATACCAACCGGTATCGACACTGAACGATCTTTTTAGTGCGGGTCCGCGTAGACTACCTGCGGATAGAAAAGAAACTCCACTCAAGCCAACCCGAAGCGATTAATGTGACTGACCATACAGTGCCGACCGCACCCACCAAGCAAGAAACCGACCGTGACGACACATCTACCCGCGCGAAGTCTCTGGCACCGCTACGGCAATTACTGGCCTTTTTGTGGCCCCATAAGGGTCGGCTGATAGCCGCCGGCACAGCGCTCATTTTCACTGCCAGCGCCCAACTAACATTGGGATACGGTGTCAGAATACTGATCGATGAGGGTTTCTCGGGCGCTGACGCAAGCGGGTTATATAAAGCCGTCTCCTTTATTCTGATTATTGGAGTCGCAATGGCAATTGGCTCCATGACACGATTTTATCTGGTGTCTTGGCTGGGCGAACGTGTGAGCGCCGATCTACGAAGTGCCGTCTTCAATAATCTCGTTCATCTGCAGCCAAGTTACTTCGAAACAAATCACTCGGGCGAAATCATGTCGCGGCTGACGACAGATACGACGCTCTTGCAAACGTTGATTGGCTCGTCTGTGAGTCTTGCGGCGCGCAATGCGCTGACGTTAACCGGCGCTCTGATCTTAATGGTAATTACCAACCTGCAACTCAGCTTGGTGATTTTAGTCGCGGTGCCCGTCACACTGATTCCAATCCTGATCTTCGGCAGACGAGTGCGCAAACTCTCCAATAAAAGTCAGCAGTCGATTGCCGAAGTAGGTAGTCACGCCGGCGAAATTTTTCAAAGCATTAAAGTGGTTCAAAGCTTCAATCGCGAAATCGCAGAGAAAACGGGTTTCGCGCATGATGTAGAGCGCGCCTTTGTCATTGCGCGATCACGTGTATGGCAGCGAGCCTTGCTGACCGGGTTTGCCATCTTTTTGTTGATGGGGGGCATGATCAGCATGATGTGGTCCGGCGGCATCGATGTCATCGAGGGTCGGATGACCGGCGGTGAACTCGGTGCTTTCGTATTTTATGCCGTCATGGTGGGTACCGCTTTCGCCACGCTGGCTGAAGTCTGGGGTGATCTGCAACGTGCCGCGGGTGCCGCAGAGCGCCTGATGGAGCTGTTGCAAGAGAGCAGTACGATTCCTGATGTAGGCAGCAACCCGGTTGCAAGTGGACAACGCTTGCACTTTGACGCTGTGCAGTTTTTCTATCCAAGCCGACCGGACGTGCCGGCCCTCAATGGGTTCAATTTAACGATACATCCCGGTGAGTCAGTCGCATTAGTGGGACCCTCGGGTGCCGGTAAGTCGACAGTCTTTGAACTCGTCCTCCGTTTTTATGATCCCGCTAGAGGCGCTATCGAGTTTGGCGGTACAGATTTGCGAGCACTCTCGCTGGCTGCTTGGCGTCAAAAAATCGCCCTAGTACCTCAGCAGCCTGCACTCTTCTCCGGCGATATTTTTTATAACATCGCCTATGGTGTCGACAGCCCAACACAGGCGTCTGTCGAAACCGCTGCAAAAATGGCGCACGCCCACGACTTTATCGCGGCACTGCCCGACGGTTACCGAAGCGATCTCGGCGCACAAGGCGTCAGGCTCTCAGGCGGCCAGCGGCAACGATTGGCGCTGGCGAGAGCTATTCTGGTCAATCCCGAGTTGCTGTTACTCGACGAAGCCACCAGTGCGCTCGATACGGAGAGCGAGTGGCATGTGCAGCAGGCACTCACAGAGATCATGCAGGAACGGACCACTATCATCATTGCTCACCGACTCTCGACTGTAATGAACGCCGATAAAATCGTGGTTATGAACGAAGGGCAAGTCGTCGACAGTGGTCGTCACGAAGACCTCTTAACGCGCTGTGATTTATATCAGCGGTTGGCGAATCGACAATTTCAGTCAGGAACAGAAGCCGGCGTAACGACCAGTACATCCTGAATACACCGCCCGCATCAGCCAAAAGCGCCGATTGCCCAATGACAGTAGCGCCACCCCTAACGGCCCTTTAGATGGCGCTGTTGAACGGCCGACCCAACTGAGTGCGGTACTCGCCCTCCTCTGCGGCACCCTCTTCTGTGACAGCCTCCTGTGCGCCACGCCGCTATTCGTGACGCTAGCCCGGCGCTATCACTGCTACTCAAGGAGAGCGGAACATTGCTGACCGATGATGACCTGTCAGGCTCAACTAACCAAGCTGGCCACAGCGATTCGACCCCGATTTAGCACCATTGAAGGCAAAAAAACCCCGCGTATAGCGGGGTCTTCGGCATTGAACTGCGATTAACTGAACTCTCGAATCAATGTCGCAATACTTTCCTTGGCATCGCCAAAGAGCATGCGCGTATTCTCTTTGTAAAACAGTGGGTTCTCGATGCCTGCAAATCCCGATGCCATGGATCGCTTCAACACAAATACCGTTCGTGCGTCGGCGACGTTGATCACGGGCATCCCATAAATAGGGGATGACTCCACCTCGCGAGCGGCTGGATTCACCACGTCGTTAGCGCCAATGACAATGGCCACATCAACGGTTTCCATCCGAGGGTTAATTTCGTCCATCTCAAGCAATTGGTCGTAAGGTACATCTGCCTCAGCGAGCAGCACGTTCATGTGCCCCGGCATTCGACCCGCAACGGGATGAATACCAAAGTTGACCTCACAGCCATTCTTTTCCAAGAGCTCGGTCAATTCTTTCACCACATGTTGCGCTTGCGCTACCGCCATACCGTAGCCAGGGATAATCGCCACGTTGGTGGCTGCTTCGAGGACGTAATATGCATCGTCCGCGCTGATGGGCTTAATCTCTCCCTCGACAACGGTTTCCTCGCTCGAAACGCTGGCAAAACCAGAAAACAAGACATTGGACAGCGAGCGATTCATTGCCTTACACATGATCTGAGTCAAGATAATGCCCGAAGCGCCTACCAACGACCCCGCCACAATGAGGGCGTTATTGTTAATGGCGAAGCCTGCCGCACACGCCGCCAGTCCTGAGTAGGAATTCAGCAACGAGATCACGACCGGCATATCGGCACCGCCGATGGGGATCACCGCCATGATGCCAAACAGTAAGGCCAAGCCGATCACCATGTAGAGCCAATTGGGGTCAGTCGGGTTCAAGCAGAACAGGACCGCCCCGCTCAATATGCCCAATACGACCAGCGAATTAACAATTTGCTGGCCAGAAAAGGTAATCGCGCCACTGCCAATTTTCTCTGACAATTTGCCGTAGGCGATCAACGACCCGGTTAACGTGACACCACCGATTAAAATCGACAGGACAATCGTCACCAGCGTAATTGTGCTTGAATCAGGCGACAGCGCTGACCATCCCACCAACAGCGAGGCAGCACCACCGAGGCCGTTGAATAACGCCACCATCTCCGGCATCGAGGTCATGGCAACGGCCCGTGCGGCAACCGCACCAATGGCGCCGCCCACCAACATACCCGCCGCAATCCAAGTGAAGTCAACGATCCCTTGATCGAGCAAGGCGGCTACGATTGCCACTAGCATGCCGAGAGCAGAGAACATGTTGCCGCGCCGGGCGGTTGCTGGCGAACCGAGCATCTTCAAGCCAAAAATGAACAGGCCTGACGCAACGACATAGCCCAATTGAGTCATTAATTCAGTCGTCATGATCAGCCCTCCTTCTTCTTAAAGAAGCCGAGCATGCGGTCGGTCACCAAATATCCACCTACTACGTTAATGCTGGCCAAGGTAACTGCACCAACGCCCAACCACATCGCAATCGTTTCACTGCCCGTCCCTGCCAAGGAAATAGCGCCCACTACCGTGATGCCCGAGACGGCATTAGCCCCCGACATCAATGGCGTGTGCAAAGTCGCTGGCACCTTATTAATCAACTCGAAACCGAGGAAAATCGACAACATCAAAATGAACAACAAATACTCTGCACCGGACATATCAGTTGCCCCCCTCAATAATGTCTTTGATCGTGGGATGCACGACCGCACCACCGTGAGTGATAACGCAGCCGGGAAGAATGTCATTCTCAAGATCAAGAACGAACTGCTTGGTCTCGCTGTCCCAGGTGTCTTCGACTAAATTAAACATGTTGCTGGCATACATCTGTGTGGCATCGCGCGGTGCGAGATTGGCCAGATTGGCAGTCCCCACGATCGTGACACCATTTAGATCCACTACTTCGTCAGGTGCAGAACCTTCCACGTTGCCGCCGGTTTCCGCGGCCATATCAACAATCACAGAACCCGGCGCCATGCCCTCGACCATGTCCCGAGTGACCAATACCGGTGGCTTTCGCCCAAAAACCTGCGCAGTGGTAATTACCACATCGGAATCTGCAATAACGGCCTTTTGAGCCTGCTGCTGCATAGCGACCTGCTCAGGTGTGAGTTCTTTCGCATAGCCATCTTGAGTCTGGCCGGTGTCACCGAGATCAATTTCGAGAAACTTGGCGCCCAATGACTGGACCTGCTCAGCCACAACAGGACGCGTATCAAATGCCGTGACGCGAGCGCCGAGTCGTTTTGCAGTGGCGATGGCCTGCAAGCCCGCCACACCGGCGCCAATAATGAATACTTTGGCGGGCTTCAATGTGCCGGCTGGTGTCATCATCATCGGCATGATGCGCGGCATGTGATTGGCTGCCAACGTAACCGCCACATAGCCGGCTAAGTTTGCCTGCGAACTCAGGGCGTCCATTTTTTGACTGCGGGTGGAACGCGGAATCATTTCCATACTGACCGCGGTGACGCCTTGGGCGGCAAACGCTTTAATCAGCTCTTTCTCATTGAACGGGTCTAGGTAAGACACGTGTATGCAGCCCGACTTAAGCTGACTGATCTCTGCCAACTCCGGCTTGCGCAATCGCAGCAGCATATCTGCGCTAGCAAGCAGTGCAGCCCGATCGGAGCCAATACTGGCACCTGCGGCTTCAAAGTCTGCGTCGCTGAACCCCGCGCCCACACCCGCACCAGACTCCACAACCACATCAGCGCCTAAGCGCACCAATTTTTTAACCGTTTCGGGGGTCGCTGAGACGCGGTTCTCACCCGGCTGGGTCTCACGGGGTATAACTAATTGCATAGTGAAGTTCGCCTGATTTTTTGGGGATCAAAACGGTCCCGGTTTTATTAGAAATCCAGTCGACTGATTATCAAGGTATTCACGACGCAAGCGCTGCAACCTTGGTCAGCACCGCTGAAGACGAGTGACTGAAACCAATCAGCCTGCGTTCAGCTTTAACAATGGGTTCAGCCAGCGGTGTCTCAATCGCGTAAAGCGCAACGGCGCATCCAATACCGCCAAACAAATACATTCCTCACCCTCGAGGGCGACTGGCGTGTGCTTATCCCAGCCTTCTCGAACGATAAAATCGCCAGGGTGGTACTCGCCGCTCTCATCGGCAAACCCGCCACTCAACACCAGTGTCATTTCGCTGCCACCATGTGTGTGTTCGGGAATCTTTCCGCCCTCCGAAATACGATACAGCGCGAATTCGTGCTCAAGATCGCCCGTCTTCAAGTAACTAATGCTCAATGATTGCGTCACCCGCTTCCAAGCCAGATCGGCATAATCGCCATTGATAAGGCGATTCAGGAGGCCGGGGAGCCGGGTATCGGACGCCTCGCTTCGGGCATATCGTAGCGGCTCAGGATCATCTAGGCGGGCCAGCACACGATCCAAAATTGAATCGCCAACGGGCTGAGGGTCTAACTGCTCAAAATGAGCCCCCCCAATATCCTCCAATCGCTCCACAATGTGCCGGCAACGTTGGCAGTAGCTTAAATGCGCTGCCACGCAGGCGGACTGCGCTACGGGGAGCACGCCGGCGGCGTACTCTGTCATAAATTCTGCAGGTGGATGATGTTTCAACATGCTCACATAACCTAAACTATTATCTTGTACTTGCACTTTACGAAAGCCCTGGGTAACTGGTTCACGCCTGAACGCTAATAAACCTGTGACATTTTAGCCCGCTAAAGCCTGCTTCACGCCTCCATCAGGGCTTGTAGCTTCTGTATTGCCAGCCGAACGCGTGACTTGACCGTGCCCAAGGGCAAATCGAGCTCCGCAGCCGCCTCAGAATGCGACTTTCCTTCCATATACACTTTAGCCAGAATCTGCGCCTGATCCGGGGGTAATTCACCCATCAGTTCACGCACTCGCTCTGAGCCACGGCGCGTATGCAAGACAATAAAGGATTCTTCTTCCTCACTCTCGAGTTCAAAATCGTCAGAGGCGAGCGGCGTGTCAAATTTTTGCAGACGGCGGAACATATCGGTGCGGCAGTTCCGCGCAATGGTGTATACCCATGTCGAAGCGGCGGCTTTCTCTGGATTGAATCCGCCTGCCTTCTGCCACACCTTCAGCATGACTTCTTGCACCAGTTCGTCAGCGTGTGTCGCAGACAAGCTAGAGCCCGACAACGCAAAAGCCTTTATGAGCGGGGCAAAATGCCTAAAAAATCGCGTAAACGCGGCCCGGTCCTGGCTCTCACCTACGGAGACGAGCGCCTGACTCCACTCATCAGTCCTTCGCCCGGTCGGCACGTTCCACTTGCCACCGCTGTGTGCTGCGGGCGCAGCGCTTTGGTTTGTCTTGTCCACCATAAAGCAGTCAACTATTACTCTGATGGGATAGCATACACATAGGTGCACCGCCTTGACACCGTATTGGCGAGAAGATTTTGTCACCGAACTCATTGACGCTGGCGCTGATCCGGCTTTCTAGGTGCCCCGTAATTACTGTCACCTTCTTCTTATCCTGATGACCGGAGTTTTGTCAGCAGTGAATATTGCAGTCATTGGAGCGGGCATCTCCGGGCTGGGATGCGCTTATCAGCTGGCCAAGAGCGGCCATCGCGTCCACATTTTTGAAGCCCGAGACCGGATTGGTGGACATACAGCTACCTATGACGTGCATCTGGGCGCTCGACGTTTCGCGATTGATACCGGCTTCATCGTCTATAACGACCGGAATTACCCTAATTTAGTCAGGCTTTTTGACGAATTAGGGGTAACAACGCATGAAACGTCGATGGGTTTCTCGGTCTGTGATGAAGCGACGGGGCTGGAATACGCGGGCAACAACCTCAATACCCTGTTTGCTCAGCGAGGTAACTTACTGTCCCCCAGCTTCCTCGGCATGATTCGAGAGATTCTTCGCTTCAATAAGCTAGCGGTGAGCGATCTCGACGCTGGCCGCTTACCGCCGCATCAGACGGTGGGTGACTACCTCTCCAATAATGGCTTCAGTGATCATTTCTGCCGCCAGTATTTATTAGCCATGACGTCGGCCATCTGGTCTGCCGACTTTGAGGATGCACAAGATTTCCCGCTGGAATTTTTTGTTCGTTTTTTCCGCAACCATGGCTTGCTGTCGTTAAAAGACCGCCCACAATGGCGGGTTGTAGAGGGCGGCAGCCGCGAGTATCTCGCACCGCTGACGCAGCGCGTCGCCGACTCAATCCGCACGCGGATGCCTGTCTCGCGCATCATGCGGCCGCCAGGCAAGCCCGTTGTTGTGCAGTTTACTAACGGCTTGACGCGGGAATTTGACGAGGTGGTCATTGCCACACATTCAGACGAAGCACTGAAAATGCTGGGCGATCCCACTGACCATGAAAGGGCCGTTTTGGGTGCCATGCCTTATCAAGATAATGAAGTCATTTTACACACCGATACGCGCCTGCTGCCTAGAACTCAACGGGCCTGGTCTAGCTGGAACTATCGGTTAAAACCGGGAAATGGGCGCGCCACGGTGACCTACAATATGAATATTTTGCAGGGTCTTGATGCACCAGAAACCTTTTGTGTAACCTTGAACGATACCGCCTCGATTAATCCGCATCGGATCCTAGGGCGATTCAATTATGCGCATCCTCAATTCACGGTAGCGGGCATGCAAGCGCAGCAACGCTGGGCTGATATCAATGGACACAATGGAACATGGTTTTGCGGCGCTTATTGGCAAAACGGTTTTCACGAGGACGGCCTCACCAGCGGGCTCCGCGTAGCAGAAAATCTGTGCTCAGCCCGCCAGATGGCGGCGTGAAAGCGGCATTGTATAAGGGTACGCTCCGCCACGCCCGTCACACACCAAAAAAGCACGCCTTCTCTTACCGCGTCTTTATGCCATTTGTGGAGCTGAGTTCGCTGACCGAGCTCACTCAAACGTTACCATTGTGGTCCACCAAACGTTGGGCACCGGCTCGTTTTGTCAGAAGTGACTTTCTCGGTGCGGCAGAGATACCCTTAGTCGACGCCGTTAGAGATCGTATTTTTGAGGAGACAGGAGAACGACACGCGGGTCCCATTTACCTGCTCGCTAACTGGCGCTATTTCGGTTACCAAAACAATCCAATCGCGGTGTATTACTGCTACTGCGAACACAATAGGGACCTTCAGTATCTCGTTGCCGAGGTCACCAACACGCCTTGGGGCGAGCGCCATAGTTATGTGTTACCAGTGCCCGATCACAACGCACCGCTCACCACAGAGTTCGAAAAGGAGCTGTACGTATCTCCCTTTAACCCAATGAATATGACCTATCGCTGGCATAGCAATGCGCCGGATGACGCGCTGCAAATTCAAATTACGCTCTTTGCCGCCGACCAGCGGGTCTTTGATGCCCAGCTGTCGCTCTCAGCAACGCCATTGAACGCGCGCTCAGCGATAAAGGCCATCGCTGCCTATCCGCTGATGACCATCAAAGTTGTTGTCGCAATCTATTGGGAGGCCTTGTGTCTGTTTTTGAAAGGCGTCAGCCTGCATGCTCATCCGAAAAGATCCCATTAATATGACGCTCTACGTCAACCAGCTTTACTGAGGGCCCGCATGAGCGAGTATCGCGTTAAGAACATCTCCAAACTGCCCATGCTCTTTGGCCAAAAGCAGGGAGGGCTGGCCAGAACCCTGATATTCAAAGTACTCGGGAAGCTGCAGGTGGGCTCACTGACGATGGTAGAGCAAGATGAGACATTGGTATTTGGCTCAAAGGGAGATGCCGCAGGCCCCCATGCTGAAGTGCATGTCCACGATCTTGACCTTTATCGACGTATTTTGACCGGCGGCAGCATCGCCGCGGGGGAAACGTTTATCGAAGGCCTCTGGAGCAGCCCTAACCTCACAGCGGTCACGCGCGCCTTTAGCGGCAATATGGCGATGCTCGAGGCGATGTCTGATCAACAAAATTGGCTCCTTCGTCTCGCCTTAAAAACAACTCACTGGGGCCGCAGGAATACGGCTGCCAGATCGCGGGAAAATATCGCTGCCCATTACGATCTCGGTAACGAATTTTTTTCACTTTTCCTCGACCCCAGCATGATGTATTCCGCCGCCGTATTCCCAACGCCGCAAAGCGATTTAGCGGCCGCGTCTCAGCACAAGCTAAAACTCATCTGTGAAGATCTGGAACTGACGCCGGAGGATCACCTAGTCGAAATTGGAACCGGCTGGGGCGGTATGGCGATCTATGCAGCAGAGCATTATCACTGCCGCGTCACCACCACCACCATTTCAAGAGAGCAATTTGACTACGCCGTAAGGGCAGTCGAAAAGCGCGGCTTGCAGGATCGTATCACTGTTCTTTTTGACGATTATCGAGACCTTGAGGGTCAGTTTGACAAATTAGTCTCGATTGAAATGATCGAAGCGGTGGGGCATCAGTTTTACGACACCTATTTTAGTACGCTGAGTAGACTGCTAAAGCCGGAAGGTAAAGCCGTCATACAGTCAATTACGATGACCGATAGCCGCTATGAGCAAGCCAGGGATTCGGTTGATTTTATCAAGCGCTATATCTTTCCCGGCGGCTGCCTGCCTTCTCTCAACGTCATCAGCAATGCCTTGGCGAACGTCACCGATATGCAACTCAGTGGTTTACGAGATATCACTCGTGACTACGCCGATACCCTACAAAATTGGCATGACACCTTTCTCAATCAGCTTGATCAGGTTCGTGCAATGGGCTTTGACGACCAGTTCATCCGCATGTGGCGATATTATCTGAGCTACTGTGAGGGTGGCTTTCGAGAGCGTATTATTGGGACGTACCAAATGACGATGACGAAACCTTATTATCGACCGAACTGACCAGACTGTATGTTGCTGTCCCTTACGCCGATCTTATTACTCGTAGCGTTGCTATCAGCATCGGTCGCCCTCTTTGGATCTGATGCTTCTTATGGGCCCAATCAAGTAGCACTGGTTGTTGCGGCTGCAGCGACCATGCTGGTGGGGTGGTGGCGGGGTATGAGCTGGCAGCAAATTCAAGACGGTATGGTCAGTGCCATTACGGTCTCGATTATGCCCATGATGATTCTGCTCTCCGTCGGCGCATTAATCGGTAGCTGGATCGTCAGTGGCACCGTGCCCGGCATGATTTTTTACGGCTTACAATTGCTCAATCCCGATATTTTCTATGCTGCCTCTGCCATTATTTGTGCACTCGCATCATTAAGTCTGGGCAGTTCCTGGACGGTCGCCGGTACGCTGGGTATTGGTCTCATGGGCATTGCGACAACCTATGGGTTATCCCCCGCCATTACCGCAGGTGCGATTATTTCTGGCGCTTATTTTGGCGATAAATTATCGCCCCTCTCGGATACAACCAATCTTGCTGCGGCGGCCGTTGGCGTTGATCTGTTTGAGCACATTAAAAATATGCTGTGGACGACCTTGCCGGCGTTTGCGTTAGCCTTACTTTTTTTTGCCACCATTGGCAGCGAGGGTGCGGCCGCGCCCGATGACATCACCCGCATCAGCGCCGCACTATCTGACCAATTCGCCATCACCCCGTGGGTGCTATCGCCATTGATACTGATGCTGGCGATGATTTACTTCAAGATCCCGGCCTACCCTGCCATCTTGCTGTGCACGCTATGTGGCATTGCCTACGGCGCCGTTTTTCAGGCCGAGGTGGTTCGCACCATGGCCCTGACAGCGCATCCAGAATCTCCTGCACCGCTGTTACAGGGACTATGGATGGCACTCTTCTCAGGCTACCAATCGCCGATTGGCATGGATCAATTAAGCCAGTTGTTAGATAAAGGCGGCTTGGCCAGTATGCTCAACACCATTTTCCTGATTCTGACCGCGATGACCTTTGGAGGGTTACTCGATAGCACCGGTATTTTGCGACAGCTGCTCGATCTGGTTTTAAAAGGCGTGAAACGGACAGGCGACCTGATCCTAGCGACCGTAGGCGGTGGGATCCTCACCAATATTTTAGCGGCAGATCAATTTCTCGCGATCACCTTACCGGGGCGATTGTTTATCTCTGCCTATGACGATCGCGGACTGAGTCGACTGAGCTTATCGAGAACACTCGAAGATTCGGCAACACTCACTTCCGTGCTGGTACCCTGGAATACTTGTGGTGCATTTATGGCGGCAACATTGGGAGTGGCTACCTTCACCTACGCACCTTACGCCGTGTTCAATCTGATCTGTCCACTCCTCGCGGTTCTTTTTGGCTACCTGATGATTGCTCAACCGCAGCGGACCGCAGTGAGTTTATGAGCTGGGATTATGATCAGCCGTTCACCCTCGCAGTGACCGTTCAACCACACCACATCGATGCGCTCGACCACACGCGCAACACCCATTACGTCGAATGGTGCATGGACGCTGCATGGGCTCATACCTCAGCCTTAGGATTGGGACCGGACGATTACCGGCGGCTCGACCGCGCCATGGCGCTGACGCACGCCGAATATGATTATCTAAAAGCCACGCGATCGGGAGACGAATTACTCGTTGGCACATGGATTACCGAATGGATTGGCAAAATAAAAATGGTTCGTCGTCTTCAAATCCGCTGCCTGCGCTCTGGCGATACGGTTTTCCGGGGCCACTTAGCATTTGTCTGTATCGAAATCTCCTCGGGACTCCCCAAAAGACCGCCTAAAGCGTTTATCGAGCGATACGGGCAAGCCCTAATCAGCAGCGCATAACAAGCCCCTTAGGGCTGCGCGTCGCTCAGCCATTGGTGCAACGTTAGGCGCGATGCCAATCAAAACTGAGCGTCTCGGCAAGGGTACTCACCCCTGTCTGGAGCGCTAATAATCGATCGACCCCCAGCGCAACACCGGCGCACTCGGGCAAGCCTTCCGCCTGAGCAGCAAGCAAGCGTTGGTCGAGCTCACGCATCGGCAGCCCCCTTTGCTGACGTTGCTCGTTGTCTGCCAAAAATTGCGCGGTGAGCCCCGCAACATCGCATTGCTCCCAGTACCCGTTGGCCACTTCGCATCCATCGATATAGCACTCAAAGCGAGCGGCAACTGCAACGCCATCAACCGTCATCGTTCTGGCTAGCGCCGCTTGAGAAATCGGGAATTCCGTCACGAAAACAACACCCCAATCGCTAATTGCAGGTTCAACGCAATGGCTCATTAACAAGGCCAAGGCTGCGTCGTAATCGAGATCAGGTGGCACATCCCCGATGCGCTGATGTGCAACTGCCAAAAGTTGAAGACGACCAATGCCGGGGTCACAGAGGTCAACGCTGAGGTGCTCTTGAAACAACGCACGATAAGTCCATACCTGCCAACCAGTGCGGCCCAGCACCTCGCATATTAATTCGGCCACTTCACGAATCAACATTCGATGGTCCCAATCAACTCGATACCATTCCAGCAGTGAAAATTCAGGATTGTGATGACGACCCGACTCTTCTTTTCGAAAGGCTTTGCTGATCTGAAAAATGTCGCCCGATCCGGCCGCGAGCAAACGCTTCATCGCAAATTCTGGTGAGGTTTGCAGAAACCGATAAGGGCTCACATCCGTGCCATCTGTCGCGACTGCAAACACCTCAAGATTAGCATCAGGAACCGTTGCCTGCGCAAGCAGTGGGGTCTCCACTTCCATCACGTTTCGCGCTGCAAAAAAGGCGCGAAGCTGATGCAATAGCCTTGCACGGGCGGCGATCATATCGAGCGACGCAGAAGGCCGCCAGTCGCTCATGGTTTAACTTCTGCTAGCGCGACTCACGTATTCGCCACTTCGCGTGTCAATACGGATCACTTCACCCTCGGTAATAAAAAGAGGCACTCGCACCACAGCACCGGTACTCAAGGTCGCAGGCTTGCTCCCGCCTTGCGCAGTATCACCCTTCAAGCCGGGATCGGTCTCTGTAATAGCCAGCTCGATAAAGTTCGGAGGGGTTACCGCCAGTGGCGCGCCGTTATACAGCGTCACTTCATATTGCTCTTGTTCTTTGAGCCACTTTTCAGTCTCACCCACAGCATCACCATCGGCGCCGAACTGCTCGTAGGACGCGGGATCCATGAAGTACCAGAACTCGCCATCGGTATAAGAATATTCGAGCGTCATATCCATGACGTCTGCTCCCTCGAGCGAGTCGCCGGACTTAAACGTACGCTCCCAAACCCTACCCGATTTTAAGTTGCGCATTTTCACACGGTTGAATGCCTGCCCTTTACCCGGCTTCACGAACTCGTTTTCAAGGATCGAGCAGGGGTCTCCATCCAACATGACCTTCAAACCAGATTTGAATTCATTCGTAGAGAAGTTTGCCATTGTCGCGGACCCATTTGGTAAAGAGAATCATGATACCGCAGGCCATTAGCAAGGTGCATCCGTCGATTTTCACACCGCTGAAAATTCACCTTCGTGGCCCATCAGATAACAGACGCCATCGAGACCGATATGCGTTATTTCAATTGGGCTTGCCGCGCGGACCGCAGGCTTAGCGTGAAACGCGACGCCCAGTCCTGCAAGCGCCATCATAGACAGGTCGTTTGCGCCATCACCCACCGCAATACAATGCTCGGTTTGAATGCCCAACCGACTTGCCAGAGCGGCTAATGCCGCTGCCTTATACTCTCGGTTCACAATGGGCGGAACAATTTTCCCTGTCACTTTACCGTCTCTAATCTCAAGCTCATTCGCGACGACATCATCAAATCCATAATCGTTTTTTAAGCGCTCTGCGATCGGCATAAATCCGCCGGAAAAAATCGCCAGCTTTAGACCGCGCGCTTTTAACGTCGTGGCCATCTCACTGAGACCCGATTGCACGGGCAGTTGATCGGCCAACTCATCGACTGCCCGCGCATCCAGTCCTTCTAATAGCGCTAACCGCTTGCGGAAACTCTCATCGAAGTCGACCTCACCGCGCATGGCACGCTCTGTAATTTCTGCCACCTCGGTACCAACACCAGCGATGCGTGCCAACTCGTCGATGACTTCGCAGGAGATTAAAGTGGAGTCCATGTCGAACACCGCTAGGCCGTAAGGGCGGCAGCGGGATAAGCGCGATTGCAGGGCAATATCGATACCGTGTTGATCAGACAACTGCCGCAACCGTGCCGATAAAATCTCTGGATCAGAACAGTCGATCAGAAACTTGATCACTTCTCTGTGGTCGGCCAGTGATACCGGCACAGCTACCCGATGGGCTTCGATAACCCTGCCGTGTGCAGCGGATACTGCATTGTCGATTAACACCTGATTAAAAAACGCCCCCGAGGGAGCCATTACCACGATCACATGCATCTGATCTGTCACAACATATATCCTGAAAAAAACAAGGGCTAGGGCAATCTGCTCACTGGGATCAGTCTGTTAGAGTTTATACTGAACGCGGTGTCAATGGAGGCATCCTTTTGCAGCAGCTCATCCAACGATTGCGCAATCAGCCCCTTTCGCAACAGCTCGCGCTCGCGGCGACAGGCTGGTGTCTGCTCGCCACACTGATACTCGTGGCCGTCGCCGCTCAGTCAACTCAGTCGATTCAACATCAAACGCTGACTCAGCATGCTCACGCTGCCGCACAACAATTGGCCACCAGAGCGAGTAATGAGCTGGCGACAGGTGATCGACTGGGCTTATCAGCCGAGCTACAGTTCTTCACTGATCAAGCATTATTTGCCGGCGCAAGAGCATTGGATATCGAAGGCACGGAGTTGGCGATATCGGGCTTTATACCCGTGGGTGCCAATGCTTATCTACAAAAAATGTCCATTGATGGCAATACCGCGGGCACGGTGGAGCTTTATTTGGATCTGAGCAAACAACGAGCCGCCAGAGAAACACTCATTTGGGGGCTCATTGCACTCTCTGTTTTACTCAGTACCGCGGTTTATGCGCTCACACGACCAATGGGGCAGCGCCTCGCTAGGAATATTAATGATGCAGTCGCACAACTTGATGCCATCAGCGATGAGGCATCGGTGTCGATCAACGAGGTCGAAAAACTAAAAGATCGCATCGACTCACTGCCACTCGATTTGCTGCGACCCCGAGATATCCAAACCCAAGGCGATGAGCATTATCACGATACCGCTATTTTATGCATCGCACTGAAAACCCTGCCGACCTATCTCGAGACGCTCGATGAATCGCGTCTGCAGGCGTATGTCTCATCTTTACATCGGATGGCCTACGGTAGCGCCGGATTTTACGGCGGCGAACTCTCGGTCATTCGACAATTTGGCTTGGCCATATTCTTCACGGGATCACTCTCGGTCGGATCACCCGTATTGCGCGCCGCCAGCTGCGCATGGCTGTTATCGCGCTGCAGTGAAGTCGCAGAAAAACATGAAAGACTCTCCTTCATGCCGGGGATGGCGATTGGTATCAGCGAGTTAGGTCTCGGTAATGACAAGGACATCTATCCAGGTCTTTACACGCAAGCAACGCTGGATGACCTGCTGGCGTTGGCGAATCTCGACGTCGACGCCATTCTTTTATCATCGCATGCCGCGGAAGACAGCGGTCTGACAACGTATATCGGCGTCGACGTGATTGACGAGCAGTGGATGGCGATAGGCGACATCAGCAGCAGTCATCTTGACCTACTGACGCGGCAGCTTCACATCCTTCAACGCACAATTACGCCTAGCAATGAGGACACGCCGCAAGGCTTTTTGCCGTTTTAAAGCGCGCTGGCTTACTCCACGACTGTTAAGCGTGTCACCCGTTGGTAACCCTTGGGTAGCTTGCTACCCCGCCGGCCACGGTCCCCGCGAAAGTGCTCCAACTCCGACCATTTAAAATTGCGATAGTGGCCGCCTGATGTCACCTGCAGCATGTCTCCTTCAGCAAGCACGCAGAGCCCTGCGACAAACTCCTCTCGCGCTGCCGACCGAGCAGCCGGAATACCGATCAATTTATTACCCTTACCTCGCGACATTTCTGGCAGTTCGGCCAAAGGGAAGACTAGCATTCGACCTTCATTGGTCGCGACCACGACAAAGGGTTCAGCGTCACCGGTCACCGCAGCTGGCGACAGCACCCGAGCGCCTTGTGGCAGCGTCAACACCGCTTTCCCCGCCTTATTCTTAGCCTGCAGCTGCCCAAATTGCACCACAAAACCATAGCCCGCATCGCTGGCCAATAAAAACCGGTCGGTGTCGGAACCCGTTAATAAACCCTCAAAAGTCGCGCCTGAAGGCGGGCTGATCCGACCCGTCAACGGCTCTCCCTGCCCTCTAGCAGACGGTAACTGATGTGTCGGTAAGGTATAGGCGCGACCAGTAGAGTCAATGACCACCGTCGGCCGATTTGACTTGCCAAGCGCTGAAAAACGAAAGCAGTCACCCGATTTAAAGCTCAGTGATGAGGGGTCAATGTCGTGCCCCTTTGCGGCACGGATCCAACCCTTTTCAGACAACACAATGGTGAGGGGATCGACGCTAGTTAATTCGAGCTCGCTAAACGCCTTGGCCTCCTCGCGAGCCGCCAGCGGTGAGCGGCGAGCATCGCCGTGTTGTTCGACCACCGATTTGAGTTCGCGTTTAATCAGCGTCTTCAGCCGGGCATCGCTGCCTAGTGTTTTCTCAAGCGTATCCCGCTCTGCAGCCAGCTCATCCTGCTCGCCACGAATTTTCATTTCTTCGAGCTTGGCGAGATTACGCAGCTTCAAATCCAATATAGCCTCAGCCTGAACGTCGGTAATCGCGAACGTTTCTATCAAAATAGGCTTCGGGCTCTCTTCCTCTCGAATGATGCGGATCACTTCATCGATATTTAAAAAAGCAATCAGATATCCCTCGAGGAGATGCATACGTCGCTCGACGCGCTCTAATCGATAAGTGAGTCGGCGCTTCACAGTGGCTTTTCTAAAAACAAGCCATTCGCTCAGTATCGTCACTAAGGATTTCACTGCAGGCCGGCCATCGACACCGATTACATTGAGATTAACGCGATAAGAACGCTCGAGATCTGTTGTAGCAAACAGGTGGCTCATGAGCGCGTCGATATCAATACGATTCGATTTTGGAAGCACGACAAGGCGCGTTGGATGCTCATGATCGGACTCATCGCGCAGATCAGACACCATTGGCAATTTGCGAGCCTGCATTTGCGCCGCAATTTGCTCTAACACTTTCGCACCCGATACCTGATGTGGCAGCGCATGAATCACCACTGCACCATCCTCGATATGGTAAGCAGCGCGAACGCGCAATGCCCCACGACCCGTTTCATAGAGCGCATTGAGCTCTTCGAGCGGCGTAATAATTTCTGCCTCAGTCGGAAAATCTGGGCCTTTGATATGCGCGCATAGATCCGCCACGCTCGCCTTGGGGGAATCGAGTAAATGGATGGTCGCCGCCACGACCTCAGTCAAATTATGCGGGGGAATATCAGTGGCCATGCCCACAGCAATACCGGTGGTGCCGTTCAGCAACAAATTGGGTACCTGAGCCGGCAAGACGGTGGGCTCCTCTAACGTTCCATCAAAATTCGGTTGCCAGTCGACGGTGCCCTGACCCAACTCGGTAAGCAGCACATCGGCATAAGCAGTAAGACGAGATTCGGTATAACGCATTGCGGCAAACGATTTTGGATCGTCGGGCGAGCCCCAATTCCCCTGTCCATCAATCAACGGATAGCGATAGGAAAAGTTCTGCGCCATCAACACCATGGCCTCGTAAGCGGCGCTATCACCATGAGGATGAAACTTACCGATCACATCGCCGACTGTGCGGGCTGATTTTTTATATTTCGCGGTGGCCTTTAGCCCGAGTTCACTCATGGCATAAACGATGCGGCGCTGAACCGGTTTTAATCCGTCACCCACATGAGGTAGCGCTCGATCAAGAATGACGTACATCGAATAATCGAGGTACGCTTTTTCGGCGTAGTCGCGCATTGATAGCTGCTCGACGTCGACGGGGGGCTCCATTAAATCGGACATAGTGGTGAGGTTCTCAAAAAGGGTGGGAGTTCACGCCGCCGTAAACTCTTGATCCGCGCTATGCTAACGCACCCTCATAAGGGAATACTACGAAACCGCAGTTTTCAATTTGCGGCAATCCAAAACACACGCCACGCCACATCAGGAGACATGCGTCATGGCAGAAGCATCAACAATAGACCGGAAAGCGCTGGTCTGGCGGTGGCGGCACTTTGCACTATTCAGTGGACCCGAATGGCATCGCTTAATCAGCTTACGAACCGCCATTTTTGTGGTGGAACAGGCCTGCCCTTATTTGGAAGCTGACGAAAAAGACCCCGAATGCTGGCATCTCGAACTGCTCCTCGACGAGCGCCTCATTGGCACGCTGCGCGTACTGCCCCCTGGCATCAATTATCCGGAATGTTCGATTGGCAGAGTCGCTGTTGACGCCGACTATCGCCAGTGCGGTTTAGGGCGCGACCTGATGCTCAGGGCCCTCGATTTCTGTAACGCGCGCTGGCCTGAGGGGGTCCGGCTCAGCGCGCAGTCTTATTTAACGACGTTTTACGAATCGATGGGCTTCGTGATGACTGGTGGACCTTACCTCGAGGACAATATTGAGCATGTGGAAATGCTCAAAGACAACTAAGCTTAAGCGGCACTGCGCGAGGCACGTTTGCGCTCATGCTCCAAAAGCCATTTCTTACGCAGACGAATACTCTCTGGTGTGACCTCTACCAGTTCGTCCTCTTCAATAAACTCCAAAGCTTGCTCTAAGGAGTGCTTCACGGGAGGAGAGAGGGTCAACGCCTCATCAGTCCCGGATGCTCGCACATTAGTGAGTTGCTTCGCCTTGGTTGGATTCACGACAAGGTCGTTGCCCCGACTATGCAGCCCTACTATTTGTCCTTCATAGACCTGGATATTGGGATCTAAAAATAGCCGTCCACGGTCTTGCAAGGCATGCAAGGCATACGCCAGGCTTTTGCCCGTCACCATCGACACTAACACCCCATTTTGTCGGGCAGCAAGCACCGCAGTGGTCACTGGCCCATAATGATCAAAGATATGAGTCATGATGCCCGAGCCAGATGTCATGGTCAGGAACTGAGAACGGAATCCAATTAAACCTCGAGCGGGAACAATAAATTCCAACCGCACACGGCCCTTCCCATCAAGCGCCAACTGAGAGAGCTCTGCTCGACGCAGACCCAGCTCCTCCATGACACCGCCTTGGTGCTGTTCATCAATATCTAGCACCAACTGTTCATAGGGTTCGCACACCTCGCCATCAATCGTTTTCTGAATGACCTCTGGTCGCGACACACCTAACTCGAACCCCTCGCGCCGCATATTTTCAATGAGCACGGACAGATGCAGTTCACCTCGGCCCGATACCTTGAATTTGTCGGCACTATCACCGGGCTCCACTCTGAGCGCCACATTGTGGATGAGCTCTCGCTCCAAACGTTCCTTTAAGTTACGCGAAGTCACATACTTCCCTTCGCGACCTGCAAACGGAGAATCATTGACCTGAAAGGTCATACTGACAGTGGGCTCGTCGACCGTAAGCGCAGGCAGCGCTTCAGGTTGCGAGGGGTCGCACAGGGTGTCAGATATCAACAAACCATCGATACCTGTGATACAGACGATATCGCCGGCGTCTGCCGAGGATACCTCTGCACGCTCAAGACCCTCATAGCCCATCACCTGAAGTATTTTGCCCGTCCGAGTGCCGCCCTCTCGATCAACAATCGTGACCGGCGTATTGCTCTTTACTGATCCTCGGGTCACGCGACCGACCCCAATAACACCCACGTAACTCGAATAATCCAAGGCCGATATCTGCAGTTGCAGGGGTCCGGCAATATCCACATCAGGCGCCGGTACATGGCGTTCGATTGCTTGAAACAAGGGCGTCATATCCTCAGCCATTGAAGCTGGGTCATCACCTGCAATCCCTAATACCGCAGACGTGTACACCACGGGGAAATCCAGCTGCGACTCGTTTGCACCCAAGGCATCAAACAAATCAAAAATTTGGTCAACCACCCAGTCGGGCCGGGCACCCTCGCGATCGATTTTATTGACCACCACGATCGGATTCAGTCCTCGCTCAAACGCTTTACTCGTGACAAATCGCGTCTGCGGCATGGGGCCATCCACGGCGTCAACCAGAAGCAATACAGAATCAACCATTGATAAGACGCGCTCTACTTCACCGCCAAAATCAGCGTGTCCGGGCGTGTCGACGATATTGATACGGTAATCCTGCCAACGAATGGCTGTGTTTTTCGCCAAAATGGTGATGCCGCGCTCACGTTCCTGATCGTTAGAGTCCATGACGCGCTCGGCGCCCGCCATTTTCCGATCCAGCGTGCCAGACTGCTGCAGCAGACAGTCCACCAGCGTCGTTTTGCCATGGTCGACGTGAGCAATAATGGCGATGTTGCGAAGCGCTTTCATAGGGATCTCAAGTCAGTCGACAATCGGCGGGTTTTTGATGCGCGCGGAGTGTACACCAGTGAACATCAAGTGGTTCACCCTATTTCCGCCCACTCAATAGCACTAATATAGTGCGCACAGCGGGCTAATATGCACTATTATAGTGCATATTAGCGAGTCACTTTGGCGGCATGGGCGATAATAGTCAATTTAAACAAGGATTTACACCATTTTTGTCGCCCACCAAAAGTTGGCATAGGGTTTGCACCGTATTAACCAGTCGACCGGTGCAATCGCACTATCCGCATTTTTAACATCCCGTCATGACGGGGAGATACTTTACGAGAGGAAGAGGACATGTCAGAGCGCACGCTAGAGTTAATCAGTAAAAACGACGTCAGCTGGGTCGATCTCCGATTCACCGATACTAAGGGAAAAGAGCAACATGTCTCGGTTCCCTCGCATACAGTGGATGAGGATTTTTTTGAGGGGGGCAAAATGTTTGACGGCTCCTCGATTTCGGGATGGAAGGGGATTAATGAGTCAGACATGATTCTGATGCCCGACGACAGCACGGCAGTGCTCGACCCCTTTACCGATGACCCCACCGTTATTTTGCGTTGCGATATCATCGAACCGGACACCATGCAGGGCTACGAGCGAGATCCCCGCAGCATTGCAAAAAAGGCGGAGGCCTATCTGGTCTCGACAGGCCTAGGTGACACGGCTTTTTTTGGCCCAGAGCCGGAATTTTTTGTCTTTGATGATGTGAAATGGAAAGTCGATATGAGTGGCGCCAGCTACTCGATCAATGCAGAAGAGGCGGCCTGGTCCTCTAACCTCGATTTTGAGGACGGTAATACGGGGCATCGGCCACGCGTCAAGGGAGGCTATTTCCCAGTCCCACCCGTCGATTCACTGCACGATATTCGTGCTGCCATGTGCTCAGCCATGGCGCAAATGGGTTTAGATGTTGAGGTACACCACCACGAAGTCGGCACAGCGGGTCAGTGCGAGATTGGTATCAAGTTCAACACCTTGGTCTCCAAGGCAGATGAAGTACAGATTCTTAAGTACTGCGTCTTTAATGTGGCACATGCCTACGGTAAGACCGCAACGTTTATGCCCAAACCTGTCGTCGGTGATAACGGTTCAGGCATGCACTGCCACCAATCGATCGCCAAAGGCGGAGAAAATACGTTCGCTGGTGACGGCTATGCCGGTCTATCTGATACTGCGCTTTATTACATTGGCGGCACAATTAAGCATGCCAAGGCGCTCAATGCCTTTACCAACGCTTCGACCAATAGTTACAAGCGCTTAGTACCCGGTTTTGAAGCCCCAGTCATGTTGGCGTATTCCGCGCGCAATCGCTCTGCCTCTATCCGTATTCCTTATGAGCCATCGCCAAAAGGTAAGCGCATTGAGGTGAGATTCCCTGACCCGTCTGCCAACCCTTATCTCGCATTTGCCGCCCTGTTAATGGCAGGTCTCGATGGGATACAAAATAAGATTCACCCCGGTGATGCAGCAGACAAAGACTTATATGACCTGCCCCCAGAAGAAGCAGCCAACATCCCCACTGTCGCCTCGAGCCTCGAGATGGCCTTGGATGCACTCGATGCAGATCGCGGCTTTCTGACCGCAGGCGGGGTATTCAGCGACGATATGATCGACGCCTACATCGAACTCAAGCGGGAGGAGGTTGAGCGACTGAATATGACCACTCACCCAGCAGAATTCGATATGTATTACTCCTTGTAAGGGTGACGCTGCCAGTGATCAGCAAACCGCAAAAGCCCGCCCAGTGCGGGCTTTTGCCTCTTTACCCACAGCCCAAATCATAACGCACCAAAATAGTGCGGAATGATTGAGGGCACACTTTGACCAAACAGGACATCAAGACACCTAAAAATGAATGAGGGCCATTGCAAACGCGTCGTGCACCCGCCAGCTGGGCGGTTGGTCGCCTTACTCTGTGCTCTTTGCACTGCGGCCGCCGTGGCAACACCCGTCTATAAAATGACGGATAAGGACGGCCATGTCACCTTTACCGATCAGCCTCACACAGCGGACGCCGAGTCAGTAGAGCGCCACGACGTAAGGCCCCTCAATACCGCCGAACCCCATGAGACAAACCCGGTCGAAGCGACCCTCACTCCCGCTGAAGTGTCCGTCCCTTTTGAGACCCGGATCGAGCAACCGGCTGACGGCAGCACTATCCCGATGGGCCCAGGGAATTTCACCGTCAAGGTCTTGGTCAGTCCTCCGCTGACCGACTCGGAGCACTTGCAGCTGGAGATAGATGGGGCTGCCTATGGGGTGCCACAAAAACAGCACTGGTGGTCTCTTACCAATATTTATCGGGGTGAGCATCAGCTTAGGGTTCATCGATTACACAGCTCGGGGGCACAGGTCGATGTCTCTGACAGCAGTACACTCTTCGTCTTACGACCCTCTGTGCTTCGCTAGTCCCGTGTCCAAACTGCCCAACGACTATAACCTCGAATTACTGGCCACCAGCGTAGTGCTGCTCGATGCCGAATTGAACGTGTGCGCACTCAATCTGTCGGCCGAAAACCTATTAGGTGTCTCTGCGAGTCGCGCCCGCGGGCATCCTTTAGACGCACTGCTAGATGAATCCAATGAGTGGTACCCGCTTTTACAGCAGGCACTTTCGGAAAATTATCCCATGGTGCGCAGAGCGATATCACTGACGACCCGCTCTGGCCAACAGAAAACGGTTGATATTACGATCAGTCCCGTCACGACAAAGGTCGGTAGCCATAGCCTGCTGTTGGAGCTCAATATGGTCGACCGACTGCAGGCAATAAGCCGGGACGAGAGTGAGTGGCAAGCTCAGGCTTCGCTGAAGGAAATCATGAAAGGCGTCGCCCACGAAGTGAAAAATCCACTGGGAGGTATTCGCGGTGCCGCACAGTTGCTTTCAGCAGAGCTTCCAGATCCAGCGCTCCAAGAGTACACCGATATCATCATTTCGGAGGTGGACAGACTACATAAGCTGGTGGATCGAATGCTCGGCCCCAGAGAGCGTTTAGAGCCTCAGCCCACCAATATTCACGAGGTTGCCGAGCATGTTCGGCATTTGATTGAAGCTGAAGCCGAAGGCGCGCTGCATATTGAGCGAGACTATGACCCAAGCCTGCCTGACTTTCTCGCCGACGCAGGACAGCTCACACAAGCCTTACTGAATTTAGTGCGCAATGCCTGGCAGGCTTGCGGCGAAGGGGGATTGATCACACTCCGCACGCGGGCTTTTAGGCAATTCACCGTGGGTGGCAACCGACACAAACTCGTCTGTGCGCTGCAGGTTGCCGATGATGGTCCCGGCGTCTCAGACGAATTAATGCCGCGCTTATTCCTACCCATGGTGACAGGTAATGCCCAAGGAACCGGCTTGGGGCTCTCTATTGCGCAGCGGATCGCCAACCAACATGGGGGACTCATTCAAGTGAAGAGCGTCCCAGGCGACACCTGCTTCACCCTGCTCTTGCCCATGGAGATGCAACATGCCACTCACTGAACAGGTATGGATTGTCGACGACGACAGCTCAATTCGATGGGTGATGGAAAAAGCACTCACGCGTGCCGGGCTAACCAGTCGACTATTTGAAACAGGGCAAGCGGTGCTGGATGCTTTGGCGAGCCAAGAGCCGATGGTGGTCGTCAGCGACATTAGAATGCCCGGCATGGATGGCCTCCACCTTCTCTCTAAAATCAAAGCACAACTTCCACATCTACCGGTCATTATTACCACTGCACACTCTGATTTAGACAGCGCGGTGAACTCCTATGAAGAAGGCGCCTTTGAGTATTTACCTAAACCATTTGATATTGAGGAAATGGTCTCCATCGTATCGCGCGCTCAAACTCAACGCAGCCAAACTATTACGACAGAGGTTGCCAGCCCTGATCACAACACGACAGAAATCATTGGTAATGCCGCCGCCATGCAGGAGGTTTTTCGTGCCATCGGCCGCCTCGCGCAAAGTCACATCACTGTTTTAATTAACGGTGAATCGGGAACCGGTAAGGAACTGGTCGCCCGGGCGCTTCATCGACACAGCCCCCGGGCCAGCAGTGCCTTTGTGGCACTGAACATGGCGGCGATTCCACAAGAGCTGATGGAATCCGAGCTATTTGGTCATGAGAAAGGCGCCTTCACCGGCGCCAACAATCGCAGAGCGGGTCGCTTTGAACAGGCCAAAGGCGGCACGCTGTTTCTAGACGAAATCGGCGATATGCCAGCGGCGACCCAAACGCGGCTATTGCGTGTCTTACAAGACGGTGAGTTTTTTCGCGTTGGCGGCGTTGAGTCCATTACTGCGGATGTGCGCATTATCGCCGCCACGCATCAAAATCTAGAGGCGTTAGTTGAAACCGGCGCATTCAGAGAAGATCTCTTTCATCGGCTCAATGTGATTCGAATTCATGTCCCAAAACTCTCCGAACGACGCGAAGATATTCCACAGTTGCTCAGTTATTTTTTAACAGCAGCGAGCCGGGAGCTTGGCGTCGAGACGAAAATCTTATCCAGCGCCGCACTGAATTTTTTGACTCAGTTGCCCTGGCCCGGCAATGTTAGGCAGTTGGAGAATACGTGCCGGTGGCTCACGGTGATGGCAGCGGGGCGGGAAGTACTACTTTCTGATTTACCGCCGGAGTTAATTCAGCATCCCGATGCGTCACCTAAGAAAGAGACTGATACCTGGCACGCCCAGCTAGCCGATTGGGCTAATCGCCAACTCGCCGAAGGGCAGTCAAACGTCCTCCGTCAGGCGCTTCCCTTGTTTGAATCGATCATGATAGACGCCGCCTTAGATCACACCGGTGGGCGGAAGGCAGAGGCAGCGGAACTCTTGGGATGGGGGCGGAATACACTGACACGAAAACTCAAAGAGCTTGATAGACCAGCAAAATAACTGCCCCCACAATGCGTCAGTGTGTGGCGCCCTCCGGGGTCGCTTCAGCTTCATCCGCAGCTTGTTGCGCAATGGCCTGACGATACAGCGCATCAAAATTCACTGGCGCAATCATCAGTGCAGGGAACCCGCCTCTCACCACTAAACTGTCGATCGTCTCTCTCGCATAAGGGAACAAGATGGTGGGTGCAACGGTGGCCAGCAACTGTCGAAGTGCCTCGCCTTCAATACCCGACACAAAGAAAATAGCAGCCTGCTGAACCTCCACAAGAAAGGCGGTTTGCTCTTCAAGCTTCGCCGTAATAGTCAGCGTGAGGACCACTTCGTGGTTGCCGTCCTCGTCAATCCGACTACTTTTGGTATTGAGGTCAACATTGACGTTTGGTTTCCACTCTTGCCGAAATACGTTAGGCGTTGCAGGAGACTCAAACGAGATGTCCTTGGTGTAGATTCGCTGTGTCACAAACTGTTGTTGTGACGCCTGCTCCTGTGCGGCGGCCTGTTCTTCAGCCATGATCTTTCTCCTTACTAAAAGTATGTGGGTGGTCGCGCCGAGCCATTACGCCAATATAGGATCCAGCTCGCCGGAGTGCTCCAGTTCATAGAGCTCATCGCAACCGCCAATGTGTTGTTCACCGATCCACACTTGCGGCACCGATGTGCTACCCGCCTTCAGCGCCATCTGCTGTCGAGCAGCTGGGTCGCCATCAACGGGAATTTCTTGATAACTCACTCCTTTTCGATCAAGCAAAGCTTTTGCCTGAGTACAAAAAGGGCACCACCGAGTGGTGTAAATCACGACCCCTGTCATTGTGTCACGACAGGAAGTTTCTGTGCATCCCACTCCATCATGCCGCCGGTCAGCTTTTGAGCCCGCGCGAAACCCTCTGCCCTGAGCACCTTAGTGGCGCCTGCTGCAGATTGGCCCATTCTACACACGACCACTACTGGTTTTTCGCGGAATTTTTCAAGTTCGCTCATCCGCCCGGCCAGCGCCGCCGAGGGAATGTTCACAGCATGCGTAATGTGGCCTCGACCAAAATCCGCCGCATCACGGATATCAACAAAGACACCGCCCTCGCTATTCACCAGCTGCACCGCCTCATTGATCGATAAGGCGGGACCTGCTTTGCGCGTTTCGTGAAACACCAGCATCATCAGCGTCACGCAGAGCGCTGCAATGAGCGCCCATTGCTCTGTTATAAATGGCACGATTAAGCTTGTCGACACATTACCCCACCTCTTATCAAAGCCCACTGTCTCGTGCAGCGGACCAGGCCTTGGCCTTGTCATTGCGCCAACTCAAGTGCCAGCGCTGCTCCCGCGACAACCCATCGGCGGCCGGCGAGTATATCCGTTCAATCGGTCACCCTCCAGTCAAGACAGGAAACCGTAGGATGGCGGTGCTCAAACAGCTACCGCCAACAGCCCGTCTCAAGCGCACCAACGACACGAAGTGCTTGCTTTACATCAGTGGGGCGATAAAACGGATTTGTCTGAGCCCATTCCTCGCACTACTGATCTTCGATGCCCTGCCAACAAGGTCACGCTGGGGACTCAGCGCCCATCCGTTATTGCTATAAAGGTGTTCAGTCGCCGCCACCGCGTTACACTATTGGCCTCTCTTTTACTTGAGTCCAACTAATCGTGGCCCCAGCAAAACCGACAACGCTGCTCATGATCCTTGATGGTTTCGGTCATCGCGACGCAGCAGAGGACAATGCGATTCGTGCCGCCCACACGCCCCATCTCGATCAGCTATGGCGTGAGGCACCCCATACGTTAATTTCTAGCTCGGGCCTGGATGTAGGCCTGCCCGAGGGGCAAATGGGTAACTCTGAGGTGGGCCACATGAGCTTGGGGGCGGGAAGGATTGTTTATCAATCGATAACGCGTATTGACCAAGCCATCAGCGAGGGTGATTTCGACACCAATCCCGGGTATTGCCAGGCGATCGATGCGGCTGTTGCGGCTGGTAAGGCAGTCCATGTTATGGGGTTACTCTCGCCCGGTGGCGTTCATAGCCATGAAGAGCACCTCTTTGCTGCTTTAAGACTCGCGGCCGCGCGCGGCGCACAGCAGTTATATTTGCATGCCTTCTTAGACGGCCGAGATACACCACCTCGAAGCGCCCAAGCCTCGCTCGAAAAAGCCGAGGCAGTCTTTGCCGAACTCGGAGTGGGACGGTTTGCCTCGGTGCATGGCCGATACTGGGCAATGGACCGAGATAACCGGTGGGAGCGCATCCAAAAAAGCTACGATTTACTGACACAGTGGGAGGCTCGTCATTTCACCGCATCGGCGGCAGTGGCGTTGTCTAACGCCTATGACCGGGGAGAAGACGATGAATTTGTCGCTCCCACTGGCATCGGCGATCGCGCCACACTGGCCGATGGCGATGCGGTGCTGTTGATGAACTTTCGTGCTGACCGCGCGAGACAGCTCACCCAAGTCCTCACGGAAGACGATTTTCAGGCCTTCGATCGCTCGGCTAAACCGGCGCTGGCACTCGTCACCACCACTGAATATGCCGCATCGCTTCGCTGCACTGTCGCCTTCCCTCCCAGCCGCCTCGATAACAGCCTAGGTGAAATACTGGCAGAAAAGGGGCTGACACAACTGAGAATCGCCGAAACTGAGAAGTACGCCCACGTCACCTTTTTCTTCAGTGGGGGTCGTGAAGCGACATTCAGTGGCGAGACACGAACACTCATACCGTCCCCCGACGTGGCGACCTACGATTTGCAGCCCGAGATGAGCGCGCCCGAAGTGACCGATGCGTTAGTGCGCGCCATTGGTGCTGGAGAGTACGATTTTATCGTCGTGAATTTTGCTAACGGCGATATGGTCGGACACACTGGCCAGTTCGATGCGGCTGTCGCAGCAGTAGAAACCTTAGACGAGTGCATTGGGCGAGTGGTATCTGCGCTGCGGGCGCACAACGGTGAGGGCCTGATCACTGCTGACCATGGTAATTGTGAGCAAATGAAAGACTACGCAAATGATCAACCGCACACTCAACACACCACTGAGCGCGTGCCGCTCATTTACCTTGGAACGCGCTTCCACGAATTGGATCCTGCCGGCGGCATTTTGGCCGATATTGCACCCACGATTCTGACGATGATGGACTTAGCCATTCCCTCAGCCATGTCGGGTCGCAATCTGTTAACCCGCTGAGTTCGCCATCTATGGCCCGCCATCGCGTGCCCCGCTATCAGACAACCACGATGCAGCCCTGGCAAAGATTACTCATCGGTCTTTGTTATGTCGCCACACCGCTTCTTGCGGCAGCCGACACAGCCGATAGGGATACAAAACAAAAAGAGACGCGCGAGCAGATCACCCATTTACAAGCCGATATCGTGGCAACACAGATACGCGTTACGGAACAATCAGCAACACGAGACACATTGCAGGATGCTCTACGCGACACCGAGTGGCTCATTGGCAACACGGATACACAATTAGCCAGCCTAACGGCCAAGCAAGCAGCGCTCGCGAAGCAAATGGCGACGCTCCAACGAGAGGGCACCGAACTGCAAACCCAACAGGCCGAGCTAGAGAAAGCGATGGCACTGGGTATTCAGCAGCTTTGGTTGTTGCATCAAGGGGGCGGATTGCGGATATGGTTGGGCGATGAGCGCCCTGACGATATCGCCCGTCATCTCGCCTACTACCAACTGGTACTGACAGAACAAAAAGCCACTGTCACACGTTATGAAGAGGGTCTGACGACGCTAAAAAACAATGCGATCGCCTTGCAAAAAGCGCAAAAGGAAGCTTCTGAGCAAACTGATGCGATCGCCGACTTACTGGAACAACTCACATCACAACAGGCTCAGCGCGAGCAAACGATTGCGCAACTTAACGACCAATTAAAAAATGACCAACAGCGCTTGGCTGTTCTTACCGAGGACGAGAAAAATCTTAATACGCTACTTGCGGAGCTGTCATTAGCAGCGCAAAGCACGCCCATCAACCAAACCCCCTTCTCTGAATCGAAAAGCGCTCTGGCAATGCCGGTTAATGGCAAACCGAGCAATCGATTCGGCGCTAGACGCAATACTGATCTTCGCTGGCGAGGGTGGCTGATTCCAGCAGCACAAGGTGAGCCAGTCAGCGCTATTTTCGATGGCCACATTATCTTTTCAGATTGGCTACGCGGGCAAGGCCTCGTCATCGTCATCGACCACGGAGACGGCTGGCTTTCGCTCTATGCACAAAACCATAGCCTGCTGCGCGGCGCAGGAGATCGTGTGAGCAAAGGCGAGATGATTGCCAAAGTGGGGGCTAGCGGTGGCGGTGAACGGGCTGGACTCTACTTTGAAATTCGGCAATCAGGGGAACCGGTCGATCCTGCTGATTGGATTCAACGCTCAGCGCCACAACAATAATCAGTTAATATTCATTGTCGATTATTTATAGGACCCCCCCATGGAAGCGTTCCTCCGCCAGTTTGGACTTGGGCTTGTTATCACCGCACTGATCTGCCAGCCCATTAGCGCACAAGAACCAGCCGAGGTGTCCAACGATAATCCCCATCAAGGGAATCTAGAGGAGCGCCAATCCTTGCCCCTTGAAGAGCTGCAAATGTTTGCCGATGTCTTTAATCAAATTCGTCAGGGCTATGTTGAGTCGGTCCCGGATAGCAAGCTATTTGAAATGGCTGTGCAGGGCATGTTGTCCGGCCTCGATCCACACTCTGTGTTTCTAGAAGAAAAAGCCTACGACTCATTGCAGGAAAATACTCAGGGCGAGTTCAGTGGCTTAGGCATCGAGATAGGGCAAGACCGAGGGTATATCACTATCATCGCGCCCATCGACGGCTCTCCCGCAGAAGCGGCGGGGCTCGAAGCAGGTGACGTAATCCTCAAGATTGATGGCGAGCCGATTCGCGATTTACCGGTGGATCGATCAGTGGACTTGATGCGCGGGCCAACCGGTTCAGAAGTCGTGCTGACTATCGGCAGACGCGGCACCCAAGACCCCTTTGATGTCACGGTAGTCCGCGACATCATTAAGGTACCCAGTGTCAGAAGCCGCGAATTGATGGCAGGCTATTTCTGGTTGCGCGCCGCCCAGTTTCAAAAAGACACGGGTAAAGAGGCAATCGCCGTGCTGAAAGAGGCACTGGCAGAAGGTGGGCTCAAAGGGATCGTTTTAGATTTGCGCAACAATCCTGGCGGTGTACTGGGTGCCAGTGTTGATATGGCAGGGGCGCTACTGGATGGTGGACTAGTGGTTTACACCGAGGGACGCCACCCACAAGCGGCTGAGCGCTTCGAGGCCTCACCTGGGGATATGTTAAACAACCTCCCCATCGTCGTATTGATCAACGGTGGATCCGCTAGCGCCTCAGAAATTGTGGCGGGGGCACTGCAAGATCGTCGCCGCGCTGTCATTATGGGTACCAGAAGTTTCGGTAAAGGGTCAGTGCAAACCATTTTGCCGGTGACCGAGACCCGCGCTGTCAAATTAACCACCGCGCTTTATTACACCCCTAACGGCCGCTCCATTCAGGCTGAGGGCATCGTTCCCGATATCGTCGTGGAAAGAGCCGAGGTGAAGAGCGTTGAGTCCGCTCGGAGAACGAAAGAATCGGATCTACAGGGCAGCCTGAGCGGCGGCGATCCGGCCGATACAGAGGCCGAAAGCGAATCGCTTACCGAGTTGCGGAACTCAGATAACCAGCTCTATGAGGCCTTGACGCTGTTACGCGGTATCAACCTGCTCAGGCCGAATGAAGTGCCCGAGCTCACCCTAGACCAAACCACCGCCTCGGCCGCGCCGGCAACGCAATAGCGCTAATTGGCGTCGATTAGCGCTTTAGTCAAGGCGCGCGAGGGCAGTCTGACTGGGGTCACAGGCGCATCGGAATACCTTCTGTGACCATGAACTGCTTGGCTTCTCGCACAGTGTATTCGCCAAAATGAAAAATACTGGCAGCTAAGACCGCATCAGCACCGCCCTGCGTTACCCCGTCGGCAAGATGTTGCAGCGTGCCCACCCCCCCGGATGCAATCACAGGGATATCAACGCTGTCGGTAATCTCGCGCGTGATTGTCAGCTCAAATCCATCGCGGGTGCCATCTCGATCCATACTGGTAAGCAGCAACTCACCTGCACCCAAGGCGGCCATTTTCTTAGCCCAAGAAACCGCCTCAATACCGGTGGGCTTGCGGCCGCCATGCGTGAACAACTCATATCGCGGCGGCGACTCCGGCTCAGAAACGCGCTTTACATCGATCGCAACGACAATGCACTGTGAGCCAAAACGCGCTGCAGCCGCACTCACCAGAGTGGGATCATGAATCGCCGCCGTATTAATACTAACCTTGTCGGCCCCTGCGTTTAACATCGTGCGAATATCGTGTAACGCGCGAATGCCACCCCCGACAGTGAGGGGGATGAAGACTTCGCGCGCAATTTGCTCAACTGTTTGTACCGTCGTGTCGCGCTCTTCATGGCTGGCGGTAATATCGAGAAAGGTGATTTCATCCGCGCCCTCATCGTTATAGCGGCGCGCAATTTCTACAGGATCACCGGCGTCTCTGATTCCCACAAAATTGACGCCCTTGACGACGCGCCCCATATCGACATCAAGGCACGGGATAATGCGCTTCGCTAAGGCCATTAAGCGACGTCCAAAAATTTATCGACCATCGTCTGGGCAGCACCGAGATCGAGCGTTCCCTCGTAAATAGCGCGACCAGTAATCGCGCCAGTAATCCCTGAATGAGCATGGTGCATCAACTGTTCAACATCTTCGATGCGACTGATCCCCCCAGAGGCAATCACGGGTAAACCAGAGGATCGTGCCAGTGCGACAGTGGCATCGACGTTCACGCCCTGCATCATGCCGTCGCGATCAATGTCGGTGTACACCACAGCATGCACGCCTACGTCTGCGAATCGTTTTGCCAGATCGGTCGCGTCAAGTTCACTGTCACTGGCCCAGCCCTCTACCGCCACTCGCCCACCTCTGGCATCAATACCCACTACGATATGCCCAGGAAATGCCGCACAAGCCTCTTTCACAAAGCCAGGGTCTTTCGCGGCCATGGTGCCAATGATGGCGTACTGAACCCCTGACGCCAGATACTGTGAAATCGTCTCGAGGTCGCGAATACCGCCCCCAATTTGAATGGGCAGCTCAGGTAACGCCTTGGCGATACGCTCGATAATCGGGGCGTTTACCGGCTTACCCGCAAAAGCCCCATCCAAGTCGACTAGATGGAGCCGGCGCGCGCCCTGCGCATGCCACTTCATCGCCATGGCCACGGGGTCATCTGAAAAGACCGTGCTATCCGCCATATCTCCTTGGCGTAGGCGAACACACTGACCTTCCTTCAGGTCGATGGCGGGTATCACTAACATGTTCCATCCCAACTCAAAAAATTCTTCAGTAAAGTGAGCCCTGCTTTGTGGCTTTTCTCAGGATGAAACTGCGTGGCAAACACGTTGTCTCGCGCCAACGCAGCACAGCCAGAGAGACCGTAATCGAAGGTGCCAACCACTAACTCAGAATCGTCCGGTACCACGTGGTAACTGTGAACAAAGTAAAAATGGCTGCCAGACTCAATGCCGCTCCACAAAGGATGGGCCCGCTGCTGCACGACTTGATTCCAACCCATGTGCGGCACTTTTAATCGGGTTCCGTCGGTATTTTGATGGGGGTTTCCAAAAAACTTAACCTCTCCCGGTAGCTGGTTCAAACACGCGACCCCGCCATTCTCCTCCGAAGCAGTCATTAATGATTGCATGCCGACACAGATAGCGAGCACGGGTTTTCGTTCGACGGTAATCGCCTGTTCAAGCAGTTGATCGCATCCCAGCTCACGAATAGCGTCCATGCAATCGCGGATACCTCCTACGCCGGGAAATACCACTCGGTCCGCTTTCGTGATCGCTGCATGATCGTGAGTGACGATCACTTCGAGCGCGCCGACGTGCTCCAAGGCACTGGCAACCGAATGCAGATTGCCCATACCGTAATCGATAACGGCTACCCGTTGGGTCACTGGCTATAAAACCCCTTTAGTAGAGGGGCTCGCGCCCTTAAGCGCCAGATCGCGGGTAATCGCCATGCGTAAAGCGCGTCCGAACGCCTTGAAAACCGTCTCTGCTTGATGGTGTGCATTGTGTCCACGCAGATTGTCGATATGCAGGGTGACATTGGCATGATTCACAAATCCCTGAAAAAACTCGATCACTAGGTCAACGTCAAAGTCGCCCACCTTGGCGCGGGTAAAAGGCACGTGAAATTCCAAGCCGGGCCGCCCACTGCAGTCGAGCACGACACGCGATAGTGCCTCGTCTAACGGCACATAGGCGTGCCCGTATCGAATGATGCCGGTTTTATCGCCAATCGCCTCATTAAATGCCTGCCCGAGCGTAATACCAATATCTTCAACCGTATGGTGGGCATCGATGTGGAGATCGCCCTTTGCGACGATGTTGAGATCGATTTGACCATGCCGCGCGATTTGGTCGAGCATATGCTCAAGAAACGGCAGCCCAGTGTCGAGTTCGCATTGGCCGCTGCCATCCAGACACAATGCCACCTCGATTTGCGTCTCCAGTGTTGCTCGGCTAATTGTTGCCCGGCGCTGGCCGGTATCGTGCTGACTCATGCTAATTTCTCCGGTGTGCGCGACCAAACAGGGCAGTGACCGCTACACTAGGGGACTTATTGTATAGAAAGAGTCTCTGTACTTCATTGCGAAGCTTTACCACTCTATGACTGCCACGCCCGCTTTTGCTGACGCATTACTGCACTGGTTCGACCAGCACGGACGATCGCATTTGCCTTGGCAACACAACCGCACGCCCTATCGGGTTTGGGTGTCGGAAATCATGCTGCAACAAACGCAGGTCATGACGGCCATTCCCTTTTATGAGCGCTTTATGGCCGCGATGCCCACGGTGCACGATCTTGCCGCAGCACCTGAGGATACCGTTTTGCACTTGTGGACCGGTCTGGGTTACTACGCCCGAGCTCGTAATCTGCACCGCAGCGCCAAAACGATTTGCAATGACTATGACGGGCACTTTCCAGACAACCTCGATGAATTGATATCACTCCCTGGCATTGGCCGCTCCACTGCAGGGGCAATACTGTGTCTCGCGATGAGCGGGCGGGCACCCATTCTCGACGGTAATGTGAAACGCGTGCTGGCGCGGTACTACGCCATCGAGGGCTGGCCCGGCCAGCGCGCAGTGAGCGATCAATTATGGACGCTTGCCGAGCGCAATACGCCTCATGAGCGCGTCGCGGATTACACCCAAGCCATTATGGACCTCGGTGCCACCTGCTGTAAGCGAACCCAGCCCACCTGCCCAATCTGCCCCCTGCGAACAGACTGTCACGCACTCGCTACGCTAAGCCAAACAGCCTTTCCCGGTCGCAAGCCGCAAAAACCAACGCCCTCGCGGCAACGCTGGTTTGCTGTTGCCATCAGGTCATCGGGCGAGGTGCTTTTGCAGAAACGTGCGGCCAAAGGAATATGGGGCGGTTTATGGGCGCCACCTGAATTTTCGGATGAGGACTCAGCCAAAGAATGGCTTCACGCTCACGTTGGAGTGAGTGCGCACAACTGTTATCTCGGAACGCCTTTTCACCACGCCTTTACGCATTTTAAACTTGAAGCGACGCCAGTTTATGCACAATGCAAGGAAAACCAACCCGCTTTGCCCACCGTAAAAATTGACGACAAAGACCTGCGATGGTTCAGTTTGCATCCGGTACCATCGGTGGGACTGCCCGCCCCCATCGTGCGGCTGTTAAAAACACTCGGTAATGACGCCTAGCGCGAGGAATGCTTCATGACAAGAATGGTCACCTGTAGACGATACCAGGAAGCGTTAGAAGGCCTTGATCGCCCCCCGTTACCTGGCGCTAAAGGGCAGGATATCTTTGATAATGTGTCGAAGAAGGCATGGCTCGAGTGGCAAAGCCACCAAACGATGCTCATTAATGAGAAGCATCTCAGCTTAATTGATGCGGAGGCACGTCAATACCTGATGGGCGAAATGGATAAATTTCTCTCCGGTGAGGCTTTCGATCAAGTCGAAGGCTACGTGCCACCTAGTGAGTAGCCACAGCAGAGTCACGGCCCAAAGCATGCCAAACAATCCCGTCATCCGTCTATGAAGTGGCGAGCCTGGCTGGTTACGGGGACCTTCTGCCTGACGGTCACAGCGGTACTGGCTGGCGTAAAGTACTCACAGATTGCGCAAGCCATGGCGTTCATGGAAAGTTTTCCGCCGCCGAGTGAGACCATTACGATTTCACAGGCACGTTCGGATAGTTGGGCACCCACGCGGTTACTCAGCGGAACCGTGCGATCGCCCGAGCATTTGGTCATCGCCACCGAGATACCCGGCCGGGTCGTCGAACTGCCCTTTGCCAGCGGCGATACGGTGCCCAAGGGCGCGGCCATTCTGGTGCTATTTAACGATGATCTGGAGGCGCAACGTACGGCGCTGCAAGCCGACTTGAACTTGGTGAATACGCAGCTCAGACGCAACCAAACGCTCGAGGCAGATGCCTTGGTATCCCAAGACCAACTGGACACGCTAACCGCGCAAACATTATCCCTCACAGCACAAATTGCGGTATTGGATGCTCGTCTGAGCAGAACGACAGTGCGCGCACCCTTTACCGGCACGTTGGGTATTTACCCTCAGCGCGTCGGCGATTTAATGCATCTCAGTGAAGTACTGACCACCCTCACGGGATTAAACGCAGAACGCTGGGTCGACTTTAAAGTGCCGCAGGGGCTCACTGAGCTCAGCGTTGGCGACACCGTCACGATTCGTAATATCTCGGGCAATGCGGTCGGCCCTGCAACGATCATCGCAGTGTCTGATGCCTTCGCCGAAGGAACGCGCACCTACGACGTGCGCGCAGCACTGCAAGCAGCAGGGCTGCGCCATGGCGCTCTTGTGCAGGTAGCAGTGAGCACTGGCCCCAGAGAAGCGCTGTTATCGGTGCCCACGCGCAGCGTCCGCTGGGACCCAGAGGGCGCTCACACATTTGTAGTTGAACCCTCAGAAGCCGGCGCCTACCTCCCCCACAGGGCATCTCTGCGCAGAGTCGAGGTGCGGGGTGAACGCGACAGTCGCTTTTTTATCCGGGGAGCACTCGATCCGGGCGACAACATAGCGGACAAGGGTGCTTTTAAACTGACTGATCAGATGCTGCTGCGCATTCAGGCAGGAGCGCCGAGAGAGTGACCTCACTCCAAAACCGGCCGCGCTGGACTGATATTTTTATCGAACGCCCGGTTGTGGCAGCGGTATTTTGTATCGCGCTACTGTTAGTGGGCATTCGCTCCGCGATTAACCTCCCGGTCATCTCCTTTCCCGTGATCGAGAGCTCTTCTATCGCAATCTCTACCGCCTACCCTGGCGCCAGCGCCGAGACGGTACAAGGGTTTGTCACTGAGCCCATTGAGCGGGTGGCCAGCAGCGTACCGGGACTCGACTATGTCGAATCCGTCACAACGGCCGGGGTCAGCACCGTAACGCTGTGGTTACGACTGAACCAAGACACCACCAAAGTGTTAGCCGAGCTGTCGACACGGCTCAGTCAGATCCGCTTCGAGTTGCCAGAAGGCACTGAGGACCCCTCAATTGAAATCAGTCGCGCAGACACGCCTTACGCGAGCTTTTATTTAGGGGTCGAAGTGCCCCCTACGCGAACCTATGCCGAAGTCAGCGATATCATTCAACGCGCCATTTTACCGCGGCTGTCTGCACTGCCTAATGTCCAAAGGGCCGTCAATTATGGTTTGCCGCAGGCGATGCGTATCTGGTTAGACCCCTGGCGCATGGCCGCCTTAGGCGTCGACACCAACGATATTCAGCTCACGCTGCGCCGCAACAATGTTATTGGCACCTTCGGTCAGGCCGAGAGTGGCTCGCAACGGATTAACCTACAAACGGATAGCGAGGCCAAATCCCCAGAAGATTTCGCCAATATGCTGATCCGGCAAGAGAGCGGGATGGAGATCCGTCTTGGCGACGTCGGCACTGTTGAAGTGGGTACAATGGAGGTGTCACGGATGGCGCGCTCTAATCAGGATCGAGTGGTGTTCATACCGGTATACCCAGAGCCTGGTACTAGCGAAATCGCGGTTGGCGACCTTCTCTATGAAGCGGTTGACGATCTCAACCGCACTCTCCCCCCCGACCTACAGCTCACTATTCCATTTGATAATTCTCGCTACATGCGTGAGGCCGTTGCCGAGATTTTTCTCACACTCGGCGAGACCGTTTTACTGGTGGGACTGGTTGTCGTGGCACTCATGGGTTCAGTAAGAAGTGCCTCCATACCCCTGTTGACGATACCGATTTCCATTTTGGGCACTGCGGCTGCCATGTCCGCAATGGGGTTCTCCCTCAATCTGCTGACGATTTTAGCGGTGGTGCTATCGGTCGGTTTGGTGGTCGACGATGCCATTGTGGTAGTCGAGAATGTGGCGCGCAATCTGCGCGAAGGCATGAGCAGGCGCGATGCAGCACTGGCCTCTTCTCGGCGGTTACTCTCCCCCATCATTGCCATGACCATAACGCTAGGGGTTGTGTACGCGCCCATCGGCTTCCTGTCGGGGTTATCGGGCGTTCTGTTTAGAGAATTTGCATTCACACTCGCAGTAGCAGTATTGATTTCAGGTTTTGTTGCCCTGACGCTGTCGCCCATTATGAGTGCATGGGTCTGTCCCGACCGCGGGCACGAGACGCGCATCACGCGCTGGGTAAACCGCTGGTTTGAAACCATCTCCAACCGCTACGGCAAATTAATCGACTTTTCACTGCGCTGGCGCGCACAACTAATCGTTGCAGGCGTTTTTTTTACTTTATTGATTGTGCCCCTTTACCTGTTTTCGCTCAAAGAGTTGGCGCCGGTAGAGGACATAAGCGCGATCAATCTCATAGTCGACGCAGCACCCGAATCATCGATTGAAGAAACGTTACAGGGCTTCAGTGAAGCCGTTGAGGTCTTACTCGAGAGGCCCGAGACGACTTATATCTGGCAAACATTTGGCCCCTCAGGCGGTTTTGGCGGCCATGAGTTCGTGCCTCCCGGCGAGCGAGCGCTCAGCACCCATACGCTATTGCCCACCATTGGCGCAAAGCTAGCCACCGTGCCTTCGGTGCGCGCTTTTCCCGCTATGACGCCGGCGCTGCCCACGGCAGGACAGTTTGATGTAGAGGTCGTGATTACCTCTTCAGATTCCACGCTTGAGATGCGCCCGTATGCGCTAGACATGGTGGAACAAGCGCAAGCCTCAGGGCTATTTTTATACATCGATACCAGCTTACGACTCGATCTACTCTCGGTGGAATATCGGCTCGACAAAGATCGGCTCGCAGACCTGGGTATGAGCCTAAACGATGTCACCTCGCAAATGAGCCTGTTCGTTTCAGAGGGCTATATCACGCGATACGATGAGCGGGGTCGTGCCTACCGCGTGATCCCCATGCTGAAACGCAATCTGAAAAGATCGCCTGAAACACTATTGGATACACCCATCACGCTCCCTTCGGGCGACCAGGTGCCCTTCGGCGCGTTCGCCACGCTGGAGCGCAATACCACCGCCAGAGCGCTCACCCGGTTTCAACAAAAAGGCAGCTTTAAACTGTTCGGGGGCGTGATTCCGGGGTACACCAAAGAGCAAGCGCTCAGTGAAGTCGAGCGGATTGCCAAAGACACGTTGCCATCCGGGTATGTATTGGATTACACCGGAGAATCGCGTGAGATTCGCCGCGAAGGCAATACCATGGTGGGGGTGCTAGGCGCGTCTCTCGTGATGGTATTTCTGGTATTGGCGCTGCAATTTGACAGCTTTAGAGATCCGCTCATTATTTTATTAGGCTCAGCACCCTTGGCGCTGTTTGCGGCAATGGTGATTACCTTTACCGGCTTCACCACCATAAACATTTATTCTCAAATAGGGTTAATCACCCTAGTGGGGCTAATCTCCAAAAATGCCATCTTGATCGTGGAGTTTGCTAATCAAGCGCAAATGGACGGGCTCAGTAAAGTTGCGGCCATCAAAGCCGCCTCAATGAGTCGCCTGCGGCCGGTGTTAATGACAACAGGCGCCACCGTATTCGGTCACTTTCCTCTCGTCTTGGTCACGGGTGCCGGCGCAGAAGCCCGCAACAGTATTGGGTTTATCTTGGTCATCGGGATGCTGATTGGGACCCTCTTTACTTTGGTATTGTTGCCGGCGATCTACTCTTTGCTCGCGTCGGATCACCACGTCGCATCACAAACAGACCCAACTGACGGAACCATAGCAACAGTCGATCAACCCACTCGATAAGCCAAAACTTGACGCATAGGGGGTGCACAGGTTTAATACGCGGCGCTTCATGCGCTAAACCCGTCGTTGCCCAGGTAGCTCAGTCGGTAGAGCAGTGGATTGAAAATCCTCGTGTCGGTGGTTCGATTCCGCCCCTGGGCACCATCTCTTGAAACTCTCCCTATAAGACTCCCAACAGTGTTTGGCGTCCGTGCATTACACCCGTTCCACTTCAGCAGCGAGAAGCTGGTCTTAAAGGCGTCAATGAATACGTGGAGCGAGGGATCTAATAGGCCTGAACCCGCGTAGATACTTGTATTAGGGATATGAAAAGAGGAGTTTTTTATGGATTATCTTGCACTAGCCATTTGTGCCGTATTTTGGATAGCCATCAGTGTCGATGCCGCGTCTCGGCAAAAACCGCTGCTATTACTCGATCGAACCAATAAGACACAGTAGCCTGAGACGACGACCGCCCAATGAGCTGGCTTGTGATTGGCTTCTGGGGCTGTATGGCCATGTGGATCATCAGCCTAGCAGGGGACATCGGCTTAGCTCGTGATGAGCGTGTCGCCCCCGGCATGCAGTGGTTAGCGCTAATCAGTGCGTTGCTGGCTTTTATGGGAATGTGCTATTTCGGCGCAGCCAGTGAGATGTTTGGCTGGTAGGTGGCGCCGACCCCCCATCTGACAGGGCTCAACATGCCGTTATAAGTCTTCTGATGCGGTCGCTAGAAACTCAGCAGATTCCAGCGCTTCTCCAATGGCGCGAAAGGCGTTCCATAGGCCAATTGCTAGCATGCCGTGACCTGAATGCAGGCGAGCAGCCTCCGCTTCTTCAGCGACATGGAACATCTCGGAAACGCCACTGCCAATACAGACGATGGCAATAAAAATATTGAGGTACTTGTTTTCGGATATTTTTACAATCAATGCCCGCACAGTTTCCTTCTCCCTTATCCATAGTTTTGGCAACGCATTATCGCTCGCCTTACCAACTGCTTACCACCCCGCGTCGAATCGACCGCCGCCCATCGCCGACCGTACATCGCTTTGAGAAAGGCTAATCAACCATCGAGCGTCGCATGCTGTCGGTGTCGTCAAAGGCGGTAAACGCCGCTATTTTGCCGTCACGCATCTTAAACATATGCAAACTTTCGGTATCCATGCCGTCGGCCTTCATCCGGGTGTGCACAAACACCACCTCACCCGCCGCAAAGGTTTCGATGGTTTCAAATGCGAGCGCCGGCCAGCGCTCTGGAAAAACGCCCAGCACCTCGTCAATGACGCTTTGGGTCCCCACGCGGCGACCTGACTGGGGTAGGTCACCAAAAATAGTCCACACAAAATCGTCGGTATGTAACGCCGCCCACCCCTCAGCATCACCAACACCAAACGTGGCATAAGCCTGCTCAATTACTTCAAGATCCGTTTGTGCGAATGCCTGTGTGCTCCACATCAACAAAAAACCAACCACAATACGTTTCATCGCGCGCTCCAAGACCGGTCTCGCCATTAACAGGGTCTCCACTATAACCCGAAAGGCCCTTGCCGCCAGAAAGCCCAGGCGAACTGTTGGGGAGAGTAAAGAGATCCACACCACCCCGTATTTTTTTTCGTCTGCAGAGAGGTAAAATAGCGTCTTCACCAGTCGGTAACAGATTCTCGAGGGAGTCCACCACCATGAAAGTGCCAGCACCCACGCTCGATAAATGGCCGGAACAAGCCATTCGGGGCGATCGTATCGTCGGATCACGCTACACCTCCCGCGACTTTATGGAGCAAGAGTGGGAGGGCATGTGGACGCGCGTCTGGTTGCTGTTGGGTCGCGAGGCTGAGATCCCTCAAGCCGGTGATTGGCAAATGGAGCCTGTGGGGCGAGAAGAAATTTTAATGGTGCGTCAGCAAGACAACACCATTAAGGGGTTTTATAACGTTTGTCAGCACCGCGGTAATCCGCTGGTCGATGAGCCCAAGGGAAGCAACCCCCGTCGTTTCGTTTGTCGCTACCACAGCTGGGCCTTTTTACCCGATGGTGAGCTGCAGTTCGTGCCCGACCGAGAAGATTTTCCTGAGGGAAACCCCTGTGGAAAGCTACGCTTAGCAGAACTTCGCTGCGAAACCTTCGCGGGTTTTATCTGGGTCAATATGGATCCTGACTGCCAACCCCTCCGGAACTTCCTTGGGCCCATTTGGGATGAGTGGAACGCCCGAGAGGTCGGCAACTGGCAGCGCACGATGGCCAATACGACATGGCTGCCCTGTAACTGGAAGGCCGTACTGGATAATTTTAATGAGTCCTATCACGTGCCCACCGTCCACATGGGTGCAACCCCGTCAACCGACCGCACTGCCATTGCCGGCGGTATCAATACCTACTTCAAAGAAACGCGTTTCGACCTCGCCGACGAGGGACATGCACGCATGGTGATGAAAGGAGGGTACGGGGCTGGCGTCACGGACGCCGAGGGAAAAATAGCAGAGCCCCTTGCGTCACTGCTCGCCTATTGGTCCCTCGACCCCGATAAGTTCACAGGCAGGCCCGATGACACACGCGAGGCTTTGCAGGAAGCAAAACGATCACTAGGCCCTGAAAAAGGCTACACCCATTACAGTGCAGTGCCAGATGAGCAGCTAACCGATGCCTTTCATTACACAATTTTTCCAAATTTCGCAGTATCGCTCTGGGCTGACGGCTTTCACTTTTTAAGGGCCCGACCGCATCCAAGCGACCCAGAACAGTGTTTGTTTGATAACTGGTGGTATGCCAGCCCAGCCAGCATTCAAGCCGAAATGGACGACGGCATGAGCGCCACGGATTCACTCATAGGCGACGGTCAGGGCGATGCGCCGGTTCGGTGGCTCAACCTAGAGGAAGAGTCTATCGGCCCTGCCATTGAGGATGATGTGGCTGTGCTAGTGACCCAACAGCGCGGGGTGCGCTCACGAGGATTCACAGGCGCCTACTTATCAGGCCAAGAAAAGCGTATTAGCCGCTACCACGAACGCATTGATGACTATATTGCGGGCAAGCTGTAACCCTGAGGGAGAAATCGACTATGAGCGCAACCGATGACCGTCACCGCATTCAGGACCTGATGCTGGCTTATGCCGCCGCCGTCGACGATAACGATATGGCCGCCTATCGCGACTGCTTCGACGACAATGTTGAGATCGTGGGTTTCGGGGAGTCGGTCATTCATGGCGCCGATCAATGGGTCGCCTCCGTCAGCAGCCAACTCGAGGCCTTTTCAGGAACCCAACACCTGCTCAGCCCACCGCTGGCGACTTTAAGGGGGGATCGCGCGTCAGCGCGAACTGATGTCCAAGCACTCCATTTTCTCAAGACGCCCGCTGGCGGGACTTTTACGCTGTGGGCGACCTACCTGACCGATTTCATCCAAACCCAAGACACGTGGAAAATAGCGCGACACGAGTTAGTGGTTCGCGGCACCCATCAGCACCCTTAATCGAGAGGTGCCGTCATTAAACTGATCTCTTTTGCGCCTGCCATCCGCGATCAGCTGCCATATTGGCTACTGACCCTGGCAGTGATGGTGTGTGCCTGCGGAGCGACCGCCGAGGCGCCCTTGCCGCAGGCGGCCTCAGCCGCCGACGCCAAGC
>JBDQJL010000008.1:0-79622 GCA_040263855.1 Luminiphilus sp. | reverse complement strand
CCCTAATTTTGGTTAAGCCTTGTTGGTGCCTGTGGGTATTCCGAGTGGGTACCATGCCCATTGGTTCTCCAGCGTCTGACGGGCCGGTTTTGAGGCTAGCGTAAAGCCCTGCACCGATCTGACTCACACTTATGCTAGCTCGCCCGTGCTAGCCTGCGCTTATCCTTTAGGGCGGTTTAGTGGGTAGCAGACGGACACGCGACCGGTGTGTCTGTGCAGACAGCGTCAAGTGCGAGGCGCAATCAGGTCGACTGTCAGGGGATTGGGTAGGCTGTTCCTGAAAAAATCGTGGCCTCGACCTCGATACTGCGCAATGCATCTGCCGGCACTGTCATCGGGTCTTCCGCTAGCACGACAAAATCGGCGCGTTTGCCCGCGCGAATCGAACCAATCTCCTGCGCTCTACCGATAACTTCTGCCGCGCCTGCGGTCACAGCCCTGAGCGCTGAGGCACGCGACAGTCGTTCCGCTTTCAGTCCTTGCGCACCACTGATGGTTTGTCGCTCGCTGGCTGCCCAGACGAGTGTGAGGGGCGAAAGGGGCGCCATGGGCGCATCCGAGTGCAGCGTGAGAGGCACACCGTGGCGCTCGAGCGAACCTAATCGGGTCATTTGCGCCGCGCGATCTGGCCCCAGCCAATTCGCCGCATAGGCCTCAGATAACAGGTAGTGGTAGTAAGGATTTACGGATGCCTGCATGCCCAGCTTTCCCATTAGTGCACTTTGTTGCTCAGTGCTGTAGGCCAGATGCTCGACCGTGGCACGGTGGTCGGGGCGCGGAAAGTCTGTTTGTAGGTCTTTGATTAAGTCTAAAAAGCGATCGACCGCAGCGTCGCCGTTGGCGTGAGCATGCAGTTGAAAACCTGCTTGCCAAAACACCTCCGCATAGGCGCGTAAGGCGTGCTCTGGCACCATCCAAACCCCTTTATGACCATCGAGATAGCCGGGCGGACCCATTTGGGCGAGGCCAGAAAAGATCGCCCCGTCGATCATCAGCTTAAAGTGATTGCCCACCGAGACACGGTCGTCGTTGTCCTTTTGCCAGCGTCGAATTTCGGCCAGCGCGTCCGCGGGGGATTGTTCTCGGGTCAGAAAATCAAGAATAATCGGCGTGAGGATGAGTCGAGCGGGCACCGGGTAGGCCTGTGCGGCCGCGCGGACACCCGCAATTTCAGCCGTTGGGTTGCCGTATACGCCAGTGCCCATATCCAAAGCGGTGGTCACGCCAGCTTGGTGGAGCATGGCGAGAAAGTTAAACATGCCGCGTCCAAATCGTTCAGGCGCGAATAAGAAGTTGAGCTTAGGTATCACGGCTTTGAGACCGTTTTCATAAAAATGGCCACGCGCCCAGTCGATGCCCTCCTCGCTAGGGGCATCTTCCTCGGTGACACCCAGTAGCTGCCATGCCGCATCATTGCCGATCAACTCATGAAAGGAGCGATGCCACAGCATGACCGGTTGGTCGCCAAACCATTCGTTGAGTTCCTGACGCCAGATCTTGCCATGCCATAGCGGGTGGTAGCCCCAAACGATAAACGGCACGTTAGCATCAGTGTGTTGCAGTGCGAGCTCGGTGAGTCGCGTTCGATACCCCTGAGGTGTCGTCTCACCGGGAAACTCGCCGGTTGGCAAAGACCAGTCGTCTGGCGCTAAGAACGGAAATTGTGTGAGGACTGCCGGTAAAGCGGGATGAACATGGGGATCGATAAAGCCGGGCAGGATGATCTTTTCCGCGAACTGACGGTCGACTCTGCCATCGCGAGATGCGAGTAAAGGCGTCAAGCTGGCCTCGCTGCCCACCGCAACAATCACGCCATCTTCAACTGCGACCGCAGTCGCTGTGGGTAATGACGGCTCCATGGTGCGAATGAGTTGGGCGGTGTACACCACCAGTTCAGCCTGCGTGAATGGCGATACTAGCGTCAGTAAGGTCAATGCGAGGCTGATGCCATGCAAGGCGGCGCGATTAACCATGTGATCTCCCGTGAGTACGGTGCCGTTAACGGATGACCTTAATCCAGTCACCTGTGCGTGGTTCACCGCTAGGATAATAACCGTTAATGAGCCTGAGTTGATTCTCGGCGTCTGGCAGTTTCACGCTGCTGGCGAGGGAAGCAAATGTGGCGCCCCTAGGAACTTGAATATAGTGCAGGGTGTGGCTGGTACCGGTGACTTTCTCGCGCGCCGTCAAGGGACGAAAGCTATCGATAATCGTGCGGAAGTCGGTATCGGCCTCGGCAAGCACGGGCGCATCGCCCTCGAATAAAAAGCGATAGCTGTGATCAATCACGGCGAGACGCACCGAGCGTGACCCGCTGGTGGCAATGGCGGTCGTACCGCTGAGTCCATATTGCTCGAGTACACCAACCTCACTGATGTCGCCTTTAGCGCCTGAGCGCAAGCTCACCTCGGTATCCTCATCGGGGTTGATGCGGGCCAGGCCAATGGTTAATACCCGTGACCCATCGGCGGAGGTCGCGATGACCTCGCGACTCGATTGCTGTACCCGCCATCCCGGTGGATGGGCAAAGGTGAAGTTGAGTTTGTTGTGATAGAAGCGGTCCGCCTCACCTTGTGCCGCTGCACTGGCGCCATAGACCATGCCTTCGGTTTGTCGCCGGTATTCGCCCGGTATTTCTGGACTGTAAGGCATCTCGGCGAGATCGAGTTCGTTGGCGGCTTTAATGACCGTTTGCAAGCGGAGATCATTACGAGGGTGGCTCGCATACAGCCCATGGTAAGTCCCACTGGGTTTGCCACTGGCCTTGGCCTGTGCGCGACGATAGCGCTCCTGGTCTTTGAGCACCCCAATGACAGACAGCATCGAGTCGACGTCGTAGCCAGTTTGATGCAGGTATTCGGCACCCGCCGAATCGGCTTCTAATTCCATATCGCGGCCAAAGCCCGAGATGATTTCGGCGCCATACATATTGGCGGCGTCATACACATCGCCGGAGCCAGTGAGGATATAGGCTGATACCGACGCCACCTTCGAGGTCATCTGGGCACTTTGGCGCCGAGCGTGATGATTCTCCGTGATATGTCCGATCTCGTGGGCGAGGACGCCGGCCAGCTCCGCCTCATTATCAAGATAGGCGAGCAAGCCGCGGTTGACGTAGATAAATCCGCCGGGCATCGCAAAGGCATTGATATCGGGAGAGTCGAGCAGGGTGAAGGTAAAGGGCGGACTGGTGATATTGGCTTCTTGCAGTAATTGGTTCCCCACTTGCCGGATATAGCTGTCCAATTTAGGGTCGTCATAGATGCCAATATTGTCGACGAGTTTTTGATGTTCCTCGGCAACTTCTTCGGGCATCTCTACCGCAACGCCGCCTACCGTGACGGTAGAGGTTTTACCAGCGCATCCCGCCAGCAGCAATAAAGCGAGGGATAAGGCGGTTTTCTTAAGTGGTGAGTGCATGGTTTCGCCTCAGTGATGAGCAGAGAGGTATTCCAATAATTGATCGCCCAAGCTATCGCAAGCGGTCCCTTGCACCGGTGCAATGATGGGTATGGGCACGATCACGGCAGGCATGTAGTTTTGTCCGCTGGTGGCGGCGCTGACGCGTCCCACCTCGACTTTGTCGGTGAAATCCCAGATCGTCGCCTCGTACTCAGATTCGGTGCCCCAGGTACCAAATCCAAAGCAACCCGCAAAACCGGGACCGATGCCGCAACTCATTGAGCCAGTGCTCTCGGTGTCAACGGTGTTGCCATCAATCCAGATCATGTACTCCAACTTCATTTCGGTAAATCGTTGAGCCACTGGTGGCAGCTGTAGCAGCTGGTCTATTGCACGGGGCTGCATGGGCGCGGTGCGCGGCTCGAACCAAGGGTATAGCTCGTTAATGAAAGCGAGCTCATTGATGACTTCAATCGAGGGGTCTCCCGAATGGATATGATCACCAATGCATTCGATGAAGTTGAACTCGGTATCGTAATCGGGGGCGTGGCGCCGGCCCAAAATGACGACGCTCGACTCGCCAATGCCGGCTGTGGGCTCGTTATAGGTCATCTCGTCAACGGTTGCATTGACACAGCCACCGAGCACGAGGGCCGCAAAGATCACGGCTGACCAATGACTCGCGAACCCCAGTCTACTCGGGCGGTGTAAGCGCGGTAGGCTCATCGTGTCCCTCCTTGCTCATTGAATCCAGCCGCCTCTGGTGTCGCGCCAGCCGGTTCACCTTGCACCGTTGATGAGGCTTGCTCCGCGACCGCATTGACGCTGTCTGCGGGATCATTGGTAGCCGGAGCATCAGCGCTGTGAGGGGCAGGCATGGATGAACTGTCAATTGCCACGCTGGCCGCGGGTGCAGAGGCACTGTCTTGCGGTGTGTCCTGCTCGCGTGCTTCGTTAGCGCCAGTACCTGGTGCCGCTCCGGCTGTTGGCTTTGGTGTGGCTGCCGATGCCTCGCCAGATACCGTCTCGCCGCTGGCTTGCCGGGGACTTAAACCATCCAGCCAGGTGGCGACCCCCGGCGTGCGGCCAAAGGTGGTGATAAAGTGCGCACCCGCATCGCGCAACGCCACCACGGCGGCGAGATTGACGGCTTCTTCATCGCTCTGTAGAAAAGCGGTGGGGGTTTTGCCGTAGGCGGTAATGGGCCACTCTGCGAGGCGATCGTCAGGGTTGAAGCTGAGCGCGCCGTCTTCTTGTTGATGGATCGCAGCAATATCGACGAGGCGAAACTCATAACGCATCCAGATCTCGTAGACCTTGACGTTGGTGTGCGTTGGGACGGTGTATTGGAGCTCAGCAATCGAGGGAATCAACACGCCATCGAGGCGACCTCCCTCCGCTTGGGCCGTCGCCCAGCTATCAATGTGCACCACTTCCTGAAAGAGGCCGCCGAGCAAAATATCCCAGAATGCGACTTGTGCTTCGCCTGTTTTCACTAGCCAGTCTGAATCGGCGCGTCCCTTGGCCTCATCGAAAAATTCGTGTTGTGCAAACGCCGGGGGGTAGATCACCCCCATGGTGATGGGTAAAGGATCGAGCAAAGGCTCTGGAAAGTTGCCCTCAACGATCACTTGTTTTGACGAGCATCCCGCTATCAATAGCACGAGGCAAAGCAGGACGACTCGTCGTCCCAAGCCAATCGAATCAGGGCCTAAAATCATTAAGACCAACGAAGCTACCACCGTTTCTTAGAGTCAGTTCTCGCATCAGTGTAGCAAAACGTACACCTGTCGCCTGTAACTCGGGCGGGCGAATAAATTGCACCGGGAAACCGACTGCATGGATACGGACTCGGCGCTCGCCGCCAGCTTCTTCAGCGTTGAGTCTGTCCACGGTTTGCACCACTGATTGAATCGAGGCACCCGTAAACTCGTCACCGAAGACATAAATCGAGATTTTCTTACCAGGATCATAGAAAGTGCGCACCGCATTGGTGATTCCCTCTACTGGCGAGGAGTTTGAGAAAACATTCCAATTGCGAAGATTCTGCAGGATCAAACTGCGGCGTGCGGGGGTATCAGGAATCCACTCGCCGCGGTAACGACTGAACAGGTAGTTGCCCATGTCATTGAGTACTTGTATGCCCTTGACCTCGGGGTAAATATTGAGCGTGGCCTCCATCTCTAACAACATGCGTTCCCAGGCATAAGAGAACATCGATCCCGACGTGTCGATTATAAATATGATGTACTCACTGTCGACGGGAATACCGCCAATCAATTGGTTTTTCTTTTCGGCGTTGCGACCTAGTAACCGCAGTTCCTCTGCTGATAGCTTTTGTCGTGCAATGGCGAGTTGTTCACGAATAATTGCATTCGCGTTTTGCGACAGGTTTAGTGCATCATAATTTGATCGTGTCCGCGCTAACGTGCCCTGCAAAATCGCGATCTGCTCATCATAATCTGAGATTTGCTCTTGTTTGACGCTGAGATCGCGGTTGAGAATGGTGGTTTCGCCACGAATCTCAAATAGCTGCTCGGTGAGCTGTGCGATAGCGGCTTCGGCATCGATGGTGGCTTTTTCAATGACCTGTGGTTGCACCGTTTTGGTAATCATGAGTAATAAAATGACGGCACCAAACCCACAGCAAATCACATCCAAAAAGGATAATGAGAACTCGGGTGGGGGGCGTCGTTGTCGCAAAATAATGCCTCAGGGCCAGTCGATGGAGGGTGATAAAAAGCTGCCGCTGGAGGCTTGTGCCAACTGCCAGTATTCCGACGCCGCCATCGGATCCCCCTCCATGGGAAATAGAACGATATTGACCGGCACATTGCTAGGTAGCCGCCGGATCGCGTCACGGAAAAATTGGAGGCGCTGGTTGCCACTCACTTTACTACCGCGGGGTGGCCGCTCGGCCTGCGTCGGTAAGCCATCGGTCAGCAGGAAGATATTATCCGGCGGTGTGGGCAGAGTCCGTAAGGCTTCGAAGGCATTGTATAAACTCGTACCGCCTGCGGGCACCCGCTCGCGGAGCGCGGCGCTGATCGCTTCTAGCTTCGGCGTATCCGCTACCTCAAGCCATTTTGTCTCGGTACCGGGGAGCACCGGTGCGGCTTCGGTATTGAACGTCATCACCTGGAATTGCGCATTAACGGGTAGCTGGGCAGTTAGCCAATCTACCGTATCGAGGGTTCGCGTCCATTTGCCGGCCTGTTTTTGCAGCGCTTCATCCATGCTGCGCAAGCGAATCACGTTGATTAACTGGTTGGCCAGCATACTGGCGGAGGTGTCGACCAAAATGATGATGCGATCCCCGCCCAAGTTCAGGCCGGTCAGGTACTGACGATTTCCCTCTCCGACGAATTCTCGCGCACTGCGACCAGCCTCGGCTTCAGCCGCTTCTTGAAGCAGCCGGATTTTTTCCTCTAATTGATTGATCTCCGCTTTGAGCTGCGTCACGGCATCGGTGTCGCTCACGCCCGATTCTTCAATCGAGGCGATGAGGGCTTCGTATTCATCGAGTTCTTCAGTGATACGGCGTGCCAGACCATCGGCTTCAACGATTTCGAGGTCTGCTTCATCGAGCGCATTGCGAAGGCGAACCAGACCCGCCTCACCCTCACGAATATCCTCATCCAGCAGATTCACTTCGGCGAGGACCTCGGCATTGACGGTCTCGATTTCGATTTCCAGTGAGTGATCAATAATGAGGAACACTAAGACAACGGCGCCAAAGCCGCAGGACATGATATCGAGGAAGCTGAGGTTAAAGGTAGACGCTTGGCGTTTGCGGCGTGCCAAAAATCAATCCTCCACTGAAATAAACAGTACCTCGAGGGTCCCCACGACCAATCGATCTCCGGGTTGAATCGACACCTCGCCCTTGCAGGCTTGGCCGTTGAGGTGAACAAGCGTGCTCGGTGAAATCAATAAGGTGCCTGGGGCCGCCAGTTCGACGCCGGGCGCGATGGGCGCTCCAGCGACCAGCAGCATAGCGCGGCCTGAAACGACTTGATGAGTGGCCTGTGTGGCTTCCCGTGAGGGTGTGGTCTGTATCGACGACGGTGAGGCGACCACTGGGGTGCCAGGCGGTGTCTCGGTGCTATGACTCTGGCAAGCCAGCCGCCGTTGAAAAACCAGCTCTCCCTCTGTGGGCACCACATGAGCATCTACCGCTTGCCACAGAACACTGGGTGCGATCTCAGTGATGGGGTGGGGGAGTGAGAGTCCTGGTAAGTCTGACAACAACGTATCGAGGGCGATATGTCCGATGGAGTCAGGCAACGCCTGTCGCAACTCGCGTGAGAGCGCCTCGCCAACGGGCCGCAGTGTGTCGGCGTTAATGCGAGCGGTATGATCGTCCACTGTGCAGCTGACTTCGCTCTGCGTTGAGAGTCTTTTTAGGAGCTCAGGTATCTGCTCGTAAAGCGCTTGCTCTGTATCGGCGCGGCGCTGTGGATCAAAACGCGTTTGCGCAACGAATTGTTGCCCAATCGCCTCCGCTATTTCGTCGAGTAATCCCAGCAATCCGCACCCGGGCAGCAGTCCAGTGTCGCCAACGTGCGCTTCCCCGTTGTCGATGTCGATCACGGTAATACTCGCTTGGTGCAACTGAACTTCAATATGCGCACAAGGCTGGCCGAGATGCGCACCCACCAGAGCGCTGCGATGGATGACCGCGCTGATCTCCACTGGCAGCGTCTGCAAAATACCCAGCAGGAGTGACAGTTGCCCAGTGTCCATTGCACCCGGTACCGCCAACGCAACCGGCTCGTTGATGGCGGTATCAGGAAACAAAGTGGCGAGATGCGCGTGTGCTAAATCGGCCGTATGCCGTGCGGGCCCCAATGCGGGGCTCAGCGGTTGCGTCGAGAGACGGTGCCAATACCGGGTATTCACCTCGCGCGGTGCGCGTCTCGCTTGCTGCCAGGCGATTTCGCCAAATTGGTAACGCCCCTCACTGAACCAAGCGAGCCCTGGTGACCACTGCGCTTCACCCTCTTGCCATAGCCTCAGTGCGGCATCGTTACAATCTAGTAAGCGCATCAGTTGCGCGGTACCGAGAGGTGTCTAATGAGATTGCGGTCGATATAACGCTGGGTGCTGAGTACCAGCCGCTCCTGTGATAATTGCAATTGGTGCAGGGCGAACATGATGAGGATAGAGAGCACCAGCGCCACAAAAGTACTGTTAAAGGCGACGCCTAGACTGACTGTCACCCCCGAAATATCGCCTTCCACTGCTTTATAGGCCTGACCGAGTGCGTCGCCAATACCGCGCACCGTGCCGATAAACCCAATAGAGGGAATGGCCCACGAGATGTAGCGCACCATGGATAGCTCTGAGTCCAGACGATCCGCCTCGATATCACACTGCTCCCTGACTGCATCCGATACGGCGGGAATACTGCCGGTCGTCGTAAAACGACTCAAGGCACTTGCGAGGGCGCGGGGAAGGAGATAATCCTGCTCTTCTGCGGGCAGTGCTTCGAGCGAGCGCGATTGTTCTCTCGCGTCGCGGGGTAGGATGCTAGTCCCCTCTGCAATAGCGATTAATTCTTGATTGAGCATCAGCGTCTCTGCACGGGTGCGTGAGGCCTTAAAGCCCATGATCGCCAAAGCCCAGAGCATGAGAATAAAACAGGCTTCTTGTTCAAAGTCCTTGATCACGATCGCAATCGATCGATTACCGGTAGGATCCTCGCCGGCTGCCTGCTGCGCAGCCTGAGTCGCCAACTGCGCGTCGGCACTGGGTCGTATCACACCCACATAGGCGGCGTGCACCACAATCACAGCGATCAGTAGCGCGAATAGTTGATAAAGGAACTCTGATGGCAAGCGCAGCTTCATAGACAGCTCCTGTCTCGATTAAATATCGACGGGGAAGGACACGGAAAGATCCTCCGAAATGGACTCGCTCGGCTCATATTCCACGACGCTGCTGGAGCCATTGTCCGTGGTGGTGTCGGGTGATGTTGCCGGTTCGACCGCCTGATTATCGTCCTCCTGAACCATGGTGCGCTCTGCTGTGTCGTCAGCCACTTGTGCAAACGAAACGGCAGCGCAGCTGATGGTAGCGGTGAACGCTACCAAGAATCCCCACCAATGCATCGACTGCTTATTCCGCATAACGCGCAATCCTAAAGCCCAGATCATCTCGTCCTCTCTCGCCGTAATCTCGAAACGTGAGTCGCAATTCTGATAAACGACTCAACGCCCAGCTACCACCACGAATAGTGTAGTTGTCCCCGCGCTGCACGCCTAGCGGGTCAATGGCGAGTTCGGCATTAGCGGAGGGAATGCGATAACCGTCGTGGACCCACTCGGCCACATTACCACCCATGTCATACAAGCCGCGATGATTTGGGGGGAAACTGCTCACCGGGGCTGAGACGACAAACTGGTCGGTGTAGCCGTTTAAAATGCGGCCGGTTACTAGCGCGGAGGTGTTGTCCGCAACATTGGTGACGACATTGGCTGGCGGAAACGTATCGCCCCACGCAAAGCGCCTTAATTGATCTCCCTCAACGCGGGCGGCAAAGGCCCACTCAGCCTCGCTAGGAAGACGGTAGCCGACACTGCTGGTGTTGAAGCCGATAATGACGCCTTGCTGCTCGCGATAAAACGGCGCCAAACCTTCGCGCTGGCTAAGCCAGTTACAAAAGCTGGCAGCTTGTTGCCAGCTCACGCCGGCAACGGGTTGGTGGTCGCGATCAAGGGAGTAGCTTTCTATCAAACCAGAGTCATGAGTGGCTTCAAATTGTCTAAATTGCGCGTTGGTAGTCTCGGTCGCTGCGATATAAAACGCGCGCTTGAGTTTCACCGGGTGCTCCACTTCATTAGCACGCCGTCCCGGATCGCGTCGTGAAGCCCCCATTGTGAAGGGGTTTTGAGATTCAACCGACGGATCAACTAACACGAGTGTCTGGCCCAGAGGGGTTGTGATGGTGGGCGTCATAGCCGCCTTTCTGGCTGCAGCCTCCGTCAGCAAGGTCACGCTCACCTGTTGCGTCAGGCCGGGTCTGGGCAAGACGGAGGTCTTATAAGGGGCGTAGCCCGCTAGTCGAATTTCAATGCGTTGTGCGACCGCAGGTAGTGCCAGTGTCTGGCTTCCCAAACCCCTGCCTTTACCGTTAATGATCAGCTCGGCCTCTGGTGGTGCCAGCGTGAAACGCACGTTGCCCAGTTCAGGCGCCAGCGAAATCGATTGCTCTGTTATCTCACCGCGCGCCAACGAAAGGCGCATCGTTTTTGACTCAAAGCCTGCTTTAGAGAGCTGCAACACATGGGGTTGATTGGGCGTTAAGGGCACTACCAGGGGTGTCAAGCCCGCAAAGGCGCCATCTACTGTGACGCTCGCGCCATTGGGTTGGCTTGCTAACGTCAGTGTTGCATCGGCGGGTGTCAGGGTGATGGTGCCCAAATCTTCATTGACGCCAGCGACGATATTCAAGGCAATGTTCTCGGGTAAGAATCCCGGCGCACTGAGTGTCAGGGTATGCTCCCCCGACAACACAGCAATACCCTCTACCGTCATGGCAACCGGTGTGTTGTCCACGCTGGCTGATGCGGCAGCGGGGATCGTGGTGAATTGCACTTGTGCCCAATCAGGCACCAGTGCGACGTCGAATGTCTGGCTTTGGTTGCGGCCGGTGACAATGATCTCTTGTTGCCATGACTGATATCGCGCTAGCACTGCCGTCACCGCGTAGGTGCCTGCCTCAAGGACCACGTCGGTTGCTGGTGACGTCCCAATTGGCGAGTTGTTGACGGTGAGTGTTGCTCCCGCTGGCTGTGTTGTGATCGCTAATACACCGGGTAAGGGAGCGAGTTGAATGTCGATTTGCTGAGAGTCGGCGTCGCTAACGGAAATGGTCTGCGCATACGGGTGGTAACCCTCGGCGCTGATCTCGAGTGCGTAGTCTCCGGGGCGCACCAGTAGCCGATCGCCAAATGACCAGTGCAAGCCGTCCAGGGCATAGGTGACCTCGCTTTCTGCTGCTATGTTGAGTGTCAGTGAGCGAGCAGTAAACAAAAACAGTAAAATCGTCGCGAAAATCATGCCAATAATAGCCATCGCAATCGGGCGCAGTGGCAGGCGTTTCTCACTGGATGTCGCGTGACTCAGCGGCTCAAATTGCGCAGGCGCTAGCCGATCTAATGTGGCGTTATTAGCGCTCGGCTCAAAAGCTGCCGGTGTCAGCGCCTCGTCTCGCTCAGTCATCACGCATCCTCAAATGGCCTCGACACAGCGAACGTCAACGGCATTCAATTGACCTGGTGTGACCTCAAACTGAATGCGCACGTCACGGAATCCATTACGCATGCCCACGGCAGTGTAGGTCCCCGGTCGCAATGTGAGGGTTTGTTGCTGAACCAGACCCAGTCGTTGAACCCGCAGCACCGTGATATCGGTTAACCCATCTGAGCTCATCTGTATCGTGACCGGGGTAGTGGCGTAGTCAATGGTGGCTATTGCTGCAACGATTTGCCGCTGTAATCGCGTTCCAGGTGACGGCACCCCCTGCGCCTCATCGAGTGTTTCCTGCGCAAGGCGCAGCACGCGTCGATCGATCAGTCGATTCTTTTCCGTGACAATAGCGTCGAGACGCTCGTCGAGATCAGCACGCGGTTGTGCTCTTGCGATGCCTTCATTGGCATACAAGATAAGTGCATCAATGGCCAAAGCTTCTTTGAAGAGGGTGATGGCATCCTGCCAACGTTCTTCTCGCTCTGCGCGTTCAGCTAGCGCTTTGATTGACAGTAATCTTGCTTGAGTCCGGGCCTGCTCCAGTTCAGCCAGTGCCGCACCCGGTTCGGGCGCGCCCGGTTGTAGTCGCGCCGCCGCCTCAAATTGCGCTTTCGCTCGTTCAAACTCAGTCTGAGCCAGCGCAGCGTAGCCCGCAGTCATGGCGGCGGTAAAACGCTGCTGCGTAAGGGCTAGTTGTAACTCGCTGAGACGACGTTGTGCCCGCAGGTGCAGTGGGTCAGCCTCAGTCGCGAGCTTGGCGCTGGCGACCGCTTCTGCATAATCATCCCCGGCCTCAGCCAATGCAGCGGCCTCCAGGGCGCTGATGACCTGCGGTAATGTGCTGACGCGTTCACTCAAGTCGACGAGCCGACTGTCCGCCGGCGCCATCTCGACGGATTCATTAAGCCGTGCCTGAGCAGCCAGTAGGTCACCCGCCTCAATCGCCAGTGTCAGGGTGGCGAGCAATGCGTCAATACGCTCTGGCAAGCTCTGCTCTAGCGCGTCGAGCAGATCTACCCCAGTTTGATAGGATGCGATGGCTCGCTCAAAGTCGCGCTCCCGATAAGCCGTATCGCCGAGTGCGGCACGCTCCAGCGCATCGCTATAGGTCGTTTCTGCCCATCGTGCAGCACCAAGTGCCTCCAATGAGCTCTGCTTACTGAGCAGTGTTTGCAGTACCTCTTGCGCTTCACGTCGGAGTGCACTTTCCTGCGCCTCAGCAAAGGGACTCCGTCCCTCACCGACTTCACTTATTGCGCCAGCAATGGGGTTCGCCAAGGGGCCTTCTGCTGTGCCTGCGTTAGTCGCCGCTACTCCCCCCACTTGGGTCGGATCATCAGGTGTTACGAGGCTGGGCAAGACGAAAAAGACAAATAAGAGTAGGAGGCCTGCGAACCCTAAGCCGATAACAGCTGGTCTTCGCACCGCCTGAGTCTCTTCTATCGCACTGCTATTGGCCGCAATGGGTGCAGGCTCGAAGGTCGTTGCTGAGAGAGGTTGTTCTTTGCGGTCGCTCACGGGTCCTGCGTGTCGGGCAGCAAAGTAGGGGAATGGGCCTCAGGTTGTGGCGGTTCAAGAGCGGCTAGTTCAGCGGCATAGATATCTGCTAACAACTCGCGCCATTGGTCGTATTGGTCTTCAACGTTGCCGGTTAGGCGCACGGTTCGATCTTCTAACTCAATGACGCGGGGAGTGATTTCAGCGTCGAGCGACTGACCGAGTTCCTCTAATGCTAACGAGTGGATGTTGGACTCTGCACGCTTTTCTAGCCCTCGTTTGAGCAATGCGCCGCCACCGATCACTCCGACCGCGCCAGCGCTTCGTGTCATGCGGCTTCCAGAACTTTGCGCCACGATGCCCGCTAAAATCGCCGCACCGCCTGCGATCATTTCACGCTGCGCCTCGCTCTCGAGTTCTCGTAACGCGACCGTCTCCTCGTAACTCGCTTTGCGCCATTCCTGATACGGGGCGTACATGTCGTCAGAAAAGCCCGTGTAGTGGCCCTGGAGCGTATCGACAAACACGTAGTGTCGTTGCCGCAAACCGCGGACGCGCGCCAGCATGGGGTCTTCTTCCGATGGCAGCCTGCGCAAAGTCACCTGCCCAGAGGGGTCCTCGTTGAGATAATCTGCAAAAGCCCCATTGGCAAAATCACGCGCAAATCGCATCTCGGCGACGCGCCGAATGGTGGTGCGCTCGTCGGCAGGCAGGCGTTGAAAAACAGCCAGCATGTCATTGGCAATCATGCGATAGACCGACAGAAACGGGTCTTGCTTGGTGCGAGTGCCTTGCTCGTAAGCGTAGCGGCTGGTAATGCCGGTATAGCGTTTATCGAGCCACACTGTGCCGCGCGCGTCAGACACACGTATTTTCAGTTCCAGTGCTTCACCGTCCGACTGTAAGATCGTGCCGCGCACCAAAAGATCAGAAAACTGCCGCTCATCAGGCACCACCCTGACGGCGCCCCAACCCCCTTGCTCGGTCAGCACATCGGCTAGCTCGGTTGCCATGAAGGTAGCCTCGGCTCGGCGGACCTCCGGGTAGACCTGCTCCTCGTCCTCGACACTGCTGATGCCGGGATCGAGGATAACGACGCCGACATCGAGTAACTCCGCGTCGGGAACCGGGGCGACTGGCGCATCGAGTACGGGGACAGAAGTCGACTTGACGGTTTCCGTCACACAGCCGGTCAGAAGACTCAGGGCAAGTAGCATGCTCATCACGCTTCTGATCATAGCGCGGGGACCTCTATGCCCTTGTATTTGCGATACTCATTCCACAGCTTTTCGCGAACCTCTGGGTCTGCCTCTCGCATGGCGGCCTCGCGGAGTTGTCGCGCGACGACGTCGTCATCGTTGCCAGCCGGTATGTCACCGGGCGGCGGGTACTTGGCGCCATCCGTCGGCGGCGCGTTACCGCGGCTCCCACCAATACCGCCGCCAACTGAACCGCTGCCAGTGCTGGCAACGCTGCCTCCGAAAGTGCTTTCCTCGGCTATTGCTCCACTCGTTTGTGACGACGACTCGCTTGTCTGGGTCGTCCGCGCCCGATCGGCTTCTCTTTGTCGTTGCTCTTCATCGTAAATGATGCCGTCGAAATCTCGCGTACTCTCTTCAAGCTGCCGGTCCAGAATCGCAACGCGTTCAGCCGACGTTAGTGGACCCTCGGTGCCCGTGTTCGATGCCATGCCGCCGCCAGCGCGCGTGCCCGGTCCGGTTGATGGACTGCCAGGTGCACCCGTTTGGTCTCCTGCCTCAGCGCTTTGTGAGCTGCCATTTCTAGCGGCACTTTTATCGCTTTCACCGCTTTCACCGCTTTCACCGCTTTCCTTCGCGCCCGACATCGAGGCGTCGCCTGATCCCGTGGCGCCATAGTCTTCGTCGAAGGTGGGTAAGGTATCGACCATTGAGGGCAGATCCGCGCTACCGGCCACGTCGCCGAAGCCCGGATCACCGGCTCCTGTCTCGTTGCCCGTCTGCCCCTCGCCCGCCGTCGACGACGCATCGCCGGTGCTAGGTGTGCCGGCTGTGCTGCCTGTTCCCGGAGGCGGGGTGGCACCGCTTGTGCCACCCGTGCTGGGGCTGCTTGACCCTGTACTGCCGCTGCTACTACTAGAACTACTACTGGAGCTACTACTAGAACTACTACTAGAACTGCTACTGGAGCTACTACTAGAACTGCTACTGCTCGAGCTAGAAGGCGAGGAGGGGGGCGTCGGCATCGATGGGGTAGTGGGCGTGGTCGGCGTGCTGGCTGAAGGGCATCCCATCAATAGCAGCATGAGGGCGATGAGTGCCGACGTCAGCACAAGGCGCAGTGCGCGCGTGACGGTCGTGATAAATGTCGGTGAGCCGGTATGCATTTCGAATGCGATCCTATTCGTCCCTATTGGTGGCGTTGAGATCAAAAGACCACGTTAGTATATCAGTCTCCACAGGCCCTTCTGCCTCGTACCGAGGCCGAAATCGAGTGCGCCGTATTGTACGCAATAACCGGCCCACTTCAGCTTCATTTTGTTGTGCCTCCGGCGCAATATCAGCGGCACTATCGGCCGTGTTATCGTCCGCAGCGGCATTGTCCGCCACAGCAGTATCGTTGCTCTCTTGTGTTGTTAAGACCTCGTCGACTAACACTTGTTTCAAGAATGTGATTTTTCCCAGCGCGTCGATTTTCAACTGCACCACAATCGGCCCTGAGTTATCGCGGCTGAAGGGCGGTAAGGGTCGCAAATTATCGATATCGGGCAGCGGTGTCATCGTTTGAAAGAGTGCAGCGCGAACAACGGGATTATCTTCGGGTACCGGTTCTTTGGGCGGCGCAGGTGTAGCCTCTTCTTCAGAGTCCGACGTGGGTTGCGCCGTCAGCGCGAGAGCGTGCTCCCCGTCTGATTCAGTCTTAGAGTGTCTTTCAGCAGGACGGTCAGACTGAGTATCGGCGTCCGTATGGGCGGCTTCACTGGCTGTTGCTTCAGGGGCAGGTGCCTCCGGCGCGGCATCAAGCTGGGTCGCGACGGTGGGCATTATGGGTGCAGGCGCAGTCGTTATCGCTGTAGTGGTGGCGCTCGCCCCAGCTGACTCATCCAAAACGCTCGCTTCGGCGCCCGCGGGGTTGTGAGCGCTAGCATCGTGAGCAGATGTCTCGGACTCGTAAGGTTCACTGCCAGCGCCCTGATCGGTCAGATCATTGCTCGCCTTGTTTTCACCCGAGGCGTCGGCAAGATTGGGATCCGCCATGTCCGGTGGCGGGGGGGTGACGCGTCGCCACGCCCGGTCATAGTAAATTTGTGCGTCGGCTCGTCGACCCATCCACCAGGCCCAATCACCGAGCCGCGTCAGGTCGCTCGCTTGTTCGCCAGCATCGGAGCCGTGTAACGACTTTAAGCCGTAAATCGCCGATAGCACAGCCTCGCCGCGGCGATAGATGCCGCCGAGCGCCGAGCTCTGTCTGAAGCTGTCTACTCTGAAGGCGTCATTAGACCCGCTGGCTTTTTGTAGGTTTGCAAAACGATACTGAAGGCGCAACATTCCCTCTAGTGGCGCGAGTAAGACCTGAGCACGTTCCCCATAGAGTTGCGTGCTTTGGTTGTAGGCGAGTCGATAGTATTCCCAACTCCGCACGAGGTGCTCGGGGTGAGTTTCTGCCTCGCCTAATCGCAGTTCCCACGCTTGCTCTGCCCAAGCCCCTTGATCGAGCAGTGCCGCGATTGATGCAGGAGTGCCGTTTAACGCTTCCGCTTCCACGCGCGCGAGGTAGGCCTGACGTTCATTCACATCGTCATAGAAGCCCAGCGCGGCTAGGCTGCGTATTTCGGCACGTAATAGCGGGATCTGATCTGCGGCATAGAGACCTGATTGGACGCGGCTAATATGGACGCCCCGTTTCAGTACCTTGGCCGCCTCAACGTGACGTTCCAGCGATTGTAGGTTGAGCCCTAGTCCCAGTAATTGCTCGGTCAAGCCAGGTGCAAAAGCGCCGGCACTGGTCTCCATTGACTCGATGTAGCCACGATAAACGCCAATGGCGCTGGGCTCCTCGATGGATTGTGGTTCGGATTGAGCATTCAGCGGTGCGGCCATATCGATCACGATAGACGCGTTATCGGCACCCGCTGAGTCAGCTTCGGGTTCGGTGGGAGTCGCCATGTCGACCACGATGGGCGCCGCGTCGGATGCCGTCGCTTCGCGATCGTCCTCCTGTGCGCCAGCCACATAGGGCAGTAGCCCTGAGCAGACGAGGGTCAGAGTTAGCGCTCCGTGCTTGACTGACATAGGACGCGTGTGGGCCAAGATCCTTCTCCGGCGCGTTCTTCGGCCCTTTAGTATAGAGCGATGTCAGGGTAAAAAGCATATGGTCACTAAAACTCGACGCCCCCGGCTGTTCGATCCGTCACGGACGAGACCATCAGCGCTTCCCATAAGCTGTGCTATGGCATAGCAGGCGCCGTAAAGTCGCAAAAATGTCATTATCGCGACGGTGAATCTGTTCGTATAATTCGCCGCTGCTGGCCTGTGCTGAGACGTCTAAGGCGTGGCAGCGAGGGCGCTAGTTAGCCGCAATGTAGACAATCAGGTTTCGTTATATGGGTCAGTTTTTAGCACAGACAGCCGTTGTGCCCGCAGCCGATGGATCGTGGGCGGCAGAGATCCACCGAGGCTGGCGTATCGGCTCGGTGGCGAATGGGGGGTATGCGCTAGCACTGGTCGGACGCGCACTCGCAGCCGCGCTGAACCAACCAGACCCGTTGAGCGTCAACGTCTTTTATTTGGCGCCCTGTGAGCTGGGCCCTGTTCAGGTGGCGGTCGAGTCACTCTCGGAGACGCGCAGTACGCATTTTGCGAGTGCAGACCTGCGGCAGAATGGGCAGCTGAAACTGCGTGCAACCGCCGCTTATACCAATTTAGATAAGCTCTCAGGCCCCGATTGGAGCAATGTTACCCCACCTGACGTGCCGCCCTTTGACACCGTAGCCGCATTGGCGGCGTCGCATTTAGAGATTCACCAGCGCGTCGATATGCGCTTGGTGCGGGGCCATAAGGTCTTTTCTGAGGGCAATACCGACGGCTCGGGTGAATTTGTTGCCTGGCTTGCCCACCAAGACGGTACTGCGCCGGAACCCATAGATTTATTAATGTTTGCTGACATTTTGCCGCCCCCTGTCTTCACCCTTTATGGGGCTTACGGTTGGGCTCCTACGGTGGAACTCACGGTGCAGGTGCGACGCAAGCCCGCAGCCGGACCGCTGCTTGCCCGACATTCCACGAAACACGTGAGTCAAGGTGTGGCCGAGACAGACACCGAGCTATGGGATTGCGAAGGTGATCTCGTGTCGATAGCGCGGCAAACTTATAAGGTTCGCATGCCTAAGACTGACTGATCCGTCTCTCAGCCTTCGCAGGCTGATGCAGTAAAGAGCGCTGAAACACAAAGCCCGGCCGAGGCCGGGCTTTTTTTGTGGGCTGCTACTCGTGAGTTGCCTCGCCCTGCAAGCGCGCTGTTGGTGCGCGAGTGAGCCAATCCCTACTCGGTCGCGACGTGCCCACCGGGCCTGCGCATATCGGCAAAACCTTGCAGCCAGCTGTCCTCTATCATCAATGAGTTGGCGCGGCCAATGGTGCGTTGGGTCGGGGTGAGGTCATGGCCCCACTCCTCCAGAATACGCTGGGTGTCGACGCTAATGCCAGGCTCGACGAGTGTGCGCTCGGGCATCCACTGGTTGTGCACTCGCGGTGCCGCTACCGCGGTGGCAATATTCATGTCGAATACCATCGCGTTGAGCAGTGTTTGCAGTACCGTCGTGATGATCAAGGAACCTCCGGGACTGCCAGTGGCTAGCCAGGGCTGGCCGTCCTTGAAGACAATCGTGGGGGTCATCGAGGAGAGCGGGCGTCGATTGGGGGCGATGGTATTGGCTTCACCCTGCACTAATCCATAAGCATTAGCGGCACCGGCTTTGGCGGCAAAGTCATCCATTTCATTATTGAGCAACATTCCGGTACCAGGAACCACAATGTGGGAGCCAAAACTGAAGTTTAGGGTGTAGGTATTGGCGACGACATTGCCGTCAGCATCCGCTACTGAGTAGTGCGTTGTATCTCGACTTTCAGTGGGAACTGGATTGCCTGGACCGACGGTTTCAGCGCTATTTGCCCGGTTGGTCGCAATAAGTTGACGACGCTCATTAGCATAATCTTTGCTGATCAGCGCCTCGGTGGGCACTGCGGTTTGATCGGGATCTCCAAGGTAGCGGCTACGATCCGCATAGGCCAATTTCATGCTCTCTATCAGCCTGTGCAGGTAAGCCGCACTGTTATGGCCATAGGATTTCAGTGGGTAGGGCTCCAACAGATTTAGCATTTGCACAATATGGATACCGCCGGAGGAGGGTGGCGCGACAGAGACAATCTCGAAACCTTTAAAGGTACCGCGGACCGGGGTGCGCTCTAGTGGGCGGTAATTGGCCAGATCGTCGGTGGTGATCAGACCATCGTTAGCGGCCATATCAGCGGCAATGAGCGCGGCGGTCTCGCCGCCATAAAACCCATCGTGGCCTTTGTCGCGGATTCGTTGGAGTGTGTGGGCGAGGTCAGGTTGCTTGAATAGGACGCCGGGCGCCGGTGCATTAGCTGTTCCCTGAAGATAAATCCGGTTTGCCTCTGGATCCATTGCCAGGCGGTCGGCTCTAGAAGTCAGACTCATATGCAGTGCAAGGGGGGTATCGAAGCCTTGCTCGGCAAGATCAATCGCGGGCTGAATCACTGTGGCGAGGGGTAGCTTGCCGTATTGAGTTTGTGCATGAATCAGGCCTGCCACGGTACCCGGAACACCAGCAGCTTGACGCGAAAAATAGGCCTTTGCCTTATCAACGGCGCCATCGGCCTTTAAAAACATGTCGCGGGTGGCGGCAGCCGGCGCTGTCTCGCGATAATCGATAAAGATTTGCTCGTCGGTTTCTGCAAGGTGGACCAACATAAAGCCCCCGCCACCGAGATTGCCTGCACGGGGCAGGGTGACGGCCAGTGCAAAGCCTGTCGCGACCGCAGCATCGATCGCATTACCCCCTTGCCTGAGCATGTCGAGACCAATTTCCCCCGCTAATTTTTCCGGGCTCACGACCATGCCGACACGACCATAGCTGGGCAGCAGGGGATTCTGGTAATCGATGATCGGCGTATCGGCAGCAAACAATGGTGGCGCAGGATCTTGCGCTAGGGTCAGTGGTGCGAGTAATAGCATGGCGATGAGAGATCTGATCGGCATGGAGTCCTCATTGGACGCTAAGCGTCTTTTTAGTCTTGATGGATAGCCTGTGACGGCCACGAAAACGGCAGAAGAGGCTACCATAACGACACGCCGCTTGTGCACCTTGTTGCGCTACAATCTGGGCCTTGTTCACACTGATTTTTGGGGGCGCCATGCGGTTCAGTGAGTACCGACGGCAATATACGCTGAGTGGGCTGAGGCGCCCTGACCTCCGCCCCGACCCTGTTGAGCTCTTTACACAATGGCAAACTCAAGCGATCGAAGCAGGATTGGCAGATCCGACCGCCTGTGTGTTGGCCACCGGTCAAACTGACGCTGGCTTGCGGCAGCGCATGGTCTTAATGAAGGGGGTTGATGACCGCGGCTTGGTGTTTTATACGAACTATCAAAGTGGCAAGGCGGTGGCGTTGGCAGAGAGCGAACAGGCTTCGATGCTCTTCCCCTGGAATGAATTGGATCGGCAAGTCAGTGTGAGCGGCACTGTCACGCCTGTCGATAAAAAGACGTCGGATGACTATTTCGCGTCGCGTCCCCGAGACAGTCAACTGGGAGCTTGGGCGTCTGCGCAAAGCCAAGCGATCGATAGTCGTGACGCGTTACTAGCCCAGTGGAGCGAGGTGAAAAAACGCTTTGGTGATGGGCCGATTCCACGTCCGCCGCACTGGGGCGGTTACCGACTCGCACCGTTCTCGTGGGAATTTTGGCAAGGTGGCGAGAACCGGTTACACGACCGCTTCCGCTACGAACCAATAGATAGCGGCTGGGTGATCACCCGTTTACAGCCCTAGTACTCGCAAGACGGGTGCCCGTTAAATCGCCCTGCGGGTAAAATAATGAGGCAATCGGGGCAAGCCCAATAGTTGTCGCCTGACCAGATCGAGCCCTGCGGCGGCAATTAACTGCTGGAACATCAGCCGGTCGGTCGGTAGCACGGTGTGCCACGTATGCATTTGGTCAGCAGTGCCCCAAGCCAGCCAGACCGTGCCGACGGGTTTATCCTCAGTGCCGCCCCCAGGGCCTGCAATGCCCGACACCGCAATACCAATATCGGCCTGACTGCGTTGTAGCGCCCCCCTCAGCATTTGCTGCACGACCGCCTCACTCACGGCGCCTTCCGTTTGCAGCGTGGCTTCACTCACTCCCAGAACGGACTGCTTCATATTGTTAGCATAGGTGACAAAGCCTGCTTCAAATACCGATGAGGCGCCTGCTTCAGCCGTCATCATTGAGGCAATTAACCCTCCCGTGCAGGACTCTGCGGTCACCAGTTTTTTATCTTGAGCGTGTAATACCTTTTGCACTGCTCCGGCGAGGGTGGTGTCTTCTTCCCCCAGAATATGATCTCCGAAAAGCCGCTCTAAGGTTTGCCGGCAACGCTGCACATCTGGCGTATCTGCCGGGGCTGTGAGCTTGATTTCAAGTTGCGGCATTCCCGCACGAAAACCCAGCACCACATCGTCTGGCCAGGCCGCCGCATCGTTATCAATCAATGCCTGCGCCGTGGATTCGCCCATCCCAAACGTTTGCAGCCGAAGGCGGTACAGTCCGCCACCGCCTAGCCTATCGGTCACCCTGGCACAAACCGCTGGCAACATCGCCCGCAGTTCACTGGGAACACCGGGTGTGGTGAGGACCAATGTGCCGGCAATGTTGATGGCGAATCCGACGGCACTGCCGACCGGATTGTGGATAAGATCTGCTCCCTCGGGGAGCCATGCCTGTTTTAGATTGGCTTCATTGGGTTCAATGCTGCGCTCCCCACACCAACTGCGCACGTGCTGCTCGGCCTCCGGGTGCAGCACTAACGAAACGCCTGCCGCCGCCGCGACCAACTCGGCGGTTAAATCGTCTTGCGTGGGTCCAAGGCCGCCATTCATGATCAAAACGCCAGCACGTTGCGTTGATTCGGTGAGGGCCGTCATCAGTCGCTCACGCTCGTCCCCTAAAGTGATTTTTTGAGCAATCTTTTGGCCGCTCAGCATCAGTGCCTGCGCAATCATGGCGGAGTTGCTGTCGACCGTGTCGCCACTCATGAGTTCGTCACCAGTGAGGAGTAAATCAATGTCCGAATCGGGCATCGCGGATTCCTTTCAATCATTGTTCATCATCAGATGATGAATGAACACTAAGGTTTGGACTGTGCAAAGCGTAACGGGTCAGCCAGTACTGCGATAGCAAGCCACACTGGGGAAGAATAGCTGATAAACCGTCTGCTGACAGGGCGCCTGTTGAAGGGGTGCCGGTTGAATCATTAAGAGACTCGGCTTGCCTTTTTGAGGGGACAAGTGGTCGCTGTTAGGGCGCCGAAGACGAGCGTGCTGTTTTAAGGGTTGGCGGAGTTTGGTGGCTCAGTTGAGGCGTCACGGTCAGCGGCGGTCCCCGCAGTGAGGTCTGAGACCGGTTCTGAGTCACAGTTATCAGTGGTGCCGATATCGGCCTTGGGTTCTTTCGGTGGCTTCATGCCGCATCCCTCAACTAACTGAAAGAGCGACAAGAAATCCACTGCGGCGGGGGCGTCGACGAACGTCACCTCGACCGCTTGCGCCAACTGAAAGCGCCGCGTCGTGCTGGTCAGACTCATTGTCCACTTATCAAAACTGAACTTCTCTGCCTCGGCCCGCAAGTCGACCAATCCCTCTAACCCCGAGTCATCCAACTTAACGGTGAATCCCGAGCTGGTGATATGGCTCACGGTACCGGTGAAGCGCTCTTGGCCTGCGGCTTTGAGCTTCTGAAGGTAATTGGCAGCTAACCGCCGGTCAGCGGCATTAACGGCGGCGCGTGATCGGCCTAATGATTGTGTGATCTCTGCTAACTGCGCTACTGGATAGTGCGCACTGGGATCATCAGCCAGACAAGCACTCATTTGCAGGTGAACATAAAAATCCAATGCTTTGCGCAGGGGTGACGTGAAGTTGGTATAGACCTCGGTAGCCAATCCCATATGGGGGCCGGCGGTTTGAGAGAGGTGTGCTCGCGACAACAGTCGGTTGACCATATGGCGAAGGGGCAGCGCATGGCCATGCTGCCCCAAATCGGCCAACACGGTGCGATAGCCTGTGATGGTGTCCATCGCGACTTCTGCGAGGTCCTCGCGATGTTTTTGTAAAAAGGTCTTCGCTTCTCCAAGGCGGTCTCTGCGGAAACCTTGGTGGTTGACGAAGGGTCCCGGCGCGCCCGCATCACGCAGAAATTTTCCGGCGCACTTATTCGCCGCGATCATGCACTCTTCAACCAAGTACTGTGATGCCATTTTTTCAAAACGTTCGATACTGTCAATCTGTTTGTTTTCGTCGAGAATCCAGCGGTATTCCTTTCGGGTTTCCATGACGAGTTCATGTGCTTCACGATGCTCGCGGAGCTTGCGATACACCTGAACAAGCGCTTCTAGCGGGTTGGTATGTGCAATTAACTCATCACTGCCACCGACGATGTAGCGCTCGACATTAGAGTAGGTGAGTTTGGCATGGGAACGAACGATCGCTTTGCGAAAGGCATACGATTCGATTTCACCTGTCTCCGCGATCTGCATCTGACAGACCAAAGCAGGTCGCACCACATCTTCTGCTAGTGCGCACAGTGCTTGTCCAATTGCTTCGGGTAGCATCGGTATTACGTCGCCGTGAAAGTAGACCGAAGCCCCCCTCTCGGCGAGCCACTGCGGTAGTTCGCTTATCTCGCTCAGGTAGGTAGTTGGGTCGGCAACAGCGACCGATAATTGCCAGCCTTGCGGAGTCACTTCGGCATGCACTGCATCGTCGACATCGACCGTGCGGGCCCCATCTATCGATACAAAAGGCAATTTGGTGAGATCTAGTCGCGACGTGTCCTGCAACGGGCTTTTCTGAGCCGCTGCCTGCACCAGGGGTTGCGCTGATTTTTCGGTCCACTCTGATGGCAGTGCCGCTCTCGCTGCGCAATATTGATTTTCTATGCCTGGCGTCTGTTCATTACCAAGATGCTTCAATACTTTTGCTGATGGTTTGCCATCCTTAAAAGGGTGGCGAAGGAGCGCACAGGCGACCAGATCGCCGGCGGCGATGCCGTTGCGAGCGTGGGGCGGGATAAATAACCAGCGTGACAAATTGGGTAAGTCAGGCACGACGAAAGTGGCTTTGCCCTTCTGCACAACACGACCCACAAATTCATTCAGGCCGGACTCAACCAGTCGCTCAATTTCGGCAACAGTTCGTCCTGTCTTGTCTTGTTTCCCCTGTGCTTTTTTTGCGGGCCGAATACAGATAGCGATCTTGTCACCGGGTAAGACTTTGAGCATTTCATCCGGTGGAATAAAAATTTCTCGGCCGTCAGCCGTCACCGCAAAACCGTAGCGGTGTTGTGTTCCCTTAACCGTGGCCTCGGTGCGCTCATTTTGGGCTTCGAGTTCCTCTCGAAGACCTTTGAGTTGTGCCATCGCATTGCGATTGAACATAGCCTTTATCGGCTCCTACAGCGTGATTCTTGCCGCGGCTTAGGGTTCATAGAGATCCCATGCGCCATGACGCTCAGACAGGGGGTGATGCTATCGAACTTCTGGCCTCCTGTCAGGGAAGAGTCACTGCTGTATTTTAGTGCGGAAGCGTTGACAGTGGCCTAGTACATCGGTTTACTGGAGTGGCCCGAAATTTGGAGAGTAGGACACCGTCTGTGTTGATTCAAGCTGGCCGACTCCGGCCGCTTAAGCAGACCGACTTGAGTACGCATGTCGTGCTGCAGATTTATCGCCCCTTCATTTCTCTTATAGTGCGCTCCTCGGTGTGCTCCTCCGCGCTTGCTGTGCGCTCAGTCCCCCTTTCTAATAAGGAAAAAATATGGCTCTAAACACTGCTGAAACACGTGGAATAACAACTTTAGAACCAGCGAACCATAAGATTTATGTGCTCGATACTAACGTGTTACTCCATGATCCTACTGCAGTGACTGCGTTTGCCGAGCATCATGTGGTCATTCCGATGACAGTGCTCGAAGAACTCGATCGTATTAAGGATCGACGTGATAAGACGGTGAGCCGAGAGGCGCGCATCGCCATACAGCTAATCGATAAGGTGGTGGGTAATTCGGCCCCTAACGATATTCAACGGGGTGTCCCGATTCCGGGTTCAAATTTTGATGAGTGCCGACTGGGAACACTGGCCATTTTCCCTGATCAATTAATTACTGAAGACGCCACAGTCCCATTTCTCAATACGAATGAAGACCAGGCTAACGATAATAGGATTATTAATGTTGCACTGCGGCTGAACGCCGATCATCCCGGTGCGTTTGTTTGTTTGGTCACCAAAGACATCAATATGCGCATCAAGGCAAAAGGATCCGGCCTCGAACATGTCGAAGACTACCGTCACGATCGCGTGCTCGATGACATTGATTTATTAGCAACGGGCTATGAGCGATTCCCGGGAAACTTTTGGTCAGCTATCGAGCAGGTAGACACAGTACGAGAGGATAGTCTGACACTGCATCGCATTCCGCGAACAGAATTACCTGACGCTTATTCGAACCAGTTTGTCTACGATGATGAGGCTTTTATCGCTTATGTGGATCATCTTGACGACGCGCATGCCTACCTCGCCGTCGATAGCCATGATCACTTGATGAAGCAACGTTTCTGGGGATTGGCGCCGCGCAACCTCGAGCAGGCGATGGCGATGCGGCTGTTGGATAATGATGATGTCGATATGACGGTATTAACCGGCCCAGCGGGGTCGGGCAAAACGCTCCTCGCCCTAGCCTACGGGCTCCATGCCATTCTTGAACAACGCAAATACAACAAGCTTATAGTCGCGCGCTCAACGCCACCCATGGCAGAAGAGATCGGGTTTTTACCGGGAACCGAGGAGGAAAAAATGGCGCCTTGGCTAGCGGCCTTTGACGATAATCTTGAAATCCTACACGGCGGAGATGAGTCGTCGAATGGCAGTATCGAATACGTTAAAGAACGTGCCAATATTCAATTTAAGTCATTGAACTTTATGCGCGGCCGCTCTTTTAATCGTGCCTATATTGTCATTGATGAAGCGCAAGGTCTGACCCAGTTTCAGCTGAAGTCGATCATCAGTCGGGTCGGTGCTGACTCCAAGCTGGTGGTGTTGGGTAATCTAGCGCAAATCGATAACAAGTACATTTCTCCCCTGACATCGGGGCTCACGTATTTAGTGGAGAAGCTGAAGCACTACCCTCATGCAGGCGTAATGCACGTGAATGGCATTGTCAGGTCGCGTTTAGCTGCGTTTGCAGAAGAAAACTTGTAGCGCCGAGCGTCGACTGATGTGCCTTAGCGTATTTGTTTCTCGACGGTTTCTGACGGGTTGTCAAAAAGCAGAAATTCCAGTCGTAGCTCGATCCGCCAAGCGCCTTCGCGATCAAAGTAGGGCTCATCGACGCGCCAGTTGTAACTGGGCTCAATCTCCCAAAAAAGAAAGTCTTTGACAGCCTGACGACGCAATCGCGCACCCACCTTATAGTTTTTGACCAGATCGTAAGGCTCGGTTTGTCCATCGGCTCCAATATACAACCAGGAGGCACCCACCCGGCCGTTATCGCCTTGCCAGCCGCGGGCATAAGACAGGCTGGTCGACCACTCGGTGCCGTCGGTCTTCTCCCCATAGAGAAAGCGGGTGTAGGCGCGCAGCAGTTCGCGCTCGCGGAGCGCCTTGTCGACCACGAGGCGCGACGAGCCATAGCCGCCGTCGCCCAAGTCGTAGGTAAATCGCTGCGTGAACCTGAAGCTGACATCCCGCGCCCAGTCGTCCTGATAGCGGTACTTAACCCCTGGCTTTGGGCCCGACCCGCCAAAGCCTACCGTGACATCGAAGCGGTGCTTACGGATTTCGTCTCGAGGCCCCACTTGATATTGCAGCCCGATGCGGTCCTCAGAAGGATCTTCGACGCCATCACTGCTCAAGTCGTCCATGTCCTCTCCGCGAAAGACCAAGTCAAGCCGCTTCGATATTTGCGGCAGGCTGACCTTGCCTCCAAGACGGATTTTCACTTCGTTATCGAGCCGCTCATCCCAGTTGTAAATGGTGCGAAGGCGCAATCGCGATTCAGCTTGTTCTAGGTCGCGCTCGTTGTTGCCAAAGAAATTATCGACCCACTGGGTCATTTCGTTTGCCTTGCGAGACGCGTAATTATGGCCCCCATCGATCCAGCCTTCGTCATCAGGCCCGATCTCTGTGTCGGCAGCGTCATCGGCATCGGTCACTGGGGTAATGGGTCCCGAAGTGACGTCAACGGAGCTCATGTCATCGTCCGACTCGGTTTCTTGAGCGTTGACAACGCCCGCGATGAAGGCGCAGGCAATGAGCAGTACCGTGAGGGGTGACAAAAAAAAGTAACGATGTCTGACTGCTGATCGCATGGCTACATTGGCTAATGCAAATGGCTGGTGAGAAGGGCTCTAGGGTACACTACCTAGATGACTTCTGTAATGATCGTACTGCAGGCAATTTTGCCACAGCACTTGCTGTCGCGGGCTATTGGCAAGCTTGCGAGCTTATCCAGACCCGTCTGGCTCAAAAATGTATTGGTGCGTGCTTTTATGCATCGTTACGCCATTGATTTATCGGTGGCTGAGTGTGATGACCCAGCGGCATTCTCGGATTTTAATGCCTTCTTTACGCGCTCCCTGCGCGACGATGCACGGCCGCTGGCTGCTTCGCTGTGGTGTCATCCGGCGGATGGCGTACTGAGCCAGCGGGGTAGCATTGAGGCGGCTAGTCTGATTCAGGCGAAAGGGCGTCGTTACCGTGTGGACGAATTACTGGCGGGTTCAGCGGACGAGGCGAACCGTTACCGGCATGGCTGCTTTGCGACCACGTATCTGTCGCCCAGAGATTATCATCGCGTGCATATGCCGATCGGTGGCCGCTTGGTCAAAACACGCTATGTTCCAGGTGATTTGTTCTCTGTAAATACTGCAACCGTGCAACGCGTGGAGGGCTTGTTAGCGCGCAATGAACGCTTGGTCTGTTTTTTTGAGACTGATAGCGGCAGTGTTGTTTTAGTGCTGGTGGGCGCCATGATTGTTGCCGGTATCGCCACCGTATGGGGGGGGAGGGAGCTCCCGGGTGCCGATGCTATTCGTGAATCCGTTTGGTCGGTCGAGGAGGCCCCTTCCTTTAATAAGGGAGATGAGATGGGTCGCTTTTTTCTCGGTTCCACCGTGGTGTTGGTAACAGAGGCATCCGATCTCAACTGGTGTGATGCCCCAGGCGATGCTGTCGAAGTGCGCGCGGCGCTCTCGGTATAATGGTCCACGGTGCGTGGAGTAGGTGATGTCTTTGCTAAGTTGCGTTAACCGCCAGATTGCAGATCTTCTCTAATGCGCAAGTAGCTATCGAAACGCTGTGGGCTAATGACACCCTCAGAGACAGCGTTGAGCAATGCGCAGCCCGGTTCACTTTGGTGTCGGCAATCGCGGAAGCGGCAGTGACCCAAAAGGGGCTGGAATTCTCGGAAGCCCCGCTCTACCTCTTCGATCGGTAAGTGGCTCAAGCCAAAGTCGCGCACACCCGGCGAGTCAATGAGGCGTCCGCCCAAGGGGAGCGGGAATAGTTCAGTGGTAGTGGTGGTGTGCCGGCCCTTATCAGCGACGACAGAGAGGGCCCCCACGCGAATGGCTGCATCGGGCAGGAGACGCTGTATTAGCGATGACTTGCCGACACCAGACTGGCCCACCAGTATCAGCGTGTCGTGGCCGATCACTGCAATGAGATCCTCTGCATGTGGCATGTTGTGATCCGTTATGAGCGTTCGATAACCCAGCGCTGCATAAACCGTTAGTTGCTCTGTCAGTGCGGTGCCCTTGATTAGATCTGCTTTGTTGAGCACCAGCACAGGCTCTACGTCGATATACGCAGCAGCAACAAGGTAGCGGTCTAGTAGGTGCGGTTGCGGCGCAGGTTCTGGCGCAAACACCACCAGCATTAAATCAATGTTGGCGGCAATCGGTCGGAGTCGACCGCGAATATCGGGTCTCTCGAGTACATTGCGGCGCTCGATCAGTGCGCTAACCACACCCGCCTCTTCAGAGGGCATCCAGATCACTCGGTCGCCGGCTACGGGGGGCTGCAAATGGGCACGTAAATGACACAGCGTGCGTTGCTGGTTGTCATGCTCTACAAGTACCTGTTTTCCGTAACTCGCGATGACCACCCCCGCCTCGCCTGCATCGTTAGACTCGATGCCAGAATGGGTTCGTTGCGCTTTTACGCGGCGCGCTTGTTGATCGGTAAGGCGATGCTTTGTCATCATGGTAGTGTATGCCACCTGATGCCTATTGGCTTGGTGATCTGACAAGAGATTGGGTCGCCAGCAGTGAGAGGAGCACGCACTTGGCAGTGAATGATCACAACTTAATTTGGGTCGATTTGGAGATGACGGGTCTCATTCCCGAGCAAGATCGCGTGATCGAGATTGCTACCATTGTCACCGATACAAATTTAACGATACTGGCAGAGGGCCCCGTTATCGCCATTCACCAGCCCGCTGCTGTTCTGGCAGCCATGGACGAATGGAATACGCGCACGCATACACGCTCGGGATTGGTCGACCGTGTGGTAGCCAGCCCATTTTCAGAGGACGAGGCTGCGGCGGCGACAGTGGCGTTTTTGAGTGAGTGGGTTGGACCTGGGCAGTCACCCATGTGCGGCAATTCAATTTGTCAGGATCGTCGTTTTATGGCGCGTCATATGCCTGATCTGAACGCCTTTTTTCATTACCGCCATCTCGATGTGAGTACGCTGAAAATACTCGTACAGCGCTGGAGGCCCGACTTACCCGAAGCGCCTAAGGCCGGCGCGCATCAGGCCTTGGCGGATATTCGTGAGTCGATCGAGGAGTTGCGCCACTACCGCGACCATTTTTTGCGCGTGTAGGCGCGGTGTCTGGTATTGCAGCATCGCGATCATCGCTCAATCATTACTCATGCTGTGCCAGTGCCCATCGGATATGTTCTTGCACGACAGCTGAGGAGTCCGGTAACGCAGACCGCAGAGCCTGTTTAATGGCTTGCGTCGTTTTGGCGTTACCTAAGGCTATGGCAACGTTGCGCCGCCAACGCTCAAAACCAATACGTCTAATGGCGGAGCCTTCTGTTCGCGCTAAAAAGGTGGGTTCATCCCAAGCAAAGCACTCGAGCAGATCAATGGCGTCGAGTTGATGGCGAGGGCTGAGGTCGGGCTCGGTGGTGGTTTGGGCAAACTTATTCCAAGGGCAGACCAATTGGCAATCGTCGCAGCCGTAGATACGGTTTCCCATCGCGGGGCGCAAGTCCTCGGGAATCACACCGTCATACTCGATGGTGAGATAAGAGATACACTTGCGTGCGTCGAGTACCCAGGGGTCGACGAACGCCCCGGTAGGGCAGGCATCCAGGCAGGCGCGACAGCTGCCACAGTGATCGACCGTTTTTGGCGGATCTTTCGGCAATGGAATATCGGTATAGATCTCGCCCAAGAAAAACCACGATCCGGCCTTGTCGTTCAACAACATTGTGTTTTTACCAATCCAGCCTAGTCCCGCATTCTCGGCTAGTGCGCGCTCTAATACCGGGGCGCTATCGACAAACGCGCGATAGTGACCACCGCCCAAATGGGTTTCAATTTTCTTGGCTAGTTTGGCCAGCCGAGAGCGGATCAGTTTGTGATAGTCGCGGCCGAGCGCGTAGCGCGAGATGTAGGCTTTATCCGACTGCGTCAGAATGGCGGTGGGATCAGCTCCGTCGGGTAAATAGTCCATTCGCGCGGTAATAACGGTGCAAGTGCCGGGCATGAGCATTTCGGGTCGACTGCGTTTGTCGCCGTGGCGAGCCATCCATGCCATCTCGCCGTGGTAGCCTGCTTGTAGCCATTTGTTTAAATAGTCACTGTGTTGGTTGAGGTCGATCCCTGTAAAACCCAGCGCTTGAAACCCTAAGTCTTCACCCCATCCACGAATGGTGTCCAGTAAGTTCTCAGCGGAGTCTGGCGAGTCAGTGGCAATGGGTAGACCGTCTTTCATGGTGAGATTGTGACAGATGACTCGCTTGGCGCGGTACACTTATACGATGACCCCATCTTTCCCTCACACAGGCAGCTGTTTTCTCGCCGACGAAGCTGCCACATTGGCTTTTGGTGCGCGTCTTGCGCGGCAGATTTCATCGCCTGCCGTCATCTACCTTCGGGGTCAGCTCGGTGCAGGCAAAACCACCTTCAGTCGTGGTTTCTTGCGTGGAAAAGGGCACTTGGGTTCAGTCAAGAGCCCCACTTACACGCTGGTGGAGCCTTACGAGGCGCTATCAGATGGCCCGGTTTTCCACCTCGATTTATATCGTTTAGGGGGAGAGCAGGAGCTGGCCTATCTGGGCTTGGATGATTATCTTGCAACCCGCGGCGTGCTGCTCATCGAATGGCCGGAGCGCGCAGAGCGCGCGTTACCGGCGCCAACTATTGACCTGACCTTACTGCCGCAAGCAGCCGGTCGAACACTGCAGCTGATGAGCATCGAGGCAACTGCTCTGGCGGCTTTGCCCAACGATGCGGTGTAGACGATGACTGGCGTGATACAAGCAGACGTCATGCGGGTGGTCATTGGCAGCTATTACCTGTTTTCGCGGTGCTCAGATCCGTCTAAGCACTCCGGACGGCAGACAAGACGATGAGGCGTCGCGACGTGCAGGCTGTCTCGTCACGCTGGTGGAGAGCCAACGCGAGGAGTGACCGCGACTGTTTTGTTATTCGCGTTTTGTTTTTCATCCCCTTGATAGCGTCCGCCATCAGTGGGAGTCCGATGACCCTAGCCGCCGAGGTTGATGCCGTGCGCCTTTGGCGCGCGCCGGATCATACTCGGATCGTACTGGACCTCTCCGACGCTGCAACGTTTAACACGTTGACACTGGAGAACCCGAATCGTCTGGTGCTCGACCTGCTCGATACACGGCTCAATACGGCATTATCTACGCTACCTTTGGCAGAGACCCCCATAGCGCGCGTGCGGGCAGGTATTCGTCAGGGCATCAATCTTCGATTGGTCTTTGACCTGACTGCGCAGGTCACCGCATCCGCTTTTTTATTGCCATCAAATGAGTCAACAGGTCACCGGGTGGTGGTGGATTTATTTGATGTCGACAATGCCGTGGCGGACGTCGCCTCTAACCGAGCGCCAGTGCTGTCAGTCGACACGCTGGATGCCCGGCGGGATATTGTGATCGCGATCGATCCAGGTCACGGCGGTGAAGACCCCGGGGCGTCTGGACCGGGCGAATTGCGTGAAAAAGCCGTCGTCTTGCAAATTGCCCGTCGGCTCGAGGCGCAATTGGCAAAAATCCCGGGATTTAAGCCCGTACTCATCCGCACGGGTGATTATTACGTCAGTCTGAAAAATCGCCGAGATCAGGCGCGATCCCTTCAAGCTGATCTTTTCGTTTCGATTCATGCAGACGCCTTTCGAGATCCCTCCGCGCGCGGGGCATCGGTCTTCACTTTATCGACGCGCGGGGCTTCTTCGACGACTGCACAGTACCTCGCCGATAGTGAGAATGCGGCGGATCGGGTCGGTGGCGTTCAATTGGCAGAGATGGATCCCATGCTCGCAGGGGTGTTAGCGGACCTGTCAATGACGGGCACCCTAGACACCAGTTTCAACCTGGGAAATTTGATTTTGCAGCAAATAGAGGGGGTGGCCCGTTTACATAAGAAGCAGGTCGAGCAGGCGGGCTTTGCAGTGCTTAAGTCGCCCGATGTTCCGTCGATTTTAATTGAGACCGGTTTTATCTCTAATCCGCAAGAGGCTGAAAGACTGGCCACGCCGGCGTATCAGGATAAAATGGCGCGGGCGATCCGCCGTGGCATACAGAGCTGGTTTGCGCGTCAGCCGCCACCGGGTACGCTGTTGGCGTGGCAGCGAGAGCAAGGAGGACGCGAGGTGACGATTGCAGCCGGTGATACGCTCTCGCAGATCGCCGCACAATTTGGTGTCTCCGTTGCTGAGATTAAATCGACTAACGGGTTGAGTCGCGATGTCATCTACGTTGGACAAACCTTAGTCATACCGGAGGCACGATAGTGGGTTCGATCCGTATTCTGGAACCGCGACTCGCTAACCAAATTGCCGCGGGCGAAGTGGTGGAAAGGCCGGCATCGGTGGTCAAAGAGGCGGTAGAGAACAGCCTCGACGCCGGTGCCAAGCGCATTGAGGTTGACGTGGAGGCGGGCGGTGTCCGGTTATTGCGGGTGCGCGATGATGGAGTGGGCATTGCTGACGCTGATTTGGCTCTGTCGTTGGCGCGTCATGCCACCAGTAAAATTGATTCTATTGAAGATTTAGAAGCGGTCGCTTCGCTGGGTTTTCGGGGCGAGGCATTGGCCTCGATCGCATCCGTTTCGCGGTTGCTCCTCACGTCTAATCGAGACGAAGATTCGTCTTTTGGTCACCAAGCGCTCTGCGAGGGCCGGGATATGGCGGTGACGGTGCGTCCCGCACCACATCCCAGAGGTACCACGCTGGAAGTCAGAGATTTGTTCTATAACACGCCCGCGCGGCGCAAGTTCTTGCGCACGGACAAAACAGAGTACGGCCATGTCTATGAGGTGCTAAAGCGTCAGGCGTTATCGCGACCCGATGTCTCGTTTACGCTTCGTCATAATGGCAAGCAGACACTGCAACTTGCCGCCGCCGAGAATGAGGCGCAGCGTGCACGACGTGTCGCACAGATTTGTGGTGGGGACTTTGCCGAGCGCACGGTGCCCATTCAGCGCGATGCGGGTGACTTGCGCTTATGGGGCTGGGTCGCCGAACCGACTTTCTCGCGAAGTCAGGCCGATATGCAGTACTTTTTTGTCAACGGACGCGTGATTCGCGACAAGCTGGTATCGCACGCCATTCGGCAGGCCTACCGAGACGTATTGTTTCATGGCCGCCACAGTGCTTTTGTGTTGTTTTTAGAGGTTGATCCTGCGGGCGTTGACGTGAACGTGCACCCGACCAAACATGAGGTGCGGTTTCGCAACAGCCGTGCCGTACACGATTTTCTTTTTGGCACCCTGTCGCGCGCGCTCGCCGATGTGCGGCCCGGTCAGTCGGTTGCCACCAGTGAGATTATCGAGAGCGCACTACCACCGCATCAATCGAGTATGGGGCTGCCCGTTGGCGGTCCCTCGTCGACCCGGAGTTTTTCCGAGTTTAGTCAAGATCGTTCTGAGGGTTTTGCCACGACTGTTGTTGGCTCGCAAACCCCCGGATCTCCCGCCCAAGGTTGGAGAGGTCACGCGGCGCTTTCCACATCGAGCCCCCAGCCGGAGTTTTCTGGCGAACCGGCAGATATCCCACCGCTGGGTTTTGCGATAGCCCAGTTACACGGTGTGTATATTTTGGCCGAGAATCAACATGGGTTGGTGGTGGTCGACATGCATGCTGCGCATGAGCGCATTACCTATGAGCGCCTGAAACAAGCGCGAGACAGCAGTGGTATTACCGGACAACCCTTGCTTGTCCCACAAACCCTTGCCGTATCAAACCGGGAAGCGGCTATCGCCATGGAGCAGCGTGACGAGCTGGCCGCGTTGGGATTGCTGCTCGATGCCTCTGGTGAAGAGTCGGTGATTATTCGTGAGGTCCCCGCCGCATTGATTAACGGTGACGCAGAGGCCCTGGTCCGAGACGTGCTGTCTGACTTATTGATGTTCGGTACCAGCGATCGAATTAGCAGCTCTTTAGATGCCTTGTTGTCGACTATGGCTTGTCATGGTTCAGTGCGCGCTAATCGCCGCTTATCGCTACCGGAAATGAATGCCTTGCTGCGAGACATGGAGGAGACCGAGCGGTCGGGACAGTGCAATCATGGCCGACCTACTTGGGTGCAGCAGGGCATGGTTGATCTCGATAGGCTGTTCTTGCGCGGCCGCTGATCATGACGGAAAAAGTATTGGCCCTGATGGGGCCCACCGCCGCGGGGAAGTCCTCACTCGCCGAGGCGCTGGCTGAGCAAGTGGATGGAGAGCTGATCAGCGTTGATTCGGCCTTGGTGTATCGCGGATTGTCCATCGGCGCGGCCAAACCCGACTACCCTCATCATCTGGTTCATATTCGTGATCCTATCGAAGTCTATTCCGCCGCTGATTTTGCCCGCGACGCCAAAGCGACTATTGCGGACATCAGGGCGAGAGGGCGCAAGCCTATTTTAGTAGGTGGGAGCATGTTGTATTTCCGTGCTTTGGTGCAGGGTTTCGACCCGATCCCGCCGATCGATTCTGAGATCCGCGCGGCCATAGAAGCCGAGGCAAAAACGACTGGATGGCCGGCATTGCATGAGCAGCTAACCGACGTGGACCCTGTGATCGCGGCGCAGATTCACCCCAATCATAGCCAGCGTATCTGCAGAGCGCTGGAGGTCTTTCGCGGTACGGGCTTGGCACTAAGTGAATGGCAGCGTGGCGAGACGACGGCCGACGCGGCGAATTATGAATGTATCGCTTTGTGTCCCCAGGACCGCGGTACGCTGCATGCTCAGATCGCGGTGCGGCTAGATGCGATGTTTGCTGCGGGTCTGGTGGCAGAGGTACAAGCGCTGTATCAGCGTGGTGATCTCCATACTGATTTGCCATCGATTCGGGCTGTGGGGTATCGGCAGATCTGGTCTTACCTGGAGAATGAGATCACCCTGGACGAGTGTCGTGAAAAAATATTGGCCGCTACGCGGCAACTGGCTAAACGGCAGTTGACCTGGTTGCGCAGTTGGCCAGATCTCTCCTGGTTACTGATCGACGCATCCGGCCAGATTGTGGAAACGGAAAATGCAGGGGCCTCTTCGTTAGCGCGTGATGAGGTCGATACAGCAGACGGAGAGGCAGAAAACTGGCTAGCGAGAATCAAAAGTATGGCGCGGAACTTTTGAATGACAACGAGATCGTAGTAGAATGTGCGCATTCCACTTCGGTGGAGTTTTGTCGCCACATTATTGGCGGCCGTAACGCGCTTTTCGTGAAGAGCGCACCGCTTTGGTTGGTATAACAAGGAGCTCCCATGTCAAAAGGGCATACCCTACAAGACCCTTACCTGAATGCACTACGCAAGGAAAGAGTCCCCGTATCGATTTACTTGGTCAACGGCATCAAGCTGCAGGGCCAGATCGAGTCTTTCGACCAATTTGTCGTGTTGTTAAAAAACACGGTGTCACAAATGGTCTACAAGCATGCAATCTCCACAGTGGTGCCAGCGCGGAACATTCGCTTGCCGGCCGCGGACGAAGACCCCTCTGCTGAGGAGTAATTGCGTGGCGTTCCGTTCGGGACGTGCCCACTAACGATGTTTTTTGAGCGTCACCAAGGCGGTGAGCGTGCGGTGCTTGTTCAGCTCCAATTAGAGGGTGCTGAGCGGGACTTAAGCCTCGTCGAATTTGAAGAACTGGTGGTGTCTGCTGGCGGTAACCCAGTGGCTACGCTGTCTGGATCGCGTCGTGTGCCCCACGCGAGAACTTTCGTGGGCGAGGGTAAGTTAGAAGAAATTGCCGCTAAGTGCCGCGAGCATGAGGCAGAATTGGTGATTTTTAATCATGCCTTGAGTCCCAGTCAGGAGCGCAATCTTGAGCAAGTCCTCGCTTGCCGCGTTTTGGCTCGCACAGGGCTGATTCTAGATATCTTTGCTCAACGAGCGCGCACTCATGAAGGCAAGTTGCAGGTCGAGCTGGCCCAGCTGACTCATATGAGCACTCGTTTAGTGCGAGGTTGGACCCACTTGGAGCGGCAAAAGGGAGGCATAGGACTGCGCGGCCCTGGTGAAACCCAGCTGGAAACAGATCGACGTCTCTTGCGGGCGCGGATCAAGTCTATTCAGGCACGTTTGCAGCGGGTGCGTAACCAGCGCGAGCAGAGCCGACGGGCGCGGCGACGCGCCGAGCTGCCCATTCTGTCCTTGGTGGGATACACCAATGCGGGCAAATCAACTTTGTTTAATCGCGTTACCGCCTCACAGGTTTATGCCGCAAATAAGCTATTTGCCACGCTCGACCCCACGCTGGCGCGGGTGGATATCGAGCAATTTGGCCCGGTGCTGTTCGCCGATACGGTGGGTTTTATTTCTGATTTACCGACGACCCTCGTGGAGGCCTTTAAGGCGACCCTTGAGGAGACGGCTAACGCCGATCTTTTGTTACATGTGGTCGATGTCGCTGCCCCTAATCGAGCAGTCTTGATGGCAGATGTCGAGACGGTCTTGGGTGATATTGAGGCCGATGGCCTGCCTCAACTGGTGGTATTTAATAAGCTGGATTTGGTGGAGCAGCCACCGCGGATTGAGCGGAATGAGTCGGGTATGCCCACCGCAGTTTATTGTTCGGCGGCCACTGGTGAGGGGATGGCGCTGTTGTTGGAAGCGATTCGCGAGCGATTATCGGTGGCCATGTTTGATCAGGAAATTGCGTTGGACCCCAGTCGGGCCCGTCTGAGATCGGCGCTTTATGAGCTAGGCGCGGTGTCTAAAGAAGAATGGCAAGCGGATGGCAGCAGCACTCTGCGTGTTCGTCTGCCGCTCTCAGATTGGCACCGTCTCAACGTTTAAGTGGCGCCCCAACGGCGTAAAAGCGGTATTGTGCTTTGTTGGTCATCTAAAGCTCCGATCCACTGCTGGGTTTTGTTAGACTGTGTGCTCGTTAAAGAGGAATCGACTTATGTCATGGAATGAACCCGGCGGCGGTAACAAAGGTCCTCGTGACCCCTGGGGCGGCGGCAATCAAGGGCCACCTGATCTAGATGAGGCCTTTAAAAAATTGCAGCAGCAGTTTGCCAGTCTGTTTGGTGGCGGTCGTGGCGGCAGTAATGGCAAGGGACCCGCCAAAGGAGGCTTATCCGGTGGATTGCTAAGCGTGGTTTTTGGCGGTGCATTACTGGTATGGGCCCTGATGGGGGTTTATCAGCTAGATGAGCAGGAGCGCGCTGTCGTTCTCCGTTTTGGTGAGTACCACTCAACGTTGACGCCGGGCCTCCAATGGAATCCGCCGCTGATCGACGAGGTGATCACGGTGAACACCACAAAGGTTCGCGCCTCTGGGCTGCGGGAAGTGATGCTGACGCAAGACGAAAATATTGTCGAAGTCAGTATGTCGGTGCAGTACGTGATTGATAATCCCAAGGACTTTGTATTGCAGGTGCGTGATCCAGAAGTGTCACTGCAACACGCGGCCCAAAGTGCTCTGCGCCATGTCGTCGGCGGCACCACCATGGATCTGGCACTCACAGAGGGTCGTGCAGCAATCGGATTTGATGTGCGCGACCGACTACAGCAATACCTCAATGACTATGCCACGGGCATATTAGTGTCGAAGATCAACATTGACGAATCTAAACCGCCAGCTCAGGTACAAGGGGCATTTGATGATGTGATCAAGGCGCGAGAGGACGAAGAGCGCGTCAAGAATGAGGCGCAGTCGTATGCCAACGGCATTGTCCCGGAGGCGCGTGGTGGCGCGCAGCGTGTGCTCGAAGAGTCCAATGCGTACCGCGATCAAGTCATCGCGAGAGCTGATGGTGAAGCGCAACGTTTTGATCAACTTTTAACGGAATACCGCAAGGCACCCGAGGTGACGCGGGAACGGCTGTATCTGGATACTATGCAGGAGGTGCTCGCTAACACCAACAAAGTGATGGTGGATGTCGATGGAGGGAACAATGTGTTGTACCTCCCGCTCGATAAAATGGTGCCTAACGCGGGTCAATCACGCAGTGCTTCATCACGTAATGGTGTGACTGAGCGTGATCTGCGCGAAATTTCTGATCAGGTGACTCAGCAATTGCGTCGTGATCTCGATGCTGCCGCAACACGACGAGGAGGGCGTTAATCATGAGTAAACAAACTCTTGCAGGTCTGTTGGTGGCCATTGTGCTGGTCACACTCTCAAATAGTATCTACGTGATTCGCGAGACAGAGCGCGGTGTGTTGCTCAAGTTCGGTGAGGTGGTAGACCCCAATCTGTTGCCCGGTTTGCACTTAAAAGTGCCATTTGTGAATAGTGTGCGAAAGTTCGATGGTCGTATATTAACGGTCGATAGCAGCCCCGAGCGATTTTTCACTCAGGAGAAAAAGGCACTCATCGTCGACTCCTACGCGAAGTTCCGCGTGACGGACACCGCGAAGTACTACACCGCAACAAACGGCGAGGAAAATCGCGCCGCAGGATTGTTGGCTCAGCGCATTAACGACGGACTGCGTAACCAGGTAGCGGTTCGCACGGTTCAAGAGGTGGTATCCGGCCAGCGCGATGAACTGATGCTGGCCATTGCTGCTCAGCTCAATGAGGTGGCTAACGAAGAGCTGGGTGTAGAAGTGATCGATGTGCGCGTCAAGAAGATCGACTTGCCCCCTGATGTATCGGAGTCGGTTTATCGGCGGATGAACGCAGAGCGCGAAAAGGAAGCACGTGAGCTGAGGTCCGAGGGTAAGGAACTGGCAGAGGGCATTCGGGCAGCCGCCGATCGCGAGGTCACAGTGATTGAGGCCAACGCGTTTCGCGATGCAGAGATTATTCGGGGTAATGGTGATGCTGAGGCCACACGAATTTATGCCGAGGCCTTCAATCAGGACAAGGAGTTCTACTCATTCGTGCGCAGTCTGCAAGCCTATAGAGAGACCTTCGGCTCTGGCAGTGATGTCATGTTGTTACAGCCAGACAGCCAGTTTTTCCAATATCTTCGCAATCCTCAGGCTGGCGAGTAAACAAGGTGTGAATAATGAGGGGGGGGCGATGCCCCCCCTCAGCGACATCTCGCTGTGATATCCTTTTCCGGAGAGATATCAACAGAAACGCCCTGACGGAATTCCACCATGAGCAACGAAAATCGCTGGCTACTGCCAGAGGGTATCGACGAGCTGTTGCCCGAACGGGCCGGTCGCTTAGAAACCTTGCGTCGTCGTTTGTTAGATCATTGCGAGACCTGGGGATATCGGTATGTAGTCCCTCCACTCGTTGAATTCACGGATTCGTTGTTGATTGGCCTTGGCGCCGATCTTGATCTCGTCACCTGTAAATTCAGTGACCGTATGAGCGGGCGTATGCTGGGCGTGCGTGCCGACATCACGCCTCAAGTAGCGCGGATGGACGCCCACAGTTTGGGGGAGGAGGGCGTGACGCGCTTATGCTATGTAGGTTCTACTTTGCAGAGTGTGCCACAAGCCGTCGTAGGGGGCAGGGCCCCCATTCAGCTGGGCGCGGAGCTGTTTGGTAGCGCCTCAATTGATGCTGATATCGAGATCGTTACGCTGTTGCTGTCGACTCTTGAGCGCGCTCAGGTTCAATCTCCGCTGACGCTGGATATCGGTCATATCGGTATTTACGACGCGCTGTTCTCAGACTTGGCGTTAGAGGCAGACATCGAGCAGCAGATATTCGACGCACTGCAGCGAAAGTCCGCGCCGGATATCGAGCGATTGGCAGCGCAGTTGGCACCCGAGGTCGCCACCAAACTCACGCAGCTTGCCAGCCTGCATGGTGCAGCGGAGGTTATTGATACCGCTCGCTCAATGTTTCCCGACAATCCCGTTATCGTCGCTGCCCTTGACGATTTAGAAGCCGTATTGGCGCGGGTCAGGCAGGTTTGCCCAGGGGTATCGATTTATGTGGACCTCACCGAACTGCGGGGCTTCCGCTACCACACCGGTCTGGTTTTTGCGGTGTATATAGAGGGACGAGGGTCGTCAGTTGCTAAGGGGGGTCGTTACGACAGTATCGGTGCGGTATTTGGGCGGAATCGGCCCGCCACCGGTTTTGCTATTGATTTGAAAGCGCTGGTCGATGCGATAGCGCCCCCCAGCTCTGAGCCTCCCCCCATTGTGGCGCCGCGGTCAGAGGACCCCGCGTTACTCGCAAAGATTTCGGCCTTGCGGGCAGAGGGACGAATCGTCATGGTTGATTTGGAATCGAATACGGAAGTGAACGGGGTAGCGTCATTGGTAAATCAGGCAGGCGAGTGGGTTGTTGTGGCAGCCAATGAGGTGTCTGAATGAGCCACAATGTAGTGATACTCGGCACGCAGTGGGGCGACGAGGGCAAGGGAAAAATAGTGGATCTGCTCACGGAGCAGGTTGACGCAGTGGTGCGTTTTCAAGGCGGCCATAATGCTGGCCATACGCTAGTGATTGACGGCGAAAAAACCGTCTTACACCTGATTCCATCCGGTGTATTGCGATCTAAGGTCCAGTGCCTTATCGGCAATGGCGTGGTGCTCTCGCCCGAGGCGCTGTTGAAAGAAGTGGATGCCCTTGAGGCAAGTGGTATTCCAGTGCGCGATCGGCTGAAGATTTCTGCGGCGTGCCCTTTGATCCTGCCGTATCACGTTGCCCTCGATCAAGCTCGCGAAGCGCGCCGTGGCGATCAAAAAATTGGCACGACGGGTCGCGGTATTGGGCCCTGCTATGAAGATAAAGCAGCGCGACGAGCATTGCGCGTAGGCGATCTACGCGACCCCGTTCGTTTCGCGAGTGTTTTGGAAGAGGTACTGGATTACCACAATCATGTTCTGGCGCATTATTACGGTGTGAAAACATTAGCGCTGCCCGCTGTTTTAGATGAGGCGCTGGCGCACGGAGAGCGGTTGCTGCCCATGATGGCAGACGTGACCGCGCTCTTACACGAATACCGCGCACAGGGCGCGCGCTTGCTATTTGAGGGGGCTCAAGGATCGCTGCTCGATATTGATCATGGTACGTATCCTTTTGTGACCAGTTCTAACACCACGGCTGGCGGCACCGCCACAGGATCCGGTTTTGGGCCGCTTTATTTGGATTATGTACTCGGGATTACCAAAGCCTATACCACTCGTGTGGGCGCGGGGCCTTTTCCGACGGAGCTATTTGATGACACCGGCGCCCAGCTAGCAGCGCGCGGACATGAATTTGGTGCCACCACGGGCCGGGCTCGACGATGTGGTTGGTTCGATGCGGTTGCGGTGCGCACAGCCGTTAATATCAACTCTTTATCGGGGCTGTGTTTAACGAAGCTCGATGTGCTTGACGGTCTCGATGAAATAGCCATTTGTGTTGGTTACGCCAACGAGGCGGGAGAGTCAGTCGCCAATCCGATTGATGCGATCGATTACGAGAACGTGACGCCAGTGTATGAGGTTGTGCCGGGCTGGAGCGACTCGACGGTTGGTCTTAGATCACTCGATGCACTGCCAAAGGCTGCTCAGGCTTACATTGCTCGCCTTGAGGAACTCGTTGGTGCGCCCATCGATATTATTTCCACCGGGCCTGATCGTGAAGAAACCATTGTCTTGCGGCACCCTTTTGGTTAGTGACCCATGCTGCTGCTGAGCAAAATCGCGACGCTGCTGATTTACCCGCTTTCTTTCAGTCTGTTATGTCTCTTTGTGGCTGTCCTATTGCGACGGCGCGGGGGCGCCACTCGCGCCAGTTTGCTCACGCTGATCGCGGTGCTGTGGCTTTACTTTTGCTCAACAGAGTGGGGTGCGAGCACACTGATGACGCCACTCGAGGCCGCATACCCCGCGTTTACCGACGAAGAACTGCCTGACGCAGAAGCCATCGTTGTTTTGGGTGGAGCGATCAATGGTGAAACTCGCTTTGGTCGGGACGGCGATTTAAACCATGCCGCAGATCGTCTCTGGCGCGCCGCTACATTATATCGCGCTGCTAAAGCGCCGCTGTTGGTGCTCTCGGGTGGAACACGGGTAGAGGGGGCGTTAACTGAATCGCATCTGATGGCCAAAAAGCTCGCGTCCATTGGTATTCCTCGTGATGCCTTGGTGCAAGAATCGGAGAGTCGAACCACGCGAGAGAACGGGCAGCAAACATACGCGTTATTGTATCCGCGAGATATCCAGCACATTCTGTTAGTCACCAGTGCCAGCCATATGCGTCGCGCATCAGCGGTCTTTGTGGCGCAAGGTTTTGCCGTTACAGCGGTGGCAACCGACCATCAAATGCCACTGCGAGTTGGCCCTGTCCCGGGTTGGCTGCCAACACTAGAGCGGTTAGGCCGTTCTACCCGGGCGATTCACGAGTGGGTCGGGTATTGGGTTTACGATCGTTTGGGGTACTTCGCAGCGCGAACAGAAGATTGATCGGATGTGAGTTAAAGGTACAGCCGTTTTAAATCGCTGTAGTTATGCCCGGTCCAGCGCCGGAATGCGCGGTAAAAACTATTCACCTCTGCGTACCCTAGCTCCCAAGCAACGCATTTACCGGGAAGCCACCTTTTTTCGAGCTGCAGCGTGCAACGATGCCGACGAATATGATCGAGAATGCTCTGGTAGTGCGTCCCATCGGCACGCAGCCGGCGGCGCAATGTGGTGGGGCTAATATGCAGGGTATCGGCTACCTCCTCAGAGCGTAATCGCAGCAGGTCACCACTCAGCAATAGATCGATAACGGTTAGGGTGGTTCGCGATAGCTCGTGAGGCGCCTTGTTAGTGATTGCGATGGACAAGGTAGCGGGTACCTCGGGCCGGGGGAGACGGCGCCTCTGTTCGAAAAGTGGTAGAGACCAGTCGGCGCGAGCGCGGCTTTTGTGCGGTGTGTGCGGGATGGGCTGCGTTGCTGGGTGTGTTATGCGTTGCACATAAAGTGGGAGATCACTGGGGCGGGTGCCCTGCGCATCGGAATTTATAGCGGCCATATCAACGTCCTTGTTCAATAAGTGGTCCTCGATGGGATAAAGTCGGAGTAATCCATTACTCCAGTCTCTGAGCATATCGAAATTTAACCTCGCCGGCAGTTTACTGACCGAAAGTGATCGGTTAGCGAATGATCCGTTTGCAGATGCGCCACTGGTGAATGCTTGATTGGTGAATGCGCCGCTTGTCGACAATTTTTCTGGTACGGGCTGAGTGGCTGGTTCACGCCATGTCACTGTGTTGCAACGGCCTCTATGACCAGTGGGGTGGCTTGGACCAGGCAAGGGGTTGCGTATTTTTCGGGCAATACAAAGGGTGTTTAGGCATGCCACTGGCCGTGAGGCCCAAGCAGTGGGGGTTTTCAATCCAGGGTAACGCGCTGTTGGCACGATCTAGCAGGTGACCCCCATTACCCCATGCGGCGATCACCAGTGCTGAATCCCGCGAGGCGCGACGCAGCCACTCATTTGCGCGCGGGCCCTCTGGATCGTCAGATAAGCGTAACGCGCGGGGATCAGTCGATCGCAGTGCAAACAAATTGACTAGCAAGATAGAGCCATAACCCCACTGGTCGGCAAAGTTGATGCAGCGCCTCAAGGTGGGATCATCATTGTGGGCGTCGGCGGTGGAGGGATTGAGCCCTATGAACGTGCACTGCGGTAGATCGCTGTTCCAGAGCCGTCTTAACCAATAGCGATAACGGCGGCAGCGCGAAAACCCGGCGCGACCGTGAACAGATAAGCCGGACATCGTCACGGTGATACGCGGGTTGGTGTGTCAGTGGCGACGATTAGCGGAGCTATTGTGCGATGTTGCAGTCTCTGAGGCATGGCAAGCAAGCATTGCGTCCATCACTGTTGTGTCCAGAGAAGCTACCACAGTTGTGGGTTATCGAGCACGATGGCACTCTGACGGAGGCAACCTAACGGCGGCGATGACGCTCGTTTAAAACAGCCATCACGACAGCTTATGACCCTTATTTTGCTTGTATGATGGTCTGGCCGCAGCTTGCTGACAGATAGCTGGCTGGCATCGGCAGACACCCTATCGATGACTCAGGAGATCGCCATGATTTTATTAACAGGGGCAACGGGCCGGGTGGGAAAAGCCGCGGCGGCTGAGTTGCTACGTGAGGGGCTGCCGTTTAGGGTGTTAGTGCGCGATGCCGCCAAGTTTGAGCACGCGGACGCCGCCGAGGTGATGGTAGGCGATTTGACCGATCCTGATTCAGTAACGCGCGCCCTGCAGGGTGTTACCCGAGCACTAATCGTGATGGGAAATCACCCTGATCAGGCTGAGCTCGAGCAACGTTTTGCCACAGTGGCCGCCGACGCGGGTGTGGCGCACTTGGTCAAAGTCTCGTCGATGGAGGCGGCTTCCGACGCTAGGGCGGTGTTACCTAAAAATCATTTTGAAACAGAGCAACACATTGCAGGATTGAAGCTAGATTGGACCTTTTTACGCCCCAACTACTACATGCAGAATATGCTGATGTACGCCGCGTCTGTCAGTCGTGCAAGCGCCTTCGCGTTGCCTTTAGGGTGCGCTAAAACTGCCATGATAGACGCCCGCGACGTCGGACGGGTGGCGGCGCGGGTGTTGTCAGAGGATGGACATGAACAGCAGATCTATCGACTTACCGGGCCTGAGCTTTTGAGTTTTCACGATGTGGCCGAGCAAATGAGTACGGTTTTGCAACGTCGCATCGAATACATTGAACAGACGCCAGAAGCCTTTCGTGATGTCCTGGCGCAGTTTATCCAATCACCATGGCAGTTAGACGCGGTCTGCGAGTTGTTTGGTGAGATCGCAGCGGGGTCTCTGGACGAGCAGACCGCCACGGTGGCGGATTTGCTAGGACAATCCCCCACGCCCTTCGCCGTGTTTGTCGGAGAATTTGCTGGTGCGTTTGCATCACCGAGGCCGTAAACTCAGTGCAGCACAATGCCTGAGACATTTGTGTTACCAACAGAGCTGATGAAGCCCCCCGCTAAACACGCGATAGGAGAAACCCTTTGCCCTCAATGACCTTACTGGGATGGTTCCATACCATCATGGGTGTCATAGCCATTTGCACTGCTTTTTATGCGCTGTACTGCCACCGTATTATTCGCGCGCGTGACTCAGCAGGACGGGCGTATCTTTTGCTGACGCTAGTGGTTGCGGGCTCCGCACTGGCCATTTATAACCAAGGTGGCTTTGGCGTGGGCCATTTACTGGCGCTGATGACCCTAGCGGCGCTGCTTGCCGGCTACGTTTTAGAAACGGTAAACCCGTTTGGTAAGTGGTCAATTTATCTGCAAACAGGCGCCTATTCGGCCACGATACTGTTCCACATGATTCCTGCTATCACTGACTTTTTGAGGCGTCTGCCCGTCGGTGACCCGTTTGTGGATTCGATGGATGCGCCATTGGTGCAGAGTTTTCACTTGGCGTTTCTGGCGCTTTTTGTCATCGGTGTGCTGCTACAGTGGGTCTGGTTAACGCGATCACGAACCTAAAGGTAGCTGGGCATGTTTTTCATTTTGTTTACGCTTGGCTTTGTCGCGGTGGTGATGACTTGTATGCTCGTGATCAACCGCTGGATGGTGTCTAAGCGGCCCAAGGCCCTCGATTTAAGCGATCAGGCTCACGATCTGCACCATGAGCCAACTCACCACCCAGGAGACAACTCAACGCCTAGCTCAGCTCGCGACTCAGCTCACCATAAGGACACGAGTGCCGATCTGAAAGACGGGGATGTGAGTGACTTTTTGAGATAAAAATGGACTTTTTAGCGACCGCAGCCACGCCGATACCCAGTCACACTGTGTTGGCCCTGCTCGCCGTGCTAGTAGGTGGCATTCAGTTAGCCTTAGCCAAGGGTACGTCCGCGCATCGGTGGTTGGGGTGGCTTTGGGTAGCCCTGATGACGTACGTGGCCATCTCTTCTTTTTTTATTAATATGATTCAAACATGGCGCGGGTTTAGCCCGATTCATCTGCTGAGTGTGTGGACGCTGCTTTGTTTAGTGATCGCGGTGTATCACGCGCGCGTGGGGAATATTCGCCAACATAAGGGGTGGATGGTGTCGCTCTATGTGCTTGCCCTCTTGGTGACGGGTCTTTTCACCTTGTGGCCGGGGCGCTTGATGCACCACGCTGTCTTTGGGGGGTGAGTTTGTCTACTCGATGACTCACGCTTTCTCAGCGTGCGTGCCAAGGTATGCTGGGTATGCTCATTTCGTCGTCTTATCGTTCAGGTCGTGCTACGACTCTCTTGCCGAGCGACCTCATCACCGAGTCTTCCCGCCTCTGCGTAGCAGCTCACGGGAGCGCAATACTTGGCACGCTACAGCCGCTAGCATTGCCTCAATGAGGTGAGGTGGCTGCGGAACGCTCTGATAAGTGGTGCCCAGGAGAGGACTTGAACCTCCACGCCCTTGCGAGCACTAGCACCTGAAGCTAGCGTGTCTACCAATTTCACCACCTGGGCAGCGGGAAACTCTGTTGAGTTAGAGGGCGCGGAGCGTACTGCGTCGCCCCACAACTGTCAATTTTGCCCTCAGGGCGTCATCGCACTTGCGATCTGCGGCGAAGCCTCCTCGGCTTGACGGACGCACTGTTGGATAGACCAATAGGTCCGGGCGTTCGACGCTGTATCTGAGAACACTGTCCAAGGTTGACCGCGACTCTCGCTTGGGTCCGATGCCCTGATGGGCCTACCGACACGATCACAGTAAAAGGTATGTTTTGGGCAGATTCGCGCCCTCGAGAGGCGTACACTTAGCGTTCATGCATCAGGAGCTCTAACAAGGGCCGTCCGGAAATCCTTTGGCACCGCGCCGCAAAGATCAAATGAATCAATCACCTGCTGACCCCCAACCTTCGCGGGAAGAGGATCGCTATGCACATCCTATCCCCAGTCGGGAGGTGATCTTGGGTGTGCTCGAAATCGCCGATGCACCCATGAAATTCGGCGCTATCGCCGAGCAACTGGATTTGCAGGAAGAGCGGGACCTCGATGCGCTGCGCAGAAGACTGCGTGCCATGCAACGAGATGGACAGCTTATTTCTGGCCGGCGGGGCGCCTATGGTGTGCCGAAACGAATGGATTTATTGCGTTGCCGGGTGATGGGTCACCGCGATGGCTATGGGTTTGCTCGTCCGATTGAGGAGGAGGGTGAAGACTTATTTCTGTCGGCTCGAGAGATGTATCAGGTTTTCGATGGTGACGAAGTATTGGTTGCCATAGCGGGGGTAGACCGCCGCGGCCGCGCCGAGGGCCAAATCGCGGAGGTGCTGAGTCGCGCCCATACCCAGGTAGTGGGGCGTTATATGGAAGAAAGCGGCATCGGCTATTTGATTTCTCACAATACGCGCATTCGAAACCATATTTTAATTCCACCCAATAGCAAAGGTGGCGCGCGTCATGGTCAGCTGGTGTCGGTTGAATTGACCGATTACCCCTCAGCAAAGCTTGGCGCCAAAGGAAAAGTGGTGGAAGTGCTCGGTGATCACCTTGATCCCGGTCTTGAGATTGATGTGGCCATTCGTGCCCACGGTATTCCTTGGGAATGGCCCGACGAAGTCCTCCGCGAGGCCGGTACGCTGGGTGAAGAGCCTGCTGAAGCCGATAAACATCACCGGGTCGATCTGCGTCATGTGCCCTTTGTGACCATCGACGGTGAAGACGCGAGAGACTTTGATGATGCGGTGTGGTGTGAGCAGCGAGAGGATGGCTTTCAGCTCCGTGTCGCCATTGCCGATGTGTCGCATTACGTGCCGGTAGGCAGTGCGCTAGATGAGGAGGCCAGCCATCGGGGGAATTCCGTTTACTTTCCCGAGCGGGTGGTGCCCATGTTCCCTGAGGTACTGTCGAATGGCTTGTGCTCACTCAAACCCCGAGTGGATCGCTTGGCGATGGTCTGCGACATGCAGATTGGGCCAGAGGGTGAGTTAGCCGACTACGTTTTTTACGAAGCGGTGATTCACTCGCATGCGCGCCTAACCTATACCGACGTGGGTGCTGTCATCGCCGCCGGTGAGAGCCCTAATGTGGCCGCTGAGCGGTATGGTGATATCGCTCGGCTCTATCGCTTATATCTCGTACTTCGTGGCGCGCGTGAGCAACGGGGTGCGCTCGATTTTGATACGCAAGAAACCCGTATTGTGTTTGATGAGCAGCGCAAGATCGCCGCCATTGAGCCGGTCTACCGAAACGACGCGCATAAGCTAATCGAAGAATGTATGTTGATTGCCAATGTGGCCACCGCCCGATTTTTGGAGGCGAGCGAGCTGCCTGCTTTGTTTCGTGTGCACGAGGGCCCGAGTGCGCAAAAGCTCGAGAATTTGCGCGCCTTTTTGGGCGAATTGACACTCGAGTTACCCGGCGGTCTCAAGCCAACCCCCGAACACTATCAAGCGTTGCTGAGTGTGGTTGAAGGGAGAGATGATGCTCAGGTCATTCAAACCATGCTGTTGCGATCGCTCTCCCAAGCGGTGTATCAGCCCGATAACGGCGGCCACTTCGGGCTTCACTTTGATGCCTACGCCCACTTTACGTCGCCGATTCGCCGTTACCCTGACTTATTAGTGCATCGTGCTATCCGGTCGGTTATTCGAGGTCGCGGTAAGAGTGCTCAGGTAAGCCGCGTGTCCGGCGCTAAGGGGCTACGGCGCGAGGTAATTTATCCCTATGATATGGCCGGCATGTTGGCGCTGGGTGAGCAGTGCTCGATGTCCGAGCGACGTGCCGATGATGCGACGCGCGAGGTGGATGCGTGGCTCAAATGCGAATTTTTGAAGGATCGTATTGGCGATACTTTTTCGGGCGTGATTGCGGCCGTGACCAACTTCGGCGTGTTTGTCGAGTTGCACGACCTGTATATCGAAGGCTTGCTGCATGTCAGTGCGCTGCCCGGCGATTACTATCATTTTGACCAAGCCAAACAGCGTTTGGTCGGCGAGAGAACCCGTCAGATTTTTCAACTGGGCGGCGTGGTCGCCGTTAAGGTCGCCCGCGTTGATCTAGATGATCGAAAAATTGACCTCGAATTAGTCGACGGTGCGAGCCCAAAACGGGCTGCCGGGGCAGGAACGCGCAAGCAAGGCAAGGGTGATAAAAAGGCAAAGTCCAGCGGCGAAGGACCTAAGAAGGCGCGCCAGACCCGCAGAAAAACCAGCAGTGAGAACCCGAGCAAGGCAGCGTCGAACAAGACTCTACCTAACAAGACTAAATCCAACAAAAACAAGTCGAGTCAGGCGAAGTCGGGAAAAGCTCAACTGGGTCAGGCAAAGGTGAAGGACGGTAGCGCGACGAAAAAATCGAAGAGTCGCAAAAAGTCAGGCAAGTCGGCTGCTGCTAAATCGTCAAACCGAGCCGGCAGTTCGCGCAAAGCGCGGTGACCCATGGAAGAGACGGTATTTGGTTATCACGCCGTAGAGAGTCTCCTTCGCCTTGATCCGAAGCGAGTGAAGGCGATCCTCGTGCAATCGAACCGCAATGACAAACGCATGCAAGCCCTGCAATCATTGGCGCAGAATCAAGGCGTTGCCCTAGAGCCGTGTCCTCGGCAGACCCTAGATGATCGTGTTGAGGGTCGTCACCAGGGTGTTGTGGCGGTATTACAATCGAGTACTGCTGATAATAACGAGGGGATAACCGAGGCAAATCTGCTGAGTTTGGTAGGGCAGGCCGCGGTGCCACTCATACTCATTCTTGATGGTGTGACCGACCCCCATAATTTAGGGGCCTGTTTACGCAGTGCCGAGGCTGCGGGGGTAACGGCGGTGATTTTCCCCAAAGACCGCAGTGCCGACGTCAATGGTGTGGTGCGCAAAGTGGCTTGCGGAGCCGCTGAAGCGGTGCCCTGGTTGAAAGTCACCAATTTGGCCAGAACAATCGAGTCGCTGAAAGAGGCAGGCATTTGGATTGTGGGAACCAGTGGCGATGCCACCGAGAGCCTTTTTGAGCAAGATTTAACCGGTTCTTGTGCACTGGTGCTGGGTTCGGAGGGGTCGGGGATGAGGCGTTTGACCCAAACGCTGTGCGATTACACGGTCCACTTACCCATGGCGGGCAGTGTATCGAGTCTCAACGTGTCAGTGGCGGCGGGTATATGCTTGTTCGAGGCGGTGCGGCAACGTCGCGGCTGACCGAGAGCCGCGACCGCGACCGCGATATTGCAGCGCATATTTGGCATTTGCAAAGCGGTGGCGACCTTTGTAGACTCCGCTCCTCAAAAATTTGGCTGGGCCATTACAGGCCTTTCCTCCTTGCCACACCACGCGGTGGGTGGCTGTAAACCATAAGGAGTACGCGAGTGCGACACTACGAAGTTGTGTTCATGGTCCATCCGGACCAATCTGAACAAGTCCCGGGAATGATTGAACGCTATAGCGCTGTCATCACAAAAGATGGCGGCACGGTTCATCGCTTGGAAGATTGGGGCCGGCGGCAGTTGGCTTACCACATCAATAAAATTCATAAGGCGCACTACGTCATGATGAACGTAGAGGCTACTAATGACGCCATGGAAGAGTTGACGACTACCTTCCGTTACAACGACGCCGTCATCCGAAACCTGGTCATTCGACGCGACGAGGCGGTACTCGAAGAGTCTCTGCTGATGAAAGCCGAGCGTGAGGACAAAGAGCGTAAGGCGCGATACCAGGAGCGCAATGATAACGACGCGCGTAAAGCAGATGCTCCGGATTCATCCTCTGATGAGGCTGCCGAGCCGGCAGCAGACTCAGAAGTAGCAAGCGAGGAATAAGCCATGTCACGTTTTTTTCGACGACGAAAGTTTTGCCGTTTTACCGCTGAGGGTGTGACAGAGATTGACTACAAAGATCTCGACACCTTGAAGCAGTATGTTTCAGAGACCGGGAAAATTGTGCCGAGCCGCATTACGGGCACCAAGGCAAAGTATCAGCGGCAGCTGGCGACGGCAGTTAAACGCGCGCGATATCTCGCTTTACTGCCTTACACTGACGCGCACAATTAAGCATTAACCATGCGCGGCCTCGCTGAATTTATCATGCGCGGCCGGTGGCAAGCGCTGGGCGTTGCGGTATTGGGGTCTGGAAGCTTGTTATTCGGCTGGGTCAGTGCCGCAGCCATTGCACTGGTCACGTTAAGAAACGGTTCGGCTGCCGGCGGCTGGCTGACACTGTGGGCAATTTTACCCGCCATTATTATCGCCGCGATTAGCGGCGATACGGGTAGCGTGCTGTTATTGCTGGGTACGTTTAGCCTGGCGGTCATTTTGCGCGAGAGTGTCAGTTTATCGCTGGCGGTGATGGCGAGCGTACCGTTGGCTTTGCTCGGTGGCGCTGCGTTAACCCTGTTCAATGGTGTGTTCTTGCAGGAGTTAGTGGCGACCTTTAATCAGGCGCTGGCGCAGTTCGAGCAGGAACTGGTTGAGGGTGAGGCGGCAGAGATGGTATTTAACGCGGTGTCGGTGCCTCAGGTCGCCGTACTGTTAGCGACGGGCAACGCGGTGATCGCGCTGCTAAGTTTGATTTTGGGGCGCTATTGGCAGGCCTCTCTTTATAACCCAGGGGGGTTTGGGGAGGAGTTCCGCGCGTTACGGTTGCCGGTTGGCGCGGTGTTGTTAATGGCCAGTACGGCGCTCATTCTGTGGTGGTGGGGCCCTGACTGGAGAGTGTGGAGCGCGGTTGTTGTGTTGCCGCTTACCATTGTGGGCTTCTCGCTGATACACGCTTTTGCGAAGAGAACGGGCAAGGGGGTCACTTGGTTGACTCTGATGTATGCACTGTGGATCGTGCTTGATCTGGTGAAGTGGTTGTGGGTGGGGTGTGTCGTCATAGACACCTTTGCCGATGTCAGGGGTAGGTGGAGACGATCTGCCGATCAAGGCCCCGGTGGAGACTGACGCTGTCGGTTATGGATTGAAGAAAGTCGACCGCATTGCCGGTTAACAGAGGAAGAAATGATGCAAGTTATATTATTGGAAAACATTGGTAGTCTTGGCGGTCTAGGCGACACCGTAGACGTGAAACCCGGTTACGGACGTAATTTTCTGATCCCACAGGGGAAAGCGGTTGCTGCAACAGAAGATAACGTCGCTAAATTTGAAACACGGCGAGCAGAGCTAGAGGCAGCCGCGTCCGAGACGCTCGCGGCAGCGCAGGCGCGAGGCGATGCAATCGCAGCACTCACGGCCATTGAAATTGCCGCTACCGCAGGAGAGGAAGGCAAATTATTTGGTTCAGTGGGAACCCGGGATATTGCTGACGCACTCACCGCCGCTGGCTGTGCTGTCGATAAGGCCGAAGTGCGTCTCCCTGAGGGCGCTATTCGTGAATTGGGCGAATTTGAGATCATGATTCAGGTACATGCCGACGTGTCGACGTCGGTGACGATCCATATCATCGCGGAATAGCCCTCGCCGGGGCGGTACGCCCCGCAACTGCCGATATCTGCTGGCGCGTTGCCGTTGTCACAGGTACTCTATTCGGCCCGGTGGCTGATGACGAGCCAGCTTGATAAGAGCTAGTGTCAAGGCGACCGGCCGATGGTGCACAACAAAAGGCAACGTTTTGAACTCGGTCACCTCTCAGGATCCGGATATAGCCCGGATCCGAATGCAACCCCAGTCAATCGAGGCAGAGCGCTCGGTGATAGGCGGTATTTTATTAGCGCCGGAGAGCTGGGACGCCATTGCTGAGCAGGTGAATGCCAGCGATTTTTATCGTCCCGAGCATCGCGCTATTTTTCGCCAGATTGCACTGCTGGTGGATCGAAACGAACCGATAGACGTTATTACGGTCGCTGACCGATTGCTGGCTACCGGAGAACTCGATGCGGCCGGGGGTCATACTTATCTGACCGACCTCGTAGAACAGACCCCAACAGCGGCAAATGTCAGCGCTTACGCTCGTGCCGTCAGGGAACGCGCGCTGCTGCGAAAACTGATTGGCGCAGCTCAGGATATTGCCAGCGCTGGTTTTAATCCGGAGGGACGTAGCGCGGACGAATTAGTCGATGAAGCTGAGCGACTGATCATGACCGTGTCTGAAAGTGGGCCGAAATCAGGTGGACCACAAAGCATGGCCCCGCTGCTTTCGGGCGCGTTAGAGCGCATCGAGGAGCTATACAACACGGGGGGCGATATTACGGGTCTCACGACCGGTTTTATTGATCTGGATAAAAAAACATCGGGACTTCAGCCTTCAGACTTAGTCATCGTTGCGGGGCGGCCTTCGATGGGTAAAACCAGCTTTGCGATGAATTTGGTTGAGAATGCATCAGCGCACACAGAAAAACCGATAGTGGTTTTTTCGATGGAGATGCCAGCTGAGCAGCTGGTGATCAGGATGATGTCTTCTCTTGGAAAAATTGATCAGTCCCGCGTTCGCACGGGAAAGTTACAGCAAGACGATTGGCCTAAATTGTCGTCGGCGATGGCCAAACTCAAAGATACTTCTATTTTTATTGACGATACGCCGGCGCTGACGCCAACCGAAGTCAGGTCACGTGTGCGTCGATTATCGCGAGAGCATGGTGATCTTGCCATGATCATGATCGACTACCTCCAGTTGATGCGGGTGGCGGGTTCCAACGAGGGCCGTACCGCAGAAATTTCTGAAATTTCACGCAACTTGAAAGCGATCGCTAAAGAATTCCGTTGTCCAGTCGTTGCCTTGTCGCAGCTCAATAGAGCACTCGAGCAAAGACCAAATAAGCGACCGGTCAATTCAGATTTACGCGAATCTGGCGCGATCGAGCAAGACGCGGATGTGGTGATGTTTATTTATCGTGATGAGGTTTATCACGAAGACTCGCCGGATAAGGGGGTCGCTGAAATCATTATTGGTAAGCAGCGAAACGGTCCCATTGGCACGTGCCGGCTTGCCTTTCAGGGTGAATTTACCCGTTTTGAAAACCTTGCCCGTGATGACTACGCGGGTTACTAGCGCATTCGAGCAGGTGCTAAGCGGCTCATTAAGTCCTAGCGAGTCGGTTTACTAAAATCGATGCAAACCACCTCTCCTCCTATTGATTTTGCAGCACTCATCGAGCTGATGGGCGGTAATCATGACGGGGTTCGCTCATTGCTCGACATCTTTGTCAGCGAACTGTCGGCTGACCTGAATGCCAGTGCTGTCGCTATCGAGGCCAATGACACAGCTCGCTTGCAACACATCGCACATCGCTTAAAGGGCACCAGCGCTAATTTATATGCGCCGATGCTGTCGGCAGTGGCGAGTGAACTAGAACAATCTTGTAAAGCGGCGGATGGCGAGTCGCTGTTGGCCAACCATCAGAAAGTGATTGAGCAAGCGACGCGATTGCAAGAAGCCATTGCGCACTGGCTCGATAGCGCCAGTGCGACTGACAAGTCAGAGCCCGGTCTCCCTTCGTAATTGTGTTAACTGGCTTATTTGTTCCTCGGTGCTCGGTGTCTCATCATCGGGTGGCGCAATGCTGACGCGCTCAGGTCCCTTGAGTATCTCGCCGCGTGCTGCGCGACTGACCCAGCGCTCATAGTGTTCGCGAAAGAGTGGCCAGGTTCGGTGCTCTGCTTCGTTGGCTAACAAAAACCAGCCACAGTCACAGCCCGCTAGGTAAACAGCAGGGTGGCGCCAAGCCGCTCCTGTCTTCGGAGAAGGCGCGAGGCAGGCTTCTCGATAGGCGTCATAGGGAGATGGTAACCCGAGGTCACTCATCCCATGTCGGCAGGCATCGATCATGCGGTTGAGCGTCGGTAAATAATCACTGGTTTCAATGGCATGTTGAGCGGCACGCAAGATAACGGCAGTGGGATAGGCGTCAAGCGCTTCAAGCCAAAGCCGCTTCACTTGCTTAACCTGCTCTGAATCAGACCACGCGGCGTAGTATTGGTTGTGGTAGTTCAGTCGGAACAGCCCAAAGACCTGATTAATAGCCTCGATGCCTTGCGCGTCGGGCGACTCTGATGACTCAGTTGGCCCAGCTGGTGTCGGTGAGGTCATCGTTGAGGCTTCGGTCCTTTGAACGATGGCTTGCGCCAGTGCCGCCGCGTCCTTTTGCTCCGCCATTGGGATCTCCATAGTTTGCGCTCTGAGTTTGGCGCTTCACATGTTGCAGAAACTTGCTATTCCAAGAGGTATGCACTTCGTTGCTGTCGAGCCAATACATCACAAATTCTGGCAGCAACGCCTTGGCATCTTGCTCCGAGATGCCCGCCAGTCCAAGGGTGTCATAGACCGCCACATCGGGTTGCCAGTGTCGCGGTATGCGGGTCGGCTCCGTGCTGTGATGTATCTGACTAGTATGTCGTAACCAACGGCGACGAACGTGTTCAACAAAGCGTGTATTGATTTCCTTCGGAGGACCGCCCCGCTCGCGCCAATAGAGGACAAATTCTGCTCTGACAGAGTCGGCAAATTCCGGGTCAATGCCTGCCTGCTCAAGAATTTCGAAGGCATCTTGATTGGGCTGCCAGTCTTTACCAAATGGCGCTGGCGTGCTGATCTCAAATGCCGTGGTAAGGCCTTGTTGCGCTCGCCAGCGTGCGAGGGCATGTTGGCGGAACTGGGTGTCGACATCTCGGCCACCCTCCGAGGGCAGAAACTGTGCCGCGATTGAGTCGACAAAACTACGGGGAATCCCTTGGGTCATCACCAGCAGATCAATCAAGGCATCACTGGGTTGCCAATGGCGGCTGTTAGCCTCAAACGCCCGGTCTGGCTCATAGGTCGGGGGCGTTGGCTCGGCTGCAACGCGCCTTGATGGCTCGGCTAATGCCGTTACCGACAGCACCAAGGTGGCAGAGTCGTGATGCGCTGTGCGCGCGAGGATGCCCAGCGCCACTAATTTATCGCTCAGTTGAGTAATATGATCGATCGACCAGAAGGGCAGTGTTTGTTGGAGTTCTTGGAGTGCGATGGTTGTCCAACCGTCGCGATCTGTCAGTTTGCCGCCGAGTGCCTGCAACAAAATAGCTTCCTCTAGACCGATGGTCTCGGCCAGCTCGGGCGAGAAAGTCAATTGGCGGTCGGGAATGAGTGAACCGGAAGGCATGGTGATCGGGCGCAAACCAAATGGTCTGATAGGATACCGGCTTAGCTCGATCAATACAGCCTTTAGGATCAGTTTCTCGGGAGTTTCGCGTGGCTAAGGCAAAAACAGCGTTTGTCTGCAATGATTGTGGGGCAGATTTCCCCAAGTGGCAGGGTCAATGCGGGGAATGCCAAGCATGGAATACGCTGACGGAATTTCGCTTGAGTGCGCCGGCGGCTAAAAACGTATCGAGCGGCCGGTCGGCTATGCGCACTGGTTTTGCGGGCAGCCTGGCGGCAGTTAAGCGGCTAGAGGACGTTTCCATTGTTGACCTACCGCGCTTGGCATCTGGTTTCGATGAATTCGATCGCGTTCTAGGCGGTGGATTTGTCCCGGGCGCCAGCATTTTGATAGGGGGGCACCCCGGTGCGGGTAAGAGCACGCTCCTGTTGCAAACGCTGTGTCGACTGGCTTCGTCGCACTCGGCGCTTTATGTCACTGGTGAAGAGTCACCAGAGCAAATTGCGCTGCGAGCCAATCGCCTTCAGCTACCAACCGATCAACTGCAGTTGATGGCAGAGACGGATGTCGACGCCATTTTGGCTTCTGCAGAATCCTTGCAACCTAAAATACTTGTCGTTGACTCTATTCAAGTGGTGCATAGCGACACGCTGACCTCAGCGCCGGGAAGCGTCTCACAGGTTCGAGACTGTGCCTCGCAGCTGACTCGCTATGCCAAGCAAACAGGAACGGTGCTGATCTTAGTAGGCCACGTGACTAAAGATGGCAGCTTGGCGGGACCTAAAGTGCTCGAGCACATGATCGATTGTTCAATTCTTCTCGAAGGCGATCACGATACGCGTTATCGCACCTTGCGCGGTCAAAAAAATCGCTTTGGCGCAGTCAACGAACTGGGCATTTTTGCTATGACGGATACGGGTATGCGTGAGGTGACGAATCCCTCCGCTATTTTTCTGGATCGCTCTGAACACATCGCACCGGGGACGACGGTTGTCGTCGTGTGGGAGGGGACTCGCCCCTTACTAGTCGAGATTCAAGCGTTGGTTGATGACAGTTCGCTGGGCAATCCGCGGCGCGTCACGGTCGGATTCGAACAGAATCGATTAGCGATGTTGCTGGCGGTGTTACACCGACATGGCGGCATTCAGGTGGGTGATCAGGATGTTTTCGCGAATGTCGTGGGTGGGGTGAGAGTGATGGAGACCTCGGCTGACTTAGCGTTATTGCTCGCGGTGGTGTCGAGCCTCCGTGATCGACCATTGCCTCAAGATTGGGTGGTGTTTGGAGAGGTTGGCTTGTCGGGTGAGATTCGGCCCGTGGCAAGCGGGCAGGAGCGTTTAGCGGAGGCAGCCAAGCACGGGTTTAGACGCGCGATTGTGCCAAAGGGCAATGCGCCTAAAAAACCGATCCCCAATCTTGAAGTGGTGCCAGTTTCGCGCTTGTCTGAAGCCTTAGAGGCCTGCCCCTGAGGGTTGGTCGCCCATTGCACCGTTATCGACAGGCGCTTGCCTCGTGATGGGTATCCAGTGACCGTTGTTAGGGCGGCTATTTGAGTCGACGGTGCTTCACGCGGCTGGGTACCGCTGCATCCGCTCCTTGGCGTTGCCGACGATCGACTTCGTAGTCCGTGTAATTGCCCTCGTGAAACACCACGTTGCCATCATCTTCGTAAGCCAAAATGTGCGTCGCGATACGATCCAGAAACCACCGATCGTGAGAGATGACCAGTGCAGAACCCGGAAATGCCAGCAGCGCCTCTTCAAGTGCACGGAGGGTTTCGACATCGAGATCATTGGTCGGTTCATCAAGCAGTAATACGTTGGCACCTTGCTTTAACAATTTGGCCAGATGCAAGCGATTGCGTTCCCCACCAGAGAGGTCTTTTACAAATTTTTGTTGGTCAGCGCCTTTAAAATTAAAACGCCCTACGTAGGAGCGCGATGCCACCTCATAGCTGCCAATACGGATAATATCCAAACCATCAGAGACTTCTTCCCAGACCGTTTTGCTCCCGTCCAAGTCATCGCGAGACTGGTCGACGTAGCCGAGTTCCACGGTATCGCCGACCACAACGCTGCCGCCGTCAGGCGTCTCTAAATCCATGAGTATGCGAAATAGAGTCGACTTGCCCATACCATTGGCACCGATGATGCCCACGATACTGCCCTTGGGTACGACGAAGTTGACCTCGTCAAATAGCAGTCGATCACCAAACGTCTTTCGCAAACCCGCGACTTCGATAACCTTGTCGCCGAGACGGGCGCCCGGCGGAATGTAAATTTCGTTGGTTTCGTTGCGGCTCTGAAACTCCTGTGAGTTCAGCTCATCGAAGCGCTGCAATCGGGCCTTGTTTTTCGCTTGGCGGCCTTTTGGGTTAGATCTCACCCACTCTAATTCTGCCTTAATGGCCTTTTGGTGGGAGGCTTCTTGGCGCTGCTCCTGCTCTAGACGTTTTTCCTTGGCTTCTAACCAGACCGAATAATTGCCCTCATAGGGAATACCCCGGCCTCGATCCAGTTCCAGGATCCAACCTGCGGCGTTATCGAGAAAATACCGGTCGTGAGTGATGGCGACTACGGTGCCACTGAAGTCCTCCAAAAAGTGCTCAAGCCATGCCACCGATTCTGCATCAAGGTGGTTGGTGGGTTCGTCGAGAAGCAGCATGTCGGGCTCAGAAAGCAGTAGCCGGGCTAATGCCACGCGCCGTTGTTCACCGCCAGACAATGTGCGGACATCGGCCTCCCATGGCGGTAAACGCAGGGCGTTGGCTGCGATATCGAGGCGCGTCTCTAGATTATGAGCATCTTTGGCCTGAATAATGTCTTCTAACTTGGCCTGCTCTTTGGCGAGTGCATCAAAGTCGGCATCGGGTTCGGCGTAATCGGCATAGATCTTCTCAAGGCCAGCCAGGGCGTCAATCGCTTCTTGGAGTCCTTCCTCTACATTGCCGCGGACATCCTTTTCAGGATTCAGGTGCGGCTCTTGTGGCAGGTAGCCAATCTTGATGTCTGCTTGTGCCCGCGCTTCACCGAGAATGTCAGTGTCAATACCCGCCATTATTTTCAGCAAGGTCGATTTACCAGAACCGTTAAGGCCCAGCACGCCAATTTTGGCGCCAGGAAAAAAAGACAGGGAAATGTCTTTTAGAATTTCTTTTTTGGGCGGGACGATTTTTCCCACTCGGTTCATGGTGTAAACGTATTGCGCCACGACTCAGCTCCATTGGTTGAACAAATGATTTTTGGCGGCACAGTCTTTCTGCTGCCTAGGTTTTTACGGCGTTAAGAGTAGGGAGTGTACTGAATCAATGCGCAATCTGCTCGCCTAGGTTGCGACTAGCAGACCCCAAAAGTACAGCGACTTATCTGCACGCCGCTGACACGCCGCCAAGGTCTGTTTGCAAGCGAATTTCTTGGGTGTAGCGCGCTGCCATGGCCCGAAGTAAATGGCTCAGTCCGACAGGTGTACTGAGCGGCCCCGGCCAATAGCGTAATACTCGATCTCCAGTGTTGCCATATAGTTTGGGTCGTAGAGGTTTCGACCGTCGAAAATCAGGGGTGAGGCCAGTCTTTGCTTCATACCCTCAAAGTCAGGGGACCTGAATGCCTTCCACTCTGTGCAAATGGCGAGACAATCGGCGCCGTCGATTGCCGCCTCTTTGGTCATGGCATATCTCATATCGTCACGCTCACCATAGATCGCCCGGCAGGTGTCCATCGCTTCGGGGTCAAAAGCCACAACCCGGCCTCCCGCAGCCCAGATCGCCTCAAGTAAAACGCGGCTAGGGGCCTCACGCATGTCATCGGTGTTGGGTTTGAAGGCGAGCCCCCATACAGCCACCGTTCGGCCAGTGAGATCCGGGCCCAGCCGCGAGAGAATATGGTCAGACAGCTTCTGTTTTTGGCGTTCGTTAGTCGTGTGCACGGCGGATAACAATTGCGCGCCCGTGCCGTGTTCTTTGGCTAGGTGATCCAGTGCGCGGACGTCTTTTGGAAAACAAGAGCCACCGTAGCCCATACCGGGATAGATAAATTGAAACCCAATTCTGGAATCGGAGCCCATACCTTGTCTGACGGATTCGATATCGGCTCCCACGGCCTCGGCGATGTTGGCTATTTCGTTAATAAAGCTGATTTTGGTCGCCAGCATGGCGTTGGCGGCGTACTTAGTCAGTTCCGCACTGCGTGGATCCATAAACATCATTCTGTCGCGGTTGCGGTTAAAGGCTTCGTAGAGTCGACGGAATTCAGCAACGGTTTGCTCCGATTGCGCTCCTACAATAATCCGGTCTGGCTTCAATGCGTCTGCTAAGGCAGATCCCTCTTTGAGGAATTCTGGGTTAGAGCAGACTTCGAAGGGAATCGTGATTTGGCGAGCAGCGAGTCCGTCGGCAATGCGGCTATGCACCTGATCGGCCGTACCCACAGGGACTGTAGATTTATTGACGATCACCTTGCGGCTTGTCATGTGATTGCCAATCTCGGTGGCAACGGCCATGACGGCCTGCAGATCAGCACTGCCATCGGTTAAGGAGGGCGTTCCCACGCATAGAAATAAGTAGTCGCTACTCTCGATAGCGTCTCGGCTGTCGTTGGTGAAGCGGAGCCGCTGTTGCGTGAGACCAGTTTGCAGTAGCGCGCTGAGTCCTGGCTCAAAGAAGGGGATATCGCCCTGCTGAATGCGGGTAATTCTGTCGTGATCGATGTCCATGCAGATCACATCGTGGCCCACCTCAGCGAACACGGCTGCCTGCACTAAGCCAACGTAACCACTGCCAAATATACTAATGCGCACAATATTGCCCCTCGGGACGAATCAAACTGCGTCACGCTGGAGACATGGGTATTTGTGGAGGCTTTCTCCACAAAATCCTGACGCCTGCGCCGTGTTCCGCTAACATTCTACTTTATAGCGCCACAACTGGAGCAAGTCTGCTCCCTCCTAACTTCCGGGGTTACATTATGAATCAAGCCGCTACTCACTTGTCGCAGTATCTTGATCGCGACGCACAGACTATCGAAGCCTTTGATACCGAGCTCTGGTCGGCGATGCACGCTGAGACCGTGCGTCAAGAAGCGCATATCGAGCTCATCGCATCAGAGAATTACTGCAGTCCGCGGGTGCTGGAGGCGCAGGGTTCTGTGCTAACCAATAAGTATGCAGAGGGTTATCCGGGTAAGCGATATTACGGTGGCTGTGAGTTTGTTGATCAGGCGGAGACCCTGGCGATTGAGCGCGCAAAAGCCTTATTCGGCGCTGACTTTGCCAATGTGCAACCGCACTCTGGCTCCAGCGCGAACATCGCCGTGTTTCAAGCGCTGCTGAACCCCGGTGATACCGTATTAGGCATGAGCCTTGCCGACGGAGGGCATTTAACCCACGGCGCGTCGGTCAATTTTTCGGGCAAGATTTATAACGCCGTCCAGTACGGCATTGACCGGCACACTGGTCTGATTGATTACGATGTTGTGCGGGATTTGGCGCGCAGGCATCAACCTAAATTGATTATTGGCGGGTTCTCGGCTTATAGCCGTGTTTTAGATTGGTCCATTTTCCGAGAAATTGCCGACGAGGTAGGTGCTTATTTGCTCGTTGACATGGCGCATGTCGCCGGATTGGTCGCAGCGGGGGTTTATCCCAGTCCCATCCCGCATGCCGATGTCGTGACCACCACTACCCACAAGACCTTGCGTGGTCCGCGCTCAGGACTGATTTTGGCGCGCAGTAATGATGCGCTTGAGAAGCAGTTCAATTCTGCGATTTTCCCGGGTGCGCAGGGTGGGCCGCTAATGCATGTGATTGCGGCCAAAGCAGTCGCTTTTAAAGAAGCTATGGCGCCTGAATTCATCGATTACCAAAAGCAGGTTATTTGTAATGCTCAAGCGATGGCGGCCGCTTTTGTTGAGCGCGGCCACAAAATTGTGTCGGGCGGCACGGATAATCATTTGATGCTGCTCGATCTGATTGGCAAGGACTATACTGGTAAGGACGCCGATGCTGCTCTCGGTGAGGCATTCATTACGGTCAATAAAAATGCAGTGCCGAACGATCCACGTTCTCCGTTTGTGACCTCTGGGTTGAGATTGGGTACGCCAGCTATCACGACGCGTGGTTTCGGTGTTGCCGAGACGGAGGAGCTGACTGGCTGGATCTGTGACGTCTTGGCTTCGCTTGAGGGCGGTAATACTGACGAGGTGATTCCCGCAGTGCGTGAGCAAGTGAAGGCGTTGTGCGCTGAGTTGCCGGTTTACGCTCGTTAACAGGAGCAGGGCCGTTTAAGGCCCTGTCGATCGTATGCACTGTCCTTTTTGCAGTACTGATGAAACCAAGGTGATTGATTCTCGGTTAGTGGCCGAGGGGGCTCAGGTGCGTCGCCGGCGGGAGTGCCTCAGCTGCACTGAGCGCTTTACCAGTTACGAGGTGGCTGAACTGGTGCTGCCCAGGATTATCAAGCAGGATGGTAGCCGAGAACCGTTTGACGAAGAAAAACTGCGTTCTGGCCTGCTGCGAGCACTGGAAAAACGTCCAGTCGCAGCAGAGAGTATCGAGGCAGAAATAGATCAAATTAAGCATCGTTTGCGCGCCACGGGCGAGAGGGAGATCAAATCCTTGCAGGTGGGCGAGCAAGTCATGAGCTCTCTCAAGGTGCTGGATCACGTGGCGTACGTTCGCTTTGCGTCGGTCTACCGCAGCTTTCAAGATCTTGCTGAGTTTCGTAATGCGATTGAATCGCTCGAGGCTGAACCGCAAAAAGGCGAAAATTTGTGAGTGAGGCAGCTGATCGTGCGTGGATGGAACGCGCGATCGATCTAGGGAGCCAAGCCCGATTCTGGGCGGCTCCGAATCCTGCCGTTGGCTGTGTTCTCGTGCGTGATGGTGAGGTGATCGGGTCGGGCTATACCCAGCCGGTGGGTCACGAGCATGCAGAGGTGATGGCACTGCAAAGTGCCGGCGACGCGAAGCGGTCTACCGCCTATGTCACGCTGGAACCTTGCAGTCATGAGGGCCACACAGGCCCGTGCGCACAGGCCCTGATTGATGCGGGTGTGACGCGCGTGGTAGTGGCCATTGAAGACCCTAATCCCAGCGTATCCGGACAGGGCATGGCCCTGCTGCGGGCTGCGGGTATCGCCGTTGAGTTGGGTGTGCTGGCGGATCAGGCCGAGAAACACCTAGCGGGATTCTTGCACCGTATGCGGCGGGGATGGGGGCAGATCACACTGAAAATCGCTTCGTCTTTAGACGGTCGCGTGGCCATGGCGTCAGGTGAGAGCCAGTGGATTACGTGCGAGGCTTCCCGGCAGGATGTGCAGCGATTGCGGGCAGAGTCAGATCTCATAGTGACGGGTATTGGCACGGTCCTCGCCGACGATTGCCAGCTCACTGTGCGGCCGGCGCATTCCTCACTTAATCGTGAAGAGAGTGAGCGGGCAATGCGCTCGCCCCCGCATCGTATGGTGTTGGATTCGCAAGGGCGCACGCCGATCGACGCGCGAGTGCTGAAGGGTTCGCCGACGACTGTAGTCACTGCACACGGCATCAAAATGGACGCATCGATTGCGCAGCATCAGTTGCCCGTAGATCAACGTGGACGAATTGTGCTGGAAGACTGGGTTCATTATCTTGGTGCACAGTCATTCAACAATATTTTAATCGAGGCTGGTCCACAGTTATCGGGCGCGCTGATTGAGGGAGGGTGGGTAGATCGACTCGTGGTCTACCAAGCTCCCTGTCTGCTCGGTGATACGGCGCAGCCCATGGCGGGCTTTGCGATCGATACGCTGGCAGAGAGCCCCGCGTTTCAGCTCGAGGAGGTCACCCGTTCCGGTGCAGATCTGCGTATTATGGCGACCCCAAAGGCCTCTCCCGGGTTGCTGAGTTCATAGTCGTTGGGATACACGAAAAAGGAGCCGTTGTGTTTACAGGGATTATTCAGGCTGTTGGTCATATCGCTGCCATCGAGTCGGGCGAAAAAGATATACGCCTGTGCATCGAGAGCGGAAAGCTGCCCTTAGAGGGGGTTGCGCTGGGCGACAGTATTGCCACCAGTGGGGTCTGTCTCACCGTGACAGAGTTGACCGGAGACGGCTATTGGGCCGATGTTTCACCTGAGAGTCTTTCTTTGACAACGCTGGGCACGAAAGGCGTTGGCGACCCGGTCAATCTAGAGACCTCGTTGACGCTCAGTACGCCACTAGGCGGCCATTTGGTCAGTGGACATGTCGATGGTGTGGGCTACGTCGACGACATTATCGAGGATGCGCGCTTTTGGCGTGTTCGTATTGCTGCACCGGAGGCGCTGGCGCGCTACGTCGCCATGAAGGGCAGTATCTGTGTCGACGGAACCAGCCTGACCGTGAATCAGGTGGAGGGCTGTCATTTTGAACTCACTATTATTCCGCAGACTTGGGAGGAGACGGTGTTCAGTGAATATCGCGTCGGCAGTCCGGTAAATCTTGAGGTGGATGTGATTGCACGCTACTTAGAGCGCCTGATGCAGTTTGAAGCCAGCGCGGAGGCCACCTAGTGTCAGCCGAAGGAACCGCTGATATCGATCAGGTACTGAGCGCCCTGCGCCATGGCCAGACTTGTCTGTTACTGAATGAGCACAGTGCAGGAGGTATGACGGGTTTTGTTGTAGTGAGTGCTGAGCACTGTGAGGCCGATCATATTGCGTTCATGGCACGCCAGGCGCGCGGACTGATCTGCCTGGCGATGACGCGAGCTCGCTGTGCCGAGCTCGATCTGCCTTTCATGGTTGAGGGAGATGAATCACTGTCGCCTTTTACATTATCGATCGAGGCGGCGACAGGCATTGATACCGGTATTTCCGCAGCCGATCGAGCTCGCACCGTGCGTGTTGCGGTAGATACAGCCAGCCGTCCAGCCGATCTCGTCCAGCCCGGACATATCTTCCCGATTGCCGCCGCTACCGGGGGGGTACTCACCCGCACCGCGCCAGCTGAAGCAGCCATCGATCTGGCGACGCTGGCCGGATTATCGCCCGCAGCCGTGTTTACTGAGGTACTCGATGATGACGGTGCGGTCGCCGATGCGTCGTTCTTGACTGAATTTGCTACCCGACATGAGTTGGTGGTCGGTCGCGTGTCAGACCTGGTGACTTATCGGCTTGCTAACCAAAAAACCGTCACTGTGCTGCGGCAAGGTATTTTGGAAAGTCGCTTTGGTCGATTCGAAATGCGAGCGTATCAAGATGCTACGCACGGTCGCGTGCACTTAGCGCTAAGTAAGGGGACTATCGATGCCTCGTCACCCACCTTGGTGCGGGTGCATGTGACTGCAGTGTTGAGAGATTTGATCGGCACGTCGCTCGATGGGGTGGAGAGTTGGTCTCTCGATGCCAGTTTGACGGCCATTGCTGAGGCAGATGCTGGGGTATTAGTGTTACTCAGCAAACCCGAATTACCCGAAGATCTGATGCATGATATCGATCGATTATTGGGCGATACCGGTGTGGATCAATCCCCCGGTGCGGAGGGGTACAATGAGATTGGGATGGGCGCCCAGATACTGAGAGATCTCGGTGTCGGGCAGATAAAGCTACTGGCCTCACCGACCAAGTACAATGCGCTGGCGGGTTTTGGATTAGAGGTGGTCGAGTTTATCTCGCCCAGTGGCGCTGAGCATAACTGAAAGGTCGAAGGATATGGTCGAGTCACAGTCGAGCGGTGCAAAGGGTATCGATAACGCCGCTGAGCAAATCTCAAGCAATGACGCGGGGTATGTCATTGTGGTGACTCGCTGGAACGAAGGCATTGTGAGCGGCTTGCTTGCGGGTGCCACACAGGCGCTACAACAGATGGGTATCGCCGATGATAAAGTCCGGGTCGTGAAAGTGCCCGGTGCTTTTGAGGTGCCCTTAGCGTGTCAGGTGGCCGCCGAGAGAGCCGACTGTGATGCGGTGATTGCGCTGGGCGCGGTGATCAGAGGGGGCACGCCTCATTTCGAATATGTTGCCGGTGAGTGCACCCGGGGTATTGGTGAGGTGGCACTGCGTTCGGGAAAGCCAGTTGCCTTTGGTGTGCTGACAGTAGATACCATGGAACAGGCGATTTTTCGCTCTAGCGACGACGCCGAGAATAAAGGTGCTGAGGCGGCGCTGAGTGCGGTCGAGATGGTCAACCTGCTCAGCGCGTTGCGCAACTGATGTCGCAACCTAATACACTTGCCGCACAGCGACGCAAAGCGCGCCACTTTGGCTTGCAAGCGCTCTACCAGTGGACTCTTTCAGATGCGTCATTGGTCGATATCGACGCTGAATTTCGAGTGGATAATGATTTCCGCCACACCGACGGCGAGTATTTTCAGGCGCTATTGCGCGGTGTCGTGCAGGATGTTGAGGCACTTGAGGCGCTGTTTTCGCCCTTGCTAGATCGTGCGCTGGATGACCTTGATCCCATAGAGCGCAATTTATTACGAATGGGTACCTTCGAACTCAAGGAGCGCATTGATGTCCCCTATAAAGTGGTCATCAATGAAGCGGTGTCGTTAGCCAAAAAATTTGGTGCGACCGAATCTCACCGCTACATTAATGGGGTACTCGATAAGGTCGCGTCTGAACTGCGCACGGTAGAACGCGCCAAAGAGGACTAATGGCGCCGACTGAATTTGACCTCATTGATCAGTTTTTCAGTGGCATGGGAGCGTCAGATCACGTCCTAGTGGGTGTGGGTGACGACGCAGCGATCATCGAGATGATTGATGGGTGGGTGCTGCATGTCTCGACCGATACCCTCACAGAGGGGGTGCATTTTTTACCTGACTGTTCAGCATCCGATATTGCCTACCGTGCCGTGATGACGGCTGCCAGTGACCTTGCTGCGATGGGCGCGGCGCCCCGAGCTATGGTCTTAGCACTGAGTCTGCCGGAGCCGGATACCGCATGGTTGGAGGCGTTTTGCACCGGACTACGTGCCGCCTCGGCTGACGCTAGGTTACCGTTAGTGGGTGGCGACACCACGCGCGGCCCCTTGGTGATTACGGTGACAGTGATGGGTGCAACGCCCGCCGATCAATGCTTGTTGCGCAGTGGCGCGGCGCCAGGTGAGCGATTGTGTATGAGCGGCACTTTGGGGGATGCCGCCGCGGGCTTGTCATTGTTACGGGGTGAACTCGTGGCTACAGATCCAACTGATAAGGCGTTTTTAACGGCGCGATTTTTGCGGCCCACTGCGCGAATACCGTTAGGTGAATCCCTGAGGGGAGTTGCCACGGCAGCGATCGATATCTCGGATGGCCTCATAGCCGATAGCACTCATTTGGCGAAGAAAAGTGGTGTCGCGCTTCAGATCGACCACCGTTTATTACCCCGGTCCACTGCCTTCAGTGCTGTGGTCGAACCGAGCCAGCAGTTAGCGTATCTTTTGAGTGGAGGGGATGACTACGAGTTGTTATTCACACTGCCACAGAGTGTTCAGTTACCCGAGGGCTGCACGGAAATTGGCCGAGTGATGGCGGGGAGCGGGGTAAGCTGCGATGGCATGTCGGCGGTAGGGGGGTACGATCACTTTGGCCATTAATGAACAGATGGATACACCTGCTTCAGTGACGAATCTGACGACGCTGTTAGCCAGTGGTCTTGGCGTGGGTTTGTCGCCCGTGGCGCCCGGTACGGTGGGCAGCTTACTCGGTATCGCTTGCTTTTATCCGCTACTTGGCCTGAGTCCGTCAGGTCAGTGGTTGACCTGGTTTGTGGCTTGCACTGTCGCGATAGCGTCCGCAGAGCGAGCCGGCAAGGCCTGGGGTGTGATTGATCATCCCGCGATTGTCATCGACGAGGTCGTTGGGGTTTGGCTCGCAGTCTTAATTCCCCTCTCATTGTTAACGTTCACTGTGTCGTTACCGTTATTGGCTGTGGGTGCGTTTTTGGCGTTCCGACTTTACGATATTGTGAAGCCCTGGCCTGTGAGCGCGCTGGAAAGGGGGCTACCTGGCGGCTGGGGGGTGGTCTTGGATGACCTGGCGGCGGGTGCCATGGCAGGCATGATCCTGACGCTGGCGCTGATGCTGATCGGTCCCGCCTGATCACTGCCTGCGATCAATCGTGCTACGACGATTGGGATTAGGTATCCCGCTTGACCATTGCGTCAGCGAGGGAGCGTAAAGGCGTGGCGCGATCACCAAAGGCACTGAGGGCGTCGGTTGCCTCGATTAGCAGGCGCTCTGCTTCTTGCTGCGCACCGCTTAAACCCAACGTACTGACGTAGGTTGATTTCTCCGCCCGCTCATCTTTACCTGCGGTCTTACCTAAGTGCGCACTATTCCCGGTTACATCCAGTACATCGTCGGTAACTTGAAAAGCCAGACCGATCGCCTCAGCGAATCGCACGAGTGCCTGTCGTTCAGCCGAGGTGGCCTTGGCGCAGACGGCGCCCGCTTCAGCGGCCGCACAAATCAATGCCCCCGTTTTTAAATGATGGACTGCCCGCAAAGCGTCAACTGATATGGCTTGCTGCTCCGCCGCCAAATCGAGGGCTTGACCGCCCACCATGCCGTTAAAACCTACGGCAATACTTATGATTTTTATAATTGAAAGCCGTTGCTCCGCAGTGAGCGATTCAATATCGGCAACCCGCTGAAAGGCGGCTGCTTGCAGTCCATCTCCCGTGAGAATGGCTGTTGCCTCATCAAAGGCACAATGCAGCGTGGGCTGTCCTCGCCTGAGATCATCGTCATCCATTGCCGGCAAATCGTCATGGACGAGGGAGTACGTGTGGAGTAGCTCAATGGCTTCGCCGACCCCAATGGCCTCGGGAACGGGGCTACCCGCAATCAACTCTGCACAGGCAAGGGTGAGTCGACTGCGTAATTGCTTACCCGGATTTTGCGCGAGGTACGTGAGCGCTTCTGAGAGTTTGGGGTCAGGGCAAGTGAGCCATGCGAAAGGTTCCATCCTCGCGTTATTCCTCCCCGGGGGAGTCCTCTTCTTCCAGCAGTGATCCATTGGCCGCGACCTGTGCAACACGTTGCTCAGCCGCTTCAAGTGTCTTCTGAATCGACGCGCTGAGTGCAATACCTTGCTCGTAAAGAACGAGGGCGGCCTCAAGCTCAATCTCGGGATCTTCAAGCTTTTCGACGAGCTCTCCCAGAGTGGTCATTTGTGCTGAGATGCTCAGTGCAGCTTTATTTTGGGTTGATTTAGGCACGTTGTTTGTCCGCTATGATCAATAGTTACAGTGTTTGCTGGTTGGCAATCGGCCTGTTGGATTGGGCGGCTGCCACAATGGCCTCAGCGGTGAGCCCGGCGAGTTGGCGGCATTCACCTTGCCCGGCGTGAGCAATGAAGGTATCGGGTATGCCAATATGGCGCACGGTGCAGTCGACTCCCGACCGGGCAATAAACTCAGCAACGCCGCTACCCGCGCCACCAGCAATGGCGTTTTCCTCTAGTGTGATGAGGCAGTGATGACGTTCCGCCACTGACAGAATTAACTTCTCATCGAGTGGTTTTACCCAGCGCATATCAATCACCGAGGCATTTAACGTTTCGGCGGCGATTAACGCCTGATCCAACAACACGCCAAAGTTCAGTATGGCGATGTCTCTGCCCTCGCGAACTACCTGACCTTCGCCGATTGTCAGTGGCGAGAGGCTTGAATCAATGAGAACGCCTCGTCCCTCGCCGCGAGGGTAGCGAATCGCAGCGGGACCTTCATGCAACCAGGCGCTCTGCAACATGTGACGGCATTGGTTCTCGTCACTGGGCGCACCAATCACCATATTCGGTATGCAGCGCAAATACGATAGGTCAAACGTGCCGTGGTGGGTGGGACCGTCTTGGCCCACGAGACCGGCCCGATCAATCGCCAACGTGACGTCAAGGTCTTGCAGCGCAATATCGTGAATCAGTTGGTCATAGCCTCGCTGTAAAAAAGTGGAGTAGATGGCGAGGACGGGTTTGAGGCCATCACAAGCCATACCGGCTGCCAGCGTAACGGCGTGCTGCTCGGCAATGGCGACATCATAAAACCGGTCGGGGAATTGTGAGGCATATTTCACCATGCCGGACCCTTCGCACATCGCTGGCGTAATGCCGACTACGCGATCATCCTGTGTCGCGAGGTCACACAACCATTGTCCAAAAACATCTTGGTACTTCGGCGCTGTCGGCTTTGCCGGCACCACCGCATCACTCACTGGTTTAGTGGGTTCCAGTTTATTGATCGCGTGATAACCGATCGGATCTCGCTCTGCTGGCGCGAAACCTTTGCCTTTGATCGTCCGAATATGCAAAAACTGAGGGCCTTTGAGCTCTGACATAATCCGCAGTGTGCTCACTAGCTGGGGGAGATCATGGCCGTCTAGTGGACCAATGTAATGCCAGCCCAATTCTTCGAACATTGTGCCGGGTGCCACCATGCCTTTCATGTGTTCTTCAGTTTTCTTGGCTAAATCCCATGCGCCGCGCACATGCTCTAGCAGTTTCTTTGATCCTTCGCGCAGTGCGATGTAGGTCTTACTGGCCCAAATCTTGGCAAAGTAGGTGGCCAGACCGCCCGTGTTATGCCCGATCGACATCTGATTATCGTTCAATATCACCAGCATGTTCGGTCGTTCGTGCCCAGCATGGGCTAAGGCTTCAAAAGCCATGCCACCTGTGATCGCACCATCACCGATGACGGCAATCACTTTTCGGTCAATACCTTGTTTTTGCGCCGCTAGCGCCATGCCCATGGCCGCCGAAATGCTCGTAGAAGAGTGGCCTACGCCAAACGTATCAAAGGGGCTTTCACTGCGCTTGGGAAAGCCCGATAGACCTTCAAGTTGGCGCATCGTCGACATGCGGTCACGGCGGCCCGTGAGCATTTTATGCGGGTAGGTCTGATGGCCTACATCCCATACGATGCGGTCGTGGGGCGTGTTGAAGACATGGTGTAAAGCAACGGTCAGTTCTACCACCCCCAAGCCGGCACCAAAGTGGCCCCCCGTGCTCGCTACCGAGTAGAGCAGATCATGCCGAAGTTCGTCTGCCAAGCGCACAAGCTCGTCGCTCTCGAGTTGTCCTAATAAGCGCAGGTCGCCCGAAAGCTGATCCATTAAGGGCGAAGCAGGGCGCGTTGTCGGCAAATCTTCAATCATGGGAAAGATCATACCCCAAGTGCGCGCATTGGCGCCGCTCTAAATCAAGGCGCATCGAACTGTTTGCGAAGCCGCTCAAGGGCTTTTCGCTCATGCTTACCGGGCTTCTGTGATGGTCGTGCCAAAGCGCCCGCGGCTTTACGTGCCTCCGCCGCACGTGTACGCCGTTCGAGACTGCCTGCAGTCTCCTCGTAGAGCGCCTGGGCTATCGGCGCAGATCGCCGCACACCACTGATCGCTTTGACCACGATCTCGCGTTCATCCCAGCCTTGGCGGATGCGTAATATGTCGCCGGTGACGATCTCTTTAGAGACTTTGATGCGTTGCCCAGAAGCCTGCACTTTGCCGCCCTCGATAGCTGTTTTAGCGAGCGTTCGCGTTTTGAAGAAACGCGCGGCCCACAGCCACTTGTCGATGCGAATTTTGTCTTCTTTGTCTCGGGGATCAGTCAATGTTAGGCAGGCCTTGCAGTATTTCCTCAAAGTGATGAATGGCAGGAAAGCGAGTTTGTTCTCGCGGTGCGAGGGTAGAGTCAGGCTGCCGTAAGGTGATGAGATGGCTAACGCCGTAATCGAGAGCGGCGTCCAATACATATTCGGAGTCGTCTACGAAGAGGGTCCGCTTGGGGTCAAAAGGTCGCTCAGCCATGAGGGTATCCCAAAAACGAGAGGTCTCCTTGGGCGTGCCATAGTCGTGCGAGCTCACCATGTGATTAAACCATTGAGCGAGGGGCAGTCGCTCCGCCTTCATGGCTAGGGTGACCGGGTGGGCATTGGTGATGAGTACCACATCAAGGTGGCTTGCTTGCAAGTGTCTCAAAAATGTCTCGGCTTGCGGTCGCCAATGAATCCCGTCGGTATAAGCGCTTTTGATGGTGGGGATATCGAGTGATAATTTTTGGCTCCAAAAATCGAGACAGTACCAATCCAGCGTCCCCCGAACGTCTTTGAACAGCGGCGCTAAAGTCGCCTGACTAGACGCGACATCGAGACCGCGTTCCTGTCCCCATCGCGCGGGAATTACCGTGCCCCAAAAATGGTTGTCGAACTCAAGATCTAGCAGCGTACCATCCATATCGAGCAAAATGGTGTCGAGCTGCGCCCAGTCAACGGCTTCGACCGTCAGATTGGTTGCAACAGTTAGCGCCATCGAGTGCTACCCTATAGGAATGAATGAGCCCTACTATAGCGGTAACCCTGAGCTCGATGGGATGCTACAGCAAACAAATATGACGTTTGGCCAGCTCCGAGCCGCTCTAAGAGCAATAGCAGCGGATGCTGCACGCTGTATTTTGGATCTATACGCAGTCGCCAGTGAGGTGGCCGTGAGTCAAAAGTCCGACGCGAGTCCAGTGACCGAGGCAGACCATGCCTCTCACCGATTAATTTGCCAGTCGTTGCACGCCCTCACGCCCAATATTCCCACGCTGTCCGAGGAGTCCACCCTCGAACAATTGATTGGCCGTCGAGACTGGCCAGTGTGCTGGATGATTGACCCCTTGGATGGCACACGTGAATTCATAGAGGGTACCGGTGAATTTACCATTAACATTGCACTGATAATTGAGGCTCAGGCGATGCTGGGACTGATCGCGGCCCCTAATCGGGGATACACGGACTTTGGTGTACCTGGGTGGGGTGCGCGGCGCTATGGGCTCTTTGATCAGGATGAGGGCGCAGTGCTGACTGCGCGTCCGCTGGATGCGACTGTGCCGTTGGTGATGTCATCGAGTGCTCGCCATAGAGAAGAACGCGTTCAAGTGATGATGAATCGTTTATCGCCACTCGCAAACGGGGCGCAGCGGCTGGATGCGGGCAGCGCACTGAAATTCTGCGATTTGGTGGGAGGAGATTCCGATGTTTATCCAAGAACATCTCCCTGCTATGAATGGGATCTGGCTGCGGGCGATGCCTTAGTGCGCGCGGCAGGTGGGCGTGTGACGACCCTAGAGGGTGCTGGTATTCGTTATAACCAGTGGGATAGCTTAAAAGCGCCTAAGTTTATTGCGGCCGCCGATGCGGATGTGGATTATGCACCGCTGGTTCGCGAGCAAGATGTCTGATGGCGTCGGTTTTCGAGTGAAGCGTATCGCCCTGGTATCGCTTGGGTGTGCAGTGGTGATGAGGCTTATCGGTTTCATGCCGTGCCGTATAGATAGGCCTTGAGCACAAGGCAGAGTAATGCATGACAGACCAAATTAAACAGGATCAAGCCGCTGCCAATGATGAGCTGTCGCCCGCTGAGCGACTCCTGCTCATGGAGGGTCAGCATCGGTCTCTGGACCAAAAAATCATCGAGTTGCAATCGCGCCCCTGGCAAAACCAGCTATTGGTGCAGCGCCTGAAGAAAGAAAAGCTGCGGCTAAAAGAGGCCATCGAACGATTAAAAGGGGAGATGATTCCTGATTTAAATGCCTAATCCATCGGGAAAGCAGTGTCCTTCATGGGTTAGCAGCGATACTTTAATCGTTAGCCCGCCCGTAAAACCCGTCAGTGCACCGGTGCTACCTACCACCCGATGACAGGGCACAATAATGGGAAGGGGATTGCGCCCCACTGCGCCACCAACAGGCCTCGCCGATTGGGGTCGACCAATGACCTGTGCGACCTCGCGGTAACTGACGGTCTCGCCGAAAGGGATATGGGTCAGCGCGCCCCATACGGCCTCTTGAAAGGGCGTCCCCGTCCAGACTAGCGGTACCGAAAAACGCGTGAGCGTTGATTCAAAGTAAGCGGTCAGTTCCTCGATGGCGTGGTCTAGTACCGGTGTTGTCTCTGACGTCTCCACGGACCCGCCGGCCCGACTGGGGAAGTGAATGGCGCTTAAGCCCGCTTCCGTCGCTTCTAGCTGCAACGAACCGAGAGGTGTCATTAATGACTGTGTGAAGAGCATTGCTAGTGTGACGTCGCGTTTGTGCGCCGTGAGGAAGGCGCCAGCGACAATCCCGCACACAGCATCAGGGTCAGCAACGCTAGCCAATCACTCATTTGTCCTGGCGAATCGCCGGATAAAAGGGGTGGCAGCGCAGCACAGCAGAGCAATCCCGTGATGATCAGGCTCAGCCGTCGCGTGCCCATCAGCCCTAGCGCGAGTAGCAGAAAAAGCGTGCCCCGGCCCGCATCCTGTAACCCGGTTAATGACAGTTCTGATTGCCACAAGCCTGCAATGAGCAATACTCCCATCGTTAGCGTGAGTAGCATGGTGAACTGTCGTAGCGCGGTTTTAACGGGCGGTACTGCCAATGCCATGGGGGCGTCACTCTGTTAGATAGGCCGCTCGCTTTGAGCGGTCACTATCGTGTGGCGTGATGTCGCCGGATTAAAAATGGACGTATAGCTTTTGGCGACTAGCGGTATGATGTAGCGTATGAATGGTAATTTACTCTCCGCTGATAGAGTGATCAAGGCGCTTCCGGCAGAGGCTAGGAAGGTCTTGCAGGTCACTGTGTATGACACGGTGGGTTCCACTAACGATGTGTTGCGTGAACAGAAAGGGCAGGTCGGTTTGCACGGGGCCGCCGTTATCGCTGATCAGCAAACTGCAGGGCGCGGTCGACGCGGCCGGCGCTGGTGCAGTCCCGCCGGCGCAAATCTCTACTGTTCGATAGGTTGGCGTTTTGCCGGTTCGCCCGAAATGCTTACGGGGCTCAGTTTGGCCGTTGGCGCGATGGTGGCAGAGCAAATCACAACGCATTTCGGCGCTGATCTACAATTAAAATGGCCTAATGACCTCTATTACAACGAGCAAAAGCTGGGCGGCATCCTCGTCGAGGTGTTGGGCGACGTGGCAGATATGCAGTCCGTTGTGATCGGCATCGGCTTGAACGTCAACATGCCGGAGGAGCAGGGGGCAAGCATAGAGCGGCCTTGGACCGATTTAAGGTCAGTTGTTGGCGCAGAGGTGGATCGTCATGCTTTGGCTGGTGCTGTCTTGGCGGGGGTTGCCGACGGTTTGCCGCGATTTGCCGATAAGGGCTTTGCTCATTGGCAACCGGCTTGGCATCGCCGTGATTACCTATCGGGCAGATCGGTTGTGATAGACGGCTCCCCTCCGATTGCCGGTATTGCTTGTGGCGTCGATGATTGTGGCGCATTGCTGGTTGAGTCGACCACGGGTCAATTGGCGATTGCGGGTGGTGAAGCGACCCTGCTGGAAATCGGCACAGCCTCATGAACGAGGTGCTGCCCTGGTTATTATTGGATGTCGGCAATACCGCTATTAAGTGGCGTCTGGCGCATGCCGAGGGATTGTTGGATCGAGGTGGTCGAGCTGCCTCGGACCCGCAGGCCTTGTGCGAAGCACTGACTGGAGTGAGGTGGTCGCAGGCCGCGCTAACCAGCGTCGCGGGCTCCTCTTTCGATCGCGAGGTGGTGGCAAGGCTTTCCGAAGTCGGTGATGCTCCGGTGTGGCAGGGTGTTGCAGAGCCATCGCGTTTTGGGCTGACCAATGCCTATCAGCCTCCAGCGTCCATCGGTGCCGACCGTTGGTTCGCGATGCTCGGCGCATGGTGTGAGTACAAAGAGCCGTTGTGTGTTGTCGACGCGGGGACTGCGATCACCATCGATGTGGTTGCGTCTGATGGTCGTCACGAGGGTGGCTACATTGTTCCGGGCGTTGATCTCATGCGGCAATCGCTGACGCAGGATACCCGTTTGATCGACGTGAATACATTGGCTGCGCCGACGATGTTGCCCGGGAGCGATACGGCGCAATGCGTCAATGCAGGGGTATGGCAGGCAGCTCAGGGTGCGATTCAATCCGTGATCACCCGATATCCCCAGTATCGACCGGTGATCACCGGCGGCACTGGCCCTGAATTGCTGGCACTGGGACTACAGGGGGAACATCGGCCTCATTTGGTGCTCGATGGTTTGAGGGTTTGGTTGTCATCTGAGCTTGACGAGTCAGCCTGCTGAGGGGATGATTCGCACCCCAAACAGGGCAAGCTTTTTGTGACCGCTTGTTAAACGCTTAGCTGGCGTAGCTCAGTAGGTAGAGCAGCTGATTTGTAATCAGCCGGTCGGGGGTTCGATTCCTCTCGCCAGCTCCATTTATCCACCCCGTCGTTCCTTTTATATCAGGGTCTTACGGGCATGCAGACACATCCACCCCCCAAGCGACTTCTCACTATTTGAGTACCAGCGCCTCGATTTGTGGGAGATCTATCCGTCTGGATTACTCGTCGGGTAGCTTCTTCATCACTTCGAACAGGGTATCCATGATGTCTGTCACATCACCCGCTAGCGCTTCTCGTTCAGCCATTGGCGCATTGCCAAAGTCGATTGCTCCCTGAAGCTTCCGCAACATATTCATCAATTCTTGAAGTTCAGCTTTCATGTTCACTGCCAGATGTGATGGATGTGGGGTGGAGCATATCAGGCTCAGTCGGGCTGGCTTTGATTCGCAGAGGAGATTGCACCATGGGGGGATCGGTGTTCATCATTCGCTGGAGGAGCCACCGCCGCATACAAGAAATTGTATTTACTGCGGCGGCGCGCCCATGCACGCTAAGGAGGCAAGCCCTAGCGCGGTTAGTATGGTGTTAGCGTCGATATGGTGTCGCGCCAACTGACTATACACATGAATAGCTTGTCGTCTTGGTCGTCCACCCAATCATCAACTTGGTTGTCAGATGGCTTTCCACCATGCTTTTTAATCATTGCTTGGGCAGACTTAATGGCAGCCGAATCTGCCTTGCACGCTTTGAGTAACGCCAAAAGCTCATCTGCCGCGCCGGAGTCGGAAAAGGCCGAAACAGAGAACGACATTGAGCACGCAACTAGCGATGCGAGAAGTATTTTTTTATTAAACATTTTAATTCCCCTAGCTTTGAGTACGAGATGTGCTGGGCAGGAACCTCAGAATGCCCATCGCCGTGAGGACAATCATCCTGCGCCAGCGCAATAATTATCAGCGCTGTGCTCGCGGAAAAATAGCAATATGTGACTGCCGCGTGGAAATACCGCTAATCACTGCTCCCAGGCCGCAGGAGGTGCTGCCTCCATGGACAAGCGCTGTAATGGGGCTGTGGTGCGTCCAATGTGAGGTAAACACAGCTCAAAATGGGCTCATGGCATGCAGGCTGTTGATGCATTAGATCGAATTTTGTTGGCCCAAAGGGGCATTCGATGCGTCAGTGGAGGATGTCAGATGCTGTTGCCGCTATGCCTAAGTGGAATGTGCGGTCAGTAAGACGCCATTTCTGAGGCATTCGGCCTGTAACTGACAGGCAGAATTCCCTAATCGCCAGTGTTGACACAGAGGGTGTAGATCTAGAGAATGTGCGCCCTTCCGGAGGGGTTCCCGAGTGGCCAAAGGGATCAGACTGTAAATCTGACGCGCGAGCTTCGGTGGTTCGAATCCACCCCCCTCCACCAAGGATGACGCCGGAAGGGGGAGTGAAAGCCTTCGGTGTTGGGCGCGGGTCCCGAGGTGAAGGTGACGCCGCGGGTATAGTTTAATGGTAGAACCTCAGCCTTCCAAGCTGATGATGCGGGTTCGATTCCCGCTACCCGCTCCATTAAAGGGCAGTAGGTTTAAAGGGCAGTAGTTTTGCTCATATAGCTCAGTCGGTAGAGCACTTCCTTGGTAAGGAAGAGGTCACCGGTTCAAATCCGGTTATGAGCTCCAATACGGTATGGCGCCGCGGGCGCGACACCGGAAAGCTGGGCCAGAAGGCTCATAAAAGAAAAGGGTGGGCGCTGTCAGCGCACTGAGTAGGACGAGCCGGCGACTGATGAGTCTGCGCCGCAAGAGAAATTGAGGAGAGTGTCGCCATGGCAAAAGAGGCATTTGAGCGTTCGAAGCCCCACGTGAATGTGGGAACGATTGGACACGTAGACCACGGTAAGACGACGCTGACGGCGGCGCTGACGCGTGTGTGCTCTGAGGTATGGGGCGGCGAGCTGGTAGCGTTTGACGGTATTGATAATGCGCCGGAAGAGAAAGAGCGTGGTATTACGATCGCGACGTCGCACGTTGAGTATGAGTCGGAAGCCCGACACTACGCGCACGTTGATTGTCCTGGACACGCGGATTATGTGAAGAACATGATCACGGGTGCGGCACAGATGGATGGAGCGATCTTGGTATGTGGCGCGACCGATGGTCCTATGCCCCAGACCCGCGAGCACATTCTGCTGTCACGCCAGGTAGGCGTACCTTATATCGTAGTGTTCCTGAACAAGGCTGACTTGTTGGCAGAAGACTGCGGCGGTGTGGACTCTGAGGAGTACACCGAGATGAAGGAACTGGTTGAGATGGAGCTCCGCGAGCTACTGGATACTTACGAGTTCCCTGGCGATGACACGCCGATTATTTGTGGTTCAGCGCTGATGGCGTTGGAAGGCAAGGACGACAATGGTCTGGGTACAACGGCGGTTAGAGAGCTGGTTGAGACACTGGATTCTTACATTCCTGAGCCTGAGCGAGCGATTGACCAGCCTTTCCTGATGCCGGTTGAGGACGTGTTCTCGATCTCTGGCCGGGGTACGGTTG
>JBDQJL010000007.1:0-107000 GCA_040263855.1 Luminiphilus sp. | reverse complement strand
GGTAAAAACGACCAAGAATAACTTGATAAAAGTCTGCATACACTCATCTCCCTGCGCCGGTCTTTAGTTGCAAATTAGCGGCTATTTTTTTTTAGTAGAGCCGCTATCGAAACCAGCTCGATCACCTAGTGTACCAAACTCAAGTCAGTAGCAGTCACACCGCCGCTAGCGCTGACTGGCGCATTGGTACAGCAAGCTAATAGACCCTTATTGTCACTGTCATGAGGTTGAGCAGTGCCACCGGCTTTGAGAGAAGAGGGAAGCGCCCTCTGTTTGGTCGTAATAACGGGCCATCAGGTCTGGTGTCACAACAATAGCAAAGCCGTCAGTATCTTCTGAGTGCCATCGGTAGTTCAGCGCCTGTTGCTCGAACTTTGTTTCTCGCTCAGATCCGCCTTGAATCCTGACCCAGCCTCGCTGTTTTTGGATGTCGCCCCTGAGTTCGAGTGTGCTGCCATTGACCCAGCGCGAGTCATCAATACAGGTAAAGCGAATGGGTTTGGAGCCTGAATGATATTGCTTGCTCATCGCCGGCTGAATAGCCAAGCACAGCGCAGTCAGCAGCAGTCGCGTTGGGAGACGAGGGTTTTGATACTGACGTGTCATAACGTCTGGGCGTTGAAACTTGGCGGCGGTGGGGCTTCGCAGCGCGAGATCATGAGCCTTGCCTGCCTATCCAGGGTTTAGACAGACCGAAGTCCCGCGCAAGCGCCTCGCCTGCTGCGTCCGCCTCGGCTTTATCGGCATAGCCCTCCGCCCGCACGCGATACAGTGTCTTGCCATTGATACTCACGGACTGCACCTGAATATTTTCGGGAGAGCCGGACAGGCGTTCAGCGAGGTTTGCTGCGTCTGATTGCTTGGAAAAGGTCTGAATATTGATAAACCACGTGCCGGCTGGCGCAGTTGAATTCTGTGCCTTCTGTGGATTGGTTTCATCGGGGGCTGATGGCGGATTGTCTTTTCTCGCCTGAAGCAAGGCGCGCTCAGTTGAAGACAGCTTGGCACTGAGTGTCTGGTTTTGGTCTGCTAGCTCAGAGATTTGATCAGCATGGCGTTCCCGCTCAAGCGCCAACTCCTTTTGAAGTTCGTCAATGCGTTCGTTATTCAGAGTGCTTTGTTCGGCAACAGGCTCGACCGCAGCGGCTTGATTGGCCGTTTTAAGTTGAAGCTCAAGCGACCGGATGGCTTTGGATTGCTCCATTGCGTGAAACCATCCATAGCCGCCGGTGCCAATGACAGACAGGCCCAATACCGCGGCGACGGTCGGCCAGATCCAGCGCATTTTGCTGGGCTTCGTCGGTGCACTGTGGGCAGTATTGCGCAAAGGTATGGCTGAGGCCGAGCCGTGGTCATCATCGTCCTCGTAGTCATCGTCCTCGTAGTCATCGTCCTCGTAGTCATCGTCGTCCTGATAGTCGTCCTCGGCTTTATGGCCATCGTCGTCTTCGTGTAGGTCGTCATGCTCCCCTGCAAGCGCTTTGCCGGCGAAGTCAGCGGCTGTGCTGGACTCGCTAGCGCGCCTGTCAGTGAGGTATTCGCTGTCTGTACTGAGTGAGACAGCCTCATCCTCAAAATCGTCGTCTTCAAACAGCGATTGTGAATCCGTGTCACGGTTGGGAGCGGCTGGTGGCGGCATGTCGGGATCTTCTGTGCTATCCGGCTCCAGCGCAGTGAGATTGTCCCCGGTCCATTCGGGGTCCCCACTCAGCGATTCATCATCATCTAGGGCGCCCCATTCCTCGTCGTCGCCATAGGCGTCAAACGAGGGCAGTTCCGACTCGGGCTCGCCTGCATCATCCTCTCGCGCTGAATCGTCAGCAGGACCCGATGAAAGGTCGTTGTATGTTGATTCTTCGGGCTGATCTTTGTCACTCATAGCGCCGCTCTCTATTGTGGCATGACCTCTATAGCCTATCAGAACTGATGGCTTTCGAGGCGTTAATTGGCAGTGAGCCAGTGGCCATTGACTCGATGCCGAGAGAGCTAACCTGGCAGTTGTCTCCCGGGTTCGAAAACTTTGCGCGAGCGCCTGACCAGAGTGAATCAATGACAGCGGGGCAGGGCTGCGTGGGACCATCGAACACCAGTACGTGTTTGACTATGGCGATAAGCGCCTTATTTGAGATAAACCCCAGAATCATGATGTAACTGGTTTGTACTGAACAGGGTGTAGGCCAGTACGGAGGTCGAGCAGAAGCAGCATGCACCAGATATTTTTCTGTCAGCGCGACACTAGTGAGAGTGCCTTCGCGGACCGAATACGCGCATAGATTTAAAAATAATTCATATTTGTTCTATCAATTCATGGCAAAATGTGGACAGTCAAAAAGGCCTTTGCATGCACCCCATGACAGTGAAAATTTCCAGATGCCTCTGCTTCGTGTGGCTGGTGGTGATGCTTGCTATTGTTGCGATTATTACCACTGACCTCGGACCAGACCGCTGGCTCAGGAGTTTGTGGCTAGGGCAATTTGTCGTCACCTGCATCTGGGGCGCTCTTTACCTCAGGCGGGCGGTTCGCGCAGTGATGAGTGGTGTTGCTGCTAAAAAAGATGCAATGGCTGAGTTGAAGTCCAGGGCCTGATTTTGCCGCTGACTTTGCGGCGGCCGCAAGAAGCTGCGCCACCATCTTGATATCAATGAGCCTGATGTTTAGTCCACCTCGCAGGAGGTTTGTAACAAGCCCTCTCCGCACATACCCAGCAGTCTCAAGAGATCCTCGTCTAGGAGAATAAGATTAAAGGCAAGTGCGAGTAAAAAGATTACCAGCGTTACCGTTTCACTGCGTGTCAGAGCCATTGCGACTCCCCCTCGCTGCCAGTTTCAGAGGACCACCACCTACTTCTCGGGCCACGCTAGCACAAACTCGTCGCCATTAGCTGTGTCAGATGTTGGTTTGTCTATTGGATCAGCGCTGATTGTCATCTCACTCGGTGACCGGAGGCGGGTTGGGAAGGGCTTAATGCGTTGGCGTTCCGCTGTGAATCAGCACAGCCGGTTGGAATCATAAGCTATGAATGCGCAATTCATAGTTCGGACCGGCTGCAGGATTGTGAGCGGGCGACATCGCTACGGGGACAAATAGGCCACCATGGTTGCAGCCCGATCTTTATTGGCACGCGATTTGCAAGCTACGTTCATGAGGTGTGTAGCCGCGGGCTACGCAGATCGATAGTAATGGGTGTTCGAGTTCGATGAGCGTTGGCAGGGCTGGTGCAATCTGGCCTGGCTTGGGGTTCAGATGTGACGCTAGCGGATTGCCTCAGAGGGTTCGAACAGTTAAAAGACGCGACCATGGGTGGCAAACGTTTGCCGCGACTGGACGATGGGTGGCCGCTAGCCACCTGCAGTTATGAGGCGCGTGATGCGAAACAGCGCGGTGGGCGTAGCTTGTACACCGATCAATCGTTGGCACGTTGTCACCGGTAGCAGGGGAATGAAATATGTTTAATGTTACGTCAGGGGTCTACGAAAGCGCGCGATTTTCTGGTCAAGTGGATACTCATCCCGCTAGTGAAGATGCCAGACCGAAGCAGGATTTTCAGGCGGTATTGCGGCAGGCGGGCAATGCCGAGGAGGGACCTGAGGGGGGTAACACGCGGAGTCCTGCCAACCAGCAGCGACTTCAGACCGCGGCCCCACAACCCATTCCGTTGGTCAGAGAATATGAAGCGGCGCCAGCAGGGAGTCGCGCAGAACTGGCAAATTGGTGGGTGCACGCGGCATATTGTGGACCGAGCGTTGAAGCATCTGAAGCGTTACTGCCCGATTGGGAGGCAGCAGCCGCGGGTCAGACAGCAGGTGGCATCGGGAACGCGGGGGGCATGGGCAGACCCATCAATTGGGGCAGTCCAGAACGACAAATGCTCGAGGCCGGACAGACGTTTGTGACCCCGGCAGGGACCTATCAGGCGGTTACGAACCCTCATGGGGATTTGGTGCTGCGACCGTTAGACGATGCGTTACGGCCGCCAGGGGACTACCTGCACAGTATGACGATTGGTCAACACCACATCGGTATACATCCAAAGACTGGAGAGGTGTGGTATCAACAAGTTGCTTGACTCGTGATAAAAGTGGCAAGGTTCAGCGTGAGCAGTGGTAATACGAGAGGAGGTTTGGGATGGGTCGAAGCAGTTGCATCGCAGTACTGAGCGCGGCAATCGCCGGATGCTCTGGCATACCGGATGCTTCCGACGTCTCAATGAACATTCAACGAGGTATGTCTTACGAAGAAGTATTCGTAATGGCGGGCGATCATGAGATGGAGCAGGAGTTCAAAGGTAGCGCAACGGCCTTGCAATTTTGCAGTGGCAAGGGCAGCAGCACAGAATTCGTTATTGTTTGGTTCGTCGATAACCGCGTAGAGGGCTTAACGGAGTACGAACGAAAAACGCCGCGCGGTCAACGTTGCGGGTGGGTTTTTGAAGAGGTTGATTGGGCACTCGCGCCTGATGAGGTAAGGGCAGAACTCTTCATTCAATAGTGCCCATGCGGCCGACGGTCCACTGCGCCGAGCGCTGAAATCATAGCGAAAGCGATGCGATCGCCATCGCGACTTCAAGATTTCCTTTTTTTCCGAGAGAAGTCATGAGCTCTGTCGGTATGGGACGCAAGAAAAGGCCTCATTACCTAGTAAGCGTCGACAGTCTCGCTGACGCTGTCGACTGGGCTCGCTGATCTGGAAAAACTCGCGCACACGATCCCAACACGCTGTTCACCAGCTTGGGTATGCAATGCCTATCGTTTCAATCCTGAGTGATGGCACGCGGCAACTCATGCCACACGATTTCCAATGGCTGCCTCGATGGCTGAGTGTAGTTGGACTGGAATCTGATACCGCGTGCCCATCTACGCGAAAGAGGCAAGGTCTCAGGGGGTGCGCGAGATGGTGCTATCAACAGCGGCTGGATGTAGAAAGTTGGATCCTTGTCGCGAAGATGAGCCAGAATCTTGTCTAAGATTTTGTGATTCTCCAAACACAGCTGGGAGATGGCTTGCGGTCTTAGTGTGCGACGCATTCCCTCAATATCAGATTGATTCAAGTGTGGTCTGGGAGTACTTCCCCGCGCTGCCGATCTTTGACCCCATTTCAACCTCCAAGAAATGATTCTTTGGGTTGTAAGAGGGCGTGTTGGATGGCTACACTGGTGGTAGTTTATTTTCGGACGCTTAGCATGTCCTTTAGCACGATAAATAACGCTTTATCGGGCCTTCAAGCGGCCACAGCACAGATGCGGGTGACCGCTAATAACGTTGCTAATGCGCGGACCGACGGTTATCAAACGCAGCGTGTTGATTTGGTACAGCGGCCCGGTGGCGTCGAGGCAAGCACCCCGGCGGATACTGCTACGGCTCAGCCTGCCCCGCCGTCCACTGCGACAGCACAGGTTGCTAGGGCGCCCTCTGACGTGGATTTGGCGCAGGAAATGGTAAAGATGACAGCCAACGAGAGTGTTTACCTCGCCAATGTGCGGGCATTAGAAGCGGCTCATGGAATGCTCGGTACACTATTAGATACCGAAGCTTAAAGGGTGTTAACGTAAGGCGCGGTTCATCACGTACCGTTCGAAAGGTGTTTTAGCGTCGGTGCAGTATCGGTTGAGGAGCGCTGGCACGATAGCTTTTTAGCGCATGCTCTCAATCATTAATGAAACGGAGGCAATATGGCCATTGGTTTGCTCGCGACGATCACAGTGCAAGACGGTAAAAACGCAGAATTTGAAGAGGCTTTCCTGAATTTGACGGAGCAGGTACGGGCTAATGAGCCGGGCAACATCTTTTATGCTTTGCATAGGAGTCCGGTCGACTCTCAGGTTTACCGAGTCATGGAGCAATACGAGAATCAGGAGGCGCTGGAGGCGCATGGCAAAACCGAGTATTTTCTCAAGGCCAGCGCACAGCTCGCCGGCCTTGTCGCCAGAGCCCCTGAAATTGAAGTCATGGAGGCTGTCACCCGCTGATGGTGGCGGATGATGAGCTCACGCTTGCGCGAGATTGACAGAGGTTGCGGTAACTGACGGCCGTCGTGGAGGGTATGCTTGCCACGACAATGGCATCGCGTGATCAAGATTAGAAGCTTCTAGAGACTGAGGCAGCGCAGATGGTTAAAAAACTCTCCTTTTTCAGCTCTGTGACGGCACTTGTCCTGCTGACCATTGGCATCACCGCCTCCAGCGCGCTGTTCGTGTCTTTGGGGTGTGTCTGCGCACTGGTGGGTTGGGCCCTGAGAGAGTGATCGCCTCCAATAGGGTTAACGCAAGATCGGGCAATTGATCGTAGCGTAAAGAATGCTGCCGGCCGCGGTGGATAACCCACTTTTGTCCCTGCTTTGCGGGTCGGCGCGCTATGTTCGACGAGTAGTGCCCGTCGTGTTTCTGCACACCATGCGATCGCTCCAAATGCCGCCCACCACGCGCCATTCTTCGAGCCACTCAAGCTGATGCAATTGATGACAACATGACCCTCTCGCCTTTCAGTGAGGGGAAAATTGTGCTACCTCTATACGATCTGTCTTGGATTGGAGGTTATGACATGCATTGCCGACTTTTAATTGCAGTAGCGCTTTTCACTTCTTTCGTCCCGTTTTCCGATGCCGCAGAGGCGCCGACCCGAGCCTATTTTGGTGACACTCACCTGCATACCTCTTTTTCACCTGATGCGGGTATGGCCGGCACAACCGTTGGACCTAATGACGCTTACCGGTTCGTACTCGGAGAGACGGTGACAAGCAACACCGGGCAGCAAGCAAAAATCGGCAAGCCGCTCGATTTTGTGGTCATTGCGGATCACGCTGAGAACCTGGGTCTTGCCGATGCCATCGCCAACGCCGATCCGGGATTACTCGCCGATCCATTCGGTAAGCAGCTCTACGATTACGTGCAAGCGGGCAAAGGAATTGATGCGTTTAATCTGCTGGTGCAGAAGATGACGAAAGGCGCTGAGGCAAAGATCGAAAATGAATCCATGCTAACAAATGCATGGACAAAAATTATGGCGTTGGCTGATCAGTATAATAGCCCTGGCGAATTCACTGCTTTTATTGGTTATGAATGGACCTCTCAGCCAGGCGGCAATAATCTCCACCGGGTCGTCGTTTTTCGCGATGATCAGTCTACCGTTGATGCTGTGCTGCCATTTTCCGCCTTTGATTCTGTAAATGTTGAGGACCTGTGGGACTATCTCGCCGCCTACGAGAAGGATACGGGTGGTCAGGTATTGGCGATTCCTCATAACGGCAATCTGTCCAGCGGCAAGATGTTTGCGCCCTTTTACCAGACAGATGGTAAACCCATTGATCAGCCATATGCGGCGACGCGATCACGTTGGGAGCCGATTGTTGAAGTCACTCAGTCCAAGGGAACCGGAGAAGCGCATCCATTTTTGTCACCAGATGACGAATTTGCGGAATTCGAGATTGTCGATACCACCAACCTCGGTGGAACCGCGCAACGAACGACGGACATGATTCAATATGAGTACGCTCGGCCGGCATTGAAAATGGGCCTGCAATTCGAGGAGAGTCTCGGAACCAATCCGTTTAAGTTCGGAATGATAGGCAGTACAGATAGCCATAGCGGACTCCCAGCGACCCGCGAGGAAAATTGGTGGGGAAAGGCGCCTTTCCTTGAGCCAAGTCCAAAGCGCTGGGAGGACGTGCTGATTCGCTCGTCCAAGGATCCTTCTTTGGATCTCACCGCCTTGCAACTTGCCGCATCAGGGCTGGCCGGTGTTTGGGCTACCGACAATACTCGCGAGGCCATCTGGGATGCGATGGCACGAAAAGAGGTTTTTGGTACCACCGGCACACGTCTGCAAGTGAGGGTATTCGGTGGCTATGCATTTGAGGAAAAGGATCTTGAGAGACAAGATCTTGCGACCAGAGGCTATGCGGCTGGCGTTCCAATGGGAGGTGAGCTTGAGGCAGCGCCAGAGGGCGCGAGTCCTGCCTTTCTCGTCGAGGCCATGCGAGATCCGGATGGCGCCAACTTGGACCGTATTCAGATCATAAAAGGCTGGCTGAATGAGTCGGGTCAAACCGAGGAGCAGATCTTTAATGTCGTATGGAGCAATGCCAAAGAACGACAGATCGACGACGACGGAGCGCCGGTGCCAGTCGGGTCGACGGTCGACGAGATCAATGCGACGTATGACAACGCTATCGGAGCGTCTTCTCTGAGGGGGTTTTGGCGAGATCCCAGTTTCGATCCGAAACAACGCGCGTTTTACTACGCGCGGGTGATGGAAATCCCCACGCCTCGATGGCTGGCCTATGACCGGAAAAACTACGATCTCTATGACGAGATGCCCAAAGACGCACGCTATAGTTCTCAAGAGCGCGCCTATAGCAGTCCCATCTGGTACAGCCCGCGCTAGCATCTGCATTCGTCAGGCCGCAGAGGGCCCTGCCGACTAGTATCGCTCTCTGCGATGCCTCTGTCGGCAGAACTTTAGGCGCCTGCGGCACCCGCTGACAGTGGCTTCTGTGGTCGTGCTTACTCGAATCGCCGACCGCTTCCACACCACGCCCAGCTGGTCACCAGTCATAATTTGACATAAATAGTGCCATAATTATACTGATGGACCACTGTGCCGAGATAATCAGGGAGTTTGCGCAATGAAAACCCGAGTGACTGAGCTGTTTAATATCGAAACCCCCATTATTTGTGGCGGCATGATGCGTGTGGGTACTGCGGATCTCGCTGCGGCAGCCTCCAACGCCGGCGCGCTCGGCGTGATGACCGCGCTGACACAGCCTACCGCCGAGGGCCTCGAAGCAGAAATCGCGCGTTGCGCCGCGATGACCGATAAGCCCTTTGGCGTGAACTTAACCGTGGGTGTAGTGGCCAGTGAAATCAATTACGACGACTACATCGATGTGATTATCAAAAGTGGCGTGAAGATCGTGGAGACGGCAGGCCGCAGTCCTGAGCCGTTTATGGACCGCTTCAAAGCGGTCGGTATCAAAGTGATTCACAAGTGTGTGGCGGTGCGTCATGCGTTGAAGGCAGAGCGCATCGGTGTGGATGTAGTGAGTATTGATGGCTTCGAGTGCGCGGGTCACCCCGGAGAGCAAGACGTGGGCGGGCTGGTACTATTTCCGGCCGCCGCTCAAGCGTTAACAATTCCTGTTGTGGCATCTGGCGGTATTGCGGATGGTCGAGGCTTGGCAGCCGCGCTGGCGCTCGGCTGCGAGGGCATCAATATGGGGACTCGGTTCATGGTTACCCGGGAGGCACCCATTCATGAGGGGATCAAGCAGAAGGTGGTAGAGATGGATGAGAACCAGACCCGCCTGATCTTTCGGTCTTACAAGAATACTGCAAGAGTCTATCGCAATGTCGTGGCAGACGAGGTCGCCGCTATTGAAGCCGCGGGTGGTGAATTTGGTCAGGTACACCATTTGGTCTCGGGGGCAAATCAAGAAAAAGCCTGGAGCACTGGCGATATTGACGCTGGGATGGTGACGGTAGGTATGAGTGGCGGGCTGATCAACGACATTCCCAGTTGCGAAGAATTGGTCCGCAATGTTGTCAGCGATGCTGAGCGAATAATCGGCGAGCGGTTGGCAGGAATAACCGCTACCTGAGGGCGCATATCAATCCTGTTGTGCTCGGTCGAAGAGGGAGTACCTGAGTGACAGATGCCTATCTATTTTCGGTAACCAACAACGTAGCGACTTTCAGCGTTAACGATGAACCATTTAATTTGATGGCCGTTGATTACATTGATCGTCTTGAGGAGCAGTTGCCTGAAGTATTGGCAGATGATGCCATACGCGCCATCGTGTTTACGGCTGAAGGATTAGCTCATTTTTCAGCAGGCATGAACCTGAGGCAAATTCCCGAGGGTATTAAGCGCGCGGGTAGTGCAGAAGCATTCTTCGCACAGCGCCATCGCGTGCTGGATATGATCGAAACTGGCGGCACGCCCACTATTGCGACCCTTTTTGGGTATTGCTTAGGCGCGGGGCTGGAGCTTCCCCTCGCGTGTCACTTTAGAATTGCCGCCAGTGAAGGCGCAAAAATAGGTCTGCCAGAGATGGACCTTGGCAGCGTTCCCGCGTGGGGCGGCTCAGCCAGATTGCCACGGGTCGTGGGTGCCCAGCACGCGCTCGATATGATTCTTCGCGCCAAGAAAATCGATGGTGCCGAGGCGCTGCGTATCGGTTTGGTGACTGAGGTTGTACCCTTGGACCAACTAAAGGGCCACGCGCAAGCGTTGGGCGAAGCATTGGCAGCGCAGCCCAGACTCGCGGTAAAAGGCGTGTTGAATACGGTTGTCAATTTCGAATCAAAGACCCTTCAGGAGTCACTTGAAGACGAAAAGCGGGCGTCACAAAGCACCCTCGACACAGCCGATTGGCAAGAGGGGATGGCGGCGTTCATGGCAAAACGCAGACCAGTTTTTAATCGAGACTGAAGGCAATCAATCGCCAAGGCTTTTTTCGATGGCTCGATAGGGCGATGACAAGCATGGGTAGTCGTCTACATCGGACAAAGGCCCACTGTGTCTGCTGCCGTTTCAGTGAAATGGATGAGCTGCTCCGTCTTCAGTAGGACTCATTTGCTCACTTAAAACAGGTGAAGGCTAGAACACTGTCTCGATGCAAATTGGGCGCTGGGTACTCTGCTCATGTTGAGTCAGCGAACTGAGGTGGGCTGATTTCAGTTGAATGACTCTGTACACTCGCATTTGTTTGAATAACCGGCTGGGCCTTGGGGCAACCGGCCTGCTCACTGGCAATATCGACCGCTTACAATACCGGTCCTGACGAGGGAGTCAGAGGTGTCAAACCCGCGCATACATAACGTAAACGTCGCTGACCAGCGTGTGCTGATGTCGCCTACCGAGTTGCGTGAACAGATTCAGGTGACCGAATCGTTGTTTGAATTTGTTGCGGAATCCCGAGCGACGATCGAGCGCATCATCGATCGGCGCGATCATCGTCTGGTGGTTGTAGTGGGCCCCTGCTCGATCCACGACGTAACGGCGGCACTCGATTACGCCAAACGACTCAAAGATTTGGCCGATCAAGTCAGTGACAGCCTGTATCTGGTGATGCGTGTCTATTTTGAAAAACCGCGCACTACAGTGGGCTGGAAGGGGCTGATCAATGACCCCATGCTCGATGACTCATTTGAAGTCGAGAGTGGCCTGCGAATAGGGCGCGAGCTATTAAAAGATATCCTCGACATCGGACTCCCCACCGCAACTGAAGCGCTGGACCCCATCACGCCGCAGTACCTCCAAGATCTGATCAGCTGGTCTGCCATAGGGGCGCGAACGACTGAGTCGCAAACGCACCGAGAGATGGCCAGTGGCTTATCTTCTTCCGTCGGGTTTAAAAATGGCACCGATGGCGGCCTTGAGGTGGCCATTAATGCGCTGCAATCGGTGGCAAATCCGCACCGCTTTTTGGGTATCAATTCTGATGGAAAGGTGTCTGTCTTTGAAACCAGTGGTAACCGTTATGGGCATGTTGTACTCAGAGGTGGCAGCAATGGGCCGAACTACAGTCAGGCGCATATTGCCCACTGCGAAGCGGCGCTGGCGGCGGCGGATCTAAACGCGAATATCATGGTCGACTGCAGCCACGCCAACTCAGAAAAAAAGCCGGAGCTGCAGTCCGCAGTGGCTCAAAACGTGGCCCAACAGATTATCGACGGCAACGGCTCGATAATCGGTTTGATGCTGGAGAGTAACCTCGAGGCGGGCAATCAGAAAATCCCAACAGACTTGTCGCAGCTTCGTTACGGTGTTTCTGTTACTGATGGCTGTATTGATTGGGAGAGCACGGCATCATTGCTGCTGGACATCGCTGACCGGGCGGCCCCTGCGTTAAAGGCACGGGCACCTCAGTAGTGCGTCTGCCTGCGGTTAGCGTGGCGCTGACCGTTGCGAACCCTCTGAAGGAGTCACTATGCGCGCGGGTCTAGCGCGCCTTCTTGCGATCGAATCTCAGTTCCCGCAGCAATTTCAGATAACTTATCGCAGCCCCGAGTCCTCACTATTAGGTGGAGTGGAGCGCTTGAAGCGGTGCAGAGTGGTCACTGCTGAGCTGGGCGAGTTCATCGGCGACTAGGTCTGGATGGGTCAACATTCCGTCGCGAGGAATATCGAGTTCAATAAAGCGCCAGTCGGGCCCTCTGGCGGGGCCCACCATCAGATCGGAGCTCTTGCGATAGGTTTGGCCAACGCAATGAAAGTAGGTGGGCTGTAACCCGGCCCATCCGCTGTTCGCTAAGACCAAGGTATCGGTCCATTGTTTAGCGGGGTGGGGGGTAATGAGTCGCCGTAACTTGGCCGCGACGTCGGGGTAGTCGGGCGGCACCAGCATATCCATGGGATAGTCTTGCCAGAGGTCCATTTGGTAACCCTCAATAAAGTGCTGTTGACGTGCTCGCCACCAAGCAGGGTAGTCGCCTGTGGCGGGGTCTTTGGGTACGCCGCTCATGCGACCCGGGCGAGGCACCAGCGCATCAAAAAAAACGATGCGCTCGATTCTCTCGCGTAAACGATCGGCAACCCCGGTAATCGTGAGGCCCGAAAAGGAATGACCCACTAAAATCACATTGTTCAGTTCTTCGTATTCGATCACATTCACAATGTCAGTGATGTGGGTCTCTAGTCCCACCTCCGGGCCGGTGAGATGAAGGCGTTCGCCGCACCCGGTGCACGTGGGCGTGAACACCTGGTGCCCTTTTGCAATGAGTCGGTCTGCAACGTCGCGCCACACCCAACCGCCGTGCCAAGTGCCGTGCACCAAAACATAGGTTGCGCCGCCTTGTGCCGGTTTATTCGCGTGAGAGGGCGTCTGCTCGGCCGTGCTGGCCACCGAGGCGGCGGCACTCAGTGAGGCCAGTGCAGTGCCACTGTTGCGTAATAGGGTGCGCCGCGTCAGTGTCATCAGGTGTTTGTCCTTATTCATTGGGTCACATCATGTTGTTCATGACTGCAGCTCGTATGCGTAACGACTGCCTGAGTGTTTGCCATCGATTGGATCAGCCCAGCGCATTGTCACTGCACAGATTTGTGCAGCTGTTCTGGGCTACATCGTCGGCGCATCCACTTTGCCCGAAACCATAAAACAACTCGCCAATAGCCACTTCAGATTAATGCCAATACGGTTGGCTTCTGGCAATGTAAAGGCGTAGCCGTGTTCTTTGGTAGTGCCATCGTCGAATTTTTCGACCACGTAAATCACAAGAGAATCACGGGTAAAGTAACCCTCGTAGTTATTAATTGGCCAGTCAACATTAAAGAGCCGCAATCCAAGTGTGCGACCGTCCTTGTCGGTAAACCAAGTTTCTGCTCCCTGATCATGCAGGCTTAAGTTGTCGTAGCGGGTATAGGGTTCGTCACGTCCGCCGCCAACGCCGGGGATATCGGCATAACAGGTAAAGGCGCGGCTGCGATGTAATTTTATCGCGCTAGCGCTGTCTCGAGAGGACCACCAGAGCTGCTGCTGTGCCAGCGATAAAGCGATGGGACTGCCCGAGTCCGTGGCGCAGTCGGTGTCAGCTTTGGCGCTAAATTGCGCAGCATCTCGTATCCACCAAACCGCGCATTGTTCGCCGGCTCGGGTGTCGTCTATCTCCATGCGTACCGCCTTTTTGGCGTCGTCATCATAGAGCGACCAGTGTTGCTCGCTGATCACTGTGCCCTCGGCATCAGTGCGCGTAGCGGTGAAGACATGAGGTTGCGCTGAGGCCTCAATCGAGATGTTATAGCGATCTTGTGGCAGCGCGACTTGTCGGCGGCCATCGAAGTAAGCCTGGTTGGCATTGCTGTAAAAACCCGGGAGCAGGGCTTCAATGACTTGGCGGTCGCGGCTCCACGTGGCGCTATCTTGTCCTTGAGCCCAAAGGGTGTTGGGTAGGTAGGCGGCGAGTGCTAACCCCAATACGGTGCCCGCCATACCGGGCGACCGTCTGACTGGTGTTGTCGCAGTGTCGGGTGGCAAATAGCCCTGATTTTGCCCTGAAGTCGTGCTTGCTGGCGTCATGGTACTTGCCTCTTTGTCCGTCAGACCCGTAAAGTACTAATGTTATAACTATAAACCAAAGAGATCATGATGAGCGATGTTCCTGTTCTAATCCGGCGTACTACCATGCTGGTTAACGATATTGAGCCATCCCTGCAGATTTATCGGGATATTCTCGGTATGTCGGTGCACTACGACGAGGAGATAGTGGTGTCCGGAGACGGACTGCCGGCGGGAGAACCCAACTCACTGACCCGTCTCGTCATGCTCAAATGCAAGGACGATTTCATTGGGATGCTTGGAATCTTGCAATACATCGACCCCCCGTTGCCGGAACCACCTCCGCGATCTGACCCCAATCGGGTTCGTATCGGTGAGTCGGTCTATGTGCTGCATCATGAGGATGTCAAAGGAGTTTACGAGCGCTTGCAGGACGTACCCGGGATCGAGATGGTTTGCGAACCCGTGATCAGCGAATACCCCAAGCCTGATGGTGGGGTGTTCCGCGTGCTGGGTATCAGTTTTTTTGATCCCAGTGGCTACTTCTGTGAGGTCAATCAGTTCGTATGAATGATGCCGAAGGCGCATCGCCGGCCCCACAGAGTAGCCTTGCCTACGGGTGGCTCACGGTGGGATTGCTCACCATCGCTTATGTGTTTTCGTTTATCGATCGTTATGTGCTGGGTCTCCTTATTGAGCCGATCAAGGCAGACCTCGGCCTAACCGATACTCAGATTGGTCTCTTGTTGGGCCCGGCCTTTGCCATTTTTTACGCCACCATGGGCTTGCCACTGGGATGGCTGGCGGATCGAAAGAGCCGGGTCAAAATTGTGGCGGTGGGGATCGCTGTCTGGTCTATTGCTACTGCGGCCTCGGGGCTGGCGCGTAATTTCTCTCAGATGTTCATCGCGCGTATGAGCATTGGCGTAGGGGAAGCGACGCTGAGTCCCTGCGCGATGTCAATCATCTCGGATAGTTTTCCGCCGGAGAAGCGTTCGAGGCCTATCGCGGTTTACACCATGGCGCTGTCGGTGGGCGCGGGTTTTGCATCGTTGCTGGGGGCGGGGGTGCTGACTTGGGCGAAATCCGGGGGTTCCGTCACGCTACCGGTGATTGGTGAGTTGGCACCTTGGCAGGCGACCTTCTTTATTGTGGGTTTGCCCGGCTTGCTCCTCTCTGTGTTGTTCCTGCTCTTGCGCGAGCCGCTGCGCTCGGGCGGCCCCGCTGCCGCCGGTGGCAGTCTTCCCGATATGCTCAAGCATGTGCTGGGGCGCTGGCGACTTTATGGCGGTTTTGTGAGCGTGTTCTGTTTTATGACGATCGTGGCGTACAGTCAGGGATGGGGTGCTGCACTGTTTGAGCGAACCTGGGGCTGGGAGACGAGTTACTACGCCTCGATTAATGGCGCATTGCTAATCATTTGCGGACCGGCCGCAGTGCTCTCGGCAGGTTGGTTATGCGACCACTGGATTGCGCAGGGTAAGCGTGACGCTCCGATGAAGATCGCGCTGTTTGGCGTGTTCGCCACGGTCTTGACCGGGGCACTGTTTCCCCTGATGCCCAGTGCGCCGCTCGCGATGGGCTTATTCGCGCTCAATAATATGGGTATTGGTATGACCTCGGCGATGGGCGTAACAGCGTTGCTGCGTATTGCGCCCGGTCCGATTAAGGCGCAAACGGTCGCGCTCTATTACATGTGTATCAGCATGGCGGGGCTCTTTTTGGGTCCCACCGCGGTGGCGTTGCTCAACGATTATGTGTTTGGTGTGGAAGGTATTCGCTACTCGATGGCGGTTATCCCGGTCATTTTTGGTGTGCCGGTATTGTTTGGCTTGCGCGGTATTCTCAGATCTTATGATCAAGGCATTACTGAGCACGAGGGTTTAACGTAAATGACGACCGCGCGAAGAATTTATCTCGATAATCAAGCCGGTCAACTGCATGTTTGGCATTGGGAAGGGCGCGAGCCCGGATTGCCGACGATCATTTGCCTGCCTCCGGTCCCCTATGGGGGACGATTTTTTGACAGCTTTGCGGTGGCTTATGGTGGTCCGGTTTGGAGCGCGGATTTACCGGGGTACGGGTTTTCCGATGCATTGGCTGACGCGCCGACTGTGCCCGGTTATACCGAAGCGATGGCGCCTCTGCTTGATGCGGTCGGTCAGCCCGCATGGTTGTCGGGGTTTCATTCGGGAGCTTTAGTGGCCATGGAAATGGCCAATCAGTTTCCCCAGCAGGTGAGCGGTCTGATGCTGGTGGATATCCCGGTTTTTTCCGGTCCCGAGATGGCGGATCTCCGAGAGTCACTCACCAATCCGCCTGATTATCTTAATCAGGACGATCCCCTGAACAGTTTATTTCGTTCGATGGTGGTGGATCGATTGGACAAAGTCGACTACCCCAGAGCGCTGGACCTGTTCTTCGACTTTGTCGGGGCTGGAGAGGGCAGAAATGCGGGCTACCACGCCGCGGCGACTTATGAAGCGGGGCCTGTCGCAGGTCAGCTGCAGCAGCCCGCCCTCGTGATTGCCACTCACTCCAGTCTTCGCGATGGCACGGTAAAGCTGGCCGCGACGATGCCTAACGCGACGCTGATTGAACGCGACGACATCACCATGCCTGCCTTTGAGTTGGGCGCCGAAAAAATGGCCGACTTGACCCGCAATTTTATCGACTAAGACTGCGCCGAGTGTCAGATCCATCTCGTCTGTTGGGCACAATTTGAGTTGATAGGGACGGCTCGACTCAGGCATTCAGATGACTGTGAACAGTGGGCGATTAGAGTCAGAGTCCATGCCATAAACCGGGGCTGCCGCGCTGCCGGGGGGTTCTTATTGACGGACGGCGGCAGGTCCCAGCGCTTGGGGAGCGTGGGTTGGTGCTGCTGGGCGAGTTTTATACCTCACCCGAGGGATGGAAAGGGCAGGTCTCCTCTTTCTCGACCAGATCATAGGCGAACATGAACTTGGCCACTCCGGCCAGAATGCCGCCGACCAGACCCAGCTCCAGTATGTCTGCGTCGCTGAAGTGGTTGGCGAGCTCCCGGTGTAGCGCCGGATTCAGTGTGCCCATGGATTCAGTGAGTGCCAGCTGTTCTCCAAGTGCCAGCACCGCTCTCTCTGCATCAGTGAAGGGGCCGTTCTCCGGGTCATCAAACGCGTCGATCTGTTCTTCAGTCAGTCCAGCTGCCAGTGCGTCCCGGCGATTACCCTGATTACAAAAGCGGCACCCGTGAAGGGTGGAGAGCTTGAGTCTTAGGAGTTCTTTGTAGGGTTGCGCGACTGCGCCGCCGCGAAAGACTTCGCCATAAAAGGAGCCGACATACCAACGGTAAAGCTCAGGATGATTGGCAAAGACCTCGAAAAATGTCGCGTCCCCCCTGAGCGCCATCGAGGCCTCCCACGCCGAGGCGATGTCCTCGGGCATGTCAGCCGCATCAACTCGGTTTAAGGGTGGGGCTGGCTTCATACCTGTTTCAAACCATGGCCTTCAACTGTTCGTCGCGGTAGCGACCCAGTAACAGCAGCGCCAGAGAACAGACGATAAAGCCCCACATTGAATAGATGAGTGCCTGATCGTAGGATCCGCTATTGCTATAGACCCAGCCAAAGACTGCCGGACCAAAACCGGCCCCAAGCCCAAAGAGCGCGTAGAGCGCGCCGTAAATGCGCGAGTAGCTCTTGACCCCGAAGTAGCGTGAGACCAGATAAGCGAGCAGGTCGTACTCTACTCCGGCGGCGACGCCCAGTAACACAATGGCAATCACCATCTGTGAATAACCCGGATCCACTGAAGTAAACATGAGCATCGATGCTGCGGGCATGATCATGAGTGCACAGGCAATCGCCGGTGCCCAGATAAAGTCGAGTAAGTAACCAGCGATTAAGCGCCCTGCATAAACCGAATAACCGAGAAAGCTGGCCAAAATAACGGCATCGACACGGTCGAAACCCTTTGAGCCCAACAACGTTTCAAGATTCGGGATGGGGCCACCAATAGCAAAGGAAAGCGGCAGAAAAATGGCACCGAGTAACCACAGACGCCAGTCGCGTATGGCCTGCGTAAAGGTGAATCCGTATTGCTTAATCATCGTGCCGGTTTCGCGACCGAGTTCAGCGAGACCGGCCGCCCTTTTGGCCACTTTAGGATCATCTACATCATGGAAGGCAATCAGTGCGATGGGTAACGCGACAACCAGTGGCAAAAACCCGATGCCAACATAGGCCATTCGCCAGCCGTAGGCATTAATGAGCGATTCGGCCAGTAGCTTCGCGACGGCGCCGCCAATTCCGGTACCCACCAGCGCCATCCCTAGCGCCAGACCGCGCTTTTCATGGAACCAACGCGAGATGGCTTTGGTAAAAGTAATCGGTAGGGTTCCGGCGCTGAGAATAGACAGTAGCCCCCAAAGAAATAAATAGAGGGTATGCGAGCCGTTATTGAGTGAAAAGGACATCATCGCGAGTGAGAAGGTCACCATGGAAATGAGCGCGACCCGTCTGACCCCATATCGGTCAGATAAATAGCCGGCCAACGGCGCGCTGATCACGGTCACCACGCAAAAGGGGACGAGGCCCAACATGATTTGATCAATACCCCAACCAAATTCGGCAGCTAAGGGCTTTGCGAAAACGCCAATCGTATAAAATGGCAGCGGCGACATCCCCAAGGAGATGCCAAAGGTGGATGCGAGCACAACGGGCCAGCCGAAACGAAATTCACGAAATTGTTTCAAGTTGAAAGCCATAAGGCGCTACACCCTCGTTATCATTATTGTGATGGCTCTTATTGTGACGATATCAACAACCTAAACCTCCCTCGAATCATACCGGTGTTCAGTGGCATTGCTAGCGCTACTTTCCTGTCTATGGTGTGTCGAGCGCTACCGTTAGCGATGGGGCGTCGGTTTTTGCGCTATTAGCGTTACGTCTTACTGCAGCCATTTTGCGACGGTGCGGGAAACAACGATTTCACCTTGATCAAAGTACGCGTCATGGTTTTCCTCAATGCTGTCGAGGTCATAGAGGTAGTTCACCATCAGGCCGACGGATTGATGCACGCCCTTTTCGCTGAGATCCGCCGCCCAATGAATGGCGCGCAAGCTGGCACCATTGCCAAGATGAAATCGTGCGACGGGATCGATGGCAACGTTATTGGCGCGCTCGTTGACAAGGTAAGCCGCACACAGTTTGAGTATCTTTTCTTTGATCGACTCACTGGCGTCCTTGGCCTGTATTCGAGCAATAGATCTGAGCTCATGAACATCGATGTCATGCTCATCCTGATGCGCGCTAAGCCATTGCGCAAACCCTGGAATGGGCGACAGCGTGACGTATCGCTTGGCGTTGGGATAGCGTTTACCGACTTCTTCGACTACCTGTTTGATCAAGAAGTTACCAAAAGAGACGCCAGCTAATCCGGGGTGACAGTTGCTAATAGAATAAAACACAACCGTGTCCAGATCTTGTTCGTCAAGTGTGCCATCGGGTCGATCAATCAAAGGCGCGATCGCATCAGGGATTCCTGCGGTGAGCGCTACCTCCACAAAAACGAGCGGGTCATCGAGCATCGCTGGATGAAAAAATGCAAAGCAGAGTCGTTGTTCGCTGAGTCTTGTCCGGAGGTCGCCCCATCCTCGAATCTCGTGCACAGACTCATACTGAATAATGCGCTCCAACACCGCGGCGGGGGAGTTCCAATCGATGGCGCGGAGTTCTAGAAAACCGCGGTTAAACCATGAAATGAATTGATGCTTTAAATCCACATCCACGCATTTTAGGTGGGGGTGATCGGGTAATAGTCCGAGCAATGAAGCGCGCATTTTCACAAGCACTGCGGTCGCGTCGGGCGCCATATTCATTCTGCGAAATAGCTTGATTCTAGGGGCTTCAATGGCTTTGCTGAGGGCGACAAGTTGATCGGCTTGCGGGTCGTTTTTATAGTGATCCGCCGCACTCACGATGGCGTTCACAGACACATCAAAATCACGTGCAAGCGCTTCAAAGAACAACACCCTGTGAGCGTCATTAAGCCGCTGGTAATCGGTGATGACCTCGCAGGCTAGCGCCAGTCCGGATGCTTCGCCCCGGTGGTGAAGTAATTGCTGGCACTTAACGACTAAGTCATCAGAGGGGGCCTGAGCGGCCACCTGCCGTCGTCGAGCCAGAATATCTCGCCCGACATTAACCACCGAACCCAATAACTTGGCAATCCCTGTGGACGCCTGACGCGGCGTTCCTATTGGTGGTTGTGCATCTGCTGACATACTGCTGGCTCGGTATCGTAGTGCGCTTATCGACACTATATCCAACTCTGCTGCCAGACGCCGCACCGATTTTAATCAGGTTGCGGCGGTGAGATCGTTTTAACGAAAAGGTAAGCACGCGGTGCTGACTCACTGGCAGACCAGTAAGCTCCATGGTGAGGCAGGCAAAGGGTTACGCGTTAGGTGGATTCGTCCCGCCAGATGGCATAGAGCAGTGCACACAGCATAAATAACATCACGGCAGAGAAGGGCAGTGCGCCAATGATCATGACTGACCTCAGTGCATCCATACCCCCTGCAATCAGTAGCGTGATGATGACTAGCCCCAACAGCACACTCCACAGGACGATGTGTCGCGAATGGGTGCGACCCTCTGAGCCGCCCGATACGATGGTGTTGATCACCAGCACGGCTGAGTCGGCAGATGTCACAAGATAGGTAATGAGCAGTAATGTGCACAGCGTTGACACTGGCAACACCCAGTTCGCAGAGAACAGCGACTTCACGGTGGCAAATAACTGTGCGGAGAGATCTGCACCGAGAATGCTACCCTTTGCGATGCCACTGAGCTCAAGATCCAAGGCCGTGCCCCCGATGATGCAAAACCAGGCAAAACACATGAGAGAGGGCGCAATAATTGCGCCCAACACATACTCACCAATCGTTCTACCACGAGATACCCTTGCCAAAAATAATCCTACAAACGGCGTGAAAGCGATCCACCACGCCCAATAAAAAATATTCCAAGCAGATTGCCAGTCACTTAAAACGCGTGCCGTGGGTGTGTCGGTACCGCTCCACACGGTGACTGACATCTGACCAATCTGGGAGAGATATTCGAGAAGACCTGCAACAAACATCTCGCCGGCGAAAGCCGTTGCGCCGAAGATAAAGAAGATCACCAGTAACAGCCAGGACAGGGCCATATTGAGATTCGAGAGCAACCGGATGCCGCGACCGATCCCCGATAAGGCAGACAGCATCGCCGCTAAGGTTAAAAATACAACAGCGAAGAATAGCGCAGTGAGACTGGGTCGGCCGTCAGAGACCAGCCAGTCCCAGCCGGTAATTTGATGCATGCCAAAGGCGAGTTGATTGACGCCATAGCCTATCGTGACACCGATACCGATGATGGTGGCCAGAATCGCCGCAGCATCGACTACTCCGCCAACACGCCGTCCTGATTCGGCGCTCAGCACCGCGGTAAAAGGTGATCGAATCGTCAATGGCATATTGCGTCGATAGGCAAAGTAGGCCAGCGACATGCCGACAATGGCATAACAGCCCCAGGGCGTGAGGCCATAGTGAAGGAGTGTCCACTTATAGGCCGCCGCTAGATTATCGCGCTCTAGCGCCGTTGTGGCACCGAGGATGACATCGGGGTTGTTGGCAAAGTGCGCCAATGGCTCGGCAGTAGAGTAGGTGAGCATGCCAACACCGATACCCGCACCAAACATCATGGAGAACCACGCGAAGCGACTAAATTCTGGCCTATCGGTGTCTGCACCCAGGCGAATGCGGGCGGTTTTGGGTACCACCGCCAGCAATAAGGCCATGACCATAAAAAGGCCCGACGCATACACGTACCAGCCTCTGAAGTAGGAAATGGTCGCAGACTGTATCTCCATCAAAATGGCGCCAGCATCGGGGGCGAGTGACGCCCACAGCACGAGGCTGACCACAATAACCTTAACGGTCAGTGCAACCAGGCGATTTTGTCCGGCGTAAAAACCGGTGCTTTCAACCCGGGTGGCAACGTCTGTCATCTGGCTTCCTTTTCTTATTGCTGTGTGGAGGGATTATTTTTTAGTTATGCCCTGCAGCAATGCTGACAGGGTTGTCGGTATCAGCTGTCGTTAAGCATGCGCTGATGGCATCGAGCACCTCACGCAACGCGCCCGATGTTATCACTGCCGGCGAGCGCGCCCACTGTTGCAGTTCGGTCGAGAGTGCCGTATCGCGCTCCTGTGCAAGGAGGCGCCTGTCGGCTTGGCGCAGTAAATCGTATAGCGGTTTCATTTTCGCTGCATCGTCGGGGTGATCTCTCACCCATTGGTCTAGGTAAGCCATGCCCACAATCGGTGCAGCTGGCCAAGTATTGGGCAGTTGTTGCTGCGGATTAAATTGCCGGCCCTGGTCGGCTAGTGTGGCAGCGGCGATTTCATTGGCGGTGAGGTATTCACTCGGCGTGAGTGCAAACACATCGACCCCGCGGATAATTTCAGTACCGTAAATATAGCCGTCATACCAGTAAGTGGACCAATAACCGCCCGTGACAAGGTCTTTGGCATCAACGGGTCCACGATCAAAATAAGCGATTTCAATCGGATTCGTGGAGTCGGTGAAATCGATGATCGAAAGCCCCCCTTGATACCATGCTTGCACAAAAATATCGCGGCCTGGCACGGGGATGATCGAACCATTATGGGCCACGCAATTCTCCGTTTCGAGCTGCGGTGCTCTCATCTTGTAATGACTCTGGAAGACGAGTTTGCCATCGACGATATCGTAGATGGCATCAGCCCCCCAAGTGAGTGGGTCATAGGTGCGACAGCGAGGACGAGTGCCGCCGCCCCATTCATCGGTGAAAATGACTTTCGTGCCGTCGTTGTTGAACGTGGCCGAGTGCCAGTAGGCAAAGCCGGTATCAGTGACTACATCAATGCGCGCTGGATGTCGCGGATCACTGATGTCGAACAAGATCCCGTTACCGGAGCACGCGCCGGCAGCGAGTTGTAAACTGGGAAAGACCGTAATGTCATGACATTGATCGGTGCGGTAGGTCTCTTGGGTCTCCTCGCCATGATCGCCGCCTCGCCATAGGCCAGCCAGTGCACCAGTTTCAGGGTCAGCAAACACGGTGGGACTGTCAACAATGCGGGCGAGAGCAGGGTTGTCGACAGGAATTTCTATGACGTCGATCCGAAATAGTGCGGTGCGGTTATCACCGGGAGACTCATCGATACAGCCCGCCATTTCGTCCTCTTCACGAACGCGAGAGATCCCCGAGTTGTAGACGATGAGCTTGCCTTCGTCGTCGGGCCCCGCCACGACAGAGTGCGTGTGCGAACCGCGACACGTTTGGACAGCCCCCACCTGTCGCGGCTGGGTCAGATCGCTGATATCAAAAATACGGATGCCGCGAAAACGATCAGCGCTGACATCGTCACGGATACCGTCCAACCCGCAGTCGACTCGGCTACGTGTTTCTTCGACCGACAGTATGAGGAGGTGGCCGACGATGGAGACATCGCCTTGTCCCCCCGGGCAAACGACAGACGTCAGCAGTGAGGGTGCATTCAGCTCGCTTAGTTCATAAATGTTAAAACCATGATAGCTACCTGCGACCATAATGTTGTCCCTGAAAGCCATGTCGGTATTAGAAAAACTCAGCAACGGCGAGCGAGCTTCAGGTTTATCCTCGTTATCAGTTGATTCGGCACCGTCCGTGGCTTGGTCTGTGTGCGCCTCACCGGCCACCTCAATATTATTTTTGACACGTTCTTCAGCATGCCAACCGCTATCGTGCACCGTGTCCTGCTGAGTTCCCTCGGCATTATTGCGATGCGCGGTGCTTTGGTCTGCGCCGTGATCGGCAACGGCCTCAGTCTTTTCAACGGCGTCTGCTGTTGGCGCCGCCACCATGAATCGCGCCGGCGGAAGCTCAGCAGGATTGGCGGGATCATAAAAACCGGCAGGCTTGGTCAATACGGCTACTTTTTCAAGGTGCCAAATCGCTTCCTCGGCGTCATAGAGTCCAGCGGCAAGATGCGCACGTGGGTCATCTGAAAGGCCGACCAGCAATCCATGCATGCGTTCAATCTCTTTTTCCTGATCGTTAACAATGTCCGTCGTGAATTCGAATAATGTTGGGTCGTAGGCTGCGCCGGGCTGCTCCATGAGCCCCTCAACCATCTTGAGTGCGCCCTCATGGTGGGTGATCATCAAGGTCAAAAACTGCCGATCAAAATCACGACCAGTTGCGTCATCAAGACTTTGCATTTGCGCTGCTGTTGCCATTCCCATCATGACGTGATGGTGGTGATCGTCCCTGTGCAGTTCATTGACCAGCGGCTCGTCTCGCGTCGTGAGCCATTGCCTCATAAAGCTAATTTCATCGGCCTGTGACGACTCGATCCTGGCTGATGCGTCTAACACCCCCGGTGAATTGGTGCGATCTTTCGCAAGCACGGCCATGTCTAGGGCCTGCTGATGATGCACCATCATGTCTTGCATGAACTCAATGTCGTCCGGCGTGTAGCGGGTATCGGCAATTTGAATCGCAACGTCAGCACTGATGAAGCGGGAGGTCTCGCCAGGTGCACCGGGTTGCACAATGGGGGCGGCTATAGCGTGATGACACAGGATCAACATCGACAGCATGATCGATAAGTTAAAACGGGCAACCGGCATGAATACACGTCGTTTTGAGTCTGAAGTGAGAACTTACCAGATACGCCGCTAAGATGCTGTATTGAGCAAGCAGCAGCATGAGCACAGCGTGTCCAATATCCGTGTATCGCAATCGATGATGCATGCAATCGACGGCGACAAGTGAGAGCGCTCCTAACTGGGAGCGGTTGGCAGCTCCCGATGACTAAATTAGATTTTTGATGCGCTTCTGAGATCGGCGACGTGGGCCAAACCTGCCACGCCCAAGGTTGCCGCGACAAAGAGATCAGGCATATTGGCGAGTGCCTGTTTCATGGCCACGAGTAGCAGTGCACCTGATACCAAATGGAGCAGTAGCGGAGGCGGGCCGTGAAGCCCCGCTTTACGATGGCGCGAAAAGAGCCACAGTGCCTCGATCATCATGCCCAGCAAAATGACATCAATGAGTCCAGTGACAGTGAACCAGTCAGGCACGCCTTACGCTCGTGCAAGCCCCAGTAGCTGTGCGAGGTCTTTAAAAAATACGCGAATATGAGCCGCAGGTCGGCGACGCACCAATTTTTTGGTGGTGTACGATTGCCACGTTAAGGTCTGCACGTCAGGGTCTCGACACATGGCGACAAATTTTTCGCGTCGCTTGTCGGTGCCATACCAAAACCGCTGCAGTAATCCGAGCACCCAGAAGACCTTGCCATGCAGTTTCATAAATTGCTTCCGCGCTTGGGCGAGTGCGCGTGCATCACCGGTTGCTAAGTAGGCATGGAGGGCATTGGCACTGAGCCGCCCACAGAGCATGGCGTAGTAAATACCCTCGCCAGAGGCCGGCGCGACCACACCTGCCGCATCACCCGACACCAAAACCGCGCGACCGTCGTCCCAGCGTTTCATTGGTTTCATGGGAATCGGGGCGCCTTCTTTTCGTTTGGTTGTCGCCTCGGTTAAACCCACATCGGCACGTAGCGCTGCTACTGAAGCTTTGGCAGAGAAATCTTTGTGGGCGCTGCCCACCCCGATGCTGGCGTTTTTGCCGTGAGGAAAAACCCAGGCATAAAAATCAGGTGAAAGACGACCTTGGTACCAGACGTCACAGCGATCGGGATCATAAGCGTCCCAGTTCTGGTCTTCGGGTACCTCGATAATTTCGTGATAAGCGAGGACCCAGGGCGTTTTCTCTGCGTCGGGAATCGTGGCTCTGGCAACTGCAGAGCGAGCGCCGTCGGCACCGAGTACACTGCGCGCCGTTACCGTGATGGTGCGAGGATTTTCATCTTTCGTTTGGTAGGTGAGCGAGACCAGCTCTTCCTGATACTCGAGTGATTTAAAGACACCGGGCACCACCGTTGCGCCTGCGTCGCTAGCACGTTGTCGCAACCAGGGATCGAATTCATCGCGATCGACCATGCCGACAAACGTGCCATCGATAGGCATATCGACCGACTGACCTTTGGGCGAAATCATGCGCGCTGAGCGGATCCGCGCAACGACCAAGTGATCGGGAATATTAAACTCCTGCAGTAGGCAAGGGGGGATGGCGCCACCGCAGGGTTTAATCCTGAAGCCACGCTCCAGTAGCAATACCCGGTGACCCTTGTTCGCCAGCTCATGAGCTGCAGTAGCGCCCGAAGGGCCACCCCCGACCACGATCGTGTCGTAATCTGCCTGTGGTTGTGTCATCTGATGCCTCCCTCTCCAGCTTCCGCTAGAGCAATGTCACCAAAGGAGGGGGCAACGGGTTCGTTGCTGAGGCCCCAGTTGGCGATGTGAATATGCCGCGCGAGTGATGCGGCGATTAAAAATAAGAATCCTTCGCAGGCAAAAACAAGCCCGTAAGAAATAGCGGGTTCATCGAGCCAATAGCGTGTGAGATCAACTGCCACGGTGCCCAAAAAACCACCGAGGGCAAAAGCGATGGCTTGAGCAGCACCCCATAGTCCCATGCGAATGCCTTCTCGTTTTTGTTGGCCGGCACTGGCCAGCACCATCATGGCGCCAATCGCGGCGACGGCAAAACCGCCGTTGGCGGTGCCCAGTAAAAAGACGTTGGCCTCCAGGGGCCACGTGCTGCTGGTGAGTCCGCCCCAGCACAATAAAAAGAGTGCCACAGCAGAGAGGAGGCAGCCGCCGCGAATCCACAATCGTAATAGACTGGCTCCGCGCGATTTAAACAACAGTGTCGACGCCGCCATCGCCGCCATACCGAGTAATACGCCGGCATGTTGCACACCTGCCAGCTGTGTTGACTCTCCAGGCGTGCGGTCAAATACCAATCCCGCGAAGGGTTCCAGAATCAGATCTTGAGCAGAATAAGCGAGCATCGAGACAAAAACAAAAATCGTAAAGATGCGTGCCTGTGGGTCAGTCCAAACATCTGCCAAGGCCGTCATGAACGGACTTTTTGGTGCCGCCTCCGACGCCACTATGTCAGCTTCTAGTAACGCAGAAGTCGCGGGTTCGATGCCGCGAATCACCACTAACGTGATAAGAATGGCGAGCAGCGATACCGTCGATGTGACGACGAGTAGTCGCTCGGGTGAGTAGGGGTCGAGAAAGTGTCCGGCGATGCCAGCCGTGACGGCAAAGCCGATGATCATCATGAACCAAACCAATGCCGCCGCTGCGGGCTTGCGCTCTGACGCGACGTGTTTAGCCAGCAGAGCGAGTAGGGAGGTGCCGGTAGCACCGGTGCCGACCCCGATCGCAAAAAAGCCTAATGCCGCGATGCCCACACCTAACCAGTGGTTCTGCGGAATGAGGGTGGTGCCGAAAGCGGCGCCGACGCCACCGATCGCTAAAATAAACATGCCGCCGATGATCCAAGGGGTTCGGCGGCCGCCAATGTCAGAGCCGTAACCGATGCGAGGCCGCGCTAATTGCACAATATGATGAATGGTCACCAGAAAGCCGGGTAGCGAGGCGGCCAGTGCCAGCTCCACCACCATAATCCGATTCAACGTCGAGGTGGTGAGCACCACGATGCCACCTAATGCCGTCTGGATGAGGCCAAGACGGACAATATGCCACCAGCTGAGTGTTGGCTGCGATAAGTTCATCCCAGCCACCCGCCGAGCCCGATCGCCACTGCCATCATGCCCAAGACATAAAGGGAGACGCCTGTGGCGTTGTACCAGGGTGCAAATTGTTTTGGATCGCGCAGCAGTTTGCGCATCGCCAGTAATTGCGCGATCACAACACCACTGACAATGAGTGCAAAAGGAGTAAGACTCCAGTGGACTAAGAGTAGAGTGACGATGAGCTGTGGTAGCAACATAAAGAGGCAAGCGACACGCGCGGCGCGCGTGGGGCCGAGTTGCGCGGGGAGCGAGCGAATGCCCATTGTCAGATCTCCCTCCACGCTTTTAAAGTCGTTGAGGGTCATGATGCCGTGTGCACCGATACTATAAAGCAGCGCGATCAGGAGAATCGGCTGTGGCGGTAAGTCCCCACCGATGACAATAGCGGCACCCGTGATCCAAGCGAGCCCCTCATAACTGATGGCAACCGCGCTATTGCCCCACCAACCATTCATTTTGAGGCGCAGGGGCGGTGCGCTGTAAGCCCACGCAAGAGCCAGTCCCACACAGGTCGCGATCGCGACCCATTGCCCGAGCAGTAAGGCCCAAGTTTGCGCGATAAGGGTCCAAGTAATCGCGAACCACAAGGCGATTTTGCCAGGCGCGCGTCCCGAGGGGATAGGGCGGTGAGGTTCGTTGAGCGCATCGACGTCACGATCGTACCAATCGTTGACGATCTGGCTGGCGCCGCAGACGAGAGGGCCTGTTAAAGCAACGCCCGCTAACAAAGACCAGCTGCTGAGTCCGACACCGGGTCCTGCAGAAACCCAGCCACACAGAAACGCCCACATGGGTGGGAACCACGTGATGGGTTTGAGGAGTTCAAGCAGCGCGCCCGGTGACGCCCTGCCAACTGCTACGTTGACCGGGGCAGACTGTTCCATAACGCCATGGTGGGTGCGATGCAGAGGGAAGTCAAATTGATTTTACAGATACAGTGTCAAAAAAGATAGAATAGACCGAATAAGGCCTCAGAGGCGTTAAATCAGCTCACGGTATCCTCAGAGTCGCCAATATCGAATCGCCGCAGCTTGGTATAAAGACTTTGCCGGCTGAGTCCCAGCAGTTCAGCCGCCGCTGCACGGTTGTCTTGGGTCAGCTTGAGCGCCGATTCGATGCAAAGCGCTTCGATCACGTCGGTCGATTCCCGGACTAGCTGCTTTAATGGCACGCGGCCAACCCGTCCTGTGATTTGCTCGATGGAGCGCGGTAAATGAACTTCAGCGGCTTGCTCGCCATTGATACGACGACTGACGTCGCGGATAAACATCAGGATGACGGGTTTGCCAATATAGTCTGTTTGTACAGCGGACAGCTCGATATCGAGTTGCGCGCCGAGCTCTGTTCTCAGCAGAGAGCTAAACAGCTGGAGCGGTCGATCCGATTGGATATTGGAGAGCAATATGTCGAGGTCGACAATCGAGCGACCTAGCCATCGATCCGCGCGTCGCCCAGTGGCTTGCTGCTCATCCTGAATGCCCGCCATCTCAAGGTAAGCTCTATTGGCTGCGATCACGATGCCATTTTGATCGGTGATCAGAATGCCGTCGGGCGCGTGCTCGAAGCTATCGCCACCTAGCGCGAGATCGGATTTCTTCTCAGAAGGTGCCCCGAGACGAATTAACAGACGGGTTTCGTTGCCCTGGCGCAGGCAGGTGACACCGGCTGCCAAGGTAACGCCGTCGGTAGTGGTAACCTCTCCGGCTACGACACCTGTGGTGCTGCGAGCCTCTCTTTGCAGCTCGGTCAGTGCACGATTGCCGTTGCTATCCAGTCCGACAGGAAAAATCCGGCCTACCAGTGCGCCCGCCTCGAGCTCTAATAAGCTGCCGGCGACGGTGTTGGCTTCGAGGACGCGGCCCGATAAGTCATCGACCACCAGAAACCCTTCAGCAACCATTTCAAGCATGCGTCGGTAGCGCGCTTCGAGCCGTCGGTTGCTCCAGTAATCCTGTTCAAGTGTGCGCTGCGCGTTGACCAGTTGTTGGCGTAAGTTCGTTTCACCGCGCAGGTCAATGCATGCTAATTGAATGGTTTTGTCACTATCGTTAGCGCAGAGCCAGCAGCTTATAGGGAGTGCCTCAGACTGGGGTCCCAGTAATAGCCCCAGATCAACGCGCTGCGCTTTACCGGGTTCTGATACTGCTGCCGTCAGCGCTGCTTCGGCGGTCGCGGCATCCGACTCACGAACCAGTTCGAGCCAGGGCCGTCCGATGATCGCATCCCGCGGTAGCTGTCGGAGTGACCCTGAGTCAGATGCCACCTCGGCAACGCGGAACGAATCGTTTAACGTGATCTGCATATCGGCGACACTGGCCAGCAGGGCGTTTGCGCTCATATGAGGTGAAGATGGCAATGTATTGGTCTCCAAGCCATGCGGATGTCTTAATAATTTGACACGTTGGCGCTATTAAAGCGGAGTCTCGCATACTCAAACCACGATAAAAAGACCTTATAACGTCAATGTCGCCTCTTGACAGAAATGAATAAGTGTCAAAAATAATTAAATTTCTAGCTGTAAAAAATGTTTGACACATCCGCGGGCTGTCTCTAATCTGATTCGTATTACAGCTGCCGTAACGCTTGTTATGGTTGGAGGGGGATATGAGCGCGAGTGAGCCGACCGTCGGTCGTCAGAAACAGCCGCTATATACACCGGCTGAGCGTGCTCGCCGAGATGCAACAAAATGGACGCTGGTGCAAGGGTTACTGGCGCCCATTCAGTTTTTGGCTTTCGCCATTAGTCTCTGCTTGGTGATCAATTATTTAGTGAATGACGTGGGACTCGCTGCCGCGACGTTGTCGGTGGTGATCAAGACGTCGCTGCTCTACGCCATCATGATCACCGGTGCCGTCTGGGAAAAAGTCGTGTTCGGACGCTACCTGTTTGCGCCGGCTTTTTTCTGGGAAGACGTTGTCAGTATGTTAGTCATGGCGCTCCACACGGCTTACGTCGTGATGTGGCTAGCGGGCTGGGGAACACCGATCGAGCAAATGTGGGTGGCACTGGCGGCCTACGCGACTTATGTCGTTAACGCGTTGCAGTTCTTGTTGAAATTCCAGGCCGCAAAAATCACCAGCGCTGAGTCGACGGCTGATGTGCCGAACATGCTGGGCAGTCAGGGAGCGCTCGACACGTGACAGAGCTTATTGCCCGCACTGAAAATACCAATGCGCCTGAAGTCATCACGGAGCGCGGTGAGCGCGCTGTTTTTTGTGGGTTAACCTCGATTATTTGGTTGCACCGTCGCATTCAAGATGCGTTCTTTTTAGTGGTGGGTTCACGTACCTGCGCTCACTTATTGCAGTCTGCTGCAGGCGTCATGATCTTTGCTGAGCCTCGTTTTGCAACGGCTATTTTGGGAGAGCGAGATTTAGCCGGCATGGCGGACTGCCATGAAGAGCTTGATCGCGTGGTCGCTGAGTTGCTCGAGCGGCGGCCCGATATCCGGCGTTTGTTTTTGGTGGGTTCTTGTCCATCTGAAGTCATCAAGCTAGATCTGGCCAATGCAGCGGCGCGATTGCAGGGCGACCATGACAACCGTCTGAGAATTTCAGCGTTTAGTGGATCGGGAATAGAGACGACCTTTACGCAGGGCGAGGATCAGTGTCTTGCCAGCATGGTGCCGGATCTGCCCACTGCAGCGGATGCGACACCTCGGTTAATGGTCGTGGGCACCTTAGCGGATATTGTCGAGGAACAGTTTCGACGACACTTCACCCAGCTGGGTATTCATGAGGTGGATTTTTTCCCGGCGGCGCGTGCCGATGACTTGCCCGCTGTAGGACCCGGCACTCGGATATTATTGGCGCAGCCTTACCTTGGTGACACGGTGGGAGCTTTACGTAAACGAGGTGCTAAATTAATTAGTGCGCTGTACCCATTGGGTATTCAAGGCACGCTCGCTTGGTTCCAGGCCGCTGCCGCAGAGTGGGGTTCCTCGGCCGAAACGGTGCAAGAGGCACTGGCTATTCCCATCGCGCGAGCGCAAAAAGCGCTGAGCCGAGTTCGTACGTCGCTTGAGGGCAAGAGTTTACAGTTTTTGCCGGATTCACAACTCGAAATCCCCTTGGCAAGATTTTTAAGTGAAGAGTGTGGCATGTCGCTTGTTGAGGTGGCCACGCCCTATGTCGATCAGTCTTTGATGGCCGAAGAGTTAGCGCGTTTAGCAGAAGATGTGCGCTTGGTTGAAGGGGCTGATCTCGATTCGGCGTTGGCGAGGGTGAGGGCGAATCGCCCTGATCTCACCGTCTGTGGGATGGGCATCGCGAATCCATTAGAAGCCGAAGGGCTGCGAACTAAGTGGTCGATTGAGCTGGTGTTTACGCCGATACAGGGTTTTGATCAGGTTGCTGATCTCGCGGGATTGTTCTCGCGCCCGCTCGTGCGAGAACGACAGCTTGAGGTGGGATCATGGAGTTAGCGCTGTGGACCTATGAAGGACCGCCGCATGTGGGTGCGATTCGGATCGCGGCGTCAATGCGCGATGTCCATCTGGTACTGCATGCGCCGCAAGGCGATACCTACGCGGATTTGCTGTTCACTATGATTGAACGAGAAAATCGCAGGCCACCTGTGACGTGGACTACCTTTCAGGCGCGGGACCTCGGCAGCTCGACGGCTCAGATGGTGATCGATACGTTGGAGGGGGTTTGCGAACGTTATAACCCTCAGGTGTTGTTGGTGGCAGAGTCCTGCACTGGGGAGCTGCTGCAGGATCAACCAGGCGCGCTGGCGAAGGGTGCCAACCTGTCTGCGCCGGTGATTCCGATCGAAATGGCGGCCTACACTCACAAAGAAAATTGGGGCGCTAGTGAAACCTTTTATCAATTGGTGCGCGGCTTATTGGCGGCCAGAGCCTTAAAGCCCGGTGAGACAAAGGCGCCGCGCGGGGCGGATCAGCCGCCATCAGTGAATCTCATCGGTCCTACGAAGCTGGGCTTCCGTTGCCGCGATGATGTGGTGGAGGTGCAAAAGTTATTGGAGCAGATGGGCGTTCGCGTCAATGTGGTGGCGCCGCTTAATGCCACACCGCGAGACTTGCTGCGAATTCCCGATGCCGATGCCAATGTGAACTTAGCCCCTGAGGTCGGTGACCTCACCTGTGATTGGCTAAAGCGTCAATTTCAGCAGCCTATTATTTCAACGGTCCCTATGGGCTGGGGCGCCACGCGCGACTTTATCGCCGAGGTGTCTGAGACGCTCGGTTTAGACATCGACGTGGCGTCGGTGGGCGATAGTCGGCTACCGTGGTATAGCCGATCGGTTGACTCCACTTATTTGACTAATAAGCGTGTTTTTATTTTTGCCGATGGCACTCACGCTATCGCTGCGGCGCGTGTTGCGCGTGACGAAATGGGTTTCGAGGTCGTTGGCTTGGGCACCTATAGTCGCGAGCGGGCCAGAGACGTGCGTGCGTTGGCCAAGGAATATGGTTTAGAAGCACTGATCACAGACGATTACCTCGCGGTTGAGCGAGCGGTTGAAGCGCTGCAGCCCGAATTGGTACTGGGCACCCAAATGGAGCGTCATATTGCCAAGCGCTTAGGCTTACCCTGCGCGGTGATTTCAACGCCGGCCCACGTACAAGATTATCCCGCCCGATACTCGCCGCAAATGGGGTTTGAGGGCTGCAATGTGTTATTTGATACGTGGGTTCACCCGCTCATCATGGGGCTCGAAGAGCATCTGTTGACGATGTTCCGCGACGACTTTGAATTCAATGATACCGCTGCACCCTCGCACCTTGGAGGTGAGGGGGGTGGCGCGCACCAGCCCGACGCGCTGGCACCGGTCGCAGAAACCACCGAAGCCGATGAGCCAGGCGCCATTGCTTGGGCGGTCTCCGCAGAGAAGGAACTGCGCAAGATTCCCTTTTTCGTGCGCGGTAAAGCGCGCCGAAATACCGAGCACTTTGCTATTGAGAATGGTTTGTCCGTGATCGATGTCGAGACGCTTTATGAAGCAAAAGCACACTACAGCCGCTGACAGTGCCAGCCCGCTGCGGGTTGTGCTGGTCACGCTTGATAACCATGTCAGTGGGGCGTGGTCTCGAGCGGCTGGTGCACTGTCAAAGCAGGTGCCCGACTTATCGGTGTCGTCACATGCCGCAACGGAGTGGGATCGTAATCCAGCGTCACTCGAGACGACGCTTTCGGCGATCGCTGAGGGCGATATCATTATTGTCACTATGCTGTTTATGGAGCCGCACATTGAGGCCGTTCGCGAGGCACTGACCGATCGCAGTGATCACTGCGACGCCATGATCTGCTGTATGTCGGCCCCCGAAATTATGCGCTTAACGCGCATGGGTCGGTTCCGAATGGATACCGAAGCCACGGGCGCCATGGCGTTACTCAAGCGAATGCGTGGTGGTGGCGATAAGTCTAAGCGTCCAGCCGGTGCGCAGCAAATGACAATGTTGCGTCGCTTACCGCGTTTACTGCGGTTTATACCGGGCACAGCGCAAGACGTGAGAGCCTATTTTCTGACCTTGCAATACTGGTTGGCGGGATCGGAAATTAATCTTGCCCGCATGATGGCGTTTTTGATTTCACGTTATGCAGAGGGTGACCACGCGACGCTCAAAGAGAGTCTGACTTTTGAGCCGCCTGTTGAGTATCCTGAAACCGGGCTTTATCACAAGAGTCTGCCGAATCGTATGACCGATGACGCCACCCAGTTACCGAAGGTTTCGAAGCAGAAAAAAAGGGGAACTGTGGGTCTGTTGTTGATGCGTTCCTACGCCCTGTCAGGGAACAGCGCGCATTACGACGCGGTGATCGAGGCGTTTGAAGGGCGCGGACTGCAAGTGATCCCCGCGTTTGCATCAGGCCTTGATGCACGACCTGCAGTGGATGCTTTTTTTATGGATCGCGGCAAGCCCATTGTCGATGCGGTGATCTCCCTGACCGGTTTCTCGCTAGTTGGTGGCCCCGCATACAATGACACTGATGCCGCTCAAGCATTACTTGAGACATTAGACGTCCCTTATCTGGCCGTTCAGGGGCTGGAGTTTCAGAGTCTGCAGGACTGGGAGGCGTCAACAAATGGACTGATGCCAGTTGAGGCGACAATGATGGTGGCGATTCCAGAATTGGATGGCGCGACCGGTTCGATGGTATTTGGTGGTCGATCTGACGTCTTGAATAATGGCGAATCGGACATGCAGCCGCATCCAGAACGGGTGGTGCGATTGGCTGATCGAGTAGAGCGATTGGTGTCCCTACGACGGTCGTCAAAAGCGGATCGTAAAGTGGCGATTGTGCTATTTAATTTCCCGCCCAACAGCGGTGCAACGGGTACAGCGGCGCACCTAAGCGTCTTTGAATCATTATTTAATACCCTGCGCGCTATGCGTGACGAGGGCTACTACGTTGAATTACCCGAGTCCCATGAGGCACTGCGCGATGCGCTGTTATCCGGTAACGCAAAGCAGTTTGGCGCCGAAGCCAATGTGCATCATCGCATACCCGTGGATGATCATGTGCGGTCTGAGCCATGGCTCGACGAGATCGAGGCGCAATGGGGCCCGGCCCCAGGTAAAGAGCTGACCGATGGCCAGCATCTGTTTGTTTTAGGTGAATCATTCGGCAACGTGCTGGTCGGGATTCAGCCATCTATTGGTTACGAAGGCGATCCCATGCGGTTGCTTTTTGAGGGTGGCTTAGCGCCCACGCATGCCTTCTCGGCTTTCTATCGCTGGATTCGCGAAGGTTATGGCGCTGACGCCGTATTGCATTTTGGCACCCATGGTTCTCTAGAGTTCATGCCCGGAAAGCAGGTGGGTTTGTCGAGTTCTTGTTGGCCTGATCGACTGATTGCTGACCTCCCTAATGTTTATTTGTATGCAGCAAACAACCCTTCCGAAGGGTTGATTGCCAAGCGGCGTGCGGCCTCGACACTCGTGAGCTACCTCACCCCCCCGGTAACGCATTCAGATCTCTATCGACACTTTATCGAATTGCGTGCCTCGATCGATCACTGGCGTCAACGACCCGCCGAGACGACCCAAGAGGCAGAACAGGCCATGGTCGACACGGTGCTGGCAATTGCAGAGCAATGTGAGTTGTGTGAAGCGGGGACTCACTGGCCTCGTGAGCAGTGGTCAGCCAACATGTTGGTGCTCCGAGATCGCCTTGATGAAATTGAACAGGCGCTGATTCCATTTGGTCTGCATGTGGTCGGTCAGCCAATGAAAGCATCGGATCGGGCCGAATTGGTGAGTGCCATGGCCGAAGCGGGTGGCACGAAGCCAGTACTGCCGGCGCAATTGGCTTCGGCGATTGAGGATGACGAGGTGTCTGCATTACCCGATTTGCTGGCGGAGCATATGCCGGAGTCGGATAAAAGTGAGACAGAGACCTTAGCGAAAACGCTCCGCGACGCCTATTATATCCTTGAAGAAGACCACGAATTGAAGGCGCTATTAAGGGCGCTGGATGGCCGATTCATTCCTCCTGTGAAGGGCGGCGATGTACTCCGTGCCCCCGATATTTTGCCGACGGGTCGCAATCTTCACGGCTTCGATCCTTATCGATTACCCGCGGGATTTGCTCAGGCCGAGGGTCACCGACAGGCCGATCAATTACTGGCCCGGCATCAGTCAGAGACGGGCGCTTTACCCGAGTCTGTCGCGCTCGTGCTATGGGGCACTGATAATCTGAAAACCGAGGGTGTGAGTATCGCCCAAGCGCTGGCCTTGCTGGGCGCCGAGGCGCGACAAGACAGTTACGGGCGAGTGGTGGGTGCCAAGCTGACGCCACTGACCTCCCTCGGCAGACCACGCATTGACGTCCTGGTAACGTTGTCAGGTATTTTCCGCGACTTGTTGCCAACGCAAACACAGTTATTGGCAGAAGCCAGCTGGCTGGCCGCCACCGCGGACGAGGATCCGGAAAAGAATTTTGTGCGCAAGCATGTGCTGGCCTATCAGGCGGAGCACGGTTGCGATATTGAAGCCGCGGCGCTGAGAGTCTTTAGTAATGCGGAGGGGGCTTACGGCTCTAATGTGAACTACCTGCTCGATAGCGGTCGTTGGGAAGAACAAGACGAGCTCGCAGACTGTTACACCCAACGCAAAGGGTTTGCCTATGACCGACACGGCAAAGTGAGTCAGCAATCAGACCTACTCAATCGCGTGCTCGAGGATGTCGAGCTCACCTATCAAAACCTCGATTCCGTTGAGCTGGGGATCACCACAGTTGATCATTATTTCGGCACGCTTGGCGGCATCAGTAGTGCCGTTCAACGGGCTCGCGGCGAACGCGTGCCGGTTTATATCGCGGACCATACGACCGGTGGAGCGGGTCGAGTACGAACGCTCAATGAACAAGTGGCACTAGAGACCCGTACGCGTTTGCTGAATCCTAAATGGTATGAATCGATGTTGGATCATGGCTATGAAGGGGTGAGGCAGATTGAGGCGCACGTCACCAATACCATGGGTTGGTCGGCGACAACGGGCGATGTGTCCCCTTGGGTATACAAGCAGTTATCAGAGACGTTTGTACTGGATGAGCAGATGCGAGATCGCTTGGCGAAGCTCAATCCTGTCTCAGCATCACGGCTGGCCAATCGTCTGATAGAAGCACAAGAAAGAGATTACTGGGGGGCAGACGACGATAGTATCGATGCCCTAAAACGGGCAGGAGCAGACCTCGAGGATTTCCTTGAGGGCGTCACAGGAGAGGTGGCAGCATGAATTCACCAAAGCAACATATTCCGATTTCGCAAATTGAGCCGGGCAACAACGTCGGTGATGGCGAGGGGAGCGTTCAGGTTCATCTCGAAGAGGACTTGATGCAGACCACCGCCAAGGTGTTCGCTATTTATGGAAAGGGAGGCATTGGAAAAAGCACAACGTCTTCTAACCTGTCGGTGGCATTTTCTAAGTTGGGCAAGCGGGTCATTCAGATTGGCTGCGATCCCAAACATGACTCGACCTTTACGCTCACCAAGGCGCTGATGCCTACGGTCATTGATGTTCTGGAGTCGGTGGAGTTCCATGCCGAAGAGCTGCGTCCTGAGGACTACGTGTTCGAGGGCTACAACGGCGTGATGTGTGTCGAGGCAGGAGGGCCACCCGCCGGCACGGGTTGTGGTGGTTATGTCGTGGGCCAAACTGTCAAGCTCCTCAAGCAGCATCATTTATTGGACGACTCTGATGTGGTGATATTCGACGTATTGGGCGATGTCGTTTGCGGCGGATTTGCATCACCTCTGCAACATGCCGAGCGAGCGATGGTCGTTACCGCAAACGATTTCGACTCCATTTTTGCTATGAACCGGATTGCTTCCGCTATCAAGGCAAAATCAAAAAACTATGCTGTCCGTTTGGGTGGAGTGATCGCCAATCGCAGTGCTAAAACTGATGAAATCGATCGTTTTAATGAGGCCGTGGGGTTAAAGCGGCTGGCACACTTTCCCGATCTTGATGTGATTCGTCGCAGTCGCTTGAAAAAATCAACCTTGTTTGAGTTGTCGGGCGAAGATGGGTTAACAGAGGTCTGTGACGAATATATGTCGCTGGCACAGCAGATGTGGGATGGCACCGAGCCATTGCCCTGCGAACCTATGAAAGACCGTGACCTGTTTGACTTCCTAGGATTTGATTGATGGATTCTGCGCGCTATCACACGCGAAGAGCAGAGATTGAAACGTATTTCGATCGGACTGCAGCGGCGACCTGGGAGACGTTAACGTCGGATGCACCGGTCAGTCGTATTCGACGCACCGTGAGAAAGGGTCGTGATGAGATGCGCGATACTTTGTTGAGCTGGTTGCCCGAAGACCTAACGGGTGCCCGGCTACTGGATGCGGGGTGTGGTACCGGTACGCTAGCGATCGAAGCCGCACGGCGAGGTGCGGAAGTCGTCGCCATTGATCTGTCACCAACGCTCGTGAATATCGCGCAAGAGCGATTACTCGATCTGGATGCAACGCTGGCGGTGAGCTTCAGGGTCGGTGATATGCGCGACATGGATTTAGGACGTTTCGATTACGCAGTGGCGATGGATTCGCTGATTCACTACGACGTGAGCGACGGTGTGCAAACACTCGCTGCGATGGCGGCTGAGATCGAGACCAAAATAGTATTCACCTTTGCCCCTTGGACACCCTTGCTGGCGCTAATGCACGCTACGGGCCGGTTTTTCCCCAAGCAAGACAGAGCGCCTTCCATTGAGCCGGTCTCACCCAAACGATTGAGTGGCCAGCTCGCCGAGGCCGGTTTGCTGTCAGAGTGGGCTATTGACCGATCCTATCGAGTGGACACAGGCTTTTATAAATCACAGGCGATGGAGTTGCAGAGACGGTGAGTCATTCGTCCAACAACGTGGTGCGTCGGGTGGGGGGATTGAGCCATCGTTGGCTACCTTTTGCTGATGCAGCGACCGCTGATCTCACTTTGCCGCGATTGTGGCGCCTGTCGTTGTTTCAACTCTCGACAGGAATGGCCATCGTGCTCCTCACGGGTACGCTTAATAGAGTGATGGTGGTCGAGCTAGGGCAGGGCACTTCGCTGGTCTCGTTAATGCTGGCGATACCCCTACTGCTGGCTCCCGCCCGGGCTTTGATTGGCTATCGATCAGACCATCATCGATCGTATTTGGGATGGCGCCGAATCCCTTACTTATGGTCTGGCACGCTGATGCAATTCGGTGGCCTTGCGTTCATGCCCTTTGCGCTCATTCTCATGACAGAACCGCACTCAGGACCCGCTGTCATCGGTCCGATTGCCGCGATGGGAGCCTTTTTGCTCACGGGCTTAGGCATGCATGTGTCCCAAACGGCAGGGCTGGCATTGGCCACCGATCTGGCCACTGAGGAGACGCGTCCCCGAGTGGTTGCACTGCTGTATTTGATGCTGCTGGTTGGCATGATTAGTAGTGCGGTGATCTTTGCTGCGCTGCTCGCTGATTTTGGTTACGTGCGGCTCATCCAAGTCATTCAGAGCGCCGCCGTGATCACACTGATTCTCAATGTCGCAGCAATGTGGAAGCAAGAGGTTCGTCATCCAGAGTTGACAGACCATAAACGCGAGAAGCCGACTTTCGGGTCTGCGTGGGATGAGTTTATTAATTTGCCCAAAGCGCGCCGGCTGTTATGGGCCTTAGGGCTTGGCACGATGGGTTTTACCATGCAGGACATCTTGCTTGAGCCCTACGGTGCTCAAGTCTTAGGCCTTTCGGTGAGTGAGACAACGCTACTGACGGCGTTATTTGCCGGAGGCATGGTGCTCGCGCTGCTAATGACCTCACGTACGCTGAGGAAGGGCGTTGATCCGATCAGGCTCGCGTCGGTCGGTGTGCTCATTGGTATCGTCGCCTTCGTGGCTGTGATCCTGTCAGCACCACTGCAGTCGACAGGCCTTTTTCAGATAGGCGCGACCTTGATTGGTGTGGGTAATGGGTTATTCGCTGTCGGCATGTTGACTGCAGCGATGGTTTTCGGTGGCGCCAAAATGGCCGGCCTGACATTGGGCGCTTGGGGCGCCGTGCAGGCGGCGGCGACGGGGCTGGCGATGTTTTCTGGGGGTGCAATCCGTGACTTAGTCACAGGTTGGGCCGATGCGGGCCTATTAGGCACCGCAATGCAAACACCCGCTTCAGGTTATGGAGCGGTTTATCATATCGAGATTGCCTTGTTGTTCGTGGCACTCGCGGCGCTAGGTCGGCTGGTTAGGCGGCCGGGTGAAACGGGTGAGGATGGCAAGCGTCTTGAATTAGCGGATTTTCCGAGTTAATGACCACATTGGGAGGACTCAACTATGGGAACTGGAGCGATTACTGAATACATGGATCTAGCGCAGCTAGCACTGTATGTCTTCTGGATTTTCTTTTTTAGCCTGGTGATTTATCTGCACCGTGAGGGTAAACGCGAGGGATGGCCACTGCAGATGTCATCAGGTGACCTGCGCACGGGAATGGGTGGTATGCCCAAACCCAAGACGTATCGTTTGGCACATGGTCAAGGCGAACGGGTTCGGCCCGGCCCTGAGCCGGCGCAGTATGACGTCAACGCAACCCCGATTTACAACGCCAGTGGTGCACCGATGCAGCCCAATGGCGATCCTATGGTCGATGGCGTTGGAGCGGCAGCCTGGGCAATACGGCCAGACAAACCTGATCTGACTGTGGACGGAGCGCCGCGAATCGTGCCGCTGCGAGTGGATGCTGATCATGGTGTTAACAGTGGCGACCCGGATCCTCGTGGTCAGGCTGTCTACGGTTGTGACGGAGAAAAAGCTGCCACCGTGGTTGACCTGTGGGTAGATCGCGCAGAACCGATCTTTCGCTACGCTGAATTGGATGTCGGTGGAAGAAGAGTATTGTTGCCGATGACATTGGCGATGGTCTCAAGCGACGGCTCTGTTAATGTGAAATCGATTCGCTCTGATCAGTTTGCTCAGGTGCCCGGGTTGTCCAATCCAGATCAGGTCACGTTGCAAGAAGAAGATCGGATCAGCGCCTTTTATGGTGGTGGCCATTTGTACGCGACACCAGACAGAGTGGAATCGTTGGTATGATGGAATACGAAGGTGAGCCGATCGAGGGCCTGCCAGAGGTGTTGCCAGACGGTGAGTCGCTGGTATGGCAGGGCAGACCCACCGTTGGAGCGATGCTCAAGCGCGTCTTTTTTGTGCCGCAGCTCGCGTTGTACTTTGGGCTGTTAATCGGCGGACACACGATTTACCGGTTAACAGAGAGCGTTCCCTTGGCTCAGGTGCTGGGCACTTTTGTGTGGCAGTCCGGTCTAGCGGCGACTGTATTATTGTTGCTGGTTTGGCTTGCGCGCGCCTACGCCCGATCTATTTTGTACACGCTGACCAGTGCGCGACTAGTGGTTCGCTCGGGTGTGGCCCTGCCAATGATGGTCAACATTCCCATTGAGCAGCTCATCGCGGCTGACTTGCGCGTGCATCGGGATGGAACGGGCGATATCTTGCTGCGTGCCACGGCTGACCGACAGCTCTATTGGGTGTTGTTGTGGCCCAATGTGTCGGCATGGTATTCGCGGCCGGTGCGTCCTTGTCTGAGAGGGTTGAGTGATCCTCATCTTGCTGCGAAAGCCTTCGCTGATGTAGCCAGTCAGCAGGTTGACGTGGTCACCCATGATCAGAACACCGACGAACCTCAGTCAATGACAAGAGGCCATGCGGTGCTAGCGAGCTAATAGCGGTGGTGCGGGGGCACAGCACATTATGGCGACCACTCGGATACCCAATGGTCTGGGTGGTGCTTGCCATGGGTCTGTTATGGGGATGGGCGGTATCCCGAGACGATGCCACTTACTCGCCCCCGGAACCCCAAGTTGCGGCAGCGGTGTCATCTGCGGCGTTATTGTTTGTCGACGGTCCCGCAGGGCAGATCGATGTTTTGGAGGCCCAAACAGCGTCCAAGCTTGCGGAGTATGGATCAGGCGAGGGCAGTTTTTTACGCGGCATACTCCGTAGCTTGGTGCGCGAGCGGCGCATTCGTGATCTAGAGGCGGGCGGGGTTTTTGAGTTGAGCTTATTAGAGAATGGTAGCTTAGTGATCTCAGATCCTGAAACCGGATATTGGATGGCACTAGAGGCTTTTGGCGTCGACAACCGTCAAGTATTTGTCACGCTACTAGAACGTGCGCAGGCACTTGATACCGCTACCTCGACCGCCGACGTCAGCTGATGATCTTGATTTCTTTTTTTGTAGCGGCACTCCTATGGTGGTTGATGACGGGCCTCGCCCTCATGAGTGTGCATCAGTCTCGCCAGACGCAGCGCATTATTTTTGCGCTAGTGACGCTGGCTACGGGCGTAGCGCTGTTTTTGGTAGAGGCCAACGCGGCAAGCGCTACTACTTTGTCGACCATTACCGGCTTTGCTATGGGTCTCGGTATTTGGGGCTGGTTAGAACTCAGTTACCTCATGGGTTACATCACGGGCCCAGTCAAAGCGCCCGCCACCATCGGTGCGCCGCGGTCACAGGTGCGGCGGTTTCAGCAAGCGCTCGGTACAACGATTTATCACGAGCTCTTGGTGGTGACTGTTGTCGGCTGGGTGTGCGTGCTGGGCGCTGGTTTACCCAACCCAACAATTCAAAATACGCTGGCCGTTCTCTGGCTGATGCGCTGGAGCACTAAACTCAATTTGTTTTTTGGCGTTCGGCACTTCAACAGTGAGTGGTTGCCCGCTCATATGCGCTATATCACGTCCTTCCTCGGCCCCGATAAAAACAACTGGTTTACGGTTGTATCAACGCTGTTAGCCGCCTACTGCACCTATCTCTTATTTTTCTTTGGGCTGGCAGCCACCGAGCCTGCGATGGGGTTATCGCTGTTTTTAATCGCCTGGCTCGCCGCGTTGGCCGTTTTAGAGCACTGCTTTCTGATGATTCCCATGGGCGAAACGGCGCTGTGGCGTTGGGCTGGGGCCAATACTCGCGAGTCGTCGTGAGGAGGTGTCAGGTTCTTCTTGACGCGAGCACACTAGCGGCATAGGGTGCAGACAGATCAATCCAACAATAAGATTGACTGTTGCTTCTTTTGAAGCCACCGCTCGCTGTTTTCGGTGTCGCTTCTTGGTAGCAACCAGCCAGGCAGTAAGGGGGGCAGTATGAAGTCAACCATGGAGCCGTGGTCGTCTGGGATGCCAGCGTATCCACTTGCCGAGTCCGAAAATAGTCTAGCGTTAGGAGCCAATGCGGTGCCCGCAGACGCGGCATTACTGCAACCTTACTTCGCGCAAATACGAGAAGAAAAAGGCGCATTGATTCTCAATGTGCACCTACCGTTTTGCCCGTCTCGATGCTTAAGTTGCGATCGCGTAGCGGTTGTAGAACACGACGCGGAAAAATTGGACCGTTACATCGCGAACCTAGATCGTGAGTTGGCGCTGGCGGCGGAGGCGGTGGGATCTGAGAGCCGATTGGCGCGATTACATTTTGGCGGTGGGTCGCCGAATCACCTGTCAGAATTGGCTATTGGCAACTTATTTTCTCGTGTGAGTCACTACTTTACGATAGGCGCCACTACGCAGGTCTCTATGGAGTTGAACCCTCGCAGAACGTCGCGCGCACAGCTTAATTTTTATAAGGGCCTCGGTATCGACCACATTAAGCTGGAGGTGCGCGATGTGGATGCGCTCGTGCAGCGCGAAATTGGCCGTATTCAGTCTCTGGAATTGCTCGAGGACGTGATCTCGATCGCGCATGGAGTGAATTTTGAGTCCATTAGTATGGACTATCTCATCGGTTTGCCCGGGCAAACGGTAGAGTCTAGTGAACAAAGTATCGAGGCGATGATTTCGCTGGATCCAGATTGCTTAGTCTGTCTCCCGTTTCACCGACGAGAGACCGCTTTTCCGCATCAAATTGCGGTAGACACGCAGCAGCTTCCCTCGCTTGCGGACAGATTAGCGATGTTCAATGCGGCGACTGAAGGCTTTGTGGCCTCGGGTTACGACTGGGTGGGGTTAAACTTATTTGCTAAGCCGGACCATCAACTGGCGGTTGCCCAGCGTGAGGGAACGCTCGCGCTCAATGTGTTGGGTTACGATACTGATCCTGACGCATCGGTGCTCGGCATTGGTTTGGGCGCTTTAAGCGAATTGCCTGGTTTGGTCGTTCAGAACCATGTAGATATGGCGCAGTGGCATAGCGCTGTTGAATCCGGCACGCTGGGATCTGCGTCAGCTGTTTTCTCAGATGATGATGAGACGCTGCGTCGAAAGGTGTTGAGGGGGCTCGTCTGCCATCAACGCATACCGGCGGATCAGTTGACCAGCGCTCAGAAAGACGATTGGCTCTCGCCGCTGCTGGGACAAGGTTTTGCCGTCGAGGAGGATGGAGAATATCTGCTCACAGAGGTTGGGAGGCTGGTGTTGCCGCACATCTGGACCGATTCGTCACCCGTCTTTAGGACGATCTAGTCGCCCCACGGCGAGGCATCCTAAAGGGCAATAGCCATTGCACCCACGACCGACAGAATCGCGTGAGATCCAAGCTCTCATGCATGAATTGCCTGCCCGATATGTGTAACTGAGACCGCGTATAAAAGGGCGTGTCTTCCAGCGTTTTCAGTGATGTCTGCGTAGACGCCGGTAGGCGCGCTGGACGCGATACGCGCCAGATCGTTCCTTTTTTCAGTTGTTGAAGCGGCGGAGAGGCAATCCGCTCCATCCCCCCCTGTTTATCAATAATCAGAGACACTCGATTCTCGTCGCCATTACGGAGCTGTGCGTCATAGTGAATTTCGCAATGTCCTTCCGGTGTATGACCTCGACACCAGTTCCATGAGGTAAAGCCGTTTTCGATAGGTGCGATCCCAAAGTTAGAATCAACGTAAGCGCTGCCCCGCCAGGATAGTGCGGGTTGCGCCATGGCAACTCGAATACTCGCCAATGGAGCGATGGGCCACCACCAGTGGGATTGCGCGTTGTCGAGCTGAAAGCACGTCTGCACTGTGCGCTCAAATGCGATGGCTATCTCGCCGCTGACCCGCTGACCCCAAGGCGTGGCCCGCTCGTCAATCACGATTTTTAAGCCCTCGTCCGTGATCACAATATCGCTGGGCCCAATGACAAGATGATCAGATTGTTGGATGAGCGCGGTCGATCCACGTTCGGTCATACACCAACGCGACTTTTCAGGTCCATACAGAATCACATTGAGACTGACGTGGTTGGTAGGCGCGGTATTGCCGCGCTGTCGAGCGCGAAAATAGTACGGGGAAAAAACACTGCCGATGAACGCAATGACGGTGACCCCAAAGCGACCACACTCGCTGAAACCGTCGACATACCACCAACGGTAACCCGAGTCTGGAACCGGTTGCGCGAAGCCTAAATTCGCACCCGCCATGCCCGCTTCATAGGGCGTGGTGGAGCGCATTGTTGCCGCATCATTCATAGGGGTTGCACCGGGCCACTGAGTGGCGTAGTTTGTCAGATAAATATAACACTAAAAACTGTCATATTAATATGACGGTTCTGGGAGAAAGGTTCATGCAGGACCCGTTACTCGACTGCGAAGACGATATTCGCAAGCACCTCGCCGAACACATTACCCAGCAGTGTCCGCCCCTGTTGGCTCAGGCAATGGAATATGCAGTATTTCCCGGGGGTGCTCGGGTGAGACCACAGCTATGTATGGCTGTCGCACTCGCCAATAACAGCAGTGATCGTGCACTGGCTGCCGCCGCCGCAACGGCGGTCGAGTTTTTGCATTGCGCATCATTGGTCCACGACGATCTACCCTGCTTCGATGACGCCACCCAGCGGCGCGGCAAGCCCTCGTTGCACGCTAAATTTGGCGAGAGAATTGCGGTCTTAACGGGGGATGCGCTCATTGTTGCTGCATTCCAGACATTGGCGGTTCATGCTATTCATCATGTCAGGGCGGAGCGGGTGCCACTGGTACTCTCTATTCTTGCCAGAGGTGTCGGTGCGCCACACGGCATAGCCGCAGGTCAGGCCTGGGAATGTGAGCCTGCCGTCGATGTCTCTCGATATCACCGCGCTAAGACTGGTGCACTGTTTATCGCCGCAACGTGTGCAGGCGCCGCATCGGCTGGTGTTGATCCCGGTCCGTGGGTCAATTTGGGTGCCTGTATTGGTGAAGCGTTTCAGGTGGCAGATGACATCAAGGACGCTGTTGGTAACCCTGAAGTACTGGGTAAAGCGGTTGGTATTGATGCCAAGCTGGGAAGACCCAGCGCGGTGGGTGAGTTGGGTTTAGATGGGGCAACGGCACGGCTTAAAAGTTTGCTGGAGGAGGGGCTGGATAGCGTCCCTCACTGCTCGGGCAGGGAGAGTCTGGTCAGGCTCGTTCGCGCTCAGTCGTCGCGCTTTATGCCCGAAAAACTCGGCCGTTCAGCGGCCTGATCGATGTTTGCCGATCACGATACTTGGTCCCAGCAGCAGCCAGCGCCCACTGACTGGCGTTGTCGTTGGCGCTTGTTTAGAAATCGCTTACTCGCCGACCCGAAGTTTCAGCGATGGGCTGCTAGAACGCCGCTTGTTAAGCGCATTGCGAGTAAAAAAGCGACAGATCTGCACCACCTAACCGCAGGGTTTGTTTACACCCAAACCTTAACGGCCGTCGTGCAGTGCAATTTGCTTGCTGTCCTGCAGGGCCGGATTGAGTCAACGAAATCGGTGGCGGCAATGTGTGGTTTATCAAGTGCCGCCGCACACACTTTATTGACTGCCGCCGCTGCGCTGAAGCTGACCGAAGAAGTGTCACGTGGATTTTGGATGGTCGGTGAGCTGGGCGCCTCAGTGCTGGGTAACCCCGCCGTCGCTGACATGGTGAAGCATCATTCGGTGCTCTACCGAGACTTGGCAGACCCCCTGGGCGTGCTTCGTCACCGTGGCAAAACCGGCCTCCGAGATTACTGGAGCTATGTGCCCGGCAGCACGAGCCCTGATGAGGGGCATCGCGAATACAGCCAATTGATGAGCAGCTCGTTAGCCCTCATCGGTGACCACATCCTGAATAGCTACCCCTTGGACGGTTACCGCAGTTTGGTCGATGTTGCGGGTGGTACTGGCAATTTTGCGCGGGCCGTTAAAAAACGTTACCCCGATCTTAGCGCCACGGTGCTAGACCTGCCTGAGGTGGTCACCGAGGCCAAGGATCACGCGCTGAATGGTCCTATTCGGTTTGTTGCGACCGACATGTTTCGCTCATCTTTGCCCGCAGATACAGAGCTTTTCTCTTTGGTCCGAGTGTTGCATGACCACGATGATGAGCCCGTTAGGGAGTTGCTGGCGCGGCTGCACTCAGCCTTGCGGCCCGGCGGGCACCTACTGATTGCCGAGCCGATGGCCGGTACGGCTGGCGCGGAGCCCATTGGGGACACTTATTTTGGTTTTTATTTGTGGGCGATGGGCAGCGGAAGGCCCCGTACCGCGGAGGAACTCAGGGCAATGTGCTTGGCGGCCGGTTTTACTGGGGTGCGTGAGTTCAAGACGCCAATCCCTGCTTTAACGCGGTTATTGGTAGCTGAAAAGGCGGTAAATGCTGAGTGATGAGATTTATGTATTTAATATTTGACACTTTCAAATGTTAATTTAGAATGACACATGGATTGCACTGCCGGAGAGCCGTCCAGAAATGGGGCTGAAGGCAGGCAAGACAACTGAAAAATAGGTTAAGAGTGAGCGCCACCATGGGAACGACGTCAACTGCGGTGGTTTTTGAGCAACCTGGGAAAATGTCGGTCCGCCGCGTCCAGTTGCCAGAACCCCACGCTACAGATTGCGTTGTGAAGGTCCACTGGACTGGAATCAGCACCGGCACCGAGCGACTACTCTGGGATGGTCGTATGCCTCCTTTTCCTGGTTTGGCCTATCCCCTTGTGCCCGGTTACGAGAGCGTTGGTAACGTGGTCGAATGTGGTGCCGAAGCAGATATCGATATTGGTCAACGTGTTTTTATTCCTGGGAGCCGCGGCTTTACGGATGTGCACGGTCTGTTCGGTGGTGCCGCCCATTCGCTCGTTGTTCCTGCCGAAAAACTGATCAAGTTACCGACTGAAATGGAATCGACAGGTGTCTTATTGGCGCTTGCCGGAACGGCTTGTCACGCCCTCCGAAGAATGGAAGATTTGGGTCCCCCTGATTTAATAATCGGGCATGGTGCACTCGGTCGGTTGCTGGCGCGCATTACCGAAGCAGTGCATCACACGACGGTCACTGTTTGGGAAACAGACGCAGTTCGTCGCGAAGGGGATCACAGTTATCGTGTGCTCCAACCGAGTGAGGATGCGCGGCGAGATTACCAGCGTGTCTGCGACGTGAGCGGCGCACACAACATCATTGATCAAGCGGTTCATCACTTCGCTAAACACGCCACATTGTGTCTCGCAGGTTTTTATGCGGCACCGATTCAATTCGATTTTCCCGCTGCCTTTATGCGAGAAATCGATATTCGCATCAGTGCCGAGTGGCAGCCACAGGATATGCAGACGGCAATGGATCTCATCGCAACAGGAGATCTCGACCTCAGCAACATTATTACGCATGACCAATCTTATGACCGTGCAGAAAATGCTTACGAAACAGCATTTTCTGATCCCGCTTGTTTGAAGATGGTCCTCGACTGGAGAGACGCATGAACGCACCACAGAACCCTGAGCTGTATGACCCTGGATTGGAATCAACCGGGGAAAGGGCCGACTTGCTGGCGTCATCTGGTGAGGAAGCCCCGAAAACACAAATTATTGCGATCTATGGCAAGGGCGGTATCGGTAAAAGTTTTACCCTCGCCAATTTGTCTTACAACATGGCGCAGCAAGGTAAAAAAGTATTGCTGATCGGTTGCGATCCGAAGAGTGATACCACCTCGCTGTTGTTTGGTGGTAAAGCGTGCCCCACGATCATTGAGACGGCATCCGCAAAGAAAGCGGCCGGTGACGAAGTCACGGTGGGCGATGTTTGCTTCAAGCGCGATGGTGTCTTTGCCATGGAACTCGGCGGACCAGAGGTCGGACGCGGTTGCGGTGGCAGAGGCATTATTCATGGTTTTGAAACCCTAGAAAAACTTGGGTTTCACGACTGGGACTTTGACTACGTGCTCCTCGACTTTTTGGGTGACGTTGTGTGCGGTGGATTCGGTTTGCCAATTGCCCGTGACATGTGCCAAAAAGTGATTGTCGTTGCGTCAAATGATCTGCAGTCACTCTATGTAGCTAACAACGTTTGTTCCGCAGTTGAGTATTTCCGCAAGCTCGGCGGGAATGTGGGCGTCGCGGGTATGGTGACCAATAAAGACGATGGTTCTGGTCAAGCCCAGGCGTTCTGCAAGGCGGTCGGAATACCCGAACTCGCTTCTATCCCCGCAAATGACGACATCCGCCGTAAAAGCGCGTCCTACGAAATCATCGGCACACCGGACGGTGAGTGGGGCTCACTGTTCAGTGGCCTAGCCACCAACGTGGCCGAGGCGCCGCCGCATAAACCAGCGCCGCTGACACAGGACGAACTGTTAGAGCTATTTGACGGCGAGACTGTCGGTCGCGACGTTGTACTGGAGCCCGCGAGCATAGAAGACCTGTGTAGCGCTGAGCACCTTAATAAGCCCTCACTGGAAGTCATTTATGACAGCATCTGAAGTCATTATTGCAGCGGATACCGATGCCACCGCGCAAGCGGATGGGTGCCATGCGGGCGAGGGTGTCATGCGTGATGCCGCGCAAAAAGCGGGCAAGACGGCACAGCTCGAGCAATATGACAAGGACTATCCCAAAGGCCCCCATGACCAACCGCAAAGCATGTGTCCCGCGTTTGGGTCGCTGCGAGTGGGCTTACGGATGCGCCGCACGGCGACGATACTATCGGGCTCCGCCTGTTGTGTTTATGGCCTCACCTTCACCTCACATTTCTACGGCGCGAAGCGCACCGTCGGTTACGTACCGTTTGATTCTGAATCACTGGTGACGGGCAAGTTATTTGAAGACATCCGCGAAGCGGTTCATGACATCGCCGACCCCGATCAGTACGACGCCGTTGTCGTGATTAACCTGTGTGTACCGACCGCTTCTGGTGTGCCTCTTGATCTGTTGCCGTCGGAAATTAATGGCGTTCGGATTATTGGCATTGATGTCCCCGGATTTGGTGTGCCGACACATGCTGAGGCAAAAGATGTCTTGGCGGGTGCCATGTTGCGTTATGCACGCAGCGAAGTTCAGGCGGGTCCCGTTGCCAGGCCAGCCAGTGTCGAAAGCGATGTCCCGACTGTTGCGATGGTAGGCGAAATCTTTCCTGTGGACGCGATCACAATAGGTCGAATGTTGCAGCCAATGGGACTCAAAGCCGGCCCTGTCATTCCTACGCGTGAGTGGCGCGAGCTATATGCCGCACTTGATTGCTCGGCTGTGGCGATGCTGCACCCCTTTTATGCGGCGACAGCGCGTGAGTTTAAGGCGGCTGGTCGTCCCCTATTGGGTTCAGCGCCGGTTGGCGTTGAGGGCACCCGTGATTGGTTGGGTCATCTCGGTGACGTCTTGAACTTGCCCAAGAAGAAAATTGATGCAGCGATTAATGCGCAGCTATCGGCAATTCGTGGCGTGCTCGAGGCTAATCCTATTGATGCGCGGATTACCTTGTCGGGGTATGAAGGGTCAGAACTGATTGTGGCGCGATTGCTGATTGAGAGTGGTGCCAATGTGCGCTACGTCGGAACCGCTTGCGCCAAGTCTGATTGGTCGGCACATGATTGCGAGTGGCTAGAATCGCACGGCGTAAATGTTCAGTTCCGCGCGTCGCTAGAGGATGACCTTTATGCGATGGATACCTTTAAGCCTGATATCGCGATTGGCACGACACCGGTGGTGCAGCGAGCTAAAGAGCAATCGATTCCTAGCCTCTATTTTACCAACCTGATTTCGGCGCGGCCCTTGATGGGCGTTGCGGGCGCGGGGTCTCTGGCGGAAGTGATTAATACAGCTATCGCTGGGCGGGATCGTTTTGAAGCGATGGAAACTTTCTTCGCCGGTGTGGGAAGCGGTACGAAAACCGGGATATGGACCCCACAAATTATTAGTCGATCGGGAATGGGAGAAGTTGGCTGATGTTAGTCATGGACCATGATCGCGCGGGAGGCTATTGGGGCTCCGTGTACATGTTTACGGCGGTCAAAGGCCTGCAGGTCATCATTGATGGACCGGTTGGCTGCGAGAATCTGCCCGTGACATCGGTGCTTCATTACACGGACGCGCTGCCGCCGCATGAGCTACCCATTGTGGTCACAGGGCTTGCCGAGGAAGAGCTTGGACAGCGCGGCACCGAAGGTGCGTTGCGCCGGGCGCATGAAACGCTGGACCCCAAAAAGCCGAGCGTTGTGGTGACCGGATCGATTGCCGAGATGATCGGTGGCGGGGTGACTCCCACAGACACGAATATTCAACGTTTCCTGCCGCGAACGATCGACGAGGATCAGTGGCAAAGTGCTGACCGTGCATTGGTGTGGCTCTGGGACCAATTTGGTAAGGCTAAAGCCAAGAAGCGCAAGGTGAAAAAGACTGAAAATGCGAAGAAGCTGGTCAACATTATTGGTCCCGCCTACGGCTATTTCAATACGCCTTCGGATCTCGCTGAAATACAGCGCTTAATCGAGGGGATCGGTGCAGAGATCAACCTGATTTTTCCACTCGGTTGCCCGCTGGACAACATTGTGACGTTGGCCGACGCGGACGCGAACGTCTGCCTCTACCGAGAGTATGGCCGCAAGTTGTGCGAGACCTTGGAGGCGCCGTATTTCCAGGCTCCGATAGGTCTGGATAGTACGACTAAATTTTTGCGCGCCTTAGGTGAAGAGCTCGATCTCGATCCCGAGCCATTTATCGAACAAGAAAAGCACACCACGCTCAAGCCAGTCTGGGATCTATGGCGATCGGTGACACAGGATTTTTTTGGCACAGCCAGTTTTGGTGTGGTCGCAACGGAAACTTATACGCGAGGATTACGTCACTTCCTCGAGGGCGAGTTAGGCCTACCTTGCGCCTTTCACTTTTCCCGCAAAGCCGGGGTTAAGCCAGATAACGAGGAAGTTCGAGACGCGATTCATCAATCGGGCGCATTGTTGGTATTTGGCGGTTACAACGAGCGCATGTATATCAACGAAGCAGGCAATAAAAGCATTTATGTTCCGGCATCGCTGCCTGGCACCATTATTAGACGCCACACAGGTACGCCCTTCATGGGCTATGCGGGTACCTGCTATCTAGTGCAGGAAGTCTGCAACGCGCTGTTCGACGCGTTGTTCAATATTCTGCCACTGGGCACCGAGCTCGATAAGGTTGATCCGACGCCGGCACGTGCCGCAGAGACGTTGGTGTGGACCGATAGTGCGCAGAGTGGCCTCGACCGCATTGTGGCAGCACAGCCTATTCTCGTTCGTATCTCAGCGGCCAAACGATTGCGCGATGCCGCCGAGCAAGTGGCAAAGGCCGCGGGTGAGGGCACGGTAGAAATTGCACATGTTCAACATGCAAGCGACAGCCTGCAGTTTGGAGACGCGGCATGAATCACAGCACAACGTCGACAGTGACACAAACACCCTTCGTGGAGGGCAGACTCATGGCAACAAATCACAGAACAAGTGATGGGCCCCACAGTATTTGGGATCAACTGCAGTTTCGGATGCTATTTGTGATGGTGTTCACCTGGTTCATATCGGCGGCGATCTTAAAGTCATTAACGTTCCAGCGGGCGGGCAGCAAGGAGAGCTGCTGGCAGGAAGCTAGGCGGGCGGCATACAGCCTAACGCCCTATGCCTTCATGAGGATTTGAGCAAACCGAGATCAGTAGGATACAGAGATCGGTGAGTGGTTGTTTGAGAACTGGCGGCTAACGCCATAAAGGGAGAGTCATGTCATGTCGATGCTGAGTTTTGAGAAAAAGTATCGTGTCCGGGGAGGAACTCTTATCGGAGGCGATCTATTCGATTTTTGGATAGGTCCCTTCTGGGTTGGCTTCTTTGGCGTTACCACCGCATTTTTCGCCTTTCTGGGCACAGGGCTACTGATTTATGGCGCTGCCATCGGTCCTACCTGGAACGTCTGGCAAATTAGCATCGCACCGCCAGATTTATCCTATGGGCTCGGTATGGCACCGCTCAGAGAGGGCGGCCTTTGGCAGATCATTACGATCTGTGCCGTGGGTGCGTTTGGGTCATGGGCGCTGAGGCAAGTGGAGATTTCGCGAAAACTCGGCATGGGACTGCACATTCCCTTTGCCTTTAGTTTCGCCATATTTGCTTACATCACGCTGGTCATCATTCGCCCTGTGCTCCTCGGCGCATGGGGTCATGGCTTCCCCTACGGCATTCTCAGCCATCTCGACTGGGTGTCCAACGTGGGTTACCAGTTTCTGCATTTTCACTACAACCCGGCGCATATGATCGCGGTGACATTTTTCTTCACGACCGCCTTGGCACTGTCGATGCACGGGTCGCTGATATTGATGGCGACGGATCCCCGCGAGGGAGAAACAGTGAAAACCGGAGAGCATGAAAATACGTTCTTCCGCGACAGCATCGGCTACTCCGTTGGCGCGCTAGGTATTCACCGTGTTGGCGTATTCGTGGCTATTTCGGCGGCATTTTGGAGTGCGGTATGCATCGTCATTAGCGGGCCATTTTGGACGCGCGGCTGGCCGGAATGGTGGAACTGGTGGCTTGAACTGCCGGTCTGGTACTGAGAGGGGACCATGTCATGAGAGAATATCAAAATATTTTTACACAAGTGCAGGTCGCTGCGCCAGATTACCCCGGTGTCCCCATTGGCGATGAAGAATACAATCGCACCAGCGGGATCATCCATAATCATTGGCTCGGCAAACTCGGTGATGCGCAGATCGGTCCCATTTATCTCGGGACGTTAGGCGTCTTCGCGCTAATTGCAGGTGCACTGGCGTTCTTCATTATCGGGATGAACATGTTTGCTTCGGTGAACTGGGATCCTGTTCAGTTTGTACGGCAGCTCTTTTGGTTGGCTTTGGAGCCACCTCCCCCCGAGTATGGACTCACTATCCCGCCGTTAAATGACGGTGGCTGGTGGCTGATCGTCGGCGCTCTGTTAACGCTATCGATCATGCTCTGGTGGGCACGCACCTTCCGTATCTCACGGAATTTGGGAATGAGTAATTATCTTGCTTGGGCCTTTGGCGCAGCGATTCTCTTATACCTTGTGCTGGGCTTTATTCGTCCCATATTGATGGGCTCCTGGGCTGAAGCGGTGCCATTCGGCGTCTTTCCTCACCTAGATTGGACAGCGGCTTTCTCGCTCCGATACGGCAATTTGTTCTACAACCCATTCCATATGCTCTCAATTGCCTTCCTCTATGGCTCGGCAGTCTTGTTTGCGATGCACGGCGCGACCATCTTGGCCACTAGTCGTTATGGTGCTGATAGAGAGATCGACCAGATCACTGATCGGGGTACCGCAGCAGAGCGGGGAGCGCTGTTCTGGAGATGGTGCATGGGATTCAACGCGTCGATGGAATCGATTCACCGATGGGGATGGTGGTTTGCGGTCCTGACGGTGTTAACCGGCGCGATCGGGATTCTATTGACAGGAACGGTTGTTGAGAACTGGTACCTCTGGGGTATGAAGCACGGCATCGTGCCGGCCTATCCTCCGATTGAGGCGACACCGGTAATCGACCCAATGATAGGGGGTGCACAATGAACGCCTTCACGATGAAACGGTTTGCCAGTGTTCTTCTCTTAGGTACGGCGCTCTTGATGGGTTGTGAGGCACCACCCCCCGAGTCGGTTCAACGTGGCTACCGCGGCACTGGAATGGAAGCGCTTTATAACCCAGAGACGCTACAGGCATTGGTGAATGCCAATCAGGTGCCGGCCGCGATACCTGCTGTCAGCTCAGAGGGCCCAAAGGCCGCCGACATTTATCAAAATGTTGAGGTGCTTGGACACTTGTCTGTCGGAGAGTTTACCCGATTGATGGCCGCGATTACGCAATGGGTGTCACCTGATCAAGGCTGCAACTATTGCCACGTAGCCGGTGAGGGCTTTGAAGAAGATACCCTTTACACCAAAAAGGTGGCGCGGGTCATGATCGCCATGACACAGAACGCTAATGAAAATTGGGACGCTCACGTGGGCGGGGCAGGCGTGACCTGTTACACCTGTCACCGCGGTAATAATGTACCCGAAGCAGTCTGGACGATCGGCGTGCCCCCGCGGCACGCAGAGAACATGGGCCATACGATGCAGAACGTGGCACATCAGGAATCGTCGGTTTACACCTCGCTACCGATTGATCCGTTTACCCCTTACCTGCTGGAAGATGGTGTTGCCAGAGCGCAGGGTGATTCCGCGCTACCACAGGGGCATGACGCTTCGATTCAGAGCACGGAGCATATCTACAGTCTGATGATGCATTACTCCGACGCGCTGGGCGTGAACTGTACTCACTGTCACAACAGTCGTGCCTTTGGCTCCTGGGAGGAAAGTAACTCTGAACGCGTTAAGGCGTGGCATGGGCAGCAGATGGTCAAGGAAATGAATAATGCGTACATCAATCCGACAAACGATTGGTTGCCTGATCATCGACAGGGCCCCTTGGGTGATGCACAAAAGGTGAACTGTGCGACTTGTCACCAAGGTGCTTACCAACCGCTATTAGGCGCAAACATGTTGGCCGATTACCCGAACTTGGGCGCACTCGCTCCTGCTCCTGCTCCTGATGCGGCTCCCGAGGTGTTGGAAGAAGCGGCGCCAGCGGCGATGGAGATGGAGACCTCGAGTCTTGAGCAAGGCGACACGGCAGGAGAGGCGCACTGAATTTAGTGAGATAGCGTGGCTAACTCACAACCGCACCATTGGTGTGCGGGAGAGATCTTGATTAGGCCAATTTGGTTTAGTTAGGAAGGCGTAAACCGACACTCTTGAGTGACGGTTCATTCCGAAAAGGCGTCGTCCATTCACACCTCGGTGTGATGGGCGGCAAAAGTATGAAACAAACGTACATGGGAGGTATTAACCATGAGTAGTTTGTCTGAGAACGAAGCTCGAGAGTTCCACGCAGCTTATATTCGTGGATTTATCGGCTTTGTGGGCATCGCAGTAGTTGCACACTATTTACTGTATGTGTGGAAGCCTTGGTTCTAAAAACCATTGAACTGCTTTGTTCACAGCGAATGGCGTTAAAGCTATTTCGCAATTAAGTAACGGAGACAACTTATGCACAGATTCTGGATGTTGTTTGATCCACGCCAAGTTCTGACGGGAGTTGCAGTGGGCATGTTCACACTCGCAATTACTATCCATTTCATTCTGTTGAGTACTGACAGATATGACTGGTTAGGCGATCCCAACAGCGGCGGCATGGCCGTTAGTACCCAGCAAGAGGCTATGCCTCCTGCACGGAGCTAACAAGTGTTACAGGCCCCTTCTGGGGGCCTGAAGTTTACGACCCGCGGTGAGGTCTTTTAGACTGAGCCGATAGTATAAGAAGTGGAACAGATTGCGATCACCCTGCCCCCAGAGCTGTCGATCGCCTGTAAACTGCACTACTTTCTAATACTATCCTCCCCTTGGGAGCGGGTCATTTTATTTTTTGGGGACACCTTCATGTCGACACGGACATCCTCTGCAGCAGTCGTCTCTTTCGATACCGAGGCGTTGATTGTCGTCGACACTCAAGATCAGGTGCTGGGTTATGGCACCAAAGCAGAACTCCATCGCGGCACGGGCACCTTGCACCGGGCTTTCTCGATATTTCTGTTTAATGCACGCGGCGAGGTACTGTTGCAGCAGCGAAGTGAGCAAAAAGCGCTGTGGCCGGCGTTTTGGTCTAACACCTGCTGCAGCCATCCACGCAGAGGTGAAACCTACGAGATTGCGACCCAGCGCCGACTAGAAGAAGAGCTGGGTGTCGTAGCAGACCTTGCCTTTACGCATCGTTTTCAATATCAAGCGCAATATGACGCAGCAGGTGCAGAGCATGAGCTCTGTTCCGTTTATGTGGGGCGTATTGATCGTGACCCCAATCCTAATCCATTAGAGGTCGCAGATTGGCGTTGGATAGCGCCGAGCGCGCTGGATGAGTGGCTGAGTGAGCGGCCTGAAACGCTGACGCCATGGTTCAAGTTGGAGTGGGAGGCGTTGCGTTCAGGTCGCTATGCTCAAATACTCTCAGGCGTTGGTCTCGAGTGGTCCTCGGATAGTAGCAACGCTGTGAACTCAGATCCGTCCGCTGTGGTCGGTTGATTGGTTTTCAGCGGTTATCTGATCTCGTTGACCCATTACCATGAACAGATCCAGCATCCATGATGCGCTCGGTGAGAAGCTTCTTGGCTGTGTGGGCCGCTGCCATTCTTCCGTGTGCGGAACGCTAGCCAGCAGAAACTGATTTTCGCGCGCGCAAGGTGCCGAAAGGTCGTCTGACAGCTCCTTAGGTGCTCTGAAGACTCCGGTGACAATCCCCACTTTGCGGCGACGCGTCACGATGGCTCGTGTGGTAATGGGATCGTACCCGCCGGTCGCCAGCGTGTGGCCAATCTCAGCGTAGAGTCTGCGAGCGGCACGAATGCCTGGTCGACAGGTCTTAGGCAATTTTTCAATGCCAATATCAGCCAGCTGATAGCGCCTATCAGCCTCGCCAAGAAGGTGCTGCAGTACGGCTGTTAGTTTGGGTCCGGGTGAGGGGTGCGCCATGAAATCATCGGGATCAATGCCGTTGTCACGCAACAGTTGCCGGGGCAAGTAAAGCCGGCCGGCACGAGCATCTTCACCAACGTCACGACAGATATTAGTCAGCTGCATGGCAACACCAAGGTCCGCTGCCCGAGCGAGCGTGTTGTGATCTTTTACGCCCATGAGTATGGCCATCATAAGACCGACTGTGCCAGCGACTCGTGCGCCATAGTCGCAGAGTTCATCAACGGTCTCATAGCTCCGTCCTGCGGTATCCCAGTCGAAGCCTTCTAGCAGTGCATCGAGCAACCCGCGGGGAAGCAAGTGATCCGTTACAATTTGACTCAGTACACGGTCGACAGAATGGTTCTCGGGTGTGCCAGCATAAATAAGATCGAGACGCCGATGTAATGCTGCCAGTGCCTGTTTGGGATCCTCCCCAAGGTCAACCAGATCGTCTGCGATGCGACAAAACGCATAGAGTCCACAGGCTGATTCCCGCAGCGTCGGCGGCAAAAAACGAGAGGCTATATGGAACGACCGGGAGCCATGGTAGAGCAGCCGCCGGCATTCACGCATGTCGGTGTGAGGCGTGGTGATCTGATGATCGCTACGCACGTTGTGTCACCGCCGCTGGAATCAATTGATCAATGACCTTGGCTGATGAGATCACCGCCGGCATTCCTGCGCCAGGGTGCGTACCAGCTCCCACTAAATAGAGCCCTTTGACATCTTCGCTGCGGTTGTGGGGCCTAAACCAAGCGCTTTGTGTAATGCGCGGTTCGAAGCTGAACCCAGCACCTTTAAATGAGCAGAGTCGATCTTGAAAATCTTGTGGTGTCAGTAGCCGCGACGTCACGATGCGGTCACTCAAGCCGGGAAGCATCGTATCTTCAAGTCGTTGGCAGATGCGCTGTCGGAAAGTTTCCGCGTATTCTGTCCAGTCGACGTCGGCATCGAGATGCGGAACGGGGGCGAGGGCATAAAAGGCATCACAACCCTCAGGTGCCATGGACGGATCCGTCTCGGTCGGTCGGTGCAAGTACAGGCTGAAGTCATCTGCCAGCACTTTGCGTTTAAAAATATCATCCAGCAATCCGCGATAGCGCGGTCCTAAAATCACCGAATGGTGGGGCACGTCTTCATACTTGCCCTGTGTACCGAAATACCACACAAATAAACCATTAGAATAATGAGAGCGTTCAATCTTACGATCGGTCCAGCGCTTCCGGTGACGGGCGTCGATAAGGTGTCGGTAAGTCCAAGCCGCATCGGCATTGGAGACGACGAGATCGCTGTGCAGTACCCGTCCATCACGCAGACGAACGCCTTTTGCGCTGCCGTTTTCGACGAGAATTTCTTCAACCTCTGCGTTGCATTCGATTTTGCCGCCTTGGCCTTCAATGAGACCTGCCATGCCTTTTACAATGCTGCCTGTGCCGCCCATTGCAGACCAAACGCCCCATCGTTGCTCAAGATACGAAATAAGGGTGTAAACGCTGGTGACAGAGAAGGGGTTGCCGCCGATCAGCAGCGGGTGAAAGCTCATGGTCATTCGCAATTGTGGATCGCGGATATAACGTGACACCAACCGATACACACTGCGATCACTGCGCAACTTAATGAGCTCAGGTAAAAATCGAAACAGTGCCATGAGCGAATCAAACGGCTTGTCTACTAGTCCTTCAAAGCCCACTTTATAGCGTTTTTCGCTCGCCTCTAAATAAGCTTCGTAGCCGTCTACATCCTCCGCACAATAGCTTTTAATTTGCTCAAGGTTACGGCGCTTGTCGCCGCAGTAATCAAAAATTCTGCCGTCATCAAAGCGCAGCCGGAAGAAGGGGTCCATGGGACGCAAGTCCACATCATCCGAGAATCGTTTGCCGCAAAGTTGCCACAATTCCTCAAGCAGGAATGGCGCGGTAACAATGGTCGGACCCGCATCGAAGGTGAAGCCATCCTGATGGTAGACGTAGGCCCGTCCACCCGGTGCGTCGAGCTTCTCGAGCATATGGACGCGGTAGCCTTTTGCGCCCAGCCGTATCGCAGCCGCGAGGCCACCAAATCCAGTGCCTATCACGATGGCAGTGGGTCGAGAATCCGCGGTGGTTAAGGATTCGAACGCTGACTGGGCAATATTCATATAAAAAAGACACTTAAGTTGTCACTTATATTGGACAGTGTACCAGTGCGCCTTGGCACTGCACAGCATTCTTTTCACTCGCAAAATGCCCGGATTGGGCCGGTATCAGCGCGAATTAACCCATCATAAAGCGCGATCTAACCGGCAACCGCCTGACGTAAATGATGGGGCTCTGGCTCGCTTGCGTGGCCTAGGATCGCTTGCTCGCAATCAAAGCCTGCAGTAGATCAGCGAACGTCTTGGGCGCCTCCTCGTGCCCGAGGTGTCCCAATTCAGGAATGAGCAGGGTTCGGCAGTGAGTAAAGTACCGCTCGGCTGATGTAATGCGGCTGGGTGGGATGGTGCGGTCTCCCTCACACGCGGCCAGCCAGACAGGTTGTTGCAGTTCGCCCAGTCGGTTGAGTAGGGGCGGTAAGTCCCAGCCGGCCATCATCCGCAGGGTTCCTGCAATATGATCGGGGTCACTGAGTAAGGTGTCGTAACAGCGCGACATGATGGGATCGATTGATGAGCCGGTGTCGGCCAGCATTGACCCTGTGGCACGCCAGCGCAGACTCGGAGAGGCGAGCGCGCGCGGTAGCCATCGACTGCGCGCCAGCCATTTTGCGGCCAAGCTAAAAAAAGGAGCGGCCATGGAGCCAAAGGGATTAAACGCTGGGTTGATACAGAGAATCCCTTTAAGCGATTCGGCGCCATTAAGCGCGTACTGTGTTGCGAGCGCAGCACCGGCCGAGTGCCCAACAATCCATTGCGGTGTGGCATCGAGCTGTTCGAGTAAGGCGTTGAGGTAGTCACTAAACTGCACCAATCCCACCCGCTCAGGCGGCAGTAAGGAAGAAAATCCTTGGCCTGGTAAATCAGGTGAGATGACACGAAAGTGTGGGGTGAGTAGTGGGGTGATCCCAGCAAACGAATGACTTGATGCGCCGGCGCCATGCAGCAACAGCAGATCAGGACCCTCGCCGGAGACCTGCACATGATAATCGCTACCATCGAGCGAGATGAAGCGACTGCTATCAGCCAGTGGCCAAACGTCGGCGACGGCCTGCCAATGGGTTGCCGAGGTCATCCCGAAGCAGCTCGAATCGTCCGGTTTAGCGTGCGGGCATCTGCTTTGGGAAGCGCGATATAAGTACCACGCAATGTGTCAGCCAAATCTCTTGCCCTAGGTTGCGGACGCTGTGCGGTGTCGATCACCAAGCCATTGACGGGCTGTTCAGCGAGTCGCCGTGCCGCCGTCAACGCATCCCGAGTACCTGCCTCGCGATTCCGCGTACCATCCAGCGCCACGTTGGCGGCGCCGTCGGTAAGCAAAATATACTGTGTGGTCGTACCTTGTTTGCTCGCGCGCTCGACAATATCTCGCGTTAAATCTAATGCGGCAGCCATCGGGGTTGCACCGCCGCCAGGTAGTGCCGCTAGCGCTTTCTTGGCTCTCACCAGCGACCGCGTCGGTGGCAGCAGGAGCTCGGCCATCTCATCACGAAAAGCAATCAGCGCCACTTGATCCCTGCGCACGTAGCAATCCGCCAAGAGTAATTCCACTGCGCCTTTTGCTTCGGCAAGGCGCTGCATCGCCGCGGAACCCGAGGCGTCAACCACGAACAATGTTAGCGATTCGCGGCGCTGTTGGTAGCGCGTCAGATGAATATCGTCGCGGCGTATTTCCAGCTTGCGCAAAGGGTCTCCGCGTTCGCGTCGACGCAAGGGTTGCCAGGGCGCAGCGGCGCGGAGTGTCGCAAGAATATTGACTCGACCGCCGCGGCGATGGTCGCCTCGAAAAACGCCAGTTGGACGCCCGCGCTGTTGGTGCCGATGATGGGCTCCAGACGTGCCTGCACTGCTTTGGCGTACTTTTGCGGCGCGTGTTTGCAACTGCTGGAGGAGTCCCTCTGGCAATTGCGCGAGCGTGGCCTCGAGCAAGCGATCTTCGTCTGATGGCATTTGCTCACTCGTTTGCGGGGGTTCCTGCTCTTCCGGTTGATCTACTTCAGGCTCTGGCGCTGGCTCTGGCTCTGGTTCAGCCATGTCGGGTAACTGCGCTGCTTTGGGAATCAGACACAGGCGGAGCGCGCAGGCAATGTCACTGTCTTCTACCGTGCGACGTCCAGCGAGCGCTGCGGCACCACAGGCTACTTGGACAGCTGCTAGCGCTGCCCGAGGAGAGTCGATACCTAAGGTGAGACTCAATGTTGCGATGGCGACCCGATGTGCTTCTGTCACGACTATGTCGTCAAAGCGTGCCCGAGCCCGTTCAATTTGATCGCGATCAAAAATGTCATCCTCTACACCATGGATACCGATGGATTGCAGATTCACCGTGATGCCCAAGCGATCAGACAGTGCGCTATGGATGAATTCTTCCTCAGTTCCTTCGTCTGCAGCGATCAATGTAATGCGTGCGGCGGTTTGCGTATCGATACCGTCGCGAGCGATCGACAACTGGCCGTCATCCAGTGCGACACAGAGATGGTGAACCGTATTTCTGGGAAGACGCTCGGCCATGGCAGCTATGACGATGCGCTCGTGACACTCTCCTAGCATGCCGATCTCGGCGACCGGCTTGCCCTGCTGCAGTGTGGCACCAAGATCAATGCCGCCCAGTAGTCGGGCTTCTGGAATATTGGCAGGAATTTTTCTCAGGTGTGATTGGCCGGAAAGCGTCTGGACACGATCTAACCAGTAATCTCTGACCGGTCCCGGAGAGGCGCGCAGATGGACGCCGCCAATACGATCTCCCATCAGATTTAGCAGTGCGGCAGCCCATTCTGCATCCGCCCACAGGGATGGTGTGTCAGTCGTCACAGTCAGTGAAAAGCTCCGAAATCACTCGTTCCACTCGAATGTCAGCGCTGGATTCATCGAGGGGGTCGCGCCGGAGGCGATGTCGGAGCACAGAAGGAGCGATGGATTTTAGGTGTTCTAGCGTTGCAATGGGGTCGCCGTTCAGCGCGGCTAAGGCGCGCGCGCTGCGCACTAGCGTTAATTCTCCGCGCAATCCGTCAGTACCTAGTGCAAGACAGAGCTTTGCCGCGGTTTCTAACAGGTTGGCGGGAGTGTCGACGCTATCAAGCGCCTCCCGAGCCCGCTGTATGCGTCGTCGCAAAGTGCTTTCTTTGCGCGCCCATCGCTTGCGAAAAGCGCTGCGATCTTTATCGAATGCTTCCCTTGCGCGAATAATCTCGACTCGCGTCGGCACATCAGAGGGCGTCCGCACATCAACGGATAAGCCAAATCGATCCTGCAGTTGGGGTCGCAATTCACCTTCTTCGGGGTTGCCGCTACCCACTAAAACGAATTGAGCGGGGTGTCGTATGCTGAGCCCTTCACGCTCCACCACATTCTCGCCTGACGCTGCGACATCGAGTAGCGCGTCGACAATATGGTCTTCGAGTAAATTCACCTCATCGACATAGAGAAAGCCGCGATTAGCCTGTGCCAATAGTCCGGGCTGAAAGGCTTTTTCACCGTTAACGAGCGCGCGCTCAATATCGAGTGCGCCGACCACGCGATCCTCTGTAGACCCCAAAGGCAAATCGACAACAGGAATGGTCATGGTCGTCTTGATAGGAGTGCTCGAGGATTTAGCGCAGGCATTACAGAGCCCCGGCTGTGATTGATGCGGATCGCATTGATAGGGGCAACTTTTGACGACATCAATTTTTGGCAGTAGCGCAGCGAGCGCACGAATGGTGGTGGACTTACCCGTGCCGCGTTCGCCTAGTACCAAAACGCCCCCGATACCGGGGTCAACGGCGGCAATCGTCAGTGCCCGTTTCATATCATCTTGGCCGACGATGGCGGTAAATGGATACGCGGTGCTCATGTGTGTCCTCAGTGACTGCGGCGAAGGCTGTATGTTAAGCCCCGATCCCAGAAATGTGAAAAAGAAGGTATCCGGGCGAGTGTCCCGCAATTTATACTATCAGGCTGTCCATTGTCATTGATGGTTATATCATGGCCAAGCCGCTGGCGCCTGCGTTGGATGCGGAACAATTCGCTGTCTCACTCGACGGAAACGTGACACTGCGCGGGTATCAAGGAGAGGTCTCAGAAGGCACTCCATTGGTGCTGTTGCACAGTATTAACGCAGCCCCTAGTGCGATGGAAATTCGTCCGTTATTTGAGCATTACCGCGACAAGCGACCGGTGATGGCACCTGACTTACCGGGCTTTGGTCTGTCTGATCGTTCTGCGGTGTCGTACTCGAGCGTGCAGTATGCGCGGTGGATCGCGGAATGGCTGAGAGACTTTAAAACCCCACCAGATGTTGTCGCGCTGTCGTTGACGGGCGAATTTGTCGCCCGCGCCATCCTTGAACAAGGCACTCGTATCCGCAGTTTGACCTTGATTTCGCCCACAGGCATGGGAACAGCGAGTCCACCCTCGCTGCCTAACGGATCTCGACTTGAACGCCTGCTGAATTCACGTTGGGTCGGGCAGCCACTGTTCCGCGCCTTGACCACGAAAGCGAGTATTCGCTGGTTTTTAAATAAGGCTTTTGTTGGTCCAACGCCTGAGTATCTCGTGCAGTATGCATGGGAGACGGCTCGGCAACCGGGCGCGCATCTCGTGCCCCTCAAATTTCTGACTTTTAGTCTGTTCACTGAGCAGGCTATGTCGCGTTTATATAGCCGGCTGACACTGCCGTGTTTGGTGCTTTATGACGACGACCCCAATATTGGCTTTGAACGTGTGCCCGAATTGATCAATGCAAAGGGACAATGGACGATCAAACGTCTTGTTCCCAGTATGGGTTTGCCTCATTGGGAGTTGCCTAATGACACGATCAGCGCGCTGGATGATTTTTGGGCTCTGCCAGTCCAAGCTGCGACGCCATCAGGTGATATCACTGAGCAGGGTGCGCGCCGCCAGTCGGCCTGAGAGTGTGGCCATCGGCACGCCAGGTCCAGGGTGAACACTACCCCCCGATAAATAGAGCCCTTTCAGGCGACTGCGAGCACCGGACCGAGTAAAGCTAGACCAAAGACCGTGTGACGCGCCGCCGTAGAGCGAGCCGCCACTCCCGGGAAAACGGCTATGCCAATCTGTTGGGGTAGTCGCAACACAGTCATCGTCGCGAAAGCTGAGATTGAGTCCGCAACGGTTCAGCACTGCAAGCGCATTATCTCGAATATGGCTGACCTCATGGGTCGACCACGTCTGAGTGTCTCCATTGGCTGGCGCATTCACTAGCATGAGCAGCCGCTCTGTTTCGTTGCGTTTGCCGGTAGGGCCACGATCCTGTGCGCACACATAGACGGTGGGTTTTGAAGGCACGCTACGTTCTTCAAAAATGGTGTTGAATTCTCGCGGATAGTGAGACTCGAAGAAGACATTATGGTGGTCGAGATCAAAGCCCGATGCCTGACCTTTGATGCACCAAGTCAATGCAGAGAGTGCTCGCTGATGATTTGGCCGCAGTCTCACAGCAGAGGAAGCTGATTCCCCGAGTTGACCCGTGGCAATGGCTTGTGTGTCGCCGTTAAAGACCACGGCATCGGCAGATACGGCAGTGCCATCCTTCAATCGAACGCCAGCCACCTTTCCATTTTCTACCAAGACTTCACTAACGTGAGTGTTGAGGTGCAGGTCTACACCCAGTTGCTGACCTAGCTCAGCCATCGTCGCTGCAAGCTGATGCATGCCGCCATCTACTAGCCAAACACCGTCTAATTCGACGTGCGCAATCAGCATTAACGTGGCGGGCGTACTCAGTGGTGAGGATCCCACGTAGGTTGCGTAGCGCCCAAATAGTTGTTGCAGCCTTTCGTCTGAGAAAAAGCCGCCCAATGCGCGCCATAGATCAGGTGATGGCCGTGCGGCGAGTAACGAACTGAGTGGATGCTGGCGTAATACTCGGGCAACCAGCGTCAGCGGATTGGGTTTCGTCGCCTTCATGAAAGTCGAGGACAGTGCCCTGTGGATTTTTTCACTCTGAGAGTAGAAGCGATCGAAGCCGGCGGCATTATCGCTTCCCGCAAACTGCTCTATCGACTGTCGCGAACGTTCGCGGTCTGGGAACAAGTCCAGCAGGCCGCCATCGCTCCAAGCGTGACGCGCAATAATGGGGCTGTCGAGCAGGGTGAGGCGATCACTGAGAGAGGTGCCGGCATCCTCGAATAGCTGTTCAAATACCGACCGCATGGTGAGTACGGTGGGGCCGCCATCAATGGACAGGCCGTCAATCTCACGGGCGTGCATTTTACCGCCGGGTGCGGCAGCGCGCTCCAGCAGGGTGACGCGCACACCGGCCCGCGCTAAGTCGATGCTGGCTGACAATCCGCCGGCGCCTGCCCCAATGACGATCACATGTGGCTGGGTCACACAATTTTCCATTTGCGAGAGGCGGGTCGTGTGACTTTTCTCTGATGATAAATAATTAACGCCAAGCCGACGATTAATGGCACTGCCCACAGCCCGGGTTGCAATGCGAGTTCGGGTAATAAACGGACTGCACCAAAGGCAAAGAAGGCGGTATAGACAGAAATGCCAGCGCCCACTAAACATTTAATATGCTCTTTGATGCGATCCGTGGGCAACGGATGAGGCTTGTAAATAAACCATAAGTTGGTCAAAACCGTCGCAAAGCCTACTAACGAAATACCCATCATCATAGGCTCAGGTTCTATCACGCCGCGGACAAAACAATTGATGGAGGCAACGGTCAATAGTGCCTGTGACAGCAGATTGTGCCAAACACGATTAGCCAAATGATGCTGCTTATTGCGCAGACTCAACCAACCTTGCCACGCCAGGTTTACCGTTAGTGTGGCGAGATACAGCATCATCCAGCCAAAAATATTGCTGATTGCTCGCGGATCGGCAAAGACGGGATGGTCGGCAAGATGCGGATGTGTGCCAATGGGGTCAGAGAGGGTCGTCAGGCTAATAGCCACTGCAGTGAAGCCCGTGATGATCATTGTTTGCACAAATAATGTGCCCGCTCGGCGGTGCAGATGCCCGCCCTTGCGGCCTGCAATGGGTATCCAAATGACAATCAAACCGATGGCACCGGTTAGTATGTGTAATCCAACAAGCCATTCAAACAGCGTGTGGGTCGACACCATTACACCCCCCCTCCATACTGTGGCCAGACAATGGGATGTGTGTGATGGCAACGGACAATCTGTATATACCCCCCAAGCCTCTGTCGCTCTGGTCTGTTGTGGCCTTGGCACGAGTGCTGTGGAAGGGTGACGGCAATTTGCTTGAGTTGCTGCCCGCTGCGGCTTACCGCTTCGATGTGGGCAATCTTGGCTATTCGAGACGCTCCACGGTGTTGTTTAATGATCCCGATACTGTCCGCGAGATTATGCGTGACGCAGAAGGTGTGTTTCCAAAAAGTGATTTGATGGTGAGCGCGCTGGAGCACTTGATTGGCGACAGCATTTTTGTCACCGACGGAGAACGCTGGAAGCGCCAGCGTGCGATGATCGACCCCGCCTTTTCTCATATGCGCATCAGTCACGCCTTCACCGCGATGCAAGCCGCCGTGGATGACCACTTGTTGTCCTTGCGTCACAAGGCAGACTCGGGAGAGGTGTTTTCGCTGGACTTGGCCATGAGTCACCTCACAGCGGACATTATTTGCCGGACTGTCTTCTCGACGCCACTGCAGTCGGGAGTCGCGGTTGATGTTTTCGAAGACTTTACCCTGTTTGAAAAGTCGGCGGTTCAAGTCGATGTGTTGCGCTTGATTTTCAAGCCGGCCTGGAGCGAATTTCCGCAGTCTCCCGAAGTGCTCGGCGCCTGCGAGCGCATCCGACATCATCTCGGGGTATTGGTTGATTCCCATCTTGAAGACCCGAGCGGCTTTGACGACATCGCCAGTAGTGTGATCGCCGCTCATGATCGTGATAGCGGAGAGCCATTTACTCGTGAGGAACTGATTGACCAGTTGGGAGTGTTTTTCTTGGCGGGTCATGAGACAACGGCCAGCGTGCTGACGTGGGCTTTTTACGTATTGGCTGATCAACCGCAGTGGCGTGAGCGATTGCGGGACGAAATTGGACAGATTGTGGGTGATGGTCGAATGACTTTCGAACACACCCGGCAATTGCCTCTGACGAAGGCTTTTTTTAAAGAAACGTTGCGGTTGTATCCGCCGATCACTTTCATGCCCCGAGTAGCCATGCAAGAGACCACCATCGGAGGCCGCCGATTGCGTAAAGGTGCATTGGTGATGGTGGCGCCTTGGACGCTGCACCGACATGCAAAATGGTGGACAGACCCCCATGCGTTTCGTCCGGAGCGGTTTTTGCCAGAGCATGAAAAAGATCTGGTGCAGGGTGCCTACATTCCGTTTGGGCAAGGTCCACATACCTGCGTTGGTGCAGGCTTTGCACAGACCGAGAGTGTTCTGATCTTGGCCGAGTTGGTACGTCATTTTGATTGGACTTTGGCATCTGGCCAGACGGTTCGGCCAGCTGCTCGCATGACGACGCGACCGGCAAGTCAAGTTATGCTCCATGTTGGTCATCGCTCGGCGTGACACCGGACTCTGCCTCGTCTCGTGTTGCAAACCAATGCCAAGCGATATCTCGCTGACTAGCATCTCCCAATGGGATCCGCTCTTTTAGTGCGGTCCAGATAAGCTCCCAGCTCAGCGGTGTCATCAACAAAAAGGGGAGAGGATCTCGCCAGGACCACACCACGTCGCGCGATAAAACGAAGTCTCTGAGGCAACGGACGAGCTCCGTGATGCGAAGCCGAAAAAGATATTTATAGGCTTCTGTCAACGTCGAGTAGCCCCACTGTGCGCGCTTGCCCGCCGCGCTGATGGTTCCCGCACCTTGCGGTAGCTCCAAGACCGCGCCGCCGATCCAAGCTTCATCCATAAAGTGAATGCCACTACTTAATCTTGGGTTGCATTCGATGCCCCAAGGAATACCCGCCCGGTCAAGAATAAAATCGAAGCTGATGAATCCGGTTGTGCCCGTATTGTCGAGGAATTGATCGATCCATCGCCGAACAGAAAACGGCGTGGCGGCCGATTGAAAGCCGACCGCCACGGTGCCGCTATACGTGGTGCCCCGATAGCTGGCGGTTGCCAGTGCGACGCCGTCTTTTACCCAGCTTAAGGTACACAAGTGACTACCTTCTACCTTGCGTTGTAACAGCATGTCTTCAGATGCCAGGGGCAGTGCGCTACCGCGGCGAATAAAGGATACCTCGGTACCAGAGCAACCGCGCCGCGGTTTGAGTACACAGTCAGTCTGTCTAATGAGTGCGCGGGTATCGGGATCAGTGGTGACATAGACTGAGGGCGCTGTGACGCCGCGATTAATCGCATGAGCCACGAAGTCCAGTTTGTCATGCCACTGATCTAACCATTGTGCCGATGGGCCAACATAACGAACCCCCTTGGGCAGTAGCGCCGCTAAATTACCGACGTGGCAAATTTCCTCCGAAACAGGAATGACATCGGTGACCTGCTCGCTGTCGATAATGGCGAGCAACTGGGTTTGCCAAGCAAGTAGATCGTCGTTGGGTGCGGTGACGTGGTAACTTTTCGCGACGGCGCGGCTGACCGAGCAGATGTGGCGTTTGAGCGGATCCGCCACAATCACCCGAACTCCTTGGCGATGCAGTCCTCTGGCGAGCGTCAATGCCTTAGGAAAGCGTCCCAATGTCAGTAATGCTGTTCTGTTCATTGTCCCGAGGTAATACCGCTAGTGTGCTAATAGTTTTACTGTATTTGTGTTGAACAAGCTATACATAATAAGTCAGGAATCTACAGATCAGCGCGCTATGCCGTGCCGCAGAACACCTTGGGGCCGGGCTATGTTTTACGGGGACACACTGAATAGGGCTGCATTGCTCTATTTGCTCACGTAAAACACCAGAAAACTGCTGTTTTCGCCTCGCTTGCTGCGTTATCTTGCGCCCTTCATTATTTTGCCACCTGATATGAGTCTGTTTCATGAACGCCAAAGCTGATTTACCCGGACACGCGCAGTACCCCAATCTGTTTTCTCCGCTCGACTTAGGGCATACCCAACTCCGCAATCGCTGCATTATGGGCTCTATGCATACGGGGTTAGAGGAACTGCCCGACGGTTTTGAGCGCATGGCAGCTTTTTATGCTGAGCGCGCGGCGGGGGACGTCGGGATGATTATTACCGGCGGTATCTCACCGAATGAAGAAGGGGGAATGGTGGTCACCGATGAGCAGGGTCAACCACTGGTCTCGGCATCAAAGCTCAATACACAGGAAGAGGCGGCAGGCCATCGTTTAGTGACCGATGCGGTGCATAAGGCCGCACCTGACTGCAAAATTTGTTTGCAGATACTCCATATGGGGGCGCTAGCCTACAACGAGGGCGCCGTCGCGCCCTCAGCGATTCGATCTCGTATTGGGGCTTTTTCGCCAGCGGAGCTCGATGAAGAGGGTATTGAAAAGCAGATAGCAGATCATGCCTATTGCGCGACGTTGGCAAAGCAGTCTGGTTATGACGGTGTAGAAATTATTGGTTCTGCCGGCTATCTCTTGTCGACTTTTCTAGTCGAAAAGACAAATCAACGAACCGATAAATGGGGTGGCAGTTACGAAAATCGGATGCGCTTTTCGGTAGAGGTGATTCGCCGGGTTCGCGAGGCGGTTGGCAAGGACTTTATTGTCATTTTTCGGATTGCCGCAATGGACATGCTCGAGGGCGGCATGAGTTGGGAGGAAATCGCGTTGCTCGCAAAGGCGGTGGAGCAGGCGGGCGCCTCTATGATTTCGACGCACTTTGTATGGCACGAGGCGCAGGTTCCGACGATTGCAACGATGGTGCCGCGGCGCGCGTTCACTGGTGTGACCAAGCGAGTCCGAGGCGAGGTTTCGGTGCCAGTGATTACGTCAAACCGGATCAATATGCCCGAGGTCGCGGAGGCCGTACTCGCCGATGGCGACGCCGACTTAGTCTCTATGGCGCGCCCGATGTTAGCGGATGCTGAGTTAGTCAAGAAGGCTGCAGAGGGTCGCACCGAAGAAATCAATACTTGTATTGCGTGTAATCAAGCCTGTCTCGATCACGCTTTCGCAGGAAAAACGACCTCTTGTCTGGTAAATCCGCGTGCTTGTCACGAGACAGTGCTTAATTGGGGGCCTGCTGCGCAACCGAAAAAAATTGCGGTAGTGGGTGCAGGTCCAGCGGGTCTCGCTTATGCAACGGTTGCTGCTGAACGCGGTCATTCGGTGACGCTATATGACGCTGCCGACGAGATCGGAGGGCAGTTTAACCTGGCTAAACAGGTGCCAGGCAAAGAGGAATTTCACGAGACAATTCGCTATTACCGCGCCATGATGACTAAGCATGAAGTGACGGTTTGTTTAGGGCAGAAAGTGGATGCACAATCGCTTGCCGATGGCGGTTTTGATCACGTGGTAGTCGCAACAGGGATTAGCCCTCGCGCCCCTGATATTCCCGGCATCAATCATGACAAAGTCGTGGGCTACATCGATGCGATTCGCGGTAACAAGCCGATTGGTCAGAAAGTAGCGGTGATTGGCGCCGGTGGGATTGGTTTTGATGTGACCGAGCTAATTACGCACCAAGGTAAATCCTCGGCTTTAGATATCGAGCTGTTTGCCCAAGAGTGGGGGGTCGATTTTAACAATCACCCCCGCGGTGGGGTGACCGGTGTTGAGCCCGTGGTCAACAAGGCAGATCGTGAGGTGTGGTTGATGCAACGCAAAGACACCCCTGTCGGTCGTGGTCTGGGTAAAACAACGGGTTGGACAAAACGTATTTTGCTGAGCCGTCGTGGCGTTAACATGGTCAATGCCGTTGAGTATGTCCGCATTGATGATGTTGGTTTGCATGTATTGATCGGGGGGCAACCAAAAACTTTTGAGGTGGACACCGTGATTATCTGCGCCGGCCAAGTCCCTGAACGCAGTTTATACGATGATTTGATGGCGAAGGGGGTATCGGCTGATCTGATTGGGGGCGCGTTTGAGGCCGTCGAGCTGGATGCAAAAACAGCGATCAATCAGGCGACGTATTTAGCTGCGGCGGTGTGATTAATCTGGTATCGCGAACAGGCAGCTCAGTATCATTGATGTTAATGCGACGGTTTTGCGCGGTGGGGCACCCGCCCGCATAGCGCTTCGCGAATGACGCAAAAAAGAGGAAAACAACACATGGCTCGATGGGAATGCATCGTTTGCGGATTGATCTACGATGAGAAAGAGGGGTGGCCGGACGACGGCATTGCACCAGGGACAAAATGGGAAGACGTGCCTGATGACTGGACCTGCCCTGATTGTGGTGTGGGTAAAGCAGATTTTGAACTGATTCCCGGCTCCGAAGATAGCGCGCCAGAGACTGCTGATGCTACCGCTGATAGCGAGCGTGAAGCCCATAGTCGCCACGTGGTCGTGATTGGTTCGGGGCTTGCGGGTTACGGCTTAGTGCGCGAGTTGCGACGTAAAGATGACGCGGTCGCGATGACAGTCCTGACTTCTGATGGCGGTGAAGGCTACTCTAAGCCGATGATCTCCACCGGTTACACTAAGGATCTTTCGGCCGATAAGCTCGCGACGCAAAGTGCTCTAGAGCTCGCCGAGCAATTGTCTGTGACGGTTCGCACGCGAACACAGATCACCAAAATCGATACCGATGCCCAGACCGTTCAGCTCGGTAATGGTGAGTCAGTGTCTTATTCGGAGCTCGTGCTGGCGTTAGGTGCTGAATTAATTCGCCCGCCAATAGGCGGCGATGCAGCGGATGAAGTGTTAGGTGTCAACGACCTCGACGACTATCGCCGTTTTCAGGACTTATTGGCGGCCCGAGGGGCGAAAAAGATTGCCATCATTGGCGCAGGTTTGATCGGTTGTGAATTTGCTAATGACCTGCTTAATGGCGGATTTTCAGTGGAAGCGGTGGATCCCATGGGCTGGTGTTTACCCACTTTGTTACCGGAGCAATCGGGGCGAGCGGTGCAGGCAGCATTAGAGGAGAAGGGCGCTATATTTCATTTTGGGCCACTGGCAACCGAAGTGAATCGAGGCGAGGCAGGGTATGTCGTATCACTCAATAATGGGGCAACGATTGAGGCGGATGCGGTGCTCTGTGCGGTTGGTGTGCGGCCCCGCACGGCGCTGGCCCATGAGGCCGGTATTGAAACGCAACGCGGTATCGTGACAGATCGTTTTTTACAGACGAGTGCGCCGCATGTTTATGCAATGGGTGATTGCGCTGAGGTGGCGGGACACGTGCTAGTTTACGTGGCACCGTTGATGGCGGCGGCGCGAGCACTCGCAGCAACGCTAGCAGGAGAGCCCACGCAGGTCAGTTACCCGGCGATGCCAGTTGCCATCAAAACGCCGGCGTGCCCGATTGTGGTGTCGCCGCCGGCACGCGATGCTGAGGGAGAATGGGACTTTGAGGGCGAGGCGCCTGATATTAAAGCGGTTTTCCGCTCAAGCCAGGGAGATCTATTGGGTTTTGCGTTGACCGGTCAAGCCGTCAAGCAACGGATGACCCTCGCGAAGGAATTACCGGCGATTCTGGACTGAAGTGCGTTACGCGTTCGCTGCAATGGGACAGTCATGTGATGCCTTACGCGTGGTGAGGTTCGTTGTTGACATAGCTAGGCGCACAACGGTGCGTTCACGCCGTGGTATTCCATCTTGATGCCGGTTCTGTGCTGATGACGGCACAGTCACTCGCCGTGCTAACCCCTAAGTAGCGCCTCGAGTTGTTGCTGATCGGTGACGAATCGTCGGATGCCATCGCTCAACTTGTCGCAGGCCATGGGATCCTGGCTATTGGCAAATAGAAACGCATTGTGACTGAGTGGCTCTGGTTGCGGCAGGTGTGCGCTGGTCTCGTGTAATTGACGCGGCAGTATGCCGTCGTCAGCCGCAAGCTCGTTGAGGAGGGTAGGGCTGATCGTCAGTCGATCACAGCCGGCTAAGGCCGTTACCTGGCCCGTATTACGGAAGCTAGCGCCCATTACGACGGTGTTGTATTGGTGGGTTTTGAAGTGCTTGTATATTCGCGTGACCGACTGCACCCCGGGGTCCTGCAGGGGATCCTCAATCGTCAGGTCGGTATGGGCGGTGTACCAATCGGTAATGCGTCCCACAAATGGTGAGATAAGAAAAACCCCAGCATCTGCACAGGCGCGCGCCTGCTCAAAACTGAAGATGAGCGTGGCGTTACAGTGAATACCCCGTTGCTCGAGCACTTCAGCTGCTCGGATGCCTTCCCAAGTGGCAGCGATTTTAATCAGTACCCGATCGGCCTTGATGCCGCCTTTGTCATAGAGTTCGATGAGTTTTTCAGCCTTGGCGATGGTGGCATCTGTATCGAAGGAGAGTCGCGCGTCTACCTCGGTGCTGATGACGCCCGGTACCAGTCGACTAATGTCTGACCCCACCGTGACGGCAAATTGGTCTACGCGATCATCGATAGGCAGAGAAGATGTTTGAAAGGCCCTGACCTGTTCACTGAACTCTGCCAGTGCAGCGGCTTTTAACAGTAGCGAAGGATTAGTAGTGGCGTCGGTTGGTTTGAGTTTGGCGATCGCATCAAGATCCCCCGTGTCGGCAACGACGGTGGTCATGGTGCGCAGTTGTTCTAGTTTGGTCATGACGATTTTCTCAGTTAGATGGCGCCATAAATTGGGCACAATGCGACAGGGCCGGGCAGTCTGTCATGTCTTGGTTGACGTGTGTATTTGGTGGTAGCTTAGCAGAGACACGGGGTCCGGCTGCTGAATCAGTGAGGTGTGCATCCGTTGCGGCGCTCACATTTGCGGCGATGCGGAACATACAGACATCAAAGCTTGATACTCATTTTTGACTGAGAAGACGAAATAGGAGTGCTTATGCACGCAATGCAGCTTTCAGCTCCGGGAGGGCTTGACCAGCTTTACCTGAGTGAGATGACGCCACGGGCGCCAGATCACGGCGAAATTCAGGTTGAAGTGAAGGCAACCTCGCTGAATTTTCACGATTATGCAGTGGTGACAGGAATGATCCCCGCAGCGGATGGCCGTATTCCTATGTCCGATGGGGCGGGTGTCGTGACAGCAATTGGCGAGGGCGTCACTGATTACGCGGTGGGTGACCGCGTGCTGAGTTACTTCTTCCCCAAGTGGCCGTCGGGTCGTCCCACCTTGCCCCATTTGTTGGGTGTGCCGGGTGATCATACTGATGGTTTCGCGGCGCAGAGTGTTACCATGCCGGCTTCTGCCTTCAGTCGAATGCCCGCTAATCTGGACTTTTCTGCAGCGGCAACACTCACCTGCGCGGGACTGACTGCATGGCGAGCACTGGTGGTTGAGACAGATCTCAAACCAGGTGATTGGGTGTTGGTAGAGGGCAGTGGGGGTGTGTCGGTTGCGGCGTTGCAATTTGCTCGCATGATGGGTTGCCGCGTCATTGCCACTTCATCGTCCGATGCCAAGCTTGAGCGACTGGGTACGCTGGGTGCTGAGCATCTCATTAATTACCGGGAGCAGGCTAACTGGGGTGAACAGGCGTTCGAACTCACGGGCGGTTGTGGGGTGGACTTGGTCGTCGAAGTAGGCGGACCGGGCAACTTGCCACAATCTGTTAATGCCTTGGCGATCGATGGCTGTATCAGTCTCATTGGTGTGCTCACCGGTTGGGCGGGTGAGATGCCCACTGGGGAGTTAATGCGAAAAAATGGCCGCTTGAGTGGGATCACCGTCGGCAGTCGGGCGGACCATAACAATATGCTTGCCGCCGTCGAGGCCCATGATCTACAGCCGGTCATTGATAAAACGTTTGCGTTACCTGAGTTGGTGGATGCCTTTCGCTATCAGGAGTCTCAGCAGCACTTTGGCAAGATTTGTGTGAGCCTATAGCGGTGCTGACTGTTTGTGGCGACGCATGTTTTCCCCTAGGCTGAGCCGAACTGTGCACGGATGGGTCACAGAGGAGTTCGCAAGGCAGTGCCATGCGGACGCGACAACATGACTGACGGGAGAATAACGATGAAAGGGATCATTAGCGGGGTGGTTTTGGCTGCGCTGACGCTGGCGCTGACGGTACAGGCCGGTGAGCCGACTGGAGCACACGACGGCGCCGAGTGGCAGGTCTGGGCCTACTCCTCTGCTGCGCCTGTACCATTGGGCACGAATGCCACCGTGTTGGGATTGGATGGCGCAGTATTGCGCGAGGGAACGAATGGCTGGACCTGTATGGTCGGTAACCCGCGGCCAGCTCCAGCAGGCGGTTGGAGCAGTGCTCACGCGGCGATGCCGGTCTGTACGGACGACGTAGGCATGAAATGGATGAGTGACTTCATGGCCGGTAAAGATCCGGATATCGAGCGTGATGCGTTTATGTGGATGCTCCATGGTGACGTTGGGGAGGATAATACGACCGCGGGTGTGCTGGATTTGGCCGATGCCAAGGACCCCTCCCAGTAGATCGAGTCGGGCCCTCACTTCATGTTGTTACCCAAGGACCCCTCTTCACTCGATGGCATTACGGATGATTTCAACAGCGGCGCGCCCTATGTCATGTTTCCCGGAACGCCTGGCGCACATGTTATGATCCCAACCGACGGCTATTACGAGTATCAGGATCCGCGCTAGGCAGCAGTTTGGGGCCGACGATAGAAGATAACGACTGAACAACGGAGAGAGGTTATGACACGGATTAAAACCGCCACATTACTGATCGCAACCCTGTTGATACCGGGTTTTGTGAATGCCGGTCACCATGAAAAGGGCAATCACATGATGCTCGCCGCTCAACCGGGCCAAGTGATGGTCGTGTATCACTGGCCGTGCGCAGACGCTGATGCTGGGTTGTCGCTTCTGAAAGCGTTGATTGCTTATGAGCGCGATGCCTCGCCTTACCCTTACTCTGCGGCGCCCGCGCTGCATGAGGATGGGGCAGTGGTGTCTGTCGACGTGCATGGTTCTAGTGAGTCAATGAATAAAGCGATTTCATGGCAGGCTGCCGATACACAATGGCAGGCCCAATTTACCGTGATGGCGGCCACCTGTGGTTCTGCAGACGACCTCTCCTCACACGTGTTGACCATGCAGTAAGTCAGCGTCATGAATCAAAGCGATCGATCCGGCTCTTGCCGGATTTTTTTTGCCTTGCGAGCGGCGACGGTAAGGCAGTCGCGGGTTGTGGCGAAGTGTCGCTGGCAAAGGCGTTTAAGGCCTGCTGAGGTCATCGAGGGGCCGGCTGATATCGCTCAGAACCGATCGGTTTTTTCGTCGCGCTCTGCCTGCAACTGCTTGCGATGTTCCCAAAGGGCGTAGGCTGCACCGATTAACCCCAGGGCCATCAGTATCAGTACTTGCAGCGCGCTAAAGCCATATAGACCGCATTCTATAAGTCTTTCGAAAAAGGAGTAGGTGCTGATCGGACAGTCCATCCGACGCTCAGTGTCAGGGTAAGCCTTGAGTTTAATCCACCAGTAGTAAACGACGGCATTCAGCCTGACTGTCTGTCAATTTCCGCCTGCAGCGCGTCCAATTCATCCGAAGTGCCCAGCATACTAGTCTCAATGTGATGCCCAAGCGCATATTGTGGGGGCACGATTTCAGGGTGTTCACCCGGTTGACCCGGGGGGGTGAAGTAACCCAAGGCATATTGGCCCATCGAGTAACCGATTAATTCTTGAAGCGGTTGGTCTAGATCTTTCGCGATCTCTGGAGGGCAGGTCAGGTATTGATTTTCCTCCTGCCGCAACCACCCTAACGCATAGGTAATATTGATACCGATGCGATCGTGTTTGCTGCGGTTTTCACCACCACCATGAAAAACGGACCCTGAGTAAAGGAGTACGGAGCCGGCTTTCATTTCTGCCGTCGCGATCTGATCCGGGCTAATGTGCGCGTCGTCAGACCATTGGGTGCTGCGCGGCACAACCTGAGTCGCACCGTTCTCAGAGGTGAAGTCGGTAATCGCCCAGATGGTATTGAACTGAGGTTCGACGTGCGCAAGGTGCTTGCCCCACGCCCAGCGATCGCGATGGATCAGTTGCGCAGTTTCACCAGGGCTGATGCGAATGATCTGTGTGAGATGTAGCTGCACCCTCTGGCAGTAGGGCTTCAAAAAAAGCTCAGATGCCGCGAGGATATCTTGGTGAGCGATCAGTTCTCGACATTTTGCTGAGCGCACCATCAGGCCACCGGTGCGCGTCGTTTTAAAACCGGCAAAATCGTCAACGCCGAGATTGGACCCCCCCATGTAAGGGTCTGTCTCCTCCCTCAGTGCGGCGATGAACTCCGTGCTGATGACGTTGTCGAGGATGATTGCGCCATCTTCTTTAATGGCGTTCACAATGGTGTGCGCGTCGGCACCGATAGCAAAGTGCTTGATTTCGGGCATGTAGGTTATTCCTGTTTAGCTGAGTACGGCGATGCATTTGATTTCGATTTTTAGCGCCGGATCTACTAACGCCCCAATTTGTACTAGGGTCTGGCTGACTTCGGGTGCCTTGCCGTAGATCATGTGTCGCTCGGTAAACAATGCCTCGACCTGAGCCATACAGTCATTGACGTCGGTCACGAACCAGGTTTCATCGACGATATTATCCATGTCAGCCCCGAATTCTGCGAGAACGGATGCTACGTTTTGATAAGCGAGTTTCATTTGTGATAACAGGTCCTCAGGGGCTGAGCCGCCGTCATCCATACCTACTTGACCGGCTAGATAGAGGGTGTTGCCCACTTGAACGCCCTGACTGAAGAGATCGGCATAGGGTCCGCTTCGGTGAAGTTTTTTTTGTAGGGTCATCGGGTTTGGCTCCGGTACTTGATCTTCGCATTTGAATGGCCGGTCCGTGGTTTTTGTCGGACAGCCCGTCGTGTTTGGTGCTTTCTTAAGCGTCTAAGGTACCACCGGTTGTCACTATTTTTGGTGCATAAAGTGACAAAACAAACAAATGTTTGGTATTAAGCTGAGACAGTTAGTAGTATCCACGCAGGAGAGGATGTTGGCAGTGATGGGTGCACAGGGGCGCCCCGCGCCGATTTGGTGAGGGTAGTTATGTTGAGCGAGTCGCTCAGGAGAGTGCAATGATGCGGATGTGTTTGAAAACAGGTTTGATTGCGCTGGGGGTGGTGTGTGTCTCGGGATGGACGCACGCCACAATGGCTGTTGAGCGCCCCAACGTTGTCCTGATGCTGGCAGATAATTTGGGCTTCGGGGATATTGGCGCCTATGGCGGTGGTGAAATATTAGGCACTCCCTCTCCCAACCTTGATTCGTTGGCTGCTGATGGATTGATGCTGACTCAGTTTTTTGTAGAGCCTGGCTGTACTCCCACGCGTGCTGGCTTAATGACAGGCCGCTACAGTGTTCGATCAGGCCTCAATAGCATCATCGTTGCGGGCACCCCTCAGACCCTCAAAGATAAGGAATTCACCATCGCTGAACTGTTCAAAAAGCAGGGTTACACCACGGGCATGATGGGTAAGTGGCATCTTGGTCAGGAGGCGCAGAGTCTGCCGACGAATCAAGGCTTTGATTCCTATGACGTTGGCATTTTGGAGACGACTGACGGCACGCTGTACCCCGAATCCATGCGCAGGTCAGGGATGTCTGAGGCGGCTATCCAAAAGTCGCAACCGTATATCTGGGCTTCCAACGAGACCGGTGAGCTGGAGCGGGTCAGGCCCTATGATCTGGCCTACCGCGACCAAATTGAAGGTGATATCGCTCGCGCGGCAAGCCAATTCATCGAAACCAAAGCTCAAGAGGAGGCGCCTTTCTTCCTCTACGTGGGTTGGTCGAGCGTCCATTATCCAACGGGCGTGTCTGACGCGTTTCGTGGGCGATCAGCAGCGGGTCGCTACGGTGATATGTTCATCGAGCACGACCACAGTGTGGGTGCGGTGCTGGATGCAATTGATGCAGCGGGAATCTCCGACAACACTATTGTCGTGTATCTCTCTGACAACGGTCCCGTCGCACACGAGGGTAGTAACCACGATTTTCTGGGGAGCTCTGCGGGCCCCTTCAGGGGCGAGGTGGGGGATGTCTTAGAAGGATCCCTGCGCGTGCCGGGCATGGTGCGCTGGCCTGGTAAAATTCCTGCTCGTAAAAGTAACGAGATGGTATCAATCCATGATTTTCTGCCGACGTTTGCCGCCTTAGTGGATGACACTTTGCCCGCAGATCGACCTATCGATGGCCGCAACCAACTGCCCTTCTTTATGGGCGTCAGCGAAAAATCTGCGCGGGAAGATTACCTCGCTTTCATCGATGGTGAGATCGCTGCAGTGCGCTGGCGGCATTGGCGGCTCTACCCTAAGCAGATTATTGCGTCCTCTGGTAATCCTTCAGCCCATGGCGTCTATGCCACTCGCGCAGAAGGAACCGGCTATCCCGCGATTTTCAATATCGCTCGGGATCCTCGTGAAGAGATGAATGTGGTCGGTACCGAGGCGTGGGTCATCGGCGCTTATATGAAAATCGTGGGGGAGTACCAGGCGAGCATCAAGGCGTACCCCAATCCGCAGGGTTTTTCCCTGACGACTTTCCCTCGCTGAGTAGCGGTTACCATCAAGATGAGGCTCTCATGTGGCGGCGAGGGCCGTTACTTCATGCCGGCCCTCCGTTTTTTTTCAGCGCGCGGCTATTTTCTGCCCTCTGGTCTTTAGGCCGCTATTCCCTCAGGCGCTACCGGCTGGCTTTCGGGTATAGCTCAGCTTCGTCTTCGGTGCCGCAGCAAAACGACAGGCTGGGGTCGACAATAAAACGTTTCTTCAGAGATTGCCGGCCAATGAGCATGCGCAATCCCATATCGTCCCGGTTAGTGAGGGTGACCTCGGCCAGAAAGGTGTGGCCTCCTAAGGCCAACTGCATTTCCACAACCGGACGTTTTTCGGTTTCACCGTTGGAGCTGGTGACTTTGCGGTAGTCGATGCACCGTGCCGAGCATTGAATGGCCGGGCGGCGTCGTCGCCGCACGGGGTGCACTTTGAAATCGAGCCAGCCCTCGCCTTTATCGCTGGGACGTATGTCTACGGCATGCAGCGCCGAGGTTTTGGCCCCGGTATCAATTTTGGCCAGAATGCCGGGTAAATTAAGATCGGGAAGGGCACACCACTCCTGCCAGCCAATAATAACCTTGGGCGGTTTGGGGCCGCGCCGGGCTTTTCGAACCATGGGGTCACTCACTGCAAGACCCCTTGTTGGGGCAATAGTGCAATATGGCAGTTATTGGCTTGCGATTTCAATGGCATGCCCTAAAGTCTTGCTCCCGTTCTCAAAAGCTGAGGTAGTGGCTGCGGCGAAGAACGGCTTTTTATTTACTAACCCGGTTGCTTGCCCATGAAACTTGCCATCCTTTCTCGTGCCCCCACTGCTTATAGCACCGTCCGACTTCGCGAGGCGGCAGAGCAGCGGGGCCATGAGGTTAAGGTACTGAATACGCTCAATTTTTCGATTGATCTCGATCGGGGATCCCCAGATTTGTATTTCCGCACGCGCCAGCTCAGTGATTACGATGCGGTGCTACCCCGGGTGGGTGCCTCGGTCACTTACTACGGTACGGCGGTGGTGCGGCAATTTCAGGAGATGGGCATCTTCTGCGCCAATACCGCCCACGGCATTCTGAACAGTCGGGACAAGCTGCGCAGCCTGCAAATTTTGAGTCGCCACAATATCGGGATTCCGCGAACTAGCTTTGTGCGGGATAAGAAAGACGTATTGCCGGCTATTGAGCGGGTGGGGGGCGCCCCGGTGGTAATTAAGCTCATTGAGGGCACCCAGGGCATTGGCGTGCTGTTGGCTGACACCGTCAAGCAGGCCGAGTCGATTATTGAGTTGCTACAAAGCCAAAAACAAAACGTGCTGATTCAAAAGTTTGTTGCCGAGAGCAAGGGCCGGGATATTCGCGCCTTTGTCGTGGGTGATCGGGTGGTGGCTGCCATGCGCCGGGTAGCTCAGGGTCAGGAGTTTCGCAGTAACGTGCATCGGGGTGGTATTGCCGAGCCCGTTGAGCTCGACGACGAATACCGAGAGACCGCCGTGCGCTGTGCCCAGATTATGGGTCTCAACGTGGCGGGGGTCGACATGCTCGAAAGCAAAGACGGCCCCCAGGTCATGGAGGTCAATTCATCCCCGGGGCTCGAGGGCATTGAGAGCTGTACCGAGTTGGATATTGCTGGGGCAGTGGTCGACTACATTGCCGCCCAAGTCGACTTTCCCGAGATCGACGTGCGTCAGCGCCTGACGGTGAGTAAAGGCTACGGCGTGAGTGAAATTTATATTCCCGAGGGCTCGGAGTTTGTTGGCAAAACCGTGGCAGATTTTCAGCTCAACGACCGGGAGCTCAACGTGCTCACGCTGTATCGGAGCACCCGAGTTATCCCTAATCCCCGTCTCAGTCGTGAGTTGGAAGCCGAAGACAAATTGTTGTGTTTTGGCAAGCTCGAAGTCATGCGCGGTATGGTTCCCGTGCGTACCCGCCGGCGCCGTCGTCCAGTACCTCAAGACCTTCCCGAGCTGGACGACAGCGGCAGCGTCGCTGACTGACGCTTTCGCTAATCATCGCTGGCATTCTTGTATGGAAAGCTGTCAAAAAGTTCTACTGAGGGCTCAGCTAAAGCGTCATGCACGGCGACGGGATATAAGACGTCTGGTGGTTAGAAACCTTTTAATCGGTTCACCGAGTCGGTTGCCACCCCGATCAAGAGCGACAAAACCAGCAGCCACCGTTAATTTTCGGTGGTATCCATGGCGCGCTTTGGAATATGAATGTCCATCTGTGGGTAAGGAATTGACAGACCATGAGCGTCGAACTCAAGCTTTACTTTTTCGGTTGTGTCCCAGAGCACAGGTCAATAGTCGGCGCTTTTTACCCAGGGCCTTACAATGAAATTCATCGAGAAATCAGCTAGTTCGGAGACCGCCACTACCGGCTCAGGATCAGATAACACGCGGTCGTCCGCTAAAATAATGGACCGCAGTCATTCCTTTGCTACTCTCAGATCGTTATCATAATCAATTCTGAACACCATATCGACGCGGCGCGTGGAGCGCGCCGAATAGTTGATGATGATGCCTCCGTAAATCGAGCCATTGGGAATGATCAGCTCACGGTTATCGCCGGTTCGCAACACCGAACTAAAAATACCGATGTTTTCGACAACGCCTGCGACGCCTGCTAACTCAACGAAATCTCCGGCCTTAAACGGGCTAAAAACAATGAGCATGACCCCAGCCGCAAAATTCTGCAGGGAATTTTGTAATGCCAGACCTACGGCAAGTCCGGCCGCGCCCAACAAAGCAATCAATGAGGTGGTATCGATTCCGAGCTGATTAAGGGCTGCGGTCGCGACGAAAAGCAGCAAAATAGTTTTTGTAATCGACGCGACAAAGCTAATCAGCATGTCGTCCCTCTTCGACTTTTGAAGTAGTTTAGTCACAACATTAGTCAGGGTGTTGGCGAGCCATTTTCCAGCAATAAAAATGACAATTGCGAGCGCAATATTGGCCGCGTAAGGGGCAAGGTAGGTATCTGCCATAGCTTCAATATTAAGGTCTTCGAACATAACAATGCCGTCGCTTGTGGACTCGCAACAAGGGGTTTAAAACCCTCTAAATGCCCAGCTAAGTATAAGAAGTATAAATGGGGTGGCGAGATTAACTGATCGTCCCCGCGATTTTCAATATCGCTCGGGATCCTCGTGAAGAGATGAATGTGGTCGGTACCGAGGCGTGGGTAATCGGCGCTTATATGAAAATCGTGGGAGAGTACCAGGCTAGCATCAAGGCGTACCCGAATCCGCAGGGGTTTTCCCTGACGACTTTCCCTCGCTGAATAGCGGTTGTCGTCACCGTGAGGCGGTGATCTGGCGGTGAAGGCTGTGATCATCGGCTCAGTCGCGAACTCCGCTACTTCTCATCGCAGCGTTGATTGCAGCGTTGATTGCAGCGTTAACTGCATCGCAGCGTAGCGCTTTCGCGTAATGGGTGGCACGGCACTGCTCTGCTGTCCCAAAATTTTCGGATCGAGCGCCAACCACTCTGTCTCGGTAATCTTTTCTCGTTCCTCGGTGAGCGCCAGTATTGTGGCATCACGTGACTCGTAAAAATGCCACGCCTCAGGCAGCGGAGCCTTCCGCTCAAAGAGCATCCGGCTGCGCGCCTCGCGGTTATAGCGGTGTGCACGGATCAAGCCGCGATTGTTGATGATACCCGGGCCGGATTTTTCTACGGCACGTTGTTGTAGCATTGACCAGGCGTTGGGTGTGATGCCCACAATGGGCCACCATCGAAAATGCCAGTGAGCGCTGCGCTGAATAAACGCTTCCAGAGCGAGGATTTGCGCACTCACAGCGGCGCCCATTTTTTTGCCGAGCGCAAACTGTGCTTCGTATACGGACTGAAAGTAAGTTGCTTTGTCCATTGCTATTCCTTGCGTAAAGCCTAACGAGAGGCTTTAAAAAAGCCCCGCAAAGCGGGGCAAAAAGGAGCATTACATGAAAACATCAATGAACTGTGCGCCGTGCTGGTTCTGCAGAGCTCGTCAGCACGCTGCAATACATTGATGAATAGATTATGCGTGCTACTGGCGCCAGCGCCTTGTCGTGACGCGCCAAAGCCTTAACCTGACGCGCCAACGTGCTGATTCATTGGATGGCAGGACTGGCCGGGTAGTCAGGAGTCGGGGCGGGCTTTCCAGGCCATTGCGGCTCTTACCCTACGCTCAACAGAGGGGTGGGTATAAAAAAGCCACTCCTCAAGGGTGCCGGGTCGCGGATTGCGATTAACAGCGGTTTTTACCAATGCACTCGCCATACCGTCCGGCAGATTGACCATCTTGTAAGAATAGTGGTCGGCCTCGGTTTCGTTCATTCGTGACACCGCGTTGGAAGCGGGTTGCGCCAGCATGCCGATGAGGCTCACCAGAAATAGCACCACCGGCAGGCCGGTGGGGTCACTGATATCTTCTCGCGCACCGAATAGGCGCGCTGCGGGATTAAACGCTTTGTCGGCAATGAAAAAACTCGCCATGATCACGATCACGGTGAGCCAAATGCCGTCCCAGATATGTCCTAATACGTAGTGCCCAATTTCGTGACCGGTGACCGCTTTCACCTCGTCCAGCGTGGCGTCATCTAGGGCCACATCCGAGATCGCGATTCTCGCTGCCCCCCCGATTCCGGAGACATTAGCGGTGAAATTATTGGATTGGCGCGAGCCGTCGTACATAAAAACGCGCTCTGTCGGGATATTGGCCTCAATGGCCATTGCCTCGACGGCGTCTCGCACCTCGCCTGGCGGCACAGGCTGATAGTCGTTAAACAGTGGGGCGATGTAGGTGGGGCCAATAATGAGCAAACCGGCAACAAAAACACCCGTAAAACCGCCGCCCCACAGCCACCAACGCTTCTTGGTTTTTTGGATGAAGGCATAGATAGCCACAAAGAAAATGCCGGCCAAGAGTGCAGAGATAAGCAGCGCCAGCAAGCCTTGTCCGAGAAAATCCATCAGCGGTTGACTGGTTCGGCCGTATTGGGTTTCGCGCCACCACCCGGTAAAGATCGACCAGGGTAGTTCGAGTAAGGTCGACACCACGAGGTATATCGCAGAGACACAAAAAACTCTGACGACAAACCCCCGGTTGCGGAGTTTGTCGGCGACTTTCGTCAGGATGCCGGTGCGAATGATGATGAGCGTGACGATCGCAGTCATCAGCAGGCTCCCCAGCATCAGCCAATGATTGCCGGTGGTATAGGCGGCCGCCTGTGCGAGCGCCTCTTCTCCCAGTCCATCGATATAGGCGTCAGTCGCTGCTTCAATATCAAAAGACATGTGACGCCTCCGTCGTTATGAGGCTGTGCCGTCGATTTCCTGATAGTAAGCCATCAGAATCTCTGCTACTTCTGGTCGGGAGAACTCGGGGGGTGGGGCTATGCCTTGGCCCAACATCTCGCGCACCTTGGTACCCGAAAGTAATACGAAGTCCTCAGGACTGTGGTCAGGCGCATCACGCATCATCACAACGCGATCTAATTTCTTACTGAAAGCCGTGTGGTCAGCGCGGTAGATCTCCAGCGCCAATGCGTCTTCAGGCACAGCCTCGTCAAAGATGGTTTGCGCATCGAAGCCACCGTAATAGGCACCAACGCCTGCGTGGTCACGGCCCACAATCAGGTGCGTGCAGCCCGCGTTCTGCCTGAATACCGCGTGCAGCACCGCCTCGCGGGGCCCAGCATAAAGCATGTCAAAGCCATAGCCCGTGACCATCACGCTGTTGGGTGGGAAGTACAGGTCCACCATCTTGCGAATCGAGGCATCGCGAACATCTGCGGGGATGTCGCCGGGCTTTAGTTTGCCAAGCAACATATGAATTAGCACACCATCGGCGGAGAGGTCCTCCATGGCCATCCGGCAAAGCTCTTCGTGCGCGCGGTGCATGGGGTTCCGGGTTTGGAAGGCGACCACACGCTCCCAGCCACGCTCGGCAATCTCGCTCCGAATCGCCATCGCGGTGCGGAAGGTATCGGGAAAGTCCTCCTCAAAGTACGAGTAGTTGATTACTTCAATCGGTCCTGAGATCAGAGTGCGGCCCTGCGCAGTGAAGGCCGCTACACCGGGGTGCTCGGGGTCATCGGTGCGGAAGACGTTGTCGAGAATGATCGTGACGTCATCATCTGAGAGGGTTTCGATGGCCTCGACTGTTATCACCGCCAGCAGAGGATGGCCTTCACGGTTGGGGTCGGTGAGTGCGAGACGCTGGCCGGCCTCTACCGGGCAGCTCTGAGCCAGATTGACCACCGGTACGGGCCAGAACAGGCCCTCAGCTGTGCGCATCGTCTCAGCAACTGATAACGCGTCGGCACGATTCATATAGCCGCTCAAGGGCGTGAAGTAGCCCGCACCCATCATGACCGCATTGGCCGCAGCGGCCGAGCTCATCATCAGGGAGGGGAGGGTCAGTGCCTCGGCTTCAAGTTCGGCGCGCCGGGCGTCATCGACAATCAGGGGGCGCAGCTCATTGGCGCCGTGGGGTGCAATCAATGCCATGGTGTCTCTCGTTTAGGGGCTGTGTCAGGCGGCTGCAGGAATCAGCCCTTGGGTCTCTAATAGGCCGAGCAGATGCTCAACTTCTTCTTCCAGCGACTGTTGGTCGGTATGCAAATGGACTTCTGGCGCTTCGGGGGCTTCGTAGGGGTCATCGATGCCGGTGAAATTCTTGATCTCGCCCGCGCGCGCCTTTTTGTACAGCCCCTTCGGGTCGCGCTCTTCTGCCGCCTCGAGGCTGCAGTCGACAAACACTTCGATGAACGGCATGTTATCGGCCTCATGCAACTCGCGCACGATCTGCCGATCCACTCGATACGGGCTGATAAAGCTACTCAGCACGATCACACCACCATCCACAAACAATTTGGAGACTTCGCCTACCCGGCGAATGTTCTCGGCGCGGTCTTCGGCACTGAAGCCCAGGTTTTTGTTGATGCCGAGACGAATATTGTCACCATCGAGGCGATACACCAGCACACCACGCTGGTAGAGCGCCTGCTCCAGCGCAACAGCAATTGTGCTCTTGCCCGAACCCGACAGACCGGTGAACCAGAGCGTCGCTCCGCTGTGTCCCAATAGCTTGGCGCGGTCAGGGCGGTTGATCTCACCGCCGTGCCAGTGCACGTTGGTGGCTTTTTGCTCGGTCATGGGGAGTGGTCCTTGTCGAAGAGGCGGCATTGTACGCGCTGATGCCCATCCTATAAAGGGCGCGATAGAAGCCTTTTGCCGATGGCCTTGTCGCGGCGACATCTCGAATGTCGGGGACGCTGGATCGAGTCAGTTTTGATGGACGTGGCTGACACGGCGTGCCGCTGATTGCGAATGCGAAAATAGTGATGACGGACTAGCCGCGGTCAGATAGCCGCCGACTCGCGCGGTGAGATAGCCATTTCGCGATTAACGTTGTTGTGTCGCCATGGCGATAACGTCAGGGAGGCAAATGGGCAGGTCGCGATTCTATAATGAGGTCGGCAACTTGGCCTGGTTCTTCTAGCCTGAGATCAGAGTGGCCAGACGATGAGGATCATTGGAATAGATGTCGCGACCACCAATAACTCAAGGGGCAGACCCATGCGCCAATAATCGCCAAATTGGTATCCGCCAGGCCCCATGATGAGGGTATTATTTTTATGGCCAATGGGAGTGAGGAACGCGCAGGAGGCCGCTACTGCAACAGCCATCAAGAAAGGGTCAGGGCTGACGCCTAGTTGCTGGGCAACATCTAGTGCGATCGGCGCGGCAATTAAAGCGGTTGCCACATTATTGAGTACATCAGACAACGTCATAGTGACTAACATCAAAGCGGCGAGGATGAACATGACAGGCCAGCCTGCTGTGCCAGCTAAAAAAAGATCCGCGAGCAACTGGGTGCCGCCACTGGCCTCAAGTGCGACGCTGATAGGAATCATGGCGCCGAGCAGAACGATCACTGGCCACTCGATAGACTCGTAGACTTGTGACAAGGGAACAATATCCAAAACCACGTAAAGCACAGCGACGCAGCCCAGAGCCATGGGCAAGTACATTAATTCGAGGCTGGCTAAACCAATGGCGCCTGCGAAAATGAGGATCGCCTGCCACGCTTTATCACGTTGGATGACGTCAAGACCGCGGGGCGCCAATGGCAAGCAGCCGAGCCACTCTATGACGTCGTCGAGGGTGTCCTCGGGACCCAGCAGGAGTAATAGATCGCCGGCTTCGATCTTCGTCTCACGCAGCCGGTCACGCAGTTTGCGACCATTGCGCGAAATACCGAGCAGGATGACGCCTCTACCGTATCGGAGGCGAAGGGCTGACGCGGATCGGCCTACCAGTCGAGCCGTCTGTGGCACCGCGACTTCGCGCATGACGGTCGTGCCCGATAACGCTTTGGATGGTCGATTGGAGTCGGCATAGCTTAGGCCCACTGCACCGGAAAACGTATCGATGGCATCAGGGCCACCCTCGACCACAATCCGATCTTCTGCCAAGAGCATTTCGTGTGCGGCCATACCTGGCAGACGATTACCACCGCGGATGAGCCCCAAAATCTGGACGCCACACTCGTCAGCCTCTGTATCCAGATCTCGCAATCGCTGATCCACGACCTTGGCGTCACCCGGAACTCTGAGTTCCACCAGATAGCGTTCGAGTTCCTCGGCGGCTGAGGGTCGTTTGGTGTTACTACGCTCATGGGGAATAAGTCGCCAACCGATCAGTGCCACATACGCAATGCCGACCAAGGCGACGACTAAACCGACAGGCGCAAAATCAAACATCGTATAGGGCTCGCCAAGCGCTTCCTGACGAAAGGTGGCAATGACAATGTTAGGGGGTGTGCCGATCAGGGTAATCATGCCGCCCAAGATCGAAGCAAAAGACAGCGGCATGAGGGTTAGTCTTGGACTGCGCTCAGCCTTATCCGCAGCCTGCAGATCGATAGGCATGAGTAATGCGAGCGCGGCGACGTTGTTCATGATGGCTGAAAGAGCGGCTGAGACGCCAGCCATCACGGAAATATGCCGTCCAATACTCCGGGTGCTATCGAGCAGGGCACTGGCCATAAACTCAATGGCGCCTGACAGATATAGGCCCCGACTGATGATCAGCACGAGGGCAATGATAATGACCGCAGGATGGCCAAATCCTGAGAAGGCCTCGTCAACTGAAACAGCGCCGATAAGGTAGGCGACTAATAATGCGGCAAAGGCCACGAGGTCGTAACGATAGCGTCCCCATATTAAAAAAATAAAGAGCGTGCCAATCAGTGTGAACAAGAGTCCCTGTTGTAGCGTGATAGCCTGCATTGCTCTCGTCTAGTCTGCGAATTGATTGATCAGGGTATCAAGTTGCTCGTGAAAGTGACTCACCCGACATTCAAGCTCATTTAGCCGTGAGCCTTGAAAGCCGGCCGAGTGCATCCCTTTCTGAGCTTGAGCGAGTAGCGACAAATCTTGGTCAATGGTATCAGTCATCGTCGCCTGACCCGATATCACGTCGGAGTAATCGAAGGATTCCCGCTCAGGACGACCATTTTTACCTATGTTCTCGGTGGGCTGTCCCTCGAGATTCCCAGCGTTCTCGGGCAAACGTTGCGCTGTGTTGCGGGGAAAGCGTTCAAAAGAAAGTTTGTCGAGGTAGCACTGGTTGGGATCAGTGGCATGGGGGCGCAGTCGCATCAGCCACAGCATCTCGGGTTGGTAGGTGAGGATAGCGTTGGGGAAGACATTGGTTTGAATCACATCGGTCAATTCTTCGTCCGAGAAGTTTCCGTAGTAAGGCTCTTTGTCCTCCAGAGCCCGCTTGGCAACGCGGATAGCCGCCTGTATTTCGTCGACCTTTCCCTCGTATTGTGCGGGGTCGAGGCCAAAAGCTTCTAGCTGCATGGTAAGCAGGTCGGTTGGTTTGTCGGGGGTCGAAAACAGGGAGTCGGTCTTGGCGCCGGGCACCCACACCCGGGTGTGGCCGCCTTCATAGCACTCGCTCAATGATTCGGTGCAGTCGACAAAGCGTCGGTGCTGAGGGTGCAGGTAGTGCACGTGGTAGAGCTCACTAAAGTTATCAAGCACTGCTTTCCAGTTGCAGTTGATCGATACGGTCTGATCCTGCACCAGCGTCAGGTTTTCAAACTCGTAGTGCGCCATGATGGGAATCATGTCTTTTAAAAAATCATCGAGCGGCTCGGCCTCGTGGTCGAGGTTAATCCAATAGAAACCGAGCGCCTCTTCGCAGCGCACCTTGGGCAGGCAAATGCTCCCTATGGGTAATCCCTCCTGAAACCCTTCCTGATGCGGGGCATAGATCAGGTCGCCATCAGTGCCGTAGCGCCAGCTGTGGTAGGGACAGCGGAAATGCTCGGTATTGCCTGCATGATCATTGACCAGGCGCACCCCGCGGTGCTGGCAGACGTTGTAAAAGGCTTGCACCGCGCCCTCGCCGTTACAGGTGAGCAACAGACTCTCCGGGCCTATATCGAACACCACATAGTCCCCGGGTCCGGCGAGGTCAGACACATGCACAGCGGCAATCCAGCTTTTGGCCCAAATGGCGTGCCACTCACGAGCATGCCAATCTGCGCTGATGTAACGCGCTTTCGAGAAATTCTTGATGCTGCCGCTATAGGCGTCTCTGCCTTGCTGGTTGAGTGGCTGCTTCGTATTCATATCCTGTACTCCGACCACACCCCTAAATCTGGCCTCTAGTCTACTTTTTTCGCGCCGCATTTGCGCGGCACTGACTCTGCGAGTAGGCTCTAGTATCGCGCTTCCAGTTTTGTAACGCCCGCGTCAATCATTGATGCTAGGTCACGTTTGGCTGGAAGCCGCTATGCTGCAGCGCGCAGTGAGGCTCGGCCCATAAACTGGTGCGTGGGGCGGCCTATGCAGTGTGGAGATCTGGACCACTCGGGTCCTTGTTAGCGGAGCGACCGGAAATGACGCTTAATCTTCATCCACCTCATCTTTTATTTTTGGGGGATATCAAGAATCCTTTGGACGCCAAAACAGCGATGGGCGTTTTGGCGTGGCGTCCGGAGCACTGTATAGGGCAGTTCCGACTGCCCGGCTGCCAAGTCGATCTGGGACTGCCAGATCTCAACCCCGCGGAAGCCTTTAATGCGGGCGCGAGAAGCCTCCTGATTGGCGTCGCTCCGGTTGGTGGTGAGATCGCGCCTAAGTGGCTGGAGTCGATTCGCCTCTCATTAAACAGTGGTCTGTCTGTCGTGAGTGGGTTGCATCAAACATTGCCCGCTGCACCGGGGTTGCAATCGCTTGCTGACGAAAAGCGGTTGGCCTTGGTCGACGTCAGGGTGCCCCCTGATTTCCAACAAGTTGCCTCGGGCCGGAAACGAACAGGCAAAAGGTTGCTGACTGTTGGCACAGATTGCTGCGTGGGTAAAAAGTACACGGCATTAGCGGTGTGGAAAGCGCTTGCCAACCACGGGGTGGACACCACGTTTCGTGCAACCGGTCAGACTGGCATTATGATCGCGGGCGCGGGCGTTCCAGTGGATGCGGTCGTATCAGATTTTTTAGCAGGCGTGTGTGAGCACTTGACACCAGATGCCCATGAAGATCATTGGGATATTATCGAGGGTCAGGGGTCTTTATTTCATCCCGCATACGCACCCGTTACGCTGGGCCTGCTGCATGGCAGCCAGCCCGATTTACTGCTGCTTTGTCATGATCCGGAGCGGCTGGCCATCGACGACTTTGAGGGTTATCCGATACCTGCACTTAGCGACAGTATTCGCCGTTACGAAGAAGCTGCGAGGCTCACTAACCCCGCAGCTAAGGTGGCGGGGATCAGTCTGATCACTGCCAGAATTGATGCAAACAGAGCCGATGATATCTGTGCTCAAATCACCGAGTCGACAGGCTTGCCCTGCTTCGATCCGCTTAAAAACGCGATTGACGCGATAGTGTTGGATCTCATTGCTTAGGCGTCTGCTATGAATCTGAAACTAGCACTGGACCTGGAACTGAAACTGGAACCAAAGGAATGGCGTCTAAAGGCGCCGTTTATTACGGCTGCGGAGGTGGTTCACGCTATCCAAGTGCTCCATGTGACCTTGTCTCAGGCGGGTTTTTGCGGCCGTTCTGAAACGATGGGTGTTGACTATTTGGGCGAGACAATCGAGAGCATGCAGGCCGAAGTCGCAGCGCTGGGCGCCGCGGCAATTGCGAGCCTCGATGTCGAGATGCTTCAGCACTTACTGCCACCAGGCGGTAGCCGAAATGGGCTTGACTGCGCGCTGTGGGACCTGCAGTCGAAGCGAGCGGGGAGCGGGATCGGCACCTTAACCGGTATCTCGTTGGCGCCCGTTCATACCTTATTCACGCTGTCGCTGGATGATCCCGACGCGATGGCGCGGCGGGCCAGTGAACTGCCTCAGCTCCAGCGACTTAAGCTCAAGCTCGACGCACAGGAGCCATTGGATTGTCTTGAGGCGATCCGAGCGGCGCGGCCCGACGCGCAGCTGGTGATCGACGCCAATGGTAGCTGGCAACCTGCATTAATGATGAACTTGGGGGATCATTTGGCGCGTCTTGACGTGGCCTTACTCGAGCAGCCGCTGCCGATCGATGCGGACCATGCGCTGGAGAATCTCAATTACCCAGTGCCGCTCTGCGCCGACGAGTCGTGCCAGAGTAGTGCAGACCTCGAGCGTAATGCCGAGCGCTACGACGCCATCAACATCAAACTCGATAAATGCGGGGGACTCACGGATGCGTTGGTCATTCGCGACTGGTGCCAGCGTCATGGCAAAAAGGTCATGGTGGGCAACATGTTGGGATCGTCTTTGGCGATGGCCCCCGCCTTAGTGGTGGCTCAAGGCGCTGATTTTATCGATTTAGACGGACCGCTTTGGCAGCAAGCCGATGCTGAGCCGCCGCTGTGTATTCGGACTGGATGCATCGATCCGCCCCCCTCGGCATTGTGGGGCTGATTAACTCTCCTGTTTTGCTGCCTAGGTTTTGACTATCATGCGCGTTTTTTTTCGGGGCGTAGTGGTGCGAGAACGATCCAAATTATGCGAGGGGTGTACCGCCGAGACTCCCACGCTTTATCGTTGCCGGGCAAATCGGCTGAAAAATTGGCAGTTTCTGTGCAACCGGTGTGTCGAGCGTTTGAAGATGCAGCGCCCCGATAGTTACCAATATGGCGGCACCTGGAAGCGCTTTAGGAAATAGTGCTGTCCTAACATAGCCCGCGCACTCCTGAAACTTGGTTACACTCCGGATATGGATTTAATCGTTATGGCACTGCCGGTATTTCTTTTGCTCATGGTGGCAGAGGCAACCCTGACCAGCTTGCGCGGGCATAACGTTTACGCCCTCAAAGACTTCGGCGGCTCAATGTCGCAGTTGGCTATTAATATTGTAGTGCGGCTCGCGATTGGTGGAATACTGATTGCGCTGCACTTTTGGCTATACCAGTTTCGAGTGTTGGAAGTGCCGGCGGGCCCTTGGGGCTGGCTCCTCACGTTTTTAGTGATTGATTTTGTTTTCTACTGGTATCACCGGGGACAGCATCGGGTGCGGTTTTTGTGGTGTGCCCACGTGGTCCACCATTCCAGTGAACACATGAACCTCGGCACGGCGCTAAGGCAGTCGCCAACGGGGCCTTTTACCAAGGCCTTGTTCTACTGGCCGCTGCCGTTACTGGGTTTTGATCCATTGGTCATTGTGAGCGCTGGCACTATCGCAACCATCTATGGTTTTTGGACCCATACCGAAGTCGTCAAAAAACTGTGGGCACCACTAGAGTGGGTATTGGTCACCCCTTCACACCACCGCGCGCATCACGGCTCGAACCCCGAGTACATCGATAGGAACTACGGCAATTTTTTGATTATCTGGGATCGATTATTTGGCACTTTTGAGCCCGAGGTGGCACGGGTACGCTACGGCCTGCTTACCAATATTCATACTTACAACCCGCTGCGTATTGCCTTCGGTGAATGGTTGCAGTTGTTCCGCGATTCTGTGGCCGCCCGCTCCGTCACCCGTTTAGGGCAGCTGTGGTTGCGGCCGCCTCGAGAACAGTCAGAGGCGCCGTCGATGGCAGGACATCCGAGCCGTTAAACGCGAGTCTACTGGCCCGTGCCTTGCCCAGTTATCCAGTCGGTGACGGACTCTTCCAGCATGGGTAGCGTGACGCTGCCCATGCCGATTAGCCGGTCATGAAAACCCCGCAGATCAAAGTCCTCGCCTAACCTAGATTCTGCCAATGTGCGCAGTCGGCGCAGCTCGAGCATGCCGAGCATGTAGGAAGTAGCCTGACCCGGCCAAGAGATGTAGCGGTCGATTTCGTTCTGGATATCCACCGCCGCCCAGCCCGAGTTGGCCATCATGTAGTCGACCGTCTGCTGGCGAGTCCAGCCCATTGTATGCAGGCCGCTGTCCATCACTAGCCGCGAAGCACGGGCGATTTGGTCCGAGTACAGGCCAATGCGGTCGAGTGGAGTGGGGTAGAGGCCCAATTCGTCGGCCAAGCGTTCCGAGTAAAGAGCCCAGCCCTCGCCGTATCCCGAGTTCCACAAATATCGCGCCAGAGCGTGCTGCGTGTCACCCAGCTCGAGTGCAATGGCACCTTGTAAATGGTGTCCGGGGTAGGTCTCGTGGTGCAGGGTGGCGAGCTGGTTCGATTTGGAACGACCAGCGGGGTCGGTAACCGCGATATAAAATATTCCGGGGCGAGTGCCGTCTTCTGACGAAGAGTGGTATTCGCCGGAGCCGCTCTCGGCAAATTCGGGATAGGGTTTAACCAATACGTCGGCTTTGGGGAGTGTGCCAAACGCTCTGGGCATAGCCGCTTTGACCGCATCGAGCGCGTCGGTGGAGTATTTGAGTACGGCTTCTTCTGACTCAAAGGTAAAGGTGGGGTCTTCGTTGACCCGGCGCAGAAACGCCGAGACATCACCTCCGCCAAAGTGCTCATCTAGGGTGACCTGGATTTCCTCCCGAATCTTGGCCACTTGCTCAAGGCCCACCTTATGGATTTCTTCAGCCGGTACGGTTTTGGTCACAAATGAGCGTATCAGGGCGGGGTAGCAAGCTTCACCGCTGGGATTGGCTGAGACGGCCAACGCCTCGCGGGCCTGAGCAAGATACTCGTTCTCGATAAAGTCAGCGTAACGATTGAGCGCGGGCACAATTTCGTCGGCGTAAATGGCCTCAACCGATGCCTTGAAGGCGGCATCGTCGGTGCGCTGACCGGGTCCAAGAAAGACGCTGTCATTACCAATCAGTGAGCGCACCTGCTGGGGCACCGCTTCTACGGTGACCCGCGGCGCGCTGTAACCCAACTCCAGACCCTCTCGGAGGTTTGTGATTTCGTTGTCGATAAAGGCTGGCATGGCAGCGAGACGCACCAGCGCTTGCGCTCTCAGTTCTGGTGTCTCGATCGGCTGCAGGTCAAAGACAAAGGGCACCCAGGTGTGCCAGCTGGTGGTGGTGCTCGCTTGCCATAGCTCTTCGCGGCAAACTCGCAGGGCCAGTGAGCTCTCCAGTTGTTCTTTGAGCAGGCCATAGGTCACCCAGTCGCGGCTGCCTACCTCGGTGGGTTTCTCAATCAATTTAAAACGCGCCAGCCAGCCATCTTCCTTTTGCTGCCATGCGCTTAATCCTGCTAGGGAGTTGTCGGGTAGCTGATCATGCCGTGTGCCCTCTATAGAGAAGTAGGTACCCATGAGTGAGTCCTGCTCCATCCATGCTGCGAGATACTCGTCGGCCAGGATTTCGATCGGGCGGTTTTCCGGTGAGTCCGGAGGCGGATCGTTGCAGGCAACAAGTGTCAGCGATAATCCAAGTGCGAGTAGAAGTCGTGCGGGGCGCATTTTTCTCTCCATTAGAGCCGGACAGTGTTGGCGCATTATGAGACCTATGGCGCGCAGAAGGAAATGACGCCCAGGCTGAACCAATTCGCAGAGCGAACTAACCCGGTGCTGGTGACGGTAAAACGAGATCGTTCGGCTCAGTTAGGCGGGCTTTTACCGCTTTGGTGGCAAAACTGATGAAAGTGCGCTGACGCGGCCTGGCTTGCGCAATCGCTGTTCAGGGCGGAATCGATCACGACAATGGTGTCAACCTGTCGACACGCTGTGCGAGTACAACGGTATCTATCCCAATCGTGCAGGCTCCATTCGTGAACGGCGCAAAGGGACCGGCTTATCGTAAGCAGCGAGTGTCCCTGCGGCGTGTCTTATCCGGTCCAGCCAAAATGCTGATAGATCGCGTCACGAAGCGCGCTCGGCGTGCCCCCATGGCTGACAGGCCATTGCTCAGGTGCGCGCATGGCTTCATTGAGCGTGAGGTTAGGGAAGTGATGATCCCTCAGTAAATGAATGATCTTGAGTAGTCTGAACCCATCGAACCAAGTGTGGGTATGGTGCTGACGTGCCGCGTCAGATCGGCCCGCGTGATGAATGTGTCGCAGAGCCTGTTGGTAACCCCATTGAGTCAGGAGGCGTTCCAGATCTGTGCCAATGGCACTACCTAGACGCTCGATCAACCGCGCTTGTGTGTTCGTCTCGGGTTCATTGCTCCACTGTCGAAACAGTTGCAGTAATTCTTTCAATATCGAAAAACAGTCGGCGTGATAAAAGAGTGGCACATCGCAAGGGTCTGTCGCCTCCAGTAACCTACCGACCGCGGGGCCAGTGCCAAAGGGCACTCGGTTCGATTGTCGTGAGGTAATGCTGACACCAGCACCGCGCGCGCAATGAACCGATCCCACTTTGGCCAGTTTATTAAGCAGGTAAAAATCTTCGGCTGCATTGCGAAGCGGTATGCCGCGAACTGCAGCATAGGCATGACTGTTTATGACACAGCTGCTGCCCAAGGTGTGGAATGCATAGGGTGAGCCGATCGCCTGTAGGTGCAGAACGTAGTGATGCATTTTGAGTTCATAAATGAGCGTTGCGTGAGAGATTGCCGGATCATCCGTTGCGCGATGGGTGAAGGGTAGCGAGACCGCGCTCGCCTCACTCGGCCACGTGCGGGTGAGCAAGCTTGCATCCCACTCGGTGTCGGCATCGGTGGAATAAATCCAAGGTGAGCTCACGGTGTGACGATCAATCAAGGTGAGTGCAACATCGCAGCCGACTCGGCGGGCACGTCCCACACCTTGATCATTGGGCGTCGCGCCCTCGAGCGCCTCTAGGTCAATGCTCAGTAGAGAAAAAGAGCGGCTTGCCTCGTGTAGATCGTAACCGAGTTGCAAGGGACGGGTAGGCAGGGTAGCGAGCGCCTCTTTCAGCGATTGATTGACCTCTGGCACACTGGAAGCGGGACGATTGATGACCACGATAAGCAGTACAGAGGCCGTTTCGAAGGCCTGTACAAAGTGGTGGATTAACTGGGGGTGTTCGTCGAAGCAGGGTAGCACCATGACGTGTTGCCACTGGCCTTCGAGCACGGGGCAGCCCATTGGCAGCAACGCGTACTGCGCGAGGTACTGATCGATCGCGCGGCGGTGTGTCATGTTCAGTGAAGCGCTGCTCTGATCGGCAGCGTTTGCAGGCAGCGCGCTTCGGCAATCAGCAGTTCCTGCCAGCGCGCATCGATAATCTCTGCAGTGAAATAGTCATGAGCTAGGTCGAGGAATAGCGCAAAGTGTCTTGCCTCCGAGCGTGCGAGTGAGGCATAAAAACGTTGTAATTCGCCACTCGGTAATCCTGTCGCGACCAGAGAGAATCGCTCTGCGCCACGTGCTTCAATTACCGCACCAGTCAATAATCGATCGAGCAAGTAGACCTCTGAATCAGATCTAATCCAGCTGCGGATTTCATTCACATAGGGGTCTTTTTTATCGGCACTCAATTGCAGTTGGCGCTGTTGAATATGTTTAATGACTTCGCGGAAGTGAACCATTTCTTCTACGGCGAGTTCCGACATGGCGGCCACAAGCCGGGTTCGATCGGGATAGTGAGACAGCATGGATAGCGCCATACCCGCCGCCTTCTTTTCAGCGGCAGCATGATCTAGCAAGAATTGATCAAAGTTATTGAGCACGCAAGCCAGCCACGTGTCAGGTGACGAGCAGAGTAAAGGGGATTCGGGCATGACACATTAACCGGTTTCTTAATGTCCGATAGCGTAGCGCAGTTAATTCTCGATGACACAGCAGATTTTTATTGACCGCCACTGGGTTTCGCTCGGGTGGTCGTAGCGCTGTTCTCTAAGAAAAGGTCACATTAATGCATGCGCAGATAAAACCTACTGATCACAATCTGCCGTAACGGCCGATGATGCGATGTCGGGTAAGCGGGATCACAGGACATTGCTCAGTCATGCCTGGTGTTGCTCCTGATCTTGTCTTGTCGATGGTGCAATCGTCGGGTGAGGTGTGGCTTCCTTGCACTTACTGATCTGGCGACACCACCGTTCTCCAGTCACCGGGTTCCAGTATCCAAAACGCGTTTTGCGGCACCTGGTGCTCGCGGAGTGCGTCCTCGAGATCGATGAGCGGTTGGTCTATCGTTTCCCAAGTGAGCTGAAACACGCCAAAGTGAATGCCAAGACTCTGTTTACTATTAAGGTCCCAATGTGCTCGTACGGCTTCCTCTGGATTGAGGTGAATATCTTTCATGAACCAGCGCGGTTCATAGGCACCGATCGGTAGTAGGCTCAAGGCAAAAGGCCCGTAGCGTTCGCCTTGTGCTTCAAAGTGCGGCGAGTAGCCGGTGTCGCCAGCAAAGTAGATCGCCCCCTCGGGGGTCTCCACCACAAAGGAGCCCCACAGGGTTTTCATTTGGTCGGTCGCGCCGCGCCCCGAGCGGTGCTGGCACTCCACAAAGTGCACGGTGGCCGCGCCCACTTGGGTGTGCTCGCCCCAGTCGAGTTCCAGCGCGTTGGCATAGCCCTGTTTTCTCAGGAGCTTGGCGTTACCGAGCCCTGACACGATCACCGGCTCTTTCTCCTGCTGCTGGCGCAGTTTTTTAAGGCTCGCGGTGTCGAGGTGGTCGTAGTGGTTGTGGCTGATCAGAATCAGATCGATCTCGGGCAATACCTCAATGGGGATGCCCGGGTCGCGCACCCGCTTGGGCCCTGCAAAGGTAACCGGGCTCACGCGCTGTGACCATACCGGGTCGGTAAGGATATTGAGGCCCGCCACCTGCACCAGCACCGTGGCGTGGTTAACGTAGGTGGCGCGAATGCCCTCGGTGACCCGCGCAACGATGGGGTCGGCGGGCGGGTTCTCGATGGTCTTCGGCCACTTTTCTTTTTTCCATAGGTTCTGCCAAAGGAACTTGCTGATATCCCCCGCGCCCTTGTCGGCACCACTGGTGTTGTAAAAGCGTTTGCCGTCGTAGTGCGTGCTCAAAGGCCACTCCCTCTCTATCCGTGAATTATTCGGTGTGTCTGTTTCATCGAGCCCCGTGCTGGTCGAGCAGCCACAGAGCAGCAACACCGCCATGACTGCGCGTAAGTGGACCAGTGGGGGAGTAGGGCTTGTGGTCATGGGTGCCTATGCCGCATCGGCATGCGTTACGGGGTCGCCGGTGTTTACGGAGCGCGCGATGATGGAGATCAAATAATACAGCTCATCATGCTCCCTGAGTGAGGCGATTACTGCTGGGCCCGTGCGAGCGAGTGTTGGTGAGGGGAGCCTGCGCGTGGCGGTCACTGCCCTGTATCTTCTGGGGAGCGATCGTCACGTTACCTGACATAGTGGGCCCACAGCTCATGGCCATCGGGTATTCGCGGGTAAGGCGGCCGAGCTCACGAACGAATAAACACAGGTGATGCGGCAGATGAAATACCGTGAGTGATGTTGGCTCTCGTTGTTTTATGTCGACAGGGCGTTCAGAGCTCGTTTTCCAGGGGAATGATGCGCACGATGCCCCACAGAAAACGGTCCCACCAGCTGCTCCCTGGGTCTCTAGTCCGCTGCACCAGTTCGTTTTCTGACTGGCCACTCCACACCAGTTCTCCGGCGTCATCGAGCGACAGCCGCCAGGCGGCCTCAGGAGCAAAATCTCGCGCCATCTCGGCCAGCACCTCGGCCGCAAAATCACGATTTTCCACCACCAGCGCAATCTCCGAGTTCCAGACCCGTGAGCGCGGGTCCATATTGTAAGAACCAATCACCGCCACACGATCGTCAATGACCATGGCTTTGGTGTGTAAGCCGGCATGCGCGTCTTCACCTGTCCGGTCGAGATAGGCAGCCAAGCTTCCATTACTTTGCACTTCATAGAGGTCGATGCCGGCTGTTAGCAGCTTTTTACGATAGCCGGCGTAATAGGCGTGCACGGAGCTGTGATTGTTGGACTTAGCCGAATTAGTCAGAATGCGAATATCCGCGCCTGTCGAAGAGATCCTCTCTAAGTGGGCAAGGGTCGGACCGTTAGGAATCAGATAAGCGGTTTGAATAACAGCCGACTCCCGTGGCTGAGCATGGGCATCACTTGTGAACATCATGAACGCTGAATCGGGAAATTCGCTGCCCCGATCTGGACGATCAACCAGAATTTCCGCCTCCGTCCACAAAAGGTCACTGGCAAAGCGCTTTAACCAGTGAGCCCCTGGTGTTGTCGTCTCTTGACCTCGCTCTTCGGCAGGTCTTACCCGCTCACGCGCCGCCTCCAACAGCGCCGTTTGTTCCTCGGTAATGGTTTGGCTCGCTTGCTGATTGAACGCGGCAACCGGGATTGCGAGCTCTGCGTTCCAGAACAGATCAAAGGCTTCGCCGGTATCGGCTGCAACCTCGCCAACGACGATGGCATCCATATCCTGAAAATTAAAGCTGGCATCGCGCCCAAAGTATTCGTCGCCAATGTTGCGACCACCGAGGATGGCCGCTACGCCATCCACCAGAAAAATCTTGTTGTGCATGCGGTAATTAAGGGTGGTTCTACCCACGGCGTAGTTCATCTGTTTGACCGAGCCCCGATTGCCCATGGGGTTAAAGAGGCGAACCTCCACATTGGGATGAGAATCCAGTGTTTGGTAAGCGCTGTCGCGCCCTGAGTGGTAAATGTCGTCGAGGAGGATCCTGACTCGCACACCCCTGTCGGCTGCGCGCAACACCTCGTACGTAAGCGCCAGCCCGCTGTCGTCCCCTTGCCAAAGGTAGTACTGAAGATCGAGTGTGGATTGTGCGAGGGCTGCGAGATGAAGCCGGCTTTGTAGGGCGTCGTCGGGGTCCGCTAACAGGCTTACACCGGAGCGGGGATGTGCCGACGCTACAGCCGTCAACGGAGACCCGACCGCCCCACGGTCATTAAAGTAGCTGGCGGGTTTGTCCTCGACCATGGGGGCCGAGGCACACGCGACCAAGAACAGACTCATGCCTATGAGCCCGGCCAAGCCCCCCGGTTTTGTGTGCGCGTTGATACGCGCACTCTTATGGGTGGAGGTGAAGTTTTGCTCAGGGGCACTCATACCCTTAGCGTCATTCCTAAGTCAGGAGAGAGATCTAGCTCAACGTATCGTCCGAGATTTGTCAAAGCCCAAAGGGTTAATGGCTGACAGCGGCAGCGACCAGGGTCGCCTCAGGCCGCCCTCAGAGCGCGGCCCAACGTTTCTGCTCCCAATGCAGCTTGCGCCATACCGTCCTTCCACGCCATCACACCCGCGATGAATACCGAATCCACAATCCCTTCAGGCCGATTCACCATCTGTTCGTGACCAAAGATCTCGCGGTACTCGAGCTTGCGGGTTTGGTCGGGGTTCCAGCCGTCGAGCGCCTCGGGGTTAATCAGCACCATGTCGGCTTGCGCGCCAATTTCCAATGAACCTACGTCCAAACCAAAGATCTCGGCGGGTTCGGAGGTCAGGCGCTTCACCATGCGTGCCACGGTGGCCTCGTCTCGTTCTTTGGCGAGCTTCAACGACATCAGGTTGGAATCAAAAAATGCCATGTTGGTAATGTGCGCGCCCGAATCATTGAATCCGGGTAGGGCCTGATCGTCGAGCAAAAAGCCCAGTGTGGCGGTGTTGTCCTTGTTGGCGATGTCGGCATAAAAGCGGAAACTTTTGTCGTAGGTGCGCATCATGTGAAGCATAAAGTCGGCGTCGTCACGGAGGGCTGTCGGGAATAAATCGAAAGCTTCACGCTCGCCGTCAGATCGTGCTGCAGCGGCGTCGCCGCCATGGTATCGCGCCACGCGGGCCATCACATCTGCCATCGATTCGCCGTCCCAGTCAGCGACCGGCGCGCCGTCAAAAATCAGCATACTGCCGTCGCGAATCACCAGCGAATCGGGGAAGCCTTTTTTCGTTTTCCAACTGGCAAAGTCGCCCCCTGTGCGCCCATGCATCCACTCCTTGCGGTAGAGCTCGACCCACTCTGGGTCGTTCAAGAGCGCCATGCGGCCTTCGCGGTCGTCATACTCCTTGGCAATCAGTTGCGCGGTCGATGTCATCTCTTCAAACAGCGGGCTCACGATGCCGTCAGACCACACGCGGAAGTTAGTGCCCAGCGCTTGAAAGTGCAGCTTACCTTTGAAGAGCCAAGTATTAAGCAGTCGTGCCACGTTTAAAAAGAGCTTGGCGGTTTTGGGTGCGGCGGTCATCTCCATTGCCGACAGTGCCGAGGTCTTCAGTGGTTTACCAAAAAGACGCCCGCTGGTAAGCGTAAAATAGAAGAGCGCCATCAGCCGGTTCTCGATGATCGGTGTGGTCTGCCATACGCGATCGTGTTTGCGCACTATTTTTAATAGGCGTTTGAGTTCACCAAAACTGGCAAACTGGGTAGGGATACGTTTCTGAGTGTTGGGGTCGTTCGACAGGTAGTGGAAGGGCAGGCCATCGGTGCTTAAACCCATATAGCCCTGTTGCATTGCGGCTTCCAGCAGCGCCTCCATCTTGCAAAGCTCTGCCTCGGTCGGCTTGCGGCTCACACTGGCCTCTAGTCCCATGACCTCGACGCGCAACATCGAGTGGGGCACAAAGGCGGCGATGTTCGGGCCCAATGGCATGTTAGCAAAGTGGTCCATGTAGTCGCCGGTATTGTCCCAGGTGATTTTCTCAGCCACTTTGCGCAATACGGCTTTGGGGATGTTCTCTACGCGGGTGAAGCAATCCACAATGGGTTCCTGCTCACCAGATTGCTGCGTGCCGAAACTGGTGCCGAGACTGCAGTTGCCAACCAGTACCGTGGTAGTGCCGTGGCGCACTACCTCTGGCAGCGCGGGCTCTACGTCGACTTCGAGGTCCAGGTGGGTGTGGATATCGAGCATGCCCGGGAGTAACCATTGACGGCTTCCGTCGATCACCTGTGCCGCGGCACTGACAGGCAGGTCGTCGCCCCGCGCCGCAACTTTACCATCGCGCACTGCCACGTCCTGAATGCGAGGCAGGGCGCCGCTGCCATCGAATACCTTGGCGCCTTGAATCAGCAGATCCCAATTCTGTGTCATGGTGTCGCCCCCTGAGCGTTCTTTCGTGCGCCACGGCACGGCTTTTCGAGGGTTGAAGATTAGCCGATACGCCCGTGCTTAAAAAGACCGCGCGGGGGCACTTTCCGTGGTGCCCCCGCACTCAGTCGCGATGATCAGCTGATCTTTTTCATCTCGGGGAGCCGGAAGTCCTGTAGTTCTTCCAGTTTGGGCTCATAAATACGAAGAATGTAGTTCCAGCCCTCAACGGTTGGCAGATGGTTGTCGACGTCGCCACAATCGCCGAAGTGAGCATCAAACGAGCCATCTTCGTTCAAGTTCATATTGAACTCATTCAGAATGCCGTCTTCGCTGTAGATCCAACCGTCTGCGTCATAAATGGTGATCGAGAAAAATCCAGGGTCGTTAAAAGGTGGGGCGGAGTAAGAGGCCATGTAGCAGCCGTCGTTGCTGAACTTGGGAGAGCCCAAGTACTGCGCCTGTGCATCGGGTAAAAGACCCCAGCCAATGGCAGTGCCATAGATGTGCATCTTGGGCACGATCGTGCCATGCGCGCCCTGCATGCCCATCAGGGTGCCCAGTTTGGTTCCCTCAGCCGTTTGCTCATCGCGCAACGCGACCAACTGCTCCATGTCGTAATTGGGCCTCACGTGGGAGCTATTGCCGCCCACTTCCAACTTGACGCCGGCGCGCAGTGCGGCGATCGCCGCATCATCGTCAGGGTCGCTTTGATTGGCGCGAATGCGCATCGCTACCATCGCAAACTCCGTTTCACTGGTAATCTCATGGGTGCCCGGCGCGAGAAATACGTCATCAATGTAGTGGTCATTCTGGACCACCATGACTGACAGATAGCGGCCATTGGTCTCTGGGATGGTGATGGAGGCACCCTGTGTTGTGTCGATGACGGCGGCGCTGTAGTAAGTGTCTCGATTCATTCTCACAACGGTTTGATTGTCGAGATCAAACGCGCCGGTAGGGAAGTGAAAGAAGGTGTTCATCCCAGTGAGCTTAGTCACGTTGTAGAACGCCAAGTCGCTCTCTGCGACCTCATAGTTCTCGAGCGTCACTGGAAGCTTATCACCCGTGTCGTCGGCGTGAAGAGCAGCAAGATTGGCCCCGTCATCAGCAGCGGCTGTCGGCGGCGCCGAGGCCTCTTCCGTTTTAGGTGAGCACGCAACAGTCAGTGCAATGCTGAGACCCAGTGCAAGAGTAAAGAGCGACTTGATCATATGGAAATCTCCGTAAATGGTTTCTTTAGCGGGCGCGATATTCGGATGCCAGAGCCTCTGCTTTAGGTCATGGGGAGCGCCGCCGCGGCGGACCCAGATCACACTACAGAACTGGCGCTCTGTGGCAATAGCATTTAGTGACAGTTGCGCAATGAATCACTGATGAATGCCCAATCTACCTTTTCCCAGTGACGGTGCGACTATTTGGATGAATATTGAGGGCTCGATGATCACCCGCTGAGTGCGTGATTACTCCGAATTTGCAAAGCCGCCTGCGGGGCAGGCAGACGCGCAAAAGGCAGTGTGAGAAGCAGTCACCGACGCTCCGCCCCGTTCACCCAACTTCCCCTTATGAGTGTTCGTTTTCAGATTAGAGGATGCGTGTCGAAATAAACCAAAAAATGCCAAATGAATGGGCTCTGGAGCGACATGGGCGCATCAAAAAACGACACTTTTTATGGGGGGGTGATTTTGCGCTTTTTTGCGTTTGCCATGCCTTGAGAATGTCACAATAATGGCGCCCGCTGAGGGTGAGGAGTCGGCGGGCCCGCCGAGACAAATTTGATAAGGGTGCTTGGTGCTCATCGCGGCGAGACGCACTCGTGATGTCTCGGTGGCGGAGGTGAATAATGATCAAGCAGCATCGTCATCCTGAGAGATCTGGTCGTCAGTTTTTAGCCGGCCCCGTTGCAATGAAGCGCGTTTTTTTGATGGGGGTCACCGAGAACGACTGCACGGCATTAACAGCGCTGCGATCTCGCCGAATCGCTAATCCAAGTCAATTAAAATAGTCCTAAACAACGAACCACTCCACTGGAGCAAACGCACATGGCATCGGATATTGAAATCGCTCAGGCGGCAACGCCTCAACCTATTACGCAGATCGCGGATAAGCTGCAGATACCCGATGAGGCGCTCGATCCTTATGGCCGGATAAAAGGCAAGGTGAATTTAAATTGGCTGCTCGAGCAGCCGGTGCGCCAGAGCGCTCGTATGATTCTCGTGACCGCGGTCAGCCCGACGCCGGCTGGTGAGGGCAAAACCACCACCACTGTGGGGTTGGGCGATGCGTTACGTCACATTGGTAAAGACGCTGTCATCTGCTTGCGCGAGCCCTCCCTCGGTCCCGTCTTTGGCATGAAAGGCGGCGCAGCGGGCGGTGGCTATGCGCAGGTGATTCCGATGGAGGACATTAACCTTCACTTTAACGGCGATCTGCATGCAATTGGGGTGGCGAATAATCTCTTGGCCGCGCTACTCGACAATCATGTGCACCACGGCAACGCGTTGGGTATTGATGTTCGCCGGGTCACGTGGAAGCGGGTGCTCGACATGAATGATCGAGCGCTGCGAGACATTACCGTCTCACTGGGCGGACCGGGCAACGGCTACCCTCGACAGGATGGTTTTGACATTGTGGTGGCTTCCGAAATCATGGCGATCTTTTGCTTAGCGACAGACCTCGATGACCTGAAAGAACGATTAGGTCGCATTGTTGTCGGCTACACACGCGAGCGTGAGCCGATTACGGCACAAGATCTCAAGGCAGCAGGCGCGCTGACCGCGATTCTGAAAGACGCGCTGTCGCCGAACTTAGTGCAAACCCTGGAGGGCACGCCAGCCTTTGTTCACGGAGGGCCTTTTGCCAACATTGCACACGGTTGCAACACCGTGATCGCCACCATGGCGGGGCTGCGTCTGGCCGATTATGTTGTCACCGAGGCGGGATTTGGTGCTGACCTGGGGGCTGAAAAGTTTATTGACATCAAATGTCGATCGGCGGGTATCCGTCCCTCGGCAGGTGTCTTGGTGGCGACGATTCGGGCGCTTAAATTCCACGGTGGTGTTGCCAGAGAAAATCTGACAGATGAAAACCTGTCGGCGCTGCAGGCTGGTCTGGCGAACCTTGATCGCCACATTAGTAATTTACGAGACCATTATGGCGTCCCCGCGGT
>JBDQJL010000006.1:41906-120096 GCA_040263855.1 Luminiphilus sp. | reverse complement strand
AATCTATTGTTTGCTCGGGTCTTTTGTTGATTCCTGTTTCGCGCGCGTTTGGATCTTATTGGCCTCCCCGCCAGGACTCGAACCTGGAATCACCGCTTAGGAGGCGGTAGTTATATCCTGTTTAACTACAGGGAGTGGCGCGCCGATTCTACCTCAAATATGGGGCGGGTCTATTCTATGGCTTGATGGCTTGGTTCAATGCGGGAGGATTGGGATCTAGCGTTCAATTGTTGGCTGTCGGACTCGATAAACAATCACTAGGCTGTGAGGTAGCTGATCACCTCTGACTCATCGCCACGAAAGAGGGGCGCCTGCGTTCTCTTTGCCATCTGATAGTTATACATAGGGTCGTAGTATTGCGTCAGTAGCGTTTCGATCCATTTTTTATGTGGCTCAGGATCGCCCAGACGATGACTACTGAGCGCGGCGGTCAGATCCGCATGTAGCGCGGTGTATCGCGCGTCACCAAGACGCTTTTGAATACGGCTGAGTGCGTCAAGTAGCCCCAGCTCGAATTCAGTGAAAGCGCTGTCCCAGTCAGCTGATAGGGCCAACAATTCCTCAAGATTACTGAGGATATAATTATCGTAAGAGTGCTGAACTCGATCTTCCAGAGGGACCTCGAGCTGGATCCAGTTAGCATGATGGCGTGCTGCTTGTAGCGGCAGAGGGAGGGCGCAGCGTCCAATGAGTCGGCCTTCGTCTTCCACAATAAGGCGCGATGGATCCTCGGTGTAACGTTTTGCCATTTCGATGCCCACCGCGAGCTCGAAGCTAATTTGGGTTGGCTGCGCAGTGGCGCGTTTGCCAAATGCTGATCCGCGATGGTTGGCTAGGCCCTCTAGGTCGATGCTCCCCTTGATAGGGTTTCCCGCGAGTCCTTCGTTGAGAACGCGGGTTTTTGCTGAGCCTGTTTTTCCGCCCAAGAGTAATAGGGGGGTGTCAGTGCAGGTCTTTTCCACCGCATCCATGAGCCAGCGCCGCATCGCTTTGTAACCTCCGCGAATGCGCGGATAGCGTATCCCCTGTTCTTTGAGCCAGCGTTGTGCGATCTCTGATCGTAAGCCGCCACGGAAACAAAACAGGGCGCCGTCGGGATGTTGCTGCGTGAAACGGATCCACTGCTCCAGGCGTTCAGCTTTCAACGCTCCGTTGACGAGTTCATGTCCAAGCCGGATGGCAGCCTCTTGTCCCTCTTGTTGATAGCGTATCCCCACCGCTTCTCGCTCATCATCTATCATGAGGGGTAGATTTACGGCGAGGGGTAGACTGCCTTGAATAAACTCGACCGGCGCCCGCGCATCAATCAACGGTATATCATGGAGAAAAAGTGATTCGAGGTCGTCGATCTCGTCCATCACGCTGAGGGCAGTATGATTTGTGATGTCGGGCCAGATTGATCGCCGAGTAAGCCAATGACCTCTTGAGGTAAGCCGTTTTGATGAAGTACTGCCTGCACTTCATGCAGAGACGCTTCGGCGACGGCAATGAGTAATCCCCCGCTGGTTTGTGGGTCGCACAATATGGCTTTGTCTCTGTGTGTCAGCTCGGGCAGTGCAGCGCCATAAGCGGTGTGATTTCGCTCGGTTCCGCCTGGCACGCATCCCTTGGCGATATAGTCATCGAGCGCCGGTAATTCAGGAATGCGGCCGAGGTTCAGCGTGGCATCCAGCCCGGCGCCATTGCACATTTCGAGTAGATGGCCCGCCAGGCCAAAGCCTGTGACATCTGTGATGGCATGGACGGCGCTCATTTCGGAGAGCCTTGCGCCGATCGTATTGGCTTGGCACATCACCTCCGTAGCGAGCCCTTGATGCTCGGCCTGTAACTGGCGTTGTTTTTCGGCGGTGGTATGTATACCAATACCGATAGGCTTGGTTAACAGTAGGCAGTCGCCAGCCTTTGCCGCGCTGTTACGTTTGAGATGCTGGGGAGATACGATCCCGGTCACCGCTAAGCCAAAAATGGGTTCAGGCGCATCAATACTATGTCCGCCTGCCAGCGGGAAGCCCAGCGCGCTACAAACATCCCGGCCGCCGCGAATGACAAGATTCGCGATAGCGGGGTCTAAGACATTAACTGGCCAGCCGAGAATGGCGACAGCTACCAATGGTCTGCCCCCCATGGCATAGATATCGGAGATGGCATTGGTTGCAGCGATCCGACCAAAGTCGTAGGGGTCGTCAACTACGGGCATAAAGAAGTCGGTTGTCGACAAAATGACCTCACCGTCGGGCAGTTCAACAGCGGCCGCATCATCTCGAGAATGGTGACCCACCAGCAACTCGGGAAAGGCAGCGCGCACCTGCTCGGAGGGCTCTCCAGCAAGAATCTTTGACAGTACGTCGGGCGCAATTTTGCAACCACAGCCCGCACCATGGCTATATTCTGTTAATTTAACGGTTGTCGGTTCCATGGATAGGCGTCCAGCGCTCGGAGGATCGAAATCCTAACGCTTTGTGTTTGAAAAGCAGAGACTAGTATTGCATTTTTTATAGGGTGTTCAGGTTGTATCACAGGATCATTTTGAGGGTTTTGGGGGTGTTTCGCTTCCTGAGCAGGACAGCCTGTCTGTGTTGGCTGTGCTGCTCGACTGCGGCAAGCAGTGACGCATCGCCAATACCCTCGCTAAATCAGTGGTCGGATGAGCGGGCGCTCTATGAGGAGGCGCTGGCAGAGCTTGATTCAGGGGCAGGAAATCGCTATCGCGAAATACGATCGGCCTTAGCAGACTATCCGCTTGGGATTGATCTCGACTTTTCAACCAATTTGGGACGCCTCCATGATATGACGCCTGCGGAGGCCCAGACCTTTATTGCTCGGGCGCAGGGTACGCCGCTTGCGAGTCGATTCTTGGTCGCGTACCTGCGACACAAGGCCCAAGATCGTCGTTGGCGCGCTTTTTTAGGTGTATTGGACGGGCCACCTGCGATGGTGGAACTGCAGTGTCACTACTATCGCGCGCAGTTAGCCACTGGTGAGCAGGCAAAGGCCTATGAAGGTGCTGCGAATCTTTGGAACGTCGGCTTTTCACAAGATGATGCCTGTGATGCGTTATTTGATCGGTGGATGGCGGCCGGTGGGCCAGACGATGCACTGATTTGGTCGCGCGCGCTCAAAGCCTTTGAGGCGAAGAATGGACACCTCATTCGTTATCTGAAGCGTTTCGCCAGCGAGCCATTGCAGCGGGATCTGGATGAGCTGGGTGCCGTGTATCGGCGGCCCTCGCGTGTGGAGGGCCGGCACTACCAAGACACGGAACGGCATGGCGATATCGTGGCCTATGGCGTCGTCCGTTTGGCTCAGCTGAGCCCCAGTAGGGCCTATCAAGCCATGACGGCATTAGCTCATAACCACCGTTTAAGCGTTGATCAGTCTGACCTGATGAGAGGCTCGATTGTGCGTCACAGCCTTTTCGCCGAGCGAGCACCTGCGCCTAAGCGCTGGGTCGATACACAAATAGAGCGACTGCGTGATGACGAGTTAACACTCATTTGGTTACGCAAGCAGATTGCGCAGAGTGAGTGGTCTGCTATGCAGCGCGGCTTGGGCTGGCTGTCTGAGTCGGTGCGTGACCAAGATCGATGGCGTTACTGGGACGCACGCAGCCGTGATCAGTTGGGCTTGGGGTTAACAGCAGACAATTGGCAGGAGCTTGCGCAAAGTAGAAGCTTTCATGGGTTTTTAGCGGCAGATTATGTGGGCGTTTCTTATCAGCTCAGTGAGCGCACGCCGCCGGCATCCGATAGGCCGCAGAGCCAAGCCATTTGGTTGGGAATAGGAAGGGCGCAGGAGCTATTGGCGTTAAATCAGCAGAGGCTGGCTAAAGAGCAGTGGCGCCACACGCTCAATCAGGTCTCGACGACCGATCGCGAGCGCTTAGGCGATATCGCCATCGAGCAAGGCTGGTTCGACCTCGCAATAGACGCCGCCAACTCTGGAGCGATTTGGGATCGACTTGATCTACGGTTTCCCGCTGTTCACTGGGGCGAGTTTCAACGCATTGGCGCAACCCAGCAGATTGACGCCTACGAGCTGATTGCCATTGCCCGACGCGAGAGTGGGTTGTATCCGCTCGCGCGCTCCGAAGTGGGAGCCAGGGGGCTGATGCAGGTTATGCCATCAACGGCTCGCAGCATGGCCGCAAAGCAGCATTTTCGCTATCGCGGCGACGAATCATTGTATCAACCCGATACGAACATCACGCTAGGTGCGACTTACTATAGCGAACTCATGCAGCGCTATGAGCGCAATCGAGTGAAGGCGTTAGCCGCCTATAACGCAGGCCCCAGCCGCGTTAGGCGCTGGTCTTCTGGCGCGCTGCCAATTGATCAGTGGGTGGATTCATTGCCATTTGGCGAGACCCGTGAGTATGTGCAAGCGGTCCTTGCTTACACTGTCATTTATCGCACTCGCAGCGGGGTGGCCACGTCTTTGTTATCCGCCTCTGAACGTGCGGCGCAATATTGATTGATATGTTTCTCTCGAGGAGTAGGTAATGAAGGCACTACAGATGCAATCCTGTGTTCATGAAAATGCCACCGTGGAGTGTGCGTTAGTAGAAATTACGATTCCCGACCCCCAGCCAGATGAGGTGGTGGTGGCGGTTGAGGCAGCGCCCATTAATCCCTCTGATTTGGGCTTAATGTTTGGTGCGGCAGACCTGTCGAGCGTGCGAGAAGTGGAGCGGAATGGCCAGCCAGCGTTATTGCTAGACGTGCCCGCAGCGGCCATGCGGGCAATGGCGCCACGCGTTGGGCATTGGATGGCAGTTGGTAATGAAGCGAGTGGACGGGTGATTGCTGCGGGGGACGCTGAGGAAGCGCAAGCATTGCTTGGTCAGCGAGTGGGGATGTTTGGTGGTGAAATGTACGCGGCGTACCGCTGCTTACCGGCGGCGCAATGCATCGCATTTCCCGATACGATCAGTGCTGAACAGGCTGCGTCGTGCTTTGTGAATCCCATGACGGCGCTGGGTTTCCTCGAAACGCGTGACATGGAGGGACATGGTGCATTGGTGCATACCGCTGCGGCCTCCAATTTAGGTCAGATGCTGGTGCGGCTTTGCGAGGCGGATAAAATCCCTCTGGTTAATATTGTTCGCTCTGAGGCCCAAGTTATGTTGTTACGAGACATGGGTGCCGAGTGGGTGTTGAATACCGAGTCGGAGCGGTTCATGCAGGAGCTGATCGAGGCGCTTGCGGAGACGGGAGCAACTGTAGCTTTTGACGCGATAGGCGGCGGTCGTTTGGTTAATCGCATTTTAACGGCGATGGAGATTGCGGCTGCGCAAAGTGGACCGTGGTCCCGTTATGGCTCGGAAGAGATTAAGCAGGCCTACATTTACGGACAGTTGGATATGAGTGCGACGGAATTAACCCGCGGCTACGGCTGGGTATGGTCCGTCAGTGGTTGGTTACTGACGCCCTTTATGAATCGTGCGGGACCTGATCGCGTCGCTCGAATGCGGCAACGCGTCGTTGATGAGATTGACAGCACTTTTGCAAGTCATTATTCCTCGCGGCTTAGCTTGCAGGATGCGCTGTCTGGCACCGCAATGGCCCGCTACGGAGCCCGGAAGACAGGACAAAAGACGTTGTTGCAAATGAACGCTTCAGCCGCCGGATAGCTTTACGACATACCCCAACGCTTGCAGCTTTTGCTGGCAGGGAATGCGCTGATCCCCTTGTATTTCAAGGTTGAGATCTTTCACGCCGCCGCCAACACCGCACTGCTGTTTGAGTTGTTTAGACAATATCTTTAAGCGCTCAGGATGCTCTGGAATGCCTTCGATGACGGTGACCCATTTACCGCCTCGCCCTTTTTTTTCGAGCCGTATGCGGACGATGCCATCACCGACTGATGCAGGACGATTCGCTCGACACACGCAGCCGGTAACAGGGCGCTGGCACTGTGGGCACAGTTTGCCCCCGTCGGTGCGGTATACCGACCTGGTATTGCTAGATGAAGCCAAGAGGTTGCTCCGTCAGTCAGTGACGGAGTTATAGTAGCATTGAGGCAACGCAGTAATGGAAACCGATATGAGTAATACCGCTCAGTTAGAGGCGCAACTCGCTTTTTTAGAAGATGCGGTTCAGACGCTGGATCAGGCATTGTCGCAGCAGCAGCGAGCAATCTTGAAGTTGGAGCGGACTGTGGATATTTTGCGCGAGCGATTAGGTGAACACAGTGCCCGACTTGATGCGGTAGCGGACGGATCGCCTGAGCCGCCCCCACCCCATTATTAACGACCCTGCTCCGTCGCTGAGCGACATAGCCACTGCAATTTAATAACTAGAGAGTGCATATGAATTGGCGTGTAAGTATATTGATATTGTTAGTTTTTATAGGCGGAATTTTGGTGCTTGCAGCAATTGCCACTCGGCCTCCTTCCGCGCCGGAGCACGAGATTTATGTCAACGGTCATGTGCTCACAATGGATGCGGCTGGGACGGTAGCCCAAGCCGTGAGTTTGCGCGAGGGGCTGATTGAGTCTGTTGGCTCCTCTGAGGCGATATTGGCGCTAGCAGATGACCGCACGGTAGTCGTCGACCTGAGAGGACGCACGGTACTGCCGGGGTTTGTTGATGCGCATGGTCATTTTCCGGGATCTGGCCAGACGGTTTTTTCTGCAGATCTCAATAGCCCACCCATTGGTGAGGTCACCAATCTGTCGCAGTTGTTGGCGCGTTTAGCCCGCTTCGCGCAAACGCGCAGTGATGGCTGGATCGTAGGTCATGGTTATGACGACACATTGCTCGCTGAACGACGCCACCCCACTCGCGATGATCTCGATAAGGTGGCGATTGATCGTCCGGTGGCGGTCATTCATGTTTCCGGTCACTTGGCCGTCGTTAATAGCGCCGGCCTAGCAATATTAGGGATCGACGCTGAATCACTCGATCCCGAGGGCGGTGTGATTGTAAGAGACCCAGATTCAGATGGCGGTCGACGTCCTAATGGTGTCTTGGAGGAAACCGCAGCGCGAGCAGTGTGGGAGTACACCCTAGACCTGAGTGCGATGGATGCTTTGCGCATGACTACACAGGCAGCAGAGGAATATCTCGCTGCGGGCGTCACAACTGCTTCGGCAGGGGGGATGCCTGGCAGCGTGGCAACATTACTGGGACTCTTGAGTCAGGCGAATCAGTTTCCGCAGCGAGTGGCATTGTTCCCGCTGTATGAAGAAGTGGGGGAGCAACTGCTAGCGGGCACTGCGACGCTAGCGGGCTTTGCAAGAGCTAAGGTCTCGGTCCCGAGGGTCAAAATCATTGCGGACGGCAGTATTCAGGGTTACACCGGCTATTTGTCAGCGCCTTACCATGTGCCGTTTAAAGGCGATGCTGACTATCGTGGCTACCCGTCGGTGCCACGTGAGGAACTGTTTCAGCAAGTAGCTGGACTCTATGAGCGGCGCATTCAAGTGGCCATTCATTGCAATGGCGATGCATCAATAGAGGACGGACTAGATGCCATTGAATACGCAATGCAACGGCATCCGTGGCCAGAGGCCAGGCCCCTGATGATTCATGCCCAAATGACCCGCATGGACCAAATTGCAAGGATGGCTGAGTTGGGCGTAACGCCCAGTTTTTTCTCGGCGCACACTTATTACTGGGGTGATCGGCACGCTGCGATATTTATGGGCCCCGAACGCGCCGCCAATATGAGTCCGGCTCGATGGGCTCTAGATGCGGGTGTCCGATTTAGCTCTCATCTTGATACGCCTGTCACGCCGATGCTACCGCTGCAGGCCGTTTGGAGTCAGGTGGAACGAAAGAGCACTAGCGGTGCGATAATTGGGCGTGATCAGCGTATCGATCGCCTCTCGGCGCTCCGTGCTGTGACCATTGATGCGGCTTGGCAAGTTTTTATGGATGATGTTATCGGCTCAATTGAACCGGGGAAGCATGCCGATTTGGTGGTGCTCTCTGGCAATCCATTGACTGCGCCCGACGTTCGGTCACTCAAGGTCGACAGAACAATCATAGCCGGCGCGACCGTTTACAAGCGGCTCTAGTGGAACTAGCGGCTTAAGCGGTGCTGGCGCTTCAGGCGGGCTCGATGCCGAACGTGGCACGGTCGACCTGAACAAAAGTGGCGGTGGCGGTTGCTGTGATGCTATCGCCGCATCGCATCTCAGCTTTGACCTCGGTCAGTCGCTGACTGAGTGCCTCGGCGACAGCGCTAATGGTGATGACCTGTCTCAGCGGGGTTGGCTTGAGATACTGCACGGTTAATCCGCTGGTCATGCCGGGTTGCCCCATATGTACATGAGTCATTCCCATTAGGTGGTCGAGCACGCCCGCAACCCACCCACCATGAACATGCCCGGGCGGGCCTTCAAAGGCTTGACCAAATGTCACAGTGCCGCGTAATTGTTGGGGCTCAGCATGCCAGCTGAGCTCAGGTGAGCATGGATGGCTTCGACCGGCCATGGCAACAAACTCTCCCATGATCGTATCCATGCCGTCGGTCGGTCGCCGCCGCGCAATATCCATGAGACCCCCAACGTGGGGAAAACGATTCAGCGTCTCGGTGAAGCGGGATAGCTCATGACTCAATGCCATCGCTTCCGCTGGGGGAATGTCGGTACTGATTAATTTCTCGTTCAACTGGCGTGCGGCCGATGCTAGTTGATGTCGCGCGCGCCAATAAGGATCATCCGCGGCATCGGCGTTGTCCGATAGAGGTGTTGTCATCTGTTAACGGTATCCGGTTGATCGCAGGGCGGTGTGCCATTCTCGGAGGTCGTTCACTAGGGCTTGCGGCTGCTCTAATGCCGCAAAATGGCCTCCCTCCGCATGCTGATTATTGAAAGTGATGAGGTTTTGGTACCGCGTTTTGGCGAGTCGCTCCGTGCAGATAAAAAGTTCTTTCGGAAAAAGCGAGATCCCCAGAGGGGCTTCAATGGCGCGATAGTCGGGGGTTTTAAAGCTCTCCCAATATAGCCGAGCACTGCTGCCACTGGTGTTGGTCATCCAGTAGTGCGTCACGATATCTAGCAGGATATCTCGAGATATCGCGTTCTCAGGGTGTCTGATGTTGTGCCGAACGGAGTCAGTCCACTGCGCGTACTTTTCGATGATCCATGCCATTTGGCCGGCAGGGGAGTCTGCTAATGCGTAGGCTAATGTTTGTGGCCTCGTACTTTGTTGATTCGAATACCCGGCTTCATGTGCCTGATAGTTAAGTGCGGCCGCCATGGTGGCTTGCTCGCCGGGGTCCGTTGAAGAGAGCGTCTCGTCATCGGGCAGTACCAGCGGCAAGTTCACGTGTCCGGCTTGGCAGTGTGATCCTTCATTCAGCAGCAGGGCGTGGGTAACCAAGGATCCCCAGTCACCGCCCTGAGCCACATACTGTTCGTAGCCAAGGCGCTGCATCAGGGTGTCCCACATGCTGGCAATGCGATCGACGCCGACACCGGCTTCGGTCGGCTTAGCCGAGAAACCAAATCCAGGCAGGCTGGGCATAATAAGATGGAAGGCGTCGTCTGCCTCACCGCCCCACTGTGTTGGGTCGGTCAGGGGCCCAATAATGTCGAGAAACTCTAGCACCGACCCCGGCCATCCATGGGTCATGAGTAGCGGTTTGGCGTTGGTATGTGGGCTGCGAACATGAATGACGTGAATGCTGACGCCATCGAGCTCAGTCATCCAGTTTTCGTATTGCGAGAGCTGATTGGGCACTCTCTGCCAATCGTATTCGTCTTGCCAATAGCGCACGAGCTCTTGGCAATAGCTAAGGGGTACGCCTTGCTGCCAGTCCTCAACGGTCTCGGCTTCAGGGTAGCGCGTCTGCGCCAACCGTTTTTGTGCGTCGTGAACAGCGTCGTCATCAAAGCGGGGTGTGAAGGGCTCGAGTGAGTGATTCATGGCGTCATGCCTATCAGTGGTCGAGCGATGAAGGTAACGCCCCCTGCGCCTTCCCTCAAGTGCTGTCTCAGAAATCTAGCGCTGCGTAGGCCTCTCTCAACCAGGGTTGTAATGCGGCTCTCTCCTGTGCGGTTTCGCGTGTGCGCTGGCGCAGGTGCGTAGTGCGTGGCTCTCGATCAAGAAACAGCTGCCCGCTTATTTTATCGGCCTCACGAGCGCGTGCTAGCCAGACGATGGTGTCCGCACCTTCCTGCGAAGACCGCAGAACCCGATGCGTGAGGCGCCGGAAGCCCGGCAGTGCACCTTGCACGCCGGGCGTGTCTGCCCAGCCAGGATGCATCGCATTGACCACAATATCGTCGTCTTGCCATTGCGCCGACCATAATTCAGTGAGCACCGTCAGCGCGCGCTTCGCACGGGCATAGGCGATGGAGCCGCGATAGTCATTTTCTGACATTACCAATGATTCACACTCAAGCTTCTGTGTATACATCCCCCCTGAAACGACATTGATAACCCGAGCCGGGGCATCGTGACCCGCTAACAGGGGATGCAGTGCTTCGGTCAGGCGCCACGGTGACAGCAGCAGCAACGCGGTGCTCCTCTCAATGCCTTCTGATGTCTGATCGTAATCGTTGAACAAGGCGCCAGCGTTATTGATTAACACATCAATGGGCCTATTGGCGCGCAGCAGGCGCTCGCTGAGCGCATTGACCTGACTCAGTAGGCTGAGATCTGCAAGCTCCACCTGATCGGCTTGTCGGCCAGTCCTGTCGTGCAACGCTGCTTGCATCGTCGTGACTTTATCGGGGTCACGGATAACAAGAGTGAGCGAGGCCCCAGCCTCAAGAAGCGCCACGGCGGTTTCGAACCCTAGGCCTGCACTGGCGCCCGTGAGTACCACATGCTTACCCGTCATGTCGGTACTCATCGGTGCCCAGCCGCGGCGACCCCTCCGATATCCTGCCTTCGTAAAACACGCTAGGGCGGTTAACAGGTTTCGGTCTCGTTTTGCCGTATCGAGGCTTACAGCGGGTGATGCATTGTTATCCTGTAGCGCTTGCCTGAGACCCAAGAGGCTTTTGCGACCCATTTTTCGCATATTGGCTTCGGTTGTTCGGGCGAGCGTGCGTAAACCGTAATGGTAGGTAAAGTCGGCTCGATAGCTGATTTTTGTGCCGTTGCCTTCTCGGGCTTCGAAGCTGATGACATCTCGTACAGTGAACCAACGACTTTTGCCCTCGAGCACTATCGATTGCCAGGGGGTGTACTCCACGATGGTGTACTGGATCGATATCGTCGTCGGGCCGGCCCGGCATACGAGCGAAAACTCACTGCCCAGCCCAACGGGTTCGTCCGTACTCTTCGTGGCGCAAAGCGCCGTCGCGTCCCATTCGACAGTGGTGCGAAAATCGGCCACGTACCGAAAGCAAGCCTCAACTGGGCGTTCAACTTCAATTACTTCTTCCAAGGAAATCATCGTGGTCACCGTGATTGAATCAATGAGCTTACGGCTGTGCCGTCGCCTCAGTTCATCTGCCCGTGTGAATCTGACGATCTGAAAGGTGTTTAGGGTTCCTCTACCCACACAACGCGCAGCGGTTCGCCAAAGTCGTCATACACCACTTGTTTGCGTTGACGCGGCGGTCTTCGGCGCGCCGCTTTGCTCTGCGGGCGCTTCGTTGCGCGCCGAGCATCGAGTGCGGCGACGACATCATTCAACGGTGTTCTAGAGACCTTTGCGTCGGTAAACAGTGGCGCGGGAGGTGGCATTTCGTTGCGCTCATAGGCGCTCTCGCCTCGCGCTAATTCCTGAATGCTGCCCCCCGAAGACAGGAACGCGGCCGTCTGCTGAGAGAGACGACGTCGCAGTTCTTGTTTAGAGGGCGGCTTCTTCAATTGGGTTTCTCCACTGGGGGTATTATAAGCTGGGCGCACTGTGTGCGAAAGTGAATAGGCGGCGCCAGACGGCGCTGTTTCTGGTTTAATGCCACCCTCATGAAGGTGGTAGGGGAGTGTCTCGGATTGATGCGAAGGGCTATGAGTACCGCTAATAGGTCGTCATTAGAGATTGGATGATGCGGCCTCTGCGTTCCATCATCGTCTTTTTATGGATGGCGGTTACCGTTATTCCTATGGCGTCGTTGATCATTCTGACGACCCCATTTATTGATCCGGATACGCGATGGTGGTACCTGGCACGTCCCTGGTTACGGGGAGCGATAGCGGCGGCACGATTAGTCGGTCGGGTTCAGTATGAAGTGGAAGGTGAGCATCATCTTCCGCAAAAGGCTGACAATAGCAGGATTATTCTGTGCCCCAAGCATCAGTCCACCTGGGAAACCTTTTTCTTTGCCAGTCGAATGCCGCATCCGCTCGCTTATGTATTCAAGCGAGAGCTCCTCTTCATTCCCTTTTTTGGGTGGGCGATGGCGTGTCTCAACATGATTCATATTGACCGCTCTGCGCGGGGCGGAGCCTGGGATAAAGTCGCATCAATGGGCGAGCGACTGATGGATCGCGGCAAGTGGGTCATCATGTTTCCCGAGGGAACGCGATCCGAGAGAGGTGAGCAGGGCACCTACAAAACGGGCGCCGCGCGCCTGGCAATCGCGACTGGCGCTAGTATTGTGCCCATTGCGGTGGCCTCTGCTCGGTGTTGGCCACGTAAAAGCTTCACATTTGTCCCAGGAACGATACGAGTTTCGCTGGGCGCGCCAATAGCCCCTGACCCCGGGGAAAGTCCGGGTGAGTTGATGGCGAAGGTGGAATCTTGGATTGAGGACGAGATGCGACGGCTTGATCCTGAGGCTTATCCAGAAAATGAACGACCTATTAACCTGGCTCAGCAGGAGGCGGCGATTCAGGCGACACTGGAAATGCATGCCGATGCTGCCCGGGGTTCCCATGGGGCTGCGGAACAGTCTGAGCCGTGAAGTCGTCGCAAAGGTATGAAAAGCGTCGCTGACGACGTTGAGTCTGTTTACACTGATAGCCCTTGGCAACAGAGCGGGTGATAGATGGGTTTTTATAACGACAAAATTGTCCCTAGACTGGTGACCTGCGCTTGCGGCACAAAGCCGATTCTCAAGCAACGCGCAAAAGTGGTGCCCCAGGCACGGGGTAACGTACTCGAGATTGGCGTCGGGGCTGGGCATAACCTGCCTTACTATGATTCGCAGCGTGTCGAGTCAATCGTGGGGATAGATCCCTGCCAGACCAGTTGGCGCCTAGCCGCTACTCGGGCGGCGCAGGTTGGCGTGCCGTTGGAGTTTGTCGAGGGTTCGGCAGAAAAGATGCCGTTGCCTGATGCGCAGTTCGACACCGTACTGATGACCTATAGCTTGTGCACCATTCCAGATGCCCATGCCGCACTAGCAGAGATGCGGCGTGTCTTGAAGCCCGGCGGCAGCTTGGTGTTTTGCGAGCATGGCAAGGCGCCGGATCCCGGTGTGGCACGCTGGCAGCAACGCATTAATCCACTGTGGCGGCGAGTTTTGGGCGGCTGTAATGTGAATCGTCCTATTGTGGAATGGATCAAAAATGCTGGCTTCGCCTTAGAGCAGTTAGATGAGATGTACCTGCCAGGGACGCCGCGGATAGCCGCTTTCAATATGTGGGGCAGTGCTCGACACACTTAATGTCATTCGTTAAAGCGTTATTTTTCGGACGGGAACCCATGTTGACTCGGCGTGATTGCATCGTGGCGGTAGTCATGGCATGAGTCTACTGGTGTCGAGTAGGGTTTGGTTTGCGGGGAGTGCTGTGCATCATGCGGGGTAGTGGGGGTCGCTGGCAGCGATCGATGACGTGCGCTGTGCTGACAAGCTGCGTGCTGCTGGGGTTATCTGGTTGCGGGACAAACTCGTCACCTCCGCAGCAGCGGTTGGCGGACACGCCGGTCATGGATTTTTCAGGGCATTGGGAAGTTGATTATGCCCGCAGCGATAGCGTTCAAACACAGCTCAACAGCACCTTTCGTGATATCCAGCGCCAAGCGCAGCGTCAGCGTGATGCAGCAGAGAAAGGGGTGACTTATCAGGGGCCGCCAATCGGCGACGTTGATGCGATTCTGGCGCTGGCGAAAATGGCGGAGTTGGTCACGGCCTCAGATCTCCTCGAGATACACCAGGACGTCGCTGTTGTTCGCATTGATCGTGAGAATAGTTTTGCCTTGGTATGTGACATTAGCGATGGTCAGACTTCTGTCACGCAATTAGGACGTGAAACCTGCTGGTGGGATGGCCAGCAGCTGCATTTTGCCATTGATTTACCGGAGGGATTGTCGATACGACATCGATTTATTCGTTCTGCCGACGGCGCGTCGCTCGCCCAACGGACAAGGCTCGGCACTCGCGGCACAAACAGAGATTTTGAGGTGAGTCGCATTTTTGCTCGTTTCGAACCGGGCAATCGGGGATATCACTGTATCAATACGTTGTCTCGGGGGCGTGTCTGTAGCACCGAGTCTGCTCCCTTGGATGCGTCGTTATGATGCGCCTGTGTGCACTTGTTTTAATGCTCTTGTGGGGCGGCGGATGCGCAATACAGCCCGACGCTGAGGCTATCACTGCTAAAACACAGTATCACCAGCCGATGGAGATCCCTTGGGAGGGCGAGTCGCTCGTCATCGCCGATCAGCCGAGCTCTCCTGCGCTCGATGTGGGGGTAGTGCTCTTTGATCCGGGTGTGGATGCGCTGGATGACAGTCCGGCGGCTGCAGTGCGGCGCCTCGAGTCTAAGTTACTGGCAGGTCAGTTACGAGATGTCTTAGTAGAAAGTAATCAGTGGGGCGTTGTGCGAATGGTGCCGGCGGCGTCAGCGCTGGTCCCGGTCAATATTCGCAGTCAAATTGTAGCGTCCGACGGTCGAGATTTAGTATTGCAGGTGAGCGCCATAGAGGCGTCGGGAGCGGTTCTGTTCGACCATTTGATCGGACATCGAGAGACCTTTGCGGGCGAGGGTTTCGCGGACGTATTTAACGCCATCAGTAATCGGTTGTTGCAATGGTGGCAGCAGCAAACGCCGCGCGAGCGAAGCGCGTTGCGCTCCCTCGCTGAGGTGCGATACGCGCAGCAGCTGGCGCCTGAGGCTTTTGCCGGGTTGGCAGTGCAGGTAGAGGGTAGATGGGTGCTACAAAGATTACCGGCAGACAACGATCCGATGATGCGAAGGGTGGATCGGATCCGGAACCAGGAGTACCTATTTTGTGACACGGTTGACGAGCAATATGTTGAGCTGTGGGAGCGAGCCGGAGAAACCTATGGGTTATGGCGCGATGCGGGACGGGAGCAGGCCTATTGGTTGGACGCTTATGAGGAGCGGGTCAGCGCGCGCGGTGATCGCTCAGATGATAGCCGGTACGCACGGATGCAGGCTGAGTATGCCGCGTATCGTTCGTATCGAATGCAGGAGCAGGCTTGGTTTGAGTTGGCAAAGGCGCTAGACGGAGAGACGCAACCCAGTGTGATGAAGACCGCTGATCGCGTTGTCACGCTCGAGGGCACGCTGGATGTTCAATATGAAACCTGGCGGCGTTTACTGCGCGATATATTTGCTGCAGAGCAGGGCTTAGAAAGATGATGAAACAGCAGTATCTCGCGACCTCTCCAGCCGGCGTTGGTGTGTATTTAGCGCAAGAGTTATTGAGCCTTGGCGCAGAGGAGGTGGTCGAGAGACCGGTGGGGGTGTCTTTTACCGGCACATTGGCGTTGGCCTACCGAGTATGCCTGTGGAGCCGATTGGCGAACCGGGTCATCCTTCAGTTAGGTACCTTTGGTGTGCGTTCTACCGACGACATTTATGAGGCGGTCATAGGGCTCGATTGGGGCGCTCACATTCGGGAAACCGGCTCGCTCATGGTCGATTTCTCTGGTCGCTCTGACGCTATTCGTAATGCCCAATTTGGCGCTCAAAAAGTCAAGGACGCGATTGTCGATCGCTATCGCCAAGCGGGACGAAGTCGGCCCTCTGTTGATCTTCGGGAGCCGGACGTTCGCGTGACAGCAAAGTTGGCAAAAGGACAGTTGACGGTAGGGCTCGATCTATCTGGTGACAGTTTGCATCAGCGGGGTTACCGACTCGATGGTGGGCTTGCACCACTCAAAGAAAATATCGCCGCCGCTGCATTGTGGGCGGCTGACTGGCCTGCGCGCAGCCGTCGTGGAGAGGCATTGATTGACCCCATGTGCGGTTCCGCCACCTTGTTACTCGAAGGCGCACTCATGGCGCTTAACCGCGCGCCCGGATTACTGCGCGAGCGGTTCGGATTTCAGGGCTGGCTCGGTCATGACGAGGCTCAGTGGCAGGCGGTCCGGGCTGATGCAATTGAGCAAAGTACAAAGTCAACGTCTTCGGAGGTGGAGATCCGTGGTTATGATGCTGATATCTCAGCCGTAAGGCGTGCGACCGACAACATCGTGCGCTTGGGACTAGAGAGTGCGGTGCGTGTTCGCTGCAAGAGTTTGTCGGCCCTGACTCGCCCAACTCACCGAGACATGGTTAATGGGTTGTTGGTCATGAATCCACCTTGGGGTGAACGGATGGGTGATACCTCAAGTCTTCGACATCTTTATCATTCTATCGGAGAAGTGATCAGCAGAGAGTTCACGGATTGGTCTGCTGCGGTACTGACCTCGGATGTGTCCTTGGGTAAAGCCATTGGCTTGCGTGCGTACAAGCGTCATCGCTTTCAAAATGGGCGACTTGAGCTGCATTGTTTGCAATTTTCACTAACGACCGACAATGAGCTGAGAGCGCTTCGCGAACCGGTTGCGGAATCTGCTAAGGGCAGCAAGGCTGCGCCTGCGGCGTTGTCGGAGGGGGCCCAAGCTGTTGCGAATCGAATCCGTAAAAACCAGCGACACCTAAAATCTTGGCGTCAGCGAGAAGGGGTGACCTGTTACCGAGTCTATGACGCGGATATTCCAGAGTATGCAGTGGCGATAGATATTTATGAGGAGAAAATCCACGTAGCGGAGTATGCCGCTCCACAGGATATCCCTGAGGAGAAAGCTGCGCGGCGTTTGGAAGAAGTCTTGGACGCTGTGCAGGTGGTTTTTAAGATTGCGGATCGTCAGGAGATCGCTTTGAAGCAGCGACGCCGGCAGCGGGGCACTGAACAATATCAGCGATTGAAGCAAGAGCAGACGAAGATGGTCGTCTATGAGTCGCATGGCAAAGTGCCGCATGTTAAAGCCTTGGTCAATCTTAACGACTATCTCGACACGGGTTTGTTTCTTGATCATCGCCCATTGCGGTATTGGGTGGGAAAAGAGGTGAAAGGTGGGCATTTCCTCAATTTATTCAGTTATACCGGTGTGGCCACGCTTCACGCCGCACTCGGGGGGGCGACCACTAGCACAAGTGTCGACGCGTCGAGTACTTACTTAAAATGGTTCCATGAGAACCTTGCGCTGAACGGCCTGTCTGAAAGACAGCATCGGGGGGTGCGAGCTGATGTAAGACAGTGGCTGTCCGAAGATCGACGACAGTATGATTTGATCATGGTTGATCCACCTTCTTTTTCGAATTCGAGTGGGCTGCCTGATTTCGATGTACAAGCTGACCATGCAGTGCTGCTAGAGCTCGCTATGGCGCGGTTATCGGTGGGCGGTACGCTGTACTTTTCAACCAATCACCGACGTTTCAAGTTGGACGATGCAATATCGGAGCGCTGGCACGTTAGCGACGTCACCTCGGCGTCTATCCCGCAAGATTTCGCACGCAATAAACGGATTCACGCCTGTTTTCGGCTGAGTCATGCTTGAATCCGCGCTGGCCACCCCCTGCCGAGCCCAATAGACCGATAAGCGGGTTAACAGTAGCTGCCCAGCACCGCATCGTCGTGAATGCCGGTTTCCCGTCAGCTGCACCAAGTATTTCGGCTTCAGTGATATACTCCGGCACTTTTTGAGAAGGCCGGTCTCTCTTGCGATGGGGGTGCACCGGTGCTTGAGCCGGGCACAGGAGACTAAACAGCATGGCGCAAACGCTTTACGACAAACTGTGGGACGCTCACCTCGTCGAGCAGCGAGAAGACGGCACCGCTCTCATCTATATTGACCGCCACTTGATACACGAAGTGACTTCTCCGCAGGCGTTCGAAGGATTAACGCTGGCGCAGCGGGACCTGTGGCGACGAAGCGCCAATCTAGCGGTACCCGATCATAATGTGTCGACGCTTGCTTCTGAGCGTGCAGATGGGCTCGCTGCGTTGCCAGACGCCGTATCGAGAGTGCAACTGCAGACCTTGGATGATAATTGTGCGGCTTTTAATGTGGCTGAAATCCCGTTGGACGATATTCGTCAGGGCATCGTGCACGTTATGGGTCCAGAGCAAGGCGCCGTGTTACCGGGGATGACGGTTGTGTGCGGTGACTCTCATACCTCTACTCATGGGGCGGCTGGCGCGCTGGCTCATGGTATTGGGACATCAGAGGTTGAGCACGTATTGGCCACGCAGTGCCTGATACAGCGCAAAATGAAGAACTTCAGAGTTGAAGTCACGGGTCAGTTATCACCCGGGGTGACTGGAAAAGATATTGCTTTGGCGGTAATTGGCCGGATTGGCACAGCAGGGGGCACTGGCTATGCATTGGAGTTTATGGGCTCTGCTATTCGATCTTTAACGATGGAAGGCCGCATGACGCTGTGCAATATGGCGATCGAAGCAGGTGCGCGATGCGGCCTGGTGGCGGTAGACGAAGTGACGCTGGATTATTTTCGAGGCAAGCCGTTGGCGCCCGAAGGCGATCAATGGGAGGCGGCTGAGCAGTGGTGGCGAACATTGCGGAGCGACGATGACGCCGTGTTCGATAATACGATCGTATTAGATGGCAATGATATTGCGCCACATGTCACCTGGGGCACCTCGCCAGAAATGGTGACGTCGGTCCATGGCGCGGTGCCGAGATTGGCCGATATGCATGATGACACCGCGAAACAAGGCCTGACCCGCGCGCTCGACTATATGGGACTAACGGAAGGGATGCCTATTCAGGATATTAGACCTGATGCGGTGTTTATTGGTTCATGCACCAATTCACGGATTGAAGATCTCCGTGAGGCGGCGGCAGTGCTACATGGCAAGCGGATTGCGCCAAGCATTCGCAAAGCCCTGGTGGTGCCGGGCTCGGGCTTGGTTAAGGCGCAGGCCGAGTCTGAGGGACTAGATAAAATTTTTCTGGACGCTGGTATGGAATGGCGGGAGCCAGGATGCTCGATGTGCTTGGCAATGAATGCAGACCGGTTATTGCCGGGTGAGCGATGCGCAAGTACGTCTAATCGTAACTTTGAGGGTCGCCAAGGAAGCGGCGGCCGCACGCATCTTGTGAGCCCTGCAATGGCAGCTGCGGCTGCGATAGCGGGTCACTTTGTGCCGGTATCCACATCGAGTGCTGCTGGCAGCAAGGAGGCTGCGTCATGAGGGCATTTACGCGTCTAGACGGTTTGGTTGCGCCGATGGATAGGGCCAACGTTGATACTGACCTGATGGTGCCAAAGCAGTTTTTAAAATCGATACAGCGGTCTGGTTTTGGCCCCAATTTATTCGATGATCTGCGCTACCTCGATGAGGGGGAGCCCGGCATGGATAATGCTAAGCGGCCGCTGAATCCCGATTTTCCACTAAACTTTGAACGTTATCAGGGCGCCTCTATATTGCTGACGCGGGAAAATTTCGGCTGTGGCTCGAGCCGAGAGCATGCGGCTTGGGCGATGGAAGATTTTGGCTTTCGATGTGTCATTGCGCCTAGCTTTGCAGATATTTTCTGCTCTAATGCACTGAAGAATGGCATTTTACCTATTGCACTACCGGCTGATCAGGTGGAGACCTTGTTCACGTTGCTGTACGCCGAGGAGGGCTTCGGTTTAACGATCGATTTAGAGGCGTGTTCGATACAGTTGCCGGATGGTGCGCTGTGGTCATTTTCTGTCGATGCCTTTCGAAGGGACTGTCTGTTAAAGGGGTTGGACGATATCGGCTTAACCCTGCAGAGCGCCGAGGCTATCAGGCAGTTCGAGCAGCGGCACGAGAATCGTTTTCCCTGGTTGTTTAGAGATATCACGCTGTGACCCATAACATTATGTTATTGCCCGGTGATGGCATCGGTCCTGAGGTCGTTTGGCAAGCGCGTAGAGTGCTAGAGGCGGTAGGCGCGCGACATCAGCTCGATCTGCGTTTTACCGAAGCGGATATCGGCGGCATTGCGATTGAGCGGAGTGGCCAGGCTTACCCCGCAGCCACCCGCGGCCTCGCCAACGAAGCCGATGCCATGCTTCTCGGGGCGGTAGGCGGGCCCCAGTGGGATGACTTACCGGCGCAAGACCGTCCGGAACGCGGCTTGCTGGCGATCCGTGCCGATCTAGACCTATTTTGTAATTTGCGGCCCGCGCTGATGTTTCCTGATCTCATCGGCGCATCAAGCTTGCGCGCGGAGTTGGTGTCGGACTTAGATGTTTTGATTGTACGAGAGCTGACTGGCGGCGTTTATTTTGGTGAGCCCAGGGGGGTTGTGACCCGTGATGACGGTGTTCGCGAAGGATTTAATACGGATCGATATGACGAGCTAGAAATCCGACGGATTGGACGGTTGGCGTTTGAGTCTGCACAGAAGCGCGATGGTCGGCTGTGCTCTGTCGATAAAGCCAATGTGCTAGAAGTCACGATGCTTTGGCGTGAAGTGATGCAAGAGCTCAGTAGCGAGTACCCCGATGTCGTGCTGTCTCACATGTACGTCGATAATGCCGCGATGCAGTTGGTGCGTGCTCCAAAGCAATTTGACGTACTGGTGACGGGTAATTTATTTGGCGATATTCTCTCGGATATTGCCGCGATGCTGACAGGGTCGATCGGGATGCTGCCGTCGGCGTCGCTGAATGCGCAGAGCAAGGGCTTATACGAACCGGTTCATGGATCCGCTCCCGATATTGCCGGCGATGATATTGCCAACCCCCTTGCAACGATTTTGTCTGCGGCGATGTTATTGCGATTTTCGCTCGACGCCCCTGAAGCGGCCAATGAGATTGAGAGAGCGGTTGCGGTGGTGTTATCAAAAGGATTCCGCACAGCAGACATTGCTGAGTCTCAGTCCCTCGGTAATGTGGTCGGAACGCAAGCGATGGGTGATGCAGTCATTGCGGCGCTAACGGATTGACGCGTAAGGAAAATGAAATGAAACCCATAAATATAGCGGTTGTCGGTGCGACGGGAGCGGTCGGAGAGGCCATGATCGATATCCTTGAGGCACGGCAATTTCCGGTTGATACGCTGTACCCACTGGCTTCGTCTCGGTCTGCTGGAAAATCGCTCCAGTTCAGAGGTAAATACCATACCGTGCAGGATCTGAGCACCTTTGACTTTGCCCAGGTGGAGATCGCATTGTTCTCGGCGGGGGGAGATGTCAGTGCAGCATTTGCACCCGTAGCGGCTGAGGCAGGGTGTGTCGTAATTGACAACACGTCTCATTTTAGGCGGGAGCAGGATATTCCGTTGGTGATTCCCGAGGTCAATCCAGAGGCCATCGGCGGCTATCGTCAGCGAGGCATTATTGCGAACCCCAACTGCTCTACCATTCAAATGCTGGTGGCGCTCAAGCCCATTTATGATGCCGTCGGCATTGAGCGAATTAACGTTGCGACTTATCAAGCGGTGAGTGGCACGGGCAAGGAGGCGATTGAGGAGCTAGCGGGGCAAACGGCTCGATTGCTTAATGGTAAAGCGGCAGCTGCTTCTGTCTATCCGAAGCAGATCGCATTCAATGCCATTCCACATATTGATGCGTTTCAAGAAAATGGTTACACCCGCGAAGAAATGAAGATGGTATGGGAGACGCAGAAAATTTTGTCAGACGAGGCTATTGCTGTGAACCCCACGTGTGTGCGCGTCCCTGTCTTCTTTGGCCATGCTGAGGCTCTTCATATTGAGACCCGGGACGACCTGAGTGCGGAAGCAGCGACCGCGTTACTCAGTGCGGCCGAGGGGGTGGTAGTTATTGATTCGCATGAAGATGGGGGATATCCCACACCAGTCACGGATGCTGCTGGCACTGACCCCGTATTTGTTGGCAGAATTCGTAACGACATTTCACATCCAAAAGGCTTGAATCTTTGGGTGGTGGCTGACAACGTACGAAAGGGCGCTGCATTGAACAGTGTGCAGATTGCAGAGCTGCTAGTGTCTGAATACCTGCAGGCCTGATGAGGGCCCAGTGCATCATTGATAAAGACGCCAGGGAATGGTGATTGGAACAGTAATTAAGCCAGACCAACGGAAGGGGAAGGCGAGCAAGTCATGAGAAGACTATTTCTGCATTGGGTGCCGCGGTTCTGTCTGGCAGCCCTGGTTAACGCGCCGGTATGGGCAGTGGGTCTGGGTGAGTTGACCGTTCAGTCCTACCTGAACCAACCTTTCCGCGGAGAAGTGACGCTCCTTGATGCTGAGTCCATCAATATCAATGACTTACGAGTGGAACTTGCTTCAGAAGACGAGTTTATTAGGCTGGGGGTTGAGCGCGTTTTTTTCCTCACACAGGTTCGCTTTGAGGTGCGGACTCAGGGTGCGGAAAAGCAGGTTCTCCTGACAACCGAAGCGCCTGTGAAGGAGCCTTATTTAGACTTTGTAATGGCGCTACGTTGGCCCCAAGGACGTTTATTGCGCGATTATACGGCACTCATCGATTTGCCGCCGGGCGTCACACTGGGTGAGGGCTCAGTGGAACAATCATTGTCCGACGGCGCCAGTCAGGAATCCGATGAGGCGCAGCTGCCAGACCCCACAGAGAGCGACCTCGCACAGGGGTTACCGGAGCCGCTGTCCCAACTCGCCGTGCCCGCTAGTCCTTCACTTCCGACCGCGGGTGCGCGCTACCTCGTGGTGCAACACGACACGCTATGGCGTATTGCCTCCAGTGTGGCGTCAGGCGGGGTGTCGGTAGAGCAAGTGATGCTGGCGATTATCCGGATGAATCCACAGGCGTTTCAGGAACAGAACGTGAATGGCCTGAAGGCCGGATATCGACTTGAGCTGCCTCTTGCTGCCGATATTGATATTGATAGGGTGGCAGCGATTGACGAAGTGGCATTGCAGAATAACGCATGGCAACTTAAGGATGAGCCGGGGCGAGCGGGTTTGACGCTTGTGGCTGATGAGGTCGCTGACGCTGTGGCAGATGATAGCCTTTCTGCTGCGGCTGCTGAGCAGTCGGTGCCGACGCCCGTCATCGTGCCACCGCCGGTGGCGGATGAGATAAGCGTCTCACTGCCAGACGCAGAGGGTGCATTGTGGGTGGACCAAACGTTGGTCGCGCCAACGCAGCTGGAACCCACGCTGTTCGACCTAGAAGGGGAATCGGCTTCGAAAGCCGCATCAGCTGCTGATCTGGAGGCACTGACGATGACGGTCGGTAGACTTCAGTCGACCTTGGCGCAGTTACAGGAGCAGATAACCGAGCGCGATACTGAGCTGGCCGCTCTCAAGGGCCTATTGGCACAGCGCGACGAGCGTTTGGCGACAGCGGTTGCTGCCTTGGCCGCTAAAAATGAGGCCTCGTTGCGGGATCGATTTGTCGATGTGGTCACCTCACCAGTGGCAGCGCTGGGAGCGCTGGCTTGCTTCGCGCTGAGCCTGGGCTGGATTTATCGTCGGCGGCATATGGCGGCGGCAGAACTGCTCGCTGACTCAGGGACAGATCGGAGTGATCAAGCGAAGGAGGCAGATAATAATATCAATGCCGAGTCTTATAGTGCCGGCAAGCCGCAAGCGCACGAGTCCAATGTGGAATCCGAACTGTCTGCTGCGCTTGACGCGGGAGACGTTGCGCTGACTGCTCATCACTCGACAGATGCGCAGCCGCCTCAGACGCAGCATGACAGCGCGTTGGCAATAGAAGAGCCTTCGTCAGCCGATGTTGGCTCGCAACCACCTGAGCAGAGTGGTGCTGACGAGATTTCGTCAGTGCCCCTGACCCGCGATGATCTCTCGTTAGCGCCCGCAGATCCGGTGCCGCTAGCATCTCACGGGGATGAGTCGATTTATGGATTAGAGACCGACCCCGTTGATAGTCAGCTTGATTTGGCCAGGGCCTATATTGATATGGGTAATCAGGAGGGTGCTTATCCTGTCCTAACGCAGGTGATGGAAGAAGGTAGTCTGTCTCAACAAGCTGAGGCGAGAGCATTGCTCAATCGTCTCGACGTATCGTGATATGGCGCGACTCTCAAACCAGCCTTTAAGGGTAGGGCAGCGCATGGCCGCTCGTGTGGAGTATCACGGCGGCCATTATCACGGTTGGCAGGCACAGCCGCATCTCGCTGTACCCACTGTGCAGGAGGCGCTGGAGGAGGCTCTCGAGAAAATTGCCGGCGTGCCCTTGAGAACAGTTTGTGCTGGCCGGACCGATACTGGCGTGCATGCGTTTAGCCAAGTGATTCATTTTGACGACCCCGTTGGGCGCAGTCCTAAGGCTTGGGTGATGGGGACAAATCGTCACCTACCCGCTGATATCAGGATTCACTGGGCAGTGCCCGTAGGCTCTGATTTTCATGCTCGATTTAGCGCCACAGCGCGGCGCTATCGCTACATTATTTGCAATGCCGACCAGCGCCCCGCGCTGTTAGATGGCCTGGTGGCTTGGGAGCGAAGGTCGCTCGATGTAGCGGCAATGAATGAGGCCGCACAGTGCCTGCTAGGAGAGCAAGATTTCAGCGCTTTTAGAGCGGCTCATTGTCAGGCGAGTACCCCGATGAGGTGTATCAGCGCTTGTTCGGTCGAGGCTCGTCAGCAACGCATTGTCATCGACGTGACGGCTAACGCCTTTCTCTACCACATGGTGAGGAATATCGCCGGTTCACTCATTGCGGTGGGGATCGGTAGCCAGTCTGTCGATGACTTTCGAGCAGTGCTAATGGGTCGAGATCGTGCGGCGGCAGGAGATACCGCACCCGCGGAGGGGCTGTACTTGGTACAGGTACTTTATGCAGATACATTTGCTTTACCCAGCACTCCCGAGGGACCGACCCTGCTGGAGGGTTATCTCTAAGGGGGTAAGGCCCGTTAATGGGCGCTGGAGTCTGTTAAACTGCGCTACTTTTCGATGAGGCTCGGCTTGTGCGCATTAAGATATGCGGTATTACACGTCGCGAAGATGCGGAGCACGCCTTGGCGATGGGGGCCGACGCCATTGGCTGTGTTTTTTATCCCGGTAGCCGACGCGCAGTGTCTCTCGATGTGGCCACTGACATCAGTCGGGGTGTGTCGGGGTTGGGTATGATGATCGGATTATTTGTCGATCAGTCGGCCGAGGACGTCCAATCGGTATTGGATCGCGTGCCGTTGCATGCATTGCAATTTCATGGCGGGGAGAGCGAGGCGTTTTGCCGACAATTTAGCCGGCCTTACATCAAAGCAATACCGATGTCGGGAGAAGTCAATTTAGCCGAGAAACATCTCGCTTATGGCAGTGCGACTGCGTTATTGCTCGACAGCGTTCATGCGGGGCAATTCGGTGGTAGCGGTCAGTGTTTCGACTGGCGTTTAGTGGAACCCGGCATGAACCGCCGCGTGATACTAGCGGGTGGGCTCGACGCGACGAACGTTGCGACTGCGATACATCAGGTGCGGCCCGCTGCGGTCGATGTGAGTAGCGGTGTCGAACAAGAAGTGGGCATAAAGGATGTGACAAAGATGAAAGCATTTATAGAAGCAGCTCACTCGGCTGCAAGGGATGTAAAGCCATGACGATAGATATTACGCCAGAACTTTTCGCGTCAGTTCCCGACGCTGACGGCCGCTTCGGGAGCTTCGGCGGGAAGTTCGTTGCCGAGACACTGATGTCTGCGTTGTCGGAACTGGAGGCGCTCTACGCTCGGTTAAAAGATGACGCCGCGTTTCAGCGTGAGTTCGATACGGATTTGGCGCACTACGTGGGCCGGCCTTCTCCTTTATACGAGGCGTCTCGGTTATCTGATGCGATTGGCGGTGGCCGTATTTATCTTAAACGCGAGGATCTCAATCATACCGGCGCGCACAAAGTGAATAACACCATTGGGCAGGCCCTGCTGGCTAAGCACATGGGGAAGCGTCGCGTCATTGCCGAAACGGGTGCCGGTCAGCACGGTGTGGCGACGGCAACGGTAGCGGCACGGCTTGGATTGGAGTGCCACGTTTTTATGGGTGAAGAGGATATTCGCCGTCAGTCGCTCAACGTTTACCGCATGAAGCTGCTGGGTGCAGAGGTGGTTCCCGTCACCTCCGGCTCGCGGACGCTAAAAGATGCTATGAACGAGGCGCTGAGGGACTGGGTGACTCATGTAGATGAAACTTTCTACATTATTGGCACGGTCGCTGGACCGCACCCTTATCCGATGCTGGTCCGAGATTTTCAAAGTGTGATTGGCAGGGAGGCGCGCGTGCAGTCATTAGCGCAGACCGGCAAGCTGCCTGCAGCCTTGGTCGCGTGCGTCGGCGGCGGCTCTAACGCCATTGGCTTGTTTCATCCCTTTTTACCAGACGCCGAAGTTGCGATGTACGGGGTCGAGGCTGGCGGTAGAGGTCTGGAGACAGGTGCTCATGCCGCGCCGCTGTCGGTAGGTTCACCGGGTGTGTTACACGGCAATCGGACCTACCTTATGCAAGACGACGATGGACAGATTCTTGATACACACTCAGTTTCTGCGGGTTTGGATTACCCCGGGGTCGGACCAGAGCATGCTTGGTTGAAGGACATCGGGCGTGTCAATTACGTGGCGGCTAACGATGATGAAGCGCTCGCAGCCTTTCATCGACTGACTCGCGTCGAGGGCATTATGCCGGCGTTGGAGACGGCACATGCGATGGCCTATGCTGAACGACTGGCGGCTGATATGACGCCAGATGAGCACATCATTGTGAACCTGTCGGGCCGTGGCGATAAAGACATACTGACCGTAGCGGCGATTGAAGGTATTGAGGTATAGCGCGGAATGAGTCGCTTAAACGAAACTTTTGCGCGCCTTCGTGGCGAGGGTCGCCAGGGCTTAGTGTCGTATGTCGTTGCCGGTGATCCCAGTCCGGACGGCACCGTCGGACTACTGCATGAGCTGGTTGCGGCTGGTGCGGATATTCTTGAAGTGGGTGTGCCGTTTTCTGACCCTATGGCAGAGGGCTCAGTGATTCAAAAGGGCCACGAACGAGCGTTGGCTAATGGTATGTCGTTAAAAGGTGTCTTAGACATCGTCACGGCTTTTCGACAAGATGATCAAGACACGCCGATTATCATGATGGGATACGCGAATCCGATTGAGCGTTTTGGTTATGAAGCCTTGGCGGTCGCCGGGGCAAAAGCAGGTGTCGACGGTCTCATCACAGTTGATCTGCCGCCAGAAGAAGTTGAAGAGATCGACGCCGCTTTAAAGGCAGTCTCGCTCGATAATATATTTCTCATTTCACCGACGACACCAGCGTCGCGTATCGAAACGATAGTGGAGCGCGCGCGCGGATTCATTTATTGCGTCGCGGTAAAGGGTGTTACCGGATCAGGACAGCTTGATGCGACTGAAGTGGCCCGAAATGTGGCTGTTATCCGGAGCAAGACAACGCTGCCTGTGGCTGTCGGATTCGGCATCAAGGATGCTGATAGTGCGCGAGCCGTAGCCGCTGTGGCCGACGCGGTGGTGGTGGGTAGCGCCCTGATTGATGCCATGGTGAGGGTTGCTGAACATGAGCCGGCGGCGACAGAAGAACAGATGCACACCGCCGCCGTAACACTATTAAAAAGTATTCGAGTGGGTATGGACTCTTCACCTTCCTAGAAACGCTTCTCACTCGTATACTGACCTCGAAAAAGTGGTGGAGAATCCCATGAGTTGGATTGACAAGATCCTGCCCTCCGGCGTGAAGAAAGATGAGAGTCCGCATCGGACCAGTGTTCCTGAAGGGTTATGGAAGAAGTGCGTCAAGTGCGAAGCCGTGCTCTACAAAGCCGATCTCGAGCGCAACGCCGAGGTGTGTCCAAAATGCGATCATCACATGCGCATTGGCGCGCGCAGGCGTCTGGAGCTGTGTTTAGATCGCGACCCCACCGAGCTGTTCGCTGATCTTGAGCCAGTTGACCATCTAAAATTTAAAGACAAACGCAAATATCGTGACCGATTATCTGCCGCGCAACGGAGCACCGGAGAGAAGGATGCGCTGATTGCAATGCGCGGCAGCATTCACGGCCTTGACTTGGTCGCAGTGGCTTTTGAGTTCGACTTTCATGGTGGCTCAATGGGTTATGCGGTGGGAGAAAAGTTCGCCCGCGCAGCGACAGTGGCGCTGGAAGCGAATATCCCGCTGATCTGTTTTTCGGCATCCGGCGGCGCGCGCATGCAAGAGGCGTTGATTTCACTCATGCAGATGGCGAAAACATCGGCGGTCATCGAGCGGTTGAAGACGCAGGGCACGCCCTATATCTCGGTATTAACCGATCCTATTTATGGCGGTGTTTCGGCTTCATTGGCACTCTTGGGTGATATCAATATTGCGGAGCCCGATGCTCGGGCAGGTTTTGCCGGCCCTAACATCATCGAGCAAACGATCCGGCAAAAGTTACCCAAGGGATTCCAGCGTAGTGAGTTTTTGCTAGAGCACGGGGCCATCGATATGATTGTGCACCGCAATGATATGCGAGATACGTTGTCGCGAGTATTGGCAAAGCTGACTAATTACATGTCGCCCGGAGGAGTCGCACCAGTATTGGAGGGCGAATTAATCGAGCGCGGGGGGAGTGCTTAACACACCGCTGCCTCACCTCACATTGAGCGAATGGCTCAAGCGCCTTGAGTCACAGCACCCTACGGAAATCGACCTTGGGCTGGAGCGCGTTACGGCGGTTGCTGAAACGTTGGATCTGTTACGTGACGTGCCTACAACCTTTACCGTTGCCGGGACAAACGGCAAGGGTAGTGTCGCGGCATTACTGACCGCAGGGCTGAAAGCCATGGGCCAGGTGGTAGGGACCTATTCTTCGCCTCATTTGCTGCGTTTTAATGAGCGGATTAGTATCGATGAGGATGAAGCGGACGATGCAGAGATTGTCGTTGCGTTTGAGCACATAGAAGCAGCGCGCGGTGATGTCACGCTGACTTATTTTGAATCCGCTACGCTGGCGGCGTTATGGCTATTTCGTCACCGTAAGGTAGACGTTCAGGTACTAGAGGTGGGCCTAGGGGGGCGCCTCGATGCGGTTAATATCCTCGACGCTGACATCAGTGTCATTACCAGTATTGGGCTCGATCATACTGATTGGCTCGGTCCAGATCGCGCGGCCATTAGCACTGAGAAAGCGGGTATTGCTCGACAAAACTGCCCGTGTGTGGTCGCAGAGAGCGACCCTCCCGACGCGTTGATCGCTGCCTTGCATCATCGAGGAGCACATACACTGCTCATTGACAGGGACTGGCACCTCGATCACACGGGGCTGACAACTGCCAGTGGACGACACACTGCTCTGCCCGATGCCATTGGATTGCTGCCCAGTAACATTGGTGCCGCCATACAGGCCTTAGAGGCCGCTGAATGTGGGGATCTGAGTGAGGCGGTGCTGGCGCAAATGGGGCGTGTTCAACTTCCTGGCAGGCTGAGCCACAAAGTGATCGATGGTATTGAGTATATTTTTGACGTGGCCCATAACACTGAATCAGTTAAGGCATTAGTGCGCCACTTAACCGAAACAGTCAGCTTGGGCGCAACGCGCGCTGTGTTCGCTGCAATGGGCGACAAGCCTATTCATGATATGATTTCGGCCTGTGATGGTGTGTTCGATGAGTGGAGCGTCATTGATCTGCCGGAAGTGCCTCGGGCTCAGTCTGCGGTGGAGTTGGCCGCTGTTATTGGCCAGAACCGGGTGGTCGACACAGGCTCATTCGGGTGCGTTTGGGAGGCGTTACAAAGACGCTGCGCATTCGGGGATCGCGTCGTAATCTTTGGATCTTTTTCGCTGGTGGGCGACGCCTTGTCGATCATGGATAGTGGGACCGAGATGGGGGAGCGAGCTTAGTTGGATTCCGTATTGAGACAGCGCCTCGTGGGAACATTAGTGCTCGTTGCGCTGGGCATTGTGTTTTGGCCGCTGATTGTCACGGCGCCAGATGTGCGCGATCCCATTGTGCTTGCACCGATGCCGGAGGCGCCACTCATAGACCGAACCCCTATCAGTGCGCCCAAGAGTTACCAGGCTGACGTAGAAGCCCAATTGCCGAACACTCCCGCCGTATCCGAGTCAAATCGCTGCCGACGACAGTACCTTTATCGACGAAAGCGTCACCATTCAATTCGATGTGCCGCCTGCTGATAAGCCGGCGACAGCTGTATCGAGTGTGGCTAAGCCACACGACAGTGTCTTGATTGATGACGAGGGCTTGGCGCAATTCTGGGTCTTACAAGTGGCAACGCTGGCTAGCGAAGCGCGCGCTACTGAGGTGATAGCGAATTTAAAAAGCCAAGGTTACAAGGCGTTTTATCGGCCTTTTATGCGCGGTGACGATACGTTATTTCGTGTGCAGATAGGCCCTAACGCGGAGCGGGAGAGACTGCAGCGGTTGAGGCCGCAAATCGATAAAGCGCTTGGCGTTGAGTCGGAAATTTTAAGGTATACGCAGTAATATGCTTGATGAGATTGAGAGCCTTGTGGCGGCGATTGGTAATTTCAATTTGTATGATTGGTTTATTGTTGTCATTTGGGTGATTTCTCTCGGGTATGGTCTGGTCCGAGGGTTTGCGCGAGAGGCGTTATCGATTCTGGGTTGGATCAGCGCGTTTTTGGCCGCCAATGTCCTGGTCGAAGCGGTTGCCAATCTAATGAGTGGGCTTATCGATGATCCAACAACGCGCTTTTTATTAGGTTGGATTATAATATTTATTGCCGTCTTACTGATGTTCGGTGTCATTGCGGCCTTCTTGTCTAAGCAGATGAGGCAGCCAGGCTTTCATCTTGGCAATCGATTACTGGGGGGGCTGTTTGGCTGGTTACGCGGAGTGATTATTGTCGCGGCGATCAGCGTCTTATTGCGCGGTGCGTTACCGGATTCTGATGAGGATCTGCTCGATTCGGCGGTGCTCATGCCGCCGGTTGACTGGGTGGCTGAGTGGGTTGGCGCGAACTTTGACCAGGTGATGCAGGCGCAACCTACTGAGACAGTAAAAGAGACAATTGAATCTAGCGAAATGCTCTAGGGCTGGGATCGTAATATGTGTGGATTGGTTGGCATGGTGGGAGAGCGTGATGTCGCGGCGGATATTTACGACGCACTGACCATGCTGCAGCACCGAGGACAAGATGCTGCAGGCATCATGACCTGCTCGGATGGCAAGTTAATGCAGCGCAAAGGAGAGGGGCTGGTACGAGATGTATTTAGGTCTACTCATATGGCGCAGTTACTAGGTCGATTTGGTATAGGGCATGCCAGGTATCCCACTCAGGGAAGCTCTGGAGCGGCACTTGCGCAGCCCTTTTATGTGAATTCTCCCTACGGCATCGCGCTTGCTCACAATGGCAATTTAACCAACTCGGCATTCTTAAGTGACGAGCTGTTCCAGTCTGATTTGCGCCACCTGAATACCGACTCCGACTCAGAAGTGTTGCTCAATGTGTTTGCTCACGAGTTACATCGCTTGGGAAAGCTTGTGCCCCTGCCTGAAGATATTTTTACGGCGATCAGTACGGTGCATAAACGCTGCGAAGGTGGGTATGCTGCCGTTGCGCTCATCGCCGGGTTCGGATTAGTGGCTTTTCGCGATCCGCACGGTATTCGGCCCTTAGTCGTGGGGCAGCGGGTTGCCGCGTCGGGTGTTGTCGAATACATGGTCGCCTCGGAGAGTGTGGCGTTAGACGTATCCGGTTACGATCTGATTGGTGATGTTCTACCCGGCGAGGCGATTTGTGTTTCCGAGGCGGGCACTTTGCATCGCCAACAATGTGCGGAGAACCCGAAGCTCACACCGTGCATTTTTGAGCACGTCTATTTTGCACGTCCAGACTCGTTGATGGATAGCATTTCGGTGTATAAAACGCGAATGCGGCAGGGCGCGACACTGGCCAAGAAAATATTACGAAAGCGTCCCCAGCATGGCATTGATGTGGTGATCCCCATTCCGGATACCAGCCGAGTGGCGGGGCAGTCGCTGGCCTATGAGCTGGGCGTCAAGTTCCGCGAGGGGTTTATGAAAAACCGCTACATTGGCCGAACGTTCATTATGCCGGGCCAGAGCGAGCGTAAGAAATCTGTGCGGCAAAAACTCAATCCGGTGCCGCTCGAGTTTCAGGATAAGACAGTGCTGCTGGTAGATGATTCTATTGTCCGAGGTACGACCTGCGGACAGATTATTCAGATGGCACGAGAAGCGGGGGCTAAGCGGGTCTATTTTGCCTCTGCGGCACCGCCTGTTCGGTATCCCAACGTGTACGGCATTGATATGCCGGCCGCTGATGAACTCATTGCCCATGGGCGCACGGTTGAAGAAGTCCGAGTAGAGATTGGCGCAGACTGGCTGGTATACCAAGATCTTGAGGATCTATTGGCGTGCTCACGTGAAGGTAATCCAGCCGTTGATGGCTTTGAGTCCTCAGTGTTTGATGGCCGCTATTTGACCGGCAACATCGATGAGCATTATCTGCAGTCGATACAGGCCGCGCGTGCAGACAGTGCCAAGCGGCATGGCGACGCAATAGGCGTAAGTGATGGTGCGGTGGTGGGTTTGCATAATGACAGCTGAGCGATGACGGACGATTCTGGCGACTGGTTGAGTTCATCTGGCGCAAGGACTCAGGCGGTGCGCGCGGGCATTCGGCGGTCACAAGAGGCTGAGCACGGAGAGCCGATTTTTGCCTCATCGAGTTTTCTTTTCGCGTCAGCTGAAGAGGCCGAAGCCAAGTTTTCTGGAGAGGTTGCGGGTAATGTTTACTCGCGATACACCAATCCCACTGTTCGCGTATTTGAGGAGCGATTGTCTGCCTTAGAGCAAGGGGAGGTGGCCGCTGCCACCGCGTCTGGGATGTCAGCTATTTTGGCCTTATGTATGACGCATTTGCGTTCTGGTGATCACGTGCTGTGCTCGCAGGACGTTTTCGGCGCAACAGTGGGCCTATTTGATAACGTCCTGAAAAAATTCGGCGTCGAGGTCAGTTTTGTTCCGTTAACGCAGGTTGACGCTTGGCGTGATGCAGCAACTTCGCGAACGCGTCTTTTGTTTCTAGAAACGCCGTCGAACCCCTTGAATGCAATCGCTGACCTGTCTGCGTTTGCGCAGTTAAGTCGTGATCTGGGTGCAATGCTTGCGGTCGACAACTGTTTTTGCACCCCCGCGCTGCAAAACCCACTGGCACTGGGCGCCGATATCGTGACGCATTCTGCTACCAAGTACTTGGATGGGCAGGGCCGGGTCCTCGGTGGGGCGCTAGTGGGGAGTGAAGCGCTGATTGCGCCAGTGGTGGCGTTTAACCGCTCTTGTGGGCCGACGATGAGTGCTTTTAATGCTTGGATTATGTTGAAGGGGCTGGAAACGCTCGATCTTCGTATGCGCGCTCACTGCCAGAATGCGCAAGGTTTGGCAGAGTGGTTGATGGAGCAGTCAGGCGTTGAGGAAGTGCACTATTGTGGGCTGGCGAATCATCCCGGGCATGCGCTAGCGGCATCTCAGCAGCGCGGGTTTGGCGGTGTCATTGCCTTCGAGATTGCGGGTGGGCGTGAGGCCGCTTGGCGCTTCATTAACCATACTCAGCTCATGTCGTTGACGGCCAACCTCGGCGACGCAAAAACGACCATCATTCACCCCGCATCGACGACGCATGGACGTCTTACTGAAGCGCAAAGGGCGGCCGCTGGCATACGCGAGGGCATGGTGCGCATTGCTGTTGGCCTCGAAGATCTCGAGGACCTCCAAGCCGATTGCCTTAGAGGGTTCTCAGCGGTGCGGGATCGTCGCTGAGCGATACCGCTACGCTACCTCGTCGATAATGGTTGCAGCGATACGCTGGCCATCCTCAGCGCGTTTCTGAAATGCCAGCACCCGATCAAAGTTCATATAGCGATATATCTCGTCGGCCATAGAATCGATTTTTACTGCGTATTCGAGATATTCAGCGGGCGTCGGCAGCCTGCCCAGTAGGGCGCCTACCGCAGCTAATTCGGCCGACGTGAGGTAGACGTTGGCACCCTCACCTAATCGATTTGGAAAGTTGCGCGTTGAGGTCGACAGCACCGTCGAATTGGGTGCAACGCGGGCTTGGTTGCCCATGCACAATGAGCATCCTGGCATTTCCGTGCGCGCTCCCGCGCGTCCAAAGATGGCGTAATAGCCTTCCTCCATCAGTTGATTCTCATCCATGCGCGTAGGCGGGCAAATCCACATTCGCGTGGAAACGGGCGCTCCGTGGGCTTCTAGGAGTTCGCCGGCCGCTCTGAAGTGACCGATATTGGTCATGCAACTACCAATGAAGACTTCATCTACCTTGTCGCCTTGAACCTCTGACAGGAGTCGTGCATCGTCTGGATCGTTCGGTGCGCAAACGATAGGTTGATCGATTTCTGCAAGATCTATTTCGATCACCGCCGCATACTCGGCATCGGCGTCTGCCGCGAGTAGGTTGGGATTTGCCAGCCAGGCTTCCATGTTGCGCGCGCGCCGCTCAAGCGTTCGCGCGTCACCATAACCCTCAGCGATCATCGATCTCAGTAAGACGATATTAGAGCGCAAGTACTCGGCAATGGTGTCCTCGCCGAGCTTAATCGTACAGCCTGCGGCGGAGCGCTCTGCTGACGCATCGGACAATTCGAAGGCCTGCTCAACCGTTAGTGAATCCAATCCTTCAATTTCTAAAATGCGGCCAGAGAAGATGTTTTTCTTTCCCTTCTTTTCTACCGTCAGAAGATTCTGCTGTATCGCATAGTAAGGGATGGCATGAACCAGGTCGCGCAGTGTTACGCCAGGCTTCATGTCGCCTCGAAAACGCACCAATACCGATTCTGGCATGTCTAAGGGCATCACACCGGTTGCGGCTGCAAAGGCTACCAATCCGGAGCCAGCGGGAAACGAAATCCCCATTGGGAACCGGGTATGTGAGTCACCACCGGTGCCTACGGTATCGGGCAGTAGCATCCGGTTTAACCAGCTATGAATAATGCCATCGCCGGGACGCAGCGAGACACCACCGCGAGTGGTGATGAAATCAGGGAGCGTGTGCTGTGTGTTAATGTCAACGGGCTTGGGGTAAGCCGCCGTGTGGCAAAACGACTGCATCGTAAGGTCTGCAGAAAAGCCGAGGCAAGCTAGGTCTTGAAGCTCATCCCGCGTCATTGGCCCCGTTGTATCTTGAGAGCCCACTGTTGTCATCTGCGGCTCGCAGTAGGTGCCGGGGCGAATGCCCTCGACGCCACAGGCGCGCCCCACCATTTTTTGTGCCAGTGTGTAGCCTTTGTCAGATGCTTCGGGCGACGTTGGCTTGCGGAAAAGCGCGCTTTCTTCGAGTCCGAGTGCCTGCCTCGCTTTGGTGGTTAAGCCGCGGCCAATAATGAGGTTGATGCGGCCGCCAGCACGGACTTCGTCGAGCAGTACATCAGAGCGAAGCGCAAATTCAGACACGACGTCTCCCGACTCAGCCAGTATGACGCCCTCGTAAGGCCGTATCTCGATGACGTCGCCCATTTGGAGATTATCAACCGAGGCTTCAAATACGAGTGCACCGGCGTCTTCCATTGTATTGTAGAAAATGGGCGCCACTTTCCCGCCGATGCAAACACCGCCGGCACGCTTGTTCGGGATGCCCGGTGTGTCTTCGCCAAAATACCAAAGCACTGAGTTAGTCGCAGACTTTCTCGAAGAGCCAGTTCCGACGACATCGCCGACAAAGGCCACGGGTAACCCACTAGATTGGATATCCTTGATCAGCTGAAGTGGTCCCGTATTGCCAGGCTCATCCGGTTCGATGCCGTCTCTAGCCATTTTAAACATCGCCAGCGCGTGCAGTGGAATATCGGGCCGCGACCAGGCATCAGGGGCCGGTGAGAGATCGTCTGTGTTGGTCTCGCCGGTCACTTTGAAGACCACCATTTTGAGGGAATCTGCTACTTCCGGCCGATCAGTGAACCATTCTCCCGCTGCCCAGCTCTCGAGAACAGATTGCGCATGTGCTGACCCATTCTGAGCGAGTTGTTGCACATCATGGAAGGCGTCAAAGACCAAAATGGTGCGCTTGAGCTCTCTCGCGGCGCTGGCGCCCAGCTCATCGTCTTCCAGTAAACCAATCAACGTACCGATGTTGTAGCCGCCCAGCATGTTGCCGAGTAAGGTCACCGCCTGCTCACGATTAATGAGCGCACAATCTGTCTCTGCTTTGGCGATCGATGACAGAAAACCTGCCTTGACGTAAGCCGCCTCGTCGACGCCCGGTGGGACACGTTCCGTCAGTAGTTCTATGAGAAAGGCTTCCTCACCGGTCGGTGGCGCTTGGATGAGCTCGACCAGTTCTGCTACCTGCTCTGGGGACAGTGGGGCGGGGGGGATGTTCATAGCGGCGCGCTCGGCCACGTGTTTTCTATAAGCGTCCAGCATAGGGTTCCTCATTACGGCAGTGATTCAGCGCGCGGAGTATAGCTTGGCTGATGTGCAATCAGTAAGGCGGTTTCTTCATATAATAGGCATTCATTCGATTCATGGGTCATAAGCGCCCGAGTGTTAGCCAGAAACTGCTAAACTTCCTCGCTGGAAAGGAGCGCCAGTGTCTAGCCTAATCTCTATCAAAACCCCTTGTATTGGCGTCTGTTCGACGGGTATCGGTGATGTTGTCTGTCGCGGGTGCAAGCGGTTTGCCCACGAGGTGATTCACTGGAATGGTTACTCTCAGGAGCAAAAGCGAGCCATTGACCAGCGGTTGGCGCAATTTTTGGCTCTGTGTGTCGCCAATAAATTTCGCATCACCGACCTCAAACTGCTGAGTTGGCAGTTAGACGTGCAGAAAATTCGATATCAAGCCGACCATGATCCCTATTGTCATATCTTTGTTTTGCTTAAGGCGGGAGCCGCACAGATCACGGCGCCTGAGCAATTTGGTTTCGAAGTACTTGCGCCGTTTCGGCACGAGCCATTGGTTGCGTTGAGAGATCAGATCGATGAGGAATTTTGGGTGCTGTCTTCAGCGCATTACGACCGTTATATCGCAACCACCGATATGTTCGGCGATAATGGCATTGAGCAGGCGGCACCATGAGTAGTCACGAGCGGCTACTGGCGCCGGTTGAAGCTTTTCTGCCCTGTGCGACGCCAGATGAGTGGATTTGTGAGGCGCTTCAGCCACATCACGAAGCCACCTTGCTGATCGATCACGCTAACTGTGAAAAAAAAGCCGCTGCAACCGCATTAAGTTTGATGCATCGCTATGTAGAGCAGTCGGCATTACTCGATAAAATGTCGCGATTAGCGCGGGAAGAGCTTCGTCATTTTGAGCAGGTGTTGCGCCTGATGCGATCTCGCGGCATCGATTATGCGCCCCTCAGTGCATCAAGGTACGCGCAGGGTCTGCACAAGGGAGTCAGGAAGCAGGAGCCCGGGCGATTGGTCGATACACTGATCGTGGGTGCGCTCATCGAAGCACGCTCCTGTGAGCGATTTGCTCGTTTGGCGCCGTCGCTAGCCCCGGAGCTCAAAGATTTTTACGAGTCGCTACTGAAAAGCGAGGCTCGCCATTTCAACGATTACCTGACGCTCGCTAAACCCTTGTGCGATGTCGCGGTTTTTGACCAGCGCCTCGCGTATTTTCGAGGCTTAGAAGCCGACTTGATACAGTCCTCAGACGGCGAGTTTCGCTTTCACAGCGGCCCGCCGGATGACACGATTAGCTCAGTGCAAATTGCTCTAGGGTAAGCGCTCTACCGTTCTCTCTCAACAGCCACCCCTGCTGAGCGGTCCAGTCACCCAGCACAATACGTTCACCTGCTTCGACCTTATGCCTCGCTGGGCGGTGAGTGTGTCCGTGTATCATTCTTGAGATGCCATGATTGCTCATCAGGTCGGTAACGGCTTGATCGTTAACGTCCATGATGTCTTCCGGCTTGTTGCTCGCCGCATCGATACTGAGCGCTCTGAGCTGTAACGCGAGCTCCCGACGCTCAGCAAGCGGTTTTTCCATCATCTCGGCTTGCCAGTCTGGAGAGTGCACAAGGGATCGAAGTTGTTGATAGTCGGTGTCATCCGTACACAGTGTGTCGCCATGAAGCACCAGGGTGGGTGTCCCAGCAACTTCCATGGCTGTCACGTCATTCAATAAGGTGCCACCGATGTCGGCGGCAAATTGTTCACCGAGCATAAAATCGCGATTGCCTCTGCAGACGAGAATTTCGCAGCCCGCAAGGCTGAGCCGTCGCAGTAGGTTTTTGACTCTCAGGGCTAGGGGATCGTCATCGTCATCCCCAACCCATGCTTCAAAAAAGTCGCCTAAAATCACTAGAGACTCGACGCCACGTTCTCGAGTGATTAGGTGATTGAGTCCCGTCTCTATGGACGGTGCTTGATCGCTGAGATGCAGGTCGCTAATGAAAAGTCGGTGCACCGTTGATCCGCCTCACTCTATGACTGAGATGCTCTCGATGATGATGGGGTCAGTCGGGACGTCTTGGTGGCCCCCCTGACTGCCGGTTTGTACATTGCGGATTTTATCAAGTACTTCCTCGCCTTGTGTGAGCTTACCGAAGACGGTGTAGCCCCAGCCCTGCAAATTCTCACCGGTGTGATTTAGGAAGTCATTATCTTGTACGTTGATGAAGAACTGTGCCGTAGCGGAGTGAGGGTCTTGAGTCCGCGCCATCGCAATGGTGCCGCGCTCATTTTTGAGCCCGTTGTTCGCTTCATTGTCGACGGGCGCCTGAGTGGGCTTCTGCTCCATATCGGCGGTAAAGCCGCCGCCTTGAATCATGAAATTATTAATGACGCGATGGAAAATGGTGCCGTCATAAAAGCCACTGGTTGCGTAAGCCAGAAAATTCTCCACCGTTTTAGGCGCGTTGTCGGCGTCTAATTCCAGTGTCATCTGACCGACGGTCGTGGCGATGGTTACGTGCGCTATTGGCATGTCGTCCTCAATGGGTCGTTAGGAAAGCGCGAATCCTACCTGACTTACTGGGGGGTTGCGATCCCAAATTTGTATTAAACACATTGGGATGCCCTGCCATGGTCTGCACCGGATTGGTATAGTACCGCCCTCTAATTGGGGGAGTTGGTATGTCAGCGGAATTACGCAGTAACTTTTTGCGTACACAAATTCAGTCTGATCTTGACGCCGGTCGGACTCGCGAGGTGGTGACAAGGTTCCCTCCTGAGCCCAATGGCTTTCTCCATATCGGTCATGCGAAGTCGATCACCGTCAACTTTGGGCTAGCCGAGCAGTTTGGGGGGCGCTGTCATCTGCGTTTTGATGACACCAATCCCGAGAAAGAGAGCCAAGAGTTTATCGACTCTATCCAAGAGGATGTTCGCTGGCTGGGCTACGAGTGGAGCGGGGAGGTGCGTTTCGCCTCGTCTTATTTTGAACAATTTTATCAATGGGCACTGCACTTAATTGACAATGGGGTTGCCTATGTTTGCGACCTTTCCGCTGACGAGGCAAGGCGCTATCGCGGCTCTCTAGTGGAAGCGGGCCAGAACAGCCCCTTCCGAGACCGCAGCGCATCTGAAAACCGAGCACTGTTCGAGCAGATGCGTGCAGGGGTATTTGCCGAAGGTGAAAAGGTGTTGCGGGCAAAAATTGACATGGCTGCGCCCAATATGAACCTTCGGGATCCTATTTTGTATCGTATTCGTCGCGTTGCGCATCACCAAACTGGCACGGACTGGACTATCTATCCCACCTACGATTTCGCCCACGGACAAGAGGATGCGATCGAGGGGGTGACTCACTCGATCTGCACCCTGGAATTTGAGGATCATCGTCCGCTATATGATTGGTTTATCGATCAGTTACCGGTGCCTCATACCCCTCGGCAGATTGAGTTTGCTCGGCTGAATACGACTTACACGATAACGAGCAAGCGACAGTTGAAGCAGTTGGTCGACGCCAATGTCGTGACGGGATGGGATGACCCACGAATGCCGACGATCGCTGGGTTGCGCAGAAGAGGTTATCCGGCGGCAGCGATTCGTCATTTCTGTGAAGAGGTCGGCACCTCTCGCTCCGATAGTATTGTCGATGTGGCGATGCTCGAAAGTGCTGTCCGAGATCATCTCAACAAGACGGCTGCCCGAGCAATGTGCGTGCTGCGCCCGCTGCGCTTGACGCTCACTAATCTGCCGAATGAATTAGTGTTGTCGATACCCAACCATCCTGCTGATGAAACTTTTGGTCAGCGCGACGTAATGTTGACGCAGACGCTGCTTATCGACCGTGAGGATTTCCGTGAGTCTGCTAATAAGCATTTTAAGCGACTGGTGATAGGCAAGCGCGTCCGTCTGCGAGGTGCGCTAGTGATCGAGGCTGAGCGTTGCGATACCGACGTAGAAGGTAATGTGACACAGGTCTTTGCGCGCTGTGTCACCCTAGAGCAGGGTTCTGATCCAGACGACGGTATCAAGCCTAAGGGCGTGATTCACTGGGTATCAGCTGATCACTGCGTGCCCGCCAGGGTGAGATGTTATGACCGATTATTTTCTGAGGAAGCGCCAGGGCGTTGCAGCGATATCATGGAGGCAGTTAATCCAGAGTCTCTGGTCGTGATAGAAGAGGCGATGATAGAGCCTATGCTTGCAACGGTGGCGCCCGAGCAGGCGTATCAGTTTGAGCGCGAGGGGTACTTTGTGGCCGATCGATACGAGCATCAAAGCGAGGCGCCGGTTTTCAATATGACCATTGGTCTGCGTGATAACTGGTCTGCATCCAATGGCTGATCTGAGGGTTTACAACACTGCGTCGGGTGTAAAAGAGGTGTTTACGCCCATCGATGAAGGCCGGGTCACGATGTACGTCTGTGGTCCAACGGTCTATAACTATGCGCATATTGGCAATGCGCGCCCTGTGGTGGTCTTTGATTGCCTTTATCGGGTTTTGTCTGCGCGTTATGACAAAGTGGTCTACGCCCGCAACATCACCGATATTGACGACAAAATTATTCAGGCGGCGGTGGAGCGTAATGGTGACATCGGCGAGGTCTCCCGGGAGTTTACCGCCGCCTATCGCGAGGACATGGCGCTACTCCATGCGCTCACTCCCTCGATCGAGCCGATGGCCACTGAGCACATCCCAGAAATGGTTGCCTTGACCGAGCGCCTGATCGAGAGAGGCCACGCTTACGAGGAAGCCGGACATGTGCTGTTTTCCGTCGAATCAATGCCCACTTATGGAGCGCTGAGCCACCGCAATCTTGATGACATGTTGGCCGGCGCGCGGGTCAAGGTAGCCAGTTACAAGCGTCACCCCGGTGATTTCGTACTGTGGAAGCCCTCGAGCTCGGCGGAGCCTGGGTGGGAGAGTCCGTGGGGACGTGGTCGACCGGGGTGGCACTTGGAGTGCTCTGCGATGATCAGGGCGCACTTGGGTGGCAGTATCGATATTCACGGTGGCGGGCGCGATCTTATCTTTCCTCATCACGAAAATGAACGTGCACAAAGCTGCTGTGCGCATGACGACGAGTTTGTTCGCTATTGGATGCACAACGCTTACGTTGATATGGACGGTGAAAAGATGTCCAAGTCGCTGGGCAACGTGCGGACCGTGCGAGAGTTGGGGGAGCGATATCCTGGGGAGGTGTTGCGTTTTGCGCTGTTGACGGCTCATTACCGCTCTCCGCTTAACTTTTCTCTACAGGTGCTGGAGAGCGCGAAAGATGCCTTAGATGCGTTTTATGGTGCGCTCAGGCCGCATGCTGGCATTGAACCCGCCGAGCTAACGCCTACCAGCAGTGCGGTTTATGGCGCATTGCTCGATGACATTAACACCCCTGAGGCGATCGCCGCACTGCACGCGGCCGCCAAAACGTTGAATAAAGCGGCTGATGCCGAGGCGATAGCTGATGCGAAGGCTGAATTGCTGGTAGGCGGGGCCTTGCTGGGGCTGCTTAGCGAGGATCCCGAGACGTGGTTCCAGCGAGGAGGCGGCCACGAAGGCCCTGCCGCTGAGGATATTGAGGCCTTGATACAGGAGCGCTTACTGGCGCGCAGTAACCGCGATTTTGGCCGGGCCGATGAAATCCGCCAGACGCTGGAGGAGCAGGGCGTGTTGCTGGACGATGGCCCCGACGGCACGCAATGGCGACGCCGAGGCTAGAGGATCCATCAGGCGAGAGACTTCTCTCCCGACTGAACCGTTTGTTGAATGAGTGTATTAATGGTCATTGGACCGACGCCGCCAGGAACAGGTGTAATGGCGCTGGCCCTTTCTAACAAAGGCTGCAGCTCGATGTCGCCGACGCCACCCGGATGGTAGCCGGCATCGACGACCACTGCGGCGTCCTTAACCCAATCCGCCCGAATGAACTCCGGTCTGCCCACGGCGCCGACGATAAGATCGGCTTGGCGCACATGGCTCTCTAGATCGCGAGTCCGCGAGTGGCAGATGGTCACAGTGGCATTGGCTTCTAGCAGCATCATCGCCATAGGCTTGCCGAGAATCGGACTTCTTCCCACAACGACGGCGTGGAGCCCTGAGAGCGCGATCTCGTAGTGCTGCAGTAGGCGCATGATGCCTTGTGGAGTTGCACATCCATAGGCAGATTCTCCCATCGCCATTCGCCCGAAACCTAAGCACGTTACCCCATCAACATCCTTTTCAAGTGCAATCATGTCAAAGCAGGCGCGCTCATCAATCTGCGAGGGGACGGGGTGCTGTAATAAGATGCCGTGCACGTCGGGGTTAAGGTTGAGCTGTTCTATTTCCCTCAGTAAATCATTGGTGCTGATCGAAGCCGGTAGCTCTATCGCCAGCGACTCCATGCCAACGCGCCGGCAGGCATTGCCTTTCATTTTCACGTAAGTGGCAGAGGCTGGATCATCGCCAACCAAGATGGTGGCCAAAACGGGGGTCCGGCCATCGGAGCGGCTTTTCATTTTGGTCACACGCTCGGCCAAGGCCGCTTCTGTGAGCTGTGCAACGTGTTTGCCGTCAAGTATTGTTGCTGACATGTCCATTCTCCTCGTCATGTGGGCGGGGATTCTTCCAGAATTCACGATGAGACAAAAGCATTTCCTTTCGCATTGCCCAATATTGTCAATATCGGTAAACTCCCGCCGCGCGGAGGGGTTTCTCTTCGTTTCGGGGTGTAGCGCAGTCTGGTAGCGCGCCTGCTTTGGGAGCAGGATGTCGGGGGTTCGAATCCCTCCTCCCCGACCACTTTTTCTTCCGGTAGACGTCGGAGAAGGAGGCCTTCGGGTAACCGTGTCAGCGCAGGGGTTGGCCGATTCTTGTTGGTGGCTGTAGCTCACCAGGTAGAGCACCGGATTGTGACTCCGGAGGGAGCGGGTTCACGACCCGTCAGCCACCCCATTTTTCCCTATTTATCACAATAACTTACGGCTGCTTCTGGGCGGTTGGCCGCAATCTGATTGTAATTTGCATGGATTTTCCGGTTTTCGGGGGCTTCTATGGAACCAATTTTTCAGTACGCAGCGCGCGTTCATCGCTGGGTCGATGGTGACGCAGTGATCCTCGGTATCGACTGTGGCTTTATTGTGAAAGCTTCAGGTGGCGAAAGTTAACAGTAGTTTGTCAGCAAGCGCTAAGGGGTTTTCCTAATTCGGCTGCCAATCACCCGCATTCTGAGCTTGCTGACGAATCGCAACTGTCTCTGCAGTATCGCCGCCACAACACACGTTATTTGCCTTGGAGGCTGTGTGCTGTCACTTTTGCTCATCACTGACACCCACAAGGACACGCTACGCTATGGAGCTAAAAGTATTTGTCACCGTATTCATTTCAGTATTCATCGCTGAGCTGGGGGATAAGACGCAGCTTGCAACAATGCTTTTCGCTGCAGACAAAGAGGTGAGTAAGTGGACTGTATTCTGTGGTGCCTCAGTCGCGTTGGTAGTTGCTTCGGCTATCGGGGTGTTAGCGGGAGCATTGCTATCTGAGTTTATTAACCCAAAGTACCTCAGCTACCTAGCGGGAACTGGCTTTATCGTGATTGGGGTTGTAACGATGATCAGGGCCTAAGACTTCCCTAGTGCGGCGCCCCTCAGGCGCGCCTTGATCCGTTTTACTCCTTCGCCCTTTTTCTCTTTTGTCCTCAGGGTGCTGAAGTGGCTTGCTTGGCGGCAGGAGGTGCTAGCAGACGAAAAAAAGGGGCATTATCTGCCCCGAGGTGTTTCCAGGCCTGGGGTTGTGGCCATCCGTGGCCGCCTGAATTGTCGCCTGTCATCCTGACTTGCGGCCAGTTTCTCGCATAATGCGAGCTATGTAAAGCAAAATGCAAAAATAAATTACCCCAGATACAAAGACGACCATAAAGCGTATTAATAACAACAGTTTATCTGCTTATTGCGTCATGTAATATCACTGCCAAACGGCGTCAGGTTGAATAAAAAATCGACAAAATCGCGTTATGAGACGTTTTTCAGATGCTGTTGCTATGAGAAACACCCACTGTGTGATGCCGCTTCGAGGGCTATTTGATCGCCTCGACAAACCTGTTACCGGGTGGCCACGGCCGTCTGCAATCTAGGGATCTAGCATGGCGCAATAGCGCGCTGACAGTCCTGCTGCGGAGCAATCGATTAAAGCTAAGCTATGCGAGGCGCCGTCATCGGCCAATGGCTGGTAACGTTGTAATAGGGTTGCTACGAAGACGGGGTCGGCCCAAATGCAGCCAGCAGACTCGAAGGCCTGCAAATCTGCCGCGCTAGGAACGCTGAAGTACTTGCCCCCAGACCCGGCTTGATAGCTTTCAAGGTCTTGGTTGACCGAGAGTCTTTGGATCGCATCGATCGTCGCTGCACAGCCTGTTTCATATAGCGATAAGACGTTGCTGAGATAACACCGCTGTGGGTCGAGTGGCGCTGAGCGTGTGGTAACAATGCGTCCGGTGTCGATGGAGGCATCTTCTATCCAGTGTAGGGTGCTACCCAGCAGGCTGTCTGCAGCCAACATGGCTCGGAAGGTTGCCATCACTCCCCGATAATGGGGCAGCCGACCGGAGTGCAAGTTCAGCACACCCCAAGTCGGTATGTCGATGGCTGCAGGTTGCAGAATGCGGCCATAGCGCAAGCTAATCACAAGATCGGGTTTGCTTGCGGCCAAGGCGGCGAGGCCGGCTTCGCCGTTGGGGTCGTTGAGACGCATACAGGGGCGCTGCAAGAATGTGCCGAGCGCCGAAAAAGTAAGTAGCTCGCCCACGGCACTCGCGCGATCTAGAACAGGGAAAAGCAGGTCATTACAGAGCGTTTGCTCGAGAAAGTGCAGCCATTTTAAATCGGGGTGTGTAGCGGCTGCGTCGCCCACGTTATCAGACAGAAATAGGGTTAATGAGTGGTCGTTGGCCAGCTGTGGCAGCAACAGATTGAGTGCATAATTACTGTGCAAGTCTCGATTAGCGAGCAGGGTAATGTGCACTATGATTCGTTCTCTTCGGTCTCGATCAGGCAGTTTAGCGTGTGTGGTTCAGCGCTCACAATATTGAGACTGACAGCGCGCCTCATCACAGCTTGGGTATGGGAAATAGCTCCGTCCAAAGTCGGTGTTTTCGCGGGATCATTGCGACGCCTCGAGCGGCGATTGGTAGTCTCCTTTACTGCAGTTGACAACGGCAAGGCGGTGCCGGGAAACGCCTGTCATGCTGAGTACCAAGCACCCTGTGCCGATAGGTGAAAAGCCCCTGGTTCAGCGGGTTGAGTTGTCATGGCTGGCGATGTTTGTTTGACTGCGTCGCTTACACGAGTTGAATTAACGGGAGCGCCGGTGCGATGTTTCGAGTGATCACATGCAATACCAATGGCATCAGAGCGGCGGAGCGAAAGGGTTTCTTTCGTTGGCTTGCGAAGCAGAGAGCGGATGTTGTCTGCATTCAGGAAATCAAAGCGAAGGAGGTGCAGCTCACCGATCAGGCATTTTATCCCAAGGGTTATCACTGCTTTTATAATGAGGCGGAGCGGCCTGGCTATGCGGGAACAGCGGTTTTTACTAAGCACAAGCCGCAGAAGGTGATTACACGTTTGGATTGGGACATTGTCGATTCCGAAGGGCGGTACCTACAGGTTGACTTGCCGGGGCTGAGTGTCGTGTCTCTCTACGTCCCATCGGGGTCGGCCTCACCGATAGCGCAGGGCAGAAAGGATGGGTTCATGGAGCCCTTTTATGATCACATGGCCGCTTTACGTCGCAAAAGACGAGAGTTCATCATTTGTGCCGATTGGAATACCTGCCATCAAAATATCGATCTTAAAAATTGGCGCAGTAACCAGAAGAACTCGGGGTTCATGCCTCATGAGCGTGAATGGCTGGACCGGATTTACGACAACCTCAAGTGGGTCGATATCTTCAGAGAAATAACGGACGAGCCCGACTTATATACGTGGTGGTCAAACCGGGGGCAAGCGTGGGCAAACAACGTAGGCTGGCGGCTCGATTACATGCTCGCTACGCCTGGCTTGTCGGGAACAGGTCTGCGACAGTCAATCTATCGCGATGAGCGTTTTTCCGATCATGCCCCGCTGACGATTGATTTTGATCTCTCGCTAGAGGCGTAAACTGTGTTGGGCCCCAAAATAACGACAGTGCGACAGTGCGACCGTCGTTGTCGATGGGATTAACCGTCACATATTGTTGAATACTGGCTCAGGCCTTAGAGTGTCGCCTTCCCCAAGGAGAAGTGTTTATGTTTATTGCTAATGCCTATGCGCAAGCCGCTACAGAGCAACCGCAAGGCGGTGGGTTATTTCTACCGTTGATGATGGTTGGTATTTTGCTGTTCATGTACTTCACGACAATCCGCCCTCAGCGCAAAAGACAAAAGGAACATGGTGCCATGGTCACCGCATTGCAGAAGGGCGACGAGGTGGCGCTGTCTTCAGGCATGCTGGGGAAGATCAGCTCGGTCGACGATAACTATTTAGTGCTTTCGGTGGGTAACGGCGTGGAGCTCAAGTTCCAAAAGATCCACGTGACCTCTGTGCTGCCCAAGGGCACGCTAAAGTCTGTTGGCGTTCAGTCTGATTAACTATCCACCTCGCCTCGATTTGGCGAGGCTACCGACGCCTCTGCATTTACTGCCGAGGGCATCGGCGCGCTGGGGCGCAGGTAAACGCATCTGGATTAAACGGGATGACCTGACGGGTTCTGCGTTGACCGGCAACAAAGTTCGCAAATTGGAGTTTATCGCCGCCCATGCGTTGGCAGAAGGTTTGACCACCTTGGTCACCTGCGGCGGCGTGCAGAGCAACCATTGTCGTGCCACTGCATTAATTGCCGCTCAATTGGGATTGCACTGCCACTTAGTGTTGCGATCGGATGGCGACTCGGTCTCGACTACCGGCAATTTCTTAATGGACCAATTGGCGGGGGCGACCTATGAGATTCTGCCATCGACCCAATGGGGTCGAGGTGTCAAGGAAGCGTTTAGCAGAGTCGAGGCATCGTGCCTGCAGACAGGGCGACCCGCGTTGTTGATTCCAACCGGTGGCAGCGACAGCCTCGGGGTGTGGGGATATATCGCCGCCGCCGAAGAGCTTGGCAACGACTTGAGGGAAGCGGGGATTGAGCGTGCAGCAGTCGCCCTTGCTACTGGTTCAGCCGGGACACAAACGGGATTGACTGCCGGTGCGCTATTGCACGAACTGCCTGTGTCAGTTGTGGGCTATGCGGTCTGTGATGATAGTGATTGGTTTAATGCGCGAGTGTGCGCTGACTGGCGTGCGTCGGTGTTGCGATGGCCGCAATTGCCCGATATTGCGTTGGCGCCTTTGACTCGCGACCATTCGGTGGGGCCCGGTTACGGCAAAGCGGATCCGGCAATCTATGCGCTGATCACCGAGTTGACGCGTCTCGAAGGGATTCCGTTAGATCCCGTCTACACGGCCAAGGCATTTCATGGCCTGATCACCGATATTGAGGCGGGGCATTATGACGATGTCGATGATATTGTCTTTGTGCACACGGGAGGCGTTTTTGGTCTATTTTCTCACGAGCAGGAGCTGCTCAAAGCAGCTGCTAGTGCCTCGGCTGTGGATTGAGAGAGCGAGAAACTGTTCGCAGTGTCTGTTCAGTGAGACCGATATCGTTTCAGGCTGCTCAATGAATACGACTAAGATAAAGCAATGAATAACCGGCTGGTACTGCGATGATGGGTACGCCTCAGGATTGAAGGAGAGCATTCAAGTGGAAGCGGTTATTACTGAGATCAATGCATGGGCTTGGGGGGTACCGATGCAGGTGCTCCTGCTGGGCACCGGTATTTTCCTAACGCTGGGTCTGGGCCTGTTGCCATGGCGCAAGCTGGGATTTGCTTTCCGCCTTTTGCTAGGCGGGTTTAAAGGTCAGGGGGAGGGTGATATCCCTCCCTTTCGGGCCCTGATGACCTCGTTAAGTGCCACCATTGGTACGGGCAATATTGCAGGCGTCGCTACTGCGATGACATTAGGTGGCCCTGGGGCGTTGTTTTGGATGTGGTTGACTGCGCTGTTTGGGATGGCCATGAAATATGCTGAGGCGGTGCTAGCCGTTCGTTATCGTGAACAGGACGATCGCGGCGGATTCAGCGGTGGTCCCATGTATTACATTCGTAATGGCCTTGGTCCGCGCTTTGCCGTTCTCAGTGGCGCTTTTGCGCTATTTGGTGCGATGGCGGGATTTGGACTCGCGAATACCGTGCAATCAAATTCGGTTGCTCAGGTGTTGGGGGATCAGTTTGAGATCCATTGGCTGACCACGGGTCTTGTGCTCATGGTGGTTGTGGGCGCCGTAATTTTAGGGGGTATACGACGTATTGCGGCCACTGCCAGTGCGGTGGTGCCAGTGATGGCAATTGCCTATGTTGCGATGAGCGCGCTGGTCATTGCGCTCCATATCGAGCAAGTTCCTGAGGCCCTGGGTACGATCATTGACAGCGCTTTTAACGGCGCTTCAGCGGCTGGCGGTTTCGCCGGCGCGAGCGTTTGGGCGGCGATTCGTTTCGGCGTGGCGCGGGGTATCTTCTCCAACGAAGCGGGCCTGGGTAGCGCGCCGATCGCACACGCGGCGGCGCGGACTAATGAGCCGGTTGAGCAGGGCCTTATTGCGATGTTGGGCACATTTATTGACACGCTGGTAGTGTGCACGATGACGGGCTTGGTGATCATGCTGACTGGGGTATTGGAGTCTGGTATCTCCGGCGCTAGCTTGACTGCTTCTGCTTTCGGCTCGGCGATCCCGGGCGGCGAGCTGGTCGTTACGGTAGGGGTGGTGTTATTCGCAACCACGACGATGATCGGTTGGTCGTTTTATGGAGAGCGCTGTGTGGTCTATCTATTTGGTACGCGGGGTATTATGCCGTTCCGGGTGCTCTGGGTACTGGCGATTCCTCTGGGTGCAGCAACCGACCTAGGCTTGATTTGGTTGATAGCAGATACGCTGAATGCCTTTATGGCGATCCCAAATTTAATTGCCTTGATCCTGCTGTCACCAGTCGTCTTTACGTTATCGAAATCGTATTTTACGCGTCACGCGGATGACGCGAAGGGCGATGCAATCTGATGGCCGACATGGGTGCGCAAAAGTTAGTGATCGCGATTTCATCAAGGGCACTTTTTAATTTGGATGATGCGCATCATATTTTTCAAACGGAGGGCCTGGAGGCCTACTCGAATTATCAGATCGAAAAAGAGGATGATATTTTAGAGCCCGGTCAGGCCTTCGCGATGGTGAAAAAGTTGCTGGCGCTCAATCACCAACTCAGCGAACCGTTGGGTATTGAGGTGATTTTGCTCTCTCGTAATAGCGCTGATACCGGTTTGCGCGTCTTTAACTCTATTGAGCACTACGGTCTTGGTATTACGAGGGCCGCGTTTTGTGGTGGCGAGCCGCCGTGGCGCTACATCGAAGCATTTGGTTGTCAGTTATTCTTGTCCGCTGAGGGTGAGGATGTTCGTGTGGCACTGGCTAATGGCGTGGCGGCCGCGACGCTGGTTTCGAGTGCAACAGGCGATATGGGCGATCAGCAGCTGCGCATCGCTTTCGATGGTGACGCCGTGGTCTTCTCAGATGAAGCAGAGCGCGTCTATAAAGAGGAGGGGCTTGACGCCTTTGCCGCCAGTGAGTCTGCTGCCCGCAAGCAGCCGCTAATGGGTGGCCCCTTCAAGCAGTTTCTGGCCTCGCTGCAGCGTCTGCAACAAGCGCTACCGGCAGAAGATCCCCCGTTGCGGACGGCGTTGGTGACGGCTCGTTCGGCGCCCGCGCACGAGCGTGTCATCAGAACATTGCGCGCTTGGGATATCCGCATTGATGAATCCATTTTTCTCGGCGGTCTAACCAAGACAGCGTTTTTAAAAGCCTATCGAGCTGACGTCTTTTTTGATGACCAGCAGGTGCATTGTGACCATGCAAGTGGCCACATCCCCACGGGCCATGTGCCTCACGGCGTGGCCAATTCGGAATAATTGGGTCTAATAGACTATTTTTTTATTACCAAACGCTGGTGCCTGCGCATAAAGCCAGTTAGGCTTTCCCTCTAAGCAAAGGTCTGAGGGGCTTTGGTGGTATGAAGTTGCAGCAATTACGTTATATCTGGGAAGTCGCACATCACGACCTCAACGTGTCAGCGACTGCGCAAAGTCTATTTACCTCTCAACCCGGTATTAGTAAGCAGATTCGACTGTTGGAAGATGAGTTGGGGGTTGAGGTATTCGCTCGCAGCGGCAAGCATCTGACGCATATCACACCGGCAGGTGAGGTCATATTGGAGCTGGCAGGAGAAATGCTTCGCAAAGCCGACTCGATCAAGCGGGTGGCACAAGAGTTCTCCAATGAAAGATCAGGCACCTTGTCGATTGCGACGACGCACACTCAGGCGCGATATGTACTACCTGAGGTCATTCAACGCTTTATGAGTCAATATCCCGACGTGTCACTGGTCATGAAGCAAGGAACACCGCCCCAAGTCGCGCAGATGGCAGCGGACGGAGAGGTGGATTTCGTGATTGCGACTGAGGCACTGAATCAGTTGTCGAGTCTGATCACACTGCCTTGTTATCGTTGGAATCGCTGTGTTGTCGTTCCTCAGGGGCACCCGCTTGCTGCGCTTCAGCATTGCTCTTTAGAGGCGATCGCTGAACATCCGATCGTGACCTACACAACGGGCTTCACGGGTCGGTCAAAGTTAGATGAGGCATTTAGTGATAGAGGTCTGCAGCCCAAAGTGGTTTTCACCGCAGTAGATGCAGATGTCATTAAAACTTATGTGCGGCTTGGCCTTGGGATCGGGCTTATTGCAGGGATGGCATATGACGAACAGCTAGATCATGATCTTGTGAAAATTGATGCTTCGCACCTGTTTGCCAGCTCCGTAACAAGCCTTGGATTCCGCAAGGGGAGCTTTCTTCGTGGCTATATGCACGATTTCATCCATGAGTTAGCCCCACACTTGGGGCGGGATCTTGTTCAAGAGGCGCTATCTAGGGCGAAGCTCGTTGACAGAGTGGCCTTGTATGACGGTATTGAGCTCCCTGAACATTAATGGGGGGCCTCTAGCCCCCTCATAATCGGCCCGATTTTATCCAAGGTTTCTTGGTACTCAGCCTCCCAGAGGGAGCTTGCCGTAATGCCGCCCCCGCCCCAGCAATACAGCATTGAACCTTTGGCCTCGAGGGTGCGGATGGCAATGCTACTCTGCAGCCAGCCGTCACCGGTCATCGCGAACAGTGAGCCGCAGTAGGCGCCTCGTGCATGTGGCTCCAGTTCAGCAATGATTTCGACCGCGCGTTTTTTTGGCGCGCCGGTAATCGAGCCGCCGGGTGAGGATGCAATCATGACCCTTCCGGCGCTGATCCCGCTGGCAAGTTGTCCCGTGATGGTGCTAATCAAGTGATGGACATTGTCGAAGCTGTAGAGGCCGCACAGCTCAGTGACCTTGACAGAACCCGCCTCGCAGAAGCGGCCCAAGTCATTGCGTAGCAGATCGGTAATCATGACGTTTTCGGCGCGATCTTTATCGGAGGACAGCAGTGAGGTCGCGGATGCTTGGTCGGCCTTGACATCATTATGTCGGGCTGCGGTGCCTTTAATCGGCTGAGTAGTAATTACGCCATCATGGATGTGCAAAAAGCGTTCGGGGGATAGCGACAGGATCGCGTGGTCATCGCCGTGACGGAGAAAGCCAGAGAATCCGCCGGCCAGCTTGCCTCTCACTGCGCGATAAGCCGCCCAAGTATCGCCTTGTAGCGTTGCTTCAAATCGCTGCGCATAGTTAACCTGGTAGCAGTCTCCCGCTAGAATATAATGCTGTATGCGATCTATTGCGGCGCGATATTCATTTTTGCTGATACAGGGTGCAAAGGGCGTGGTAATGGCAAAGGTGCTGTGGTCACAGGCTTCGCCATTCTCCAAGATCTTGATGACGGCCTGGCGAATGGATACGGAACAGTCGGGGTGAAAAATAACCTCTGTTGAACGCGCAGCGAAATCCGAGATCATCAGCCAATGATAAACATGAGCCGCCGATGCACAGGGTGCGGCAGCATCGCCCATAAGGTGGCTAGCGGGCGTATCGTAATCGAGGTGGCCGACGGCAATACAGCCGTTCCACCTGTCGGTGGATGGTGCTGCTGGCTCTGAGCGGCTGGCCTGAGCAAGCTCCTCCTCTACCGCCGTCATCCAGCGGCCCATATCCCCCGAATAATCCTGCAAGGTATGGCGCGTTGTTGGCAAGGCAGTGAGTAATTCACGCTCAGCGCCACCGGCCTGATTGCCACTGTCCAAATAAGCAAAGCCGGGCAAGTGAGCAAATAAGGTTGCCCAATCGACCAAACTGCGCTCAAACGGCAGTGAAATGGTGTGCTCTGCTACCGACATAAGTGACCCTTCAGCGGCCAGGGGTAAAATTGACAGACAGTGGTAAGGATAAGTAATGTCGCGGTCTATGCACAGCGCGGTGTACACTTATCGGTTGATCATCGCCGCTGTGGGTGAGATTGCATCGTTTCCTATCTGAGAGCTCGTCAATGAACAATGGTACCGAAGAGGTCATTTCCGCAGGCGTGACCGTGTCACTAGAGAACCCATTTACAGCCGCTCAGGATGAAGTCGAGCCTGCTGGCCGTTATGAGGCAACCCTCAGTCGTGGTGCAGAACTGCGCGAGAAGCCTTTTAGGGCGGCGGGGACACCCAATCGTCTTCGTCAGCACTTAAAGGGCAGGATGACCGTCTGGGAGCGGATTCGCTACTTGGCAGACGACACCCCCCATGTGCTGTATCAGAACTGGGGACCCAATTTAGATGGCGCCTCGCTGGTTACCGCCATCATCTCAGTCAATGGCCGCGATGTCGCCGTTTATGGGCACGATTTTACGGTTCGCGCGGGATCGATGGATGCCACCAATGGCAAGAAATTAGCGCGTCTTTTTGAGTTGGCGGCCAAGCGCCGGATTCCAGTGGTCGGGTTAAATGATTCTGCTGGCGCCTATATTCCTGCAGGTGTTGGTGGTCTTGATGGATACGCAGACGCCTTCACCGCATTGCGTAAAATCAGTGGCATTGTGCCCAGTATCATGTGCATGTTTGGTTTCAATGCGGGTGGCGGCAGTTATCTGCCTCGGCAGGGTAGTTTCTTGATTCAGCCGAGGGATACTTTTTTCGGACTGACTGGACCTGGCGTCGTCAAAACCGTTCTAGGCGAGGATATTACCCCCGACGAACTCGGTGGACCGATGGTGCATAGTCAGACCGGTGTGACAGATTTTGTCGTTGAGGATGAGGTAGCCGCACTCAGAAAGGTGAAGGAGTTGCTGCGCTATCTGCCCGACTCGAATCAGTCGCTTGCGCCCTACAGAGAAACCTCTGACCCGATAGATCGTCGCACAGTTGACGTGGACATCCTCTTAAAAAAGGCCTTCAACTCACCGACCGGATTTAACACTCCCTTTGACATCAGCATTATGATCCAGCAACTCTGTGATCATGGTGATTTTTTAGAAACCCAAGCGGATAGAGCTTGCAATACCATCACGGCATTAGGTCGAATGGGTGGCAATGTGGTGGGTTTCGTCGCCAACAATTCCGCCGTGGCCTCCGGACAAATCGATATCGATGCCGCGTACAAAAACGCACGTTTTATTCGCTTTTGTAATCTGTACAACATTCCTGTGATATTCCTCGAGGATACGACTGGCTTTTTGCCCGGTCGAGAACAGGAGCACAGAGGCATCGTGCAGGCGGGGCGCGCGATGCTCGACGCCATTGTCGATTTGCGCACCCCACGGTTTCTGGTGTTGGTCCGTAATGCCTTCGGTGGAGCCTATGCCTCCTATAACAATTACGCCACAGGCGCAGATTTTGTCGTGGCCTTGCCGACAACGCGGGTCGCGGTGATGGGACCAGCGGGCGTCGAGTATGTGTATAAAGACGAGCTTAAAAAAATCAGAGCACATCGTGACACACGCATTCAGGCGGAGAGCGAAGCGCGCGTGGCACAGGGTCTGTCAGCGGCGGAGGCAGGCAAAGAAGCAGCTTTAGCCGTTGATGCGTTGATTAAAGCAGAAGAGGCGTCTTTGGCTCAGCGCTACGAACAAGAAATTATGAATCCCGAGGAGGCGCTGAGTTTGGGCTCCATTTCTGAGATTGTGATGCCTGCGGATTTGCGTGCGGTTTTGGCGCGACAGATGGCGTTTTGTTTGCGTCATTATCAGCCTGGACCGATGCAGTCGGTGCAGCGCGAATTTCATTGATTAGTGGTTGGGAGAGACATCGGTTTGGGTATTCAGCACTATCTCAATAATCCGCTTATTCACGCGGATCGTCGCAGCAAGCTATCTGCGTCGCCATGGCGTGAGCGCTTTCTATGCAGCGACTTAAAGCCTCTTATTATCTGTCGAGGTCCGATTCGTAAAGAGGCCATGGACGTCTTCCAGGAAATGGGTATTGATCAATATGGCATCCTATTGTCCGAAAAGGATTCGATTGTTTATCGCGGCGCGTTAGCGCCCGAGCTGAGAGTGCTTACAGATCCTGATCGAGTCCATCGGGTGCCTGACTATAGTGGCGCGACCAAGGAGGAGCGCGAGCAGCGCATTGTCGACATCATTCATATCGCCCATCGGCATCGCTACAACGCTATTTTCGCCGGTTATGGTTTTATGGCCGAAGATGAGCAGATGGTCGCGGCGATGGAAGCTGCTGGCTTGATCTTTATCGGTCCGTGCTCGCGGACCGTTCGCCAAGCGGGACTAAAAGATGAGGCCAAGCGCACTGCGCTACGCGTGGGCGTATCGGTCACGCCAGGTATCGATAATGGCACCACGCTGACGTTGTTAAAAAAATATCCTGATAAGGCAGCTTTAGAGGCGTTGGTAGCAGAACACGGGTTGGTGCTAACGCCCGGTGACAGCGATGACGATCAGCTGGAAGGCTTAGCAGAGCGCGTTCTGACGGCCAGTTACAAAAAGGGTATTGATCTGTATACCGTGGATGAACTGAGTGAGACGCTGACCGAAGCCGTTATCAAGATGAGTGAGCAATATCCACAGAATCGTGTCCGTCTAAAAGCCATTGGCGGTGGCGGTGGAAAAGGGCAGCGAATCGTTCCACTGGGTGGCGCTGAAAAAACGTCTGAACTGGTCCGTGAGATCCTCAATGAAGTCAAGACAACGGGCGTGGGCGATAATAAGAACGTGTTGGTTGAGTTAAATATCGAAACAACCCGACACCAGGAAATTCAGGTTATCGGTAATGGCGAATGGTGCATTACGCTAGGCGGCAGAGATTGCTCGTTACAAATGCATGAGCAGAAACTACTTGAGGTATCGGTCACTCGGGAGTCATTGCAGGCGGCTCAGCAAAGAGCGGAGCATTCTGGTGCACTAGAGGAGGCCGCGGTGCTTGCTCAGGACATTCTGACCCTCGACGCCATGGAAGATGAGGCAACTCGATTCGGCGAGGCTGTTGGTCTCGATTCTGTCTCTACCTTTGAGTGCATTGTTGACCGAGACAAGCATTTCTTTATGGAGATGAATACCCGGATTCAAGTTGAGCACCGCGTCTCTGAGCTCTGCTATGCCCTGCGGTTTGCTAATCCTGATGACGCCGACGACAGTTTTGTCGTCGAATCATTGGTTGAGGCGATGGTGTTGCTAGCAGCTCACGGACAACAGCTGCCCAAGCCGGAGCGGATTCCTAGGCTGTCTGACAGCCTGGAAGCGCGGCTCAATGCCACCAACGACGCGCTCCAACCCAGTGCGGGGGGCATGGTGGAGTATTGGTCTGATCCTATCGAGGGTGAGATTCGCGATGATCAGGGGATCAGCTTGCATAACCCCGATACCGATGTATTCATGGAATACACGTTGGCAGGTGCTTACGATTCAAATGTGGCACTGCTGCTCACAGTGGGCGGGGCACGCGAAACCGCCTACGAGCAAATGGCGGAGGTGCTGCGCTCGACACGACTGCGTGGCCGAGAGTTGCAGACTAATCTCGCCTTTCATTACGGATTGGTGCATTGGTTCTTGGGGCGGACGGTGAATGCTCGTCCGACAACTCGTTTCATTGTGCCTTATCTCACCGCGGTCGGCGAATTAGCCCAGGAAGCTGGCAGAGTCGACGTCAAAATTGCTTGGCAGCAATTGTGTGCGGCAAGGGTGGCTGACGCGGAAGCCGACGGGGCCGCTTTAAACAAGGTGCTAGCATCGAAAGAGAGTCTGTTGCTTAGGCCCATCGTACAGTTAATGGCATCGCCTCACTTACTCTCGGGGTGGCTTAGTCAGAATCAAAACGCCTTTCGCTTTGAACAGGGTCATTTTGAGTGGGCCGATAACCCTGTTGAAGTGCTTGCCGACACATATCATTTTCTGCGTCTTGACTGGAATGAGAGTTTGCCTGCTTCCAGCACTATCTGGGATCACGACCACCAAATATTGACCGACGCAGAAGATTTTTATGCTGAGTTATCGCGCCGATTCGAGTGCGATGATTGGTCTGCCATTGCTGCGCTCATCGCCAATCAGGCACCAGAGGGTGTAGCCGCTGCCGACTGGGCCGCCATACAGGCGGCTCATAGAGGTTACCAAGCGGGCATGGAAATACTGGAACTATTGCCAGCGATGGCCCGCTTTACCGGCTTTTACGACCTCGGTGTGAATGCAGATATGACCATCACCTTTCCAGAGCGGCTCCTCGATGAGGGGCACCAGAAGGCGATGAGTAAGGCGCTCGCTCCGCCGCCGGTTGCCAAGTCTGATGAGATCGTCGCCGAAAGCGGCGGCATGTTCTACGGTCGCGAGGCGCCCGAGGCCCCGCTTTATGTGGAGCAGGGGCAGCATTTTGAGGCGGGTGAGCCGCTTTATCTTGTCGAAGTAATGAAGATGTTCAACAAGGTACTCGCCCCTTTCTCAGGCACGATCGACGAGGTGCTGGTAGAGGGTGATGGCGTAATCATCGCCAAAGGGCAGCCGTTGTTTCGCGTCACTCCCGACGAGAAGGTGGACATTGTCTCCGAGGAGGAGGTTGCGTTATCGCGGAGAGAGCACACCATAGAGCTCGTTAAGCTCTTTATCTGATGATGATATTAGGATACCCATTGCATGATTACTGCACTTGACCATATCGCCATTGCCGTTCCTGATTTAGAAGCAGCCGTGGCCCGTTTTTTGGAGGACTTTGGCCTGCAATATGACGGTGATGAGGTGGTTGAGGCCGAAAAAACCGCGACGGCTTTTTTCAGCGTGCCAGCGACACACATTGAGCTCGTTCATCCGGTAGCAGGCAGTGGGCCGATTGCTACTTATCTTGAGAAGCGCGGTGGCGGTTTGCACCACTTATGCTTCCGAACCGACGATATCGATGCAGATGTCGAGAGACTTCGGGGAAAGGGCTATCAGTTTATCGGTGATCATCCATCGCCAGGAGCTCACGGCGCTAGAGTTATTTTCATCCACCCCAAGAGTTGTGATGGCGTGTTAATTGAATTGTCGCAGCCGGCGGAGGATATCGCATGAGTGTTTATGATCCTGAGGAATCGACGCTCAGCGCCTGGGGGAAGCTGGTAGAAAAGCAAAGCAAGGGCCTCACGCCAGAAGAGTTTACGTGGCATACCCCTGAAGGTATTCCATTGAAGACCCTTTATACTGCTGAGGACACTCAAGAACTGCCCTATACCAATACGTTACCAGGATTTTCTCCGTACATTCGGGGTCCACAGGCGACCATGTATGCTGGTCGGCGTTGGACGATTCGACAATATGCCGGCTTTTCCACTGCGGAGGCATCCAACGCTTTCTATCGCAAGGCCCTCGCCGCTGGCGGGCAAGGCATTTCAGTGGCGTTTGACCTTGCTACGCATCGCGGCTACGACTCAGATCATCCCCGAGTCTCCGGCGACGTAGGTAAAGCCGGCGTCGCAATCGACTCCGTTGAAGACATGAAAATTCTCTTTAACGGCATTCCCCTCGATAAGGTCTCGGTTTCGATGACGATGAATGGCGCTGTTTTGCCAGTGCTAGCGGGTTATATCGTCGCCGCGGAGGAGCAAGGAGTCGAGCAGGCGGCACTGTCAGGAACGATTCAAAATGATATTTTGAAAGAATTCATGGTTCGCAATACGTACATTTATCCACCGACACCCAGCATGAAAATTATCGGCGATATTATCGCCTACTGCTCACGCAATTTGCCGAAGTTCAATACGATTTCAATTTCCGGATACCACATTCAGGAAGCGGGTGCGAATGCCTCGCTGGAGCTGGCCTATACGTTGGCCGATGGCAAGGAATATATTCAAACCGCCATAGCGGCTGGATTAGAGATTGACGATTTTGCGCCGAGGCTCAGTTTTTTCTGGGGCATCGGGATGAATTTCTACATGGAAATCGCGAAGATGCGGGCTGCCCGATTGTTGTGGGCAGAGATTGTCGAGGCTTTTTCGCCCAATAATCCGAAAAGTTCAATGCTGAGAACGCATTGCCAAACATCGGGGTGGTCTCTCACTGAGCAGGACCCCTATAACAATATCGTGCGAACGACCATTGAGGCCATGGCGGCGGTGTTTGGGGGTACGCAGTCGTTACACACTAACGCGCTAGATGAGGCGATTGCGTTGCCGTCTGATTTTGCGGCGCGTATTGCACGCAATACACAGTTAATTCTGCAGGAAGAAACTGGTATTGGGCAGGTTGTGGATCCTTGGGGTGGATCCTACATGATGGAGCACCTGACAAACGAAATGGCAGGCAAGGCCCGAGAGTTGATCGCTGAGATTGACGAACTCGGAGGGATGGCCGCGGCCATTGAAAGCGGCGTGCCAAAGCTAAGAATTGAAGAAGCGGCCGCGAAAAAGCAGGCCCGGATTGACCGCGGTGAAGATGTCATTGTGGGCGTTAATAAGTTTCAGATCGACGAGCAGGATGTTGTGGATATCCTTGAGATCGATAACGAGCAAGTCCGAGAGGCGCAGCTGCAGCGCCTGTCTGATATCCGGGCGACGCGGGATGAGACCGCGGTTATTGCGGCGTTGAGTGCGCTTACAGAGGCGGCGCAGTCTGAGCAGGGAAATCTTTTGGAGTTGGCAATTGAGGCGACCCGATGTCGCGCGACAGTGGGCGAGATCTCGGATGCGCTGGAGCAGGTTTTCGGTCGTTTTACCGCGAATTCACAAACGGTTTCTGGCGTCTATGGCGCCGCTTATCAGGGCGATGCTGACTGGGAGCAGATCTCAATGGATATAGACGCCTTTGTTTCGGCACACGGACGACGACCTCGAATGCTTGTCGCGAAGATGGGCCAGGATGGACACGATCGCGGCGCTAAAGTGGTTGCGACCGCATTCGCCGATGTCGGTTTTGATGTCGACTTGTCACCGATGTTTTCCACGCCCAGCGAGGTGGCGCGGCAAGCGATAGAAAACGACGTTCACGTGGTAGGGGCGTCGAGTCTGGCGGCAGGCCACAAGACGCTCGTTCCCGAACTCATTCAGGCACTTCGCGAGCAGGGTGCAGACGATATCATCGTCATCGCCGGTGGCGTGATCCCCGCTCAGGACTATAAATTCCTAGAGCAAAGTGGAGTCGCGCTTATTTTTGGCCCAGGCACACCCATTCCTGATGCCGCCAGAAAAGTGCTCGATGCCATTAATGCCAACCGCTGAAGCCATTCTGGCGGGTGACCGCCGTGCATTGGCTAAAGCCATTACGCTCGTCGAGAGCCAGCGCGCGGAAGACCGCCAATCGGCACAGGAATTATTGACCGCATTATTGCCTCATACCGGCGGCAGTATTCGTGTGGGGATCAGCGGCGTTCCAGGCGTCGGAAAATCAACGTTTATCGAAGCGTTTGGGTCTCAGGTAATTGAACAGGGCCACCGACTTGCCGTCTTGGCAGTTGACCCAAGTTCTCCTGTCGCGGGTGGATCTATTTTGGGAGATAAAACGCGAATGGAAACGCTGTCTCGCGCTGACGCCGCTTTCATTAGGCCATCCCCAGCGGGTCGTTCGCTGGGAGGTGTGGCGGCCAAAACCCGCGAGTCATTGTTGCTATGCGAGGCGGCAGGATTCGATGTGATATTGGTGGAAACCGTTGGTGTTGGGCAATCAGAGCATCAGGTCGCCAGTATGGTCGATTTTTTTCTGTTGCTCATGCTGCCCGGGGGCGGTGATGAACTGCAGGGCATCAAGAAAGGCATTCTCGAGTTGGCTGATGCCATCGTTGTGAATAAAGCCGACGGGGCCAGCGAGTCGATGGCACGTATCACACAACAGCATTATCGGGCCGCGATGTCATTACTCAGCCATGATGGTTTCTGGGAGCCGCAGGTGATGACGTGTTCTGCCCTCAACGGGCTGGGGCTGCAGGAGATTTGGGAAATGATCACTCAGTATGCTGATATCGCTCGTGGCCAAGGGGCCTTTGAACAAAGGCGAGCCGAGCAGAATTTAACGTGGATGCATCAGCTCGTCGACGAGCTCCTGCGTGCGTCGCTGTCGGGTCATCCTTCCGTGCAGGCAGCGATAACCGATGTTGAAAATGAGGTTAAGCAAGCAAAGAAAACCCCGTTAGCCGCGGCAAAGCATATCTTGGCATTATCGCGTCAGTCAGTCTGACAGTCGCCCGTTATGATGTTTGTGGACATCACGATTACTGAGTAACTGGTTGCGCAGCGCTGTGTTTTAGTCGTTGGGATCAGCGACAAGTGCCTGAACCTCGGACAGGGCGTCACTCAGCGTCGGGCAAGTATTGTCGAGCGCTTGCCGCATCACCGCATCGCCACTGCATAGCGCTATCAGGTAGGGTAGTGCACTAGGTGAAACGGTGATGCACTCGCCATTGATGAAAGCGTCGAGACCATCATCATGCTCACGCCAGGCTACTCGACTCTCTGCTGATAGCCTCACCTTCTCGTTGTGCGAGGGAGTGGCGAAGTACGCCGTAGGGTCCACTGCCGAATCACCTTGTTCGGTCAGTAGTTCGCCCAGCCAACGCCCATCGTCGAGTACGTCGACTGCGTTTGCGATGGCGTCTCTTGCATTAGCAAGATGCGCGGCGGTGATTTCTCCCGGTCTGCTGTCGAGCACTGCGGTAGCGCCATCTTCTAACAGCACTTTGCTGGAAAGGCGCTCAAGCGCAGCATCAGTGCGACGCGCGAGTAGTGCGGCGATGGAAGGCGCCCGAAGGCCAATCGAAAAGGTCATACTTGCGCTGCGCGCAATCCCCCAATGGGCAATACTTGGCGGCACATACAGTACATCGCCCGGGTTCAACAGAAACGTTGCTTCTGGCTCGAATTCGGGGATGAGGTTGAGGCCACTGCTACCGAGCTGAGGGGTGCTCTCATCGCAAGCGGGTCCCAAGCGCCATTCCCGCTGACCCTGCCCCTGCAGCAAGAACACGTCATATCGATCGAAATGGGGGCCCACGCCTGCTCCGTCCACAGCGTAGCTCACCATCACGTCGTCAACGCGCCAATTGGGTAAAAAAGCGAGACTAAGGCGTAGCTGATGGATCGCCGGATGCCAACGATCCATTTGTTGCACCAACAATGTCCACAGATCCTGGCGTTGAAAACTGTTGTCGGTAAAGGGGCCGTCAGCCGCACCCCAGATCCCCTTATCTTGCCAAATGAGACGACTTTCGATGTCGGCCTCCAAGGCAAATCCCGCGAGTTCATCGGGGGTAATAGGAGACTGAAAATCGGGGATTGCCTGCGGCAGATACAACGGTTTTTGCTGCCAATATTCCGCGAGAAACTGTTGCGCTGAAATGGGCAGCTTCATTTCGATGCTTGGCTTTCTTACTCGCTAATGTTTGCGGCAAGATGAGCCGCATAGCCCGTATAAGTTTGAGGCGCCAGCGCGACGAGCCGGTCCTTTGCGTCGTCGGGTATATCGAGTGATTGAATGAAATCTTTTAAGGCTTCAGCGTCAAGGCGCTGCCCTCGCGTCAGGGCCTTCAGTTTCTCGTAGGGCTCCGGGACGCCATAACGCCGCATAACAGTCTGAACGGCCTCGCCGAGCACTTCCCATGCCTCATCAAGATCTGCCAGCATCGGTGCGCTCGCCACCTCCAGTTTGCCGATGCCTTTCTGTAATGATTGCAACGCCAATAGAGAGTAACCGATTGCCACCCCCATGTTTCTGAGCACCGTGCTATCCGTCAGGTCTCTTTGCCAGCGGCTAACCGGTAATTTCTGGGCTAGATAGCTCAGTAGCGCGTTCGAGAGTCCAAAATTGCCCTCGGCGTTCTCAAAGTCAATTGGATTGACCTTATGCGGCATAGTTGAGGAGCCGACTTCGCCCTCGATGATTTTTTGTTTGAAGTATCCCAACGAAATGTAGGACCAGGTGTCCCGACAAAAATCGACAAGAATCTGGTTGGCACGCGCTAAGCCATCAAAGTACTCAGCCATATAATCGTGAGGCTCTATCTGCGTCGTATAGGGGTTCCACTGCAGGCCTAAGGACGTCACAAACTGCTCAGATATCGCCTGCCAATCTATCTCTGGGTAGGCAACGCTATGGGCATTGTAATTCCCGACTGCGCCATTGAGTTTGCCGAGGGGCTTTAGTGCATTCATTATGCCTCGTTGCCGATTCAGGCGTGCGACCACGTTGGCAAATTCTTTGCCCAGTGTCGTGGGCGTGGCGGGTTGGCCGTGGGTGCGTGAGAGCATGGGCTGCTCTGCGAATTGCTTTGCAAGCTGCGTTAAGATTGCGGCTACCTCACCGTAAGCCGTCGCCATCACGTGATGTCCATCTTTGATCATCAAGGCATGGGCGAGATTATTGATGTCCTCGCTGGTGCAGGCAAAGTGAATAAATTCTGATGCCGCCGAGAGTTCTTCATTGCCGGCAATCGATTCCTTCAAGAAGTATTCGACCGCTTTCACGTCATGATTTGTGGTCTCCTCAATCGCCTTAATACGTTGCGCGTCAGTTTCCGAAAAACCACTTACTAATCCCTCGAGGAGGGTGCTTGTTTCGTCGCTAAACGGGGGCACTTCGGCGATCGCTGGACATGCGGCAAGCTGTTTAAGCCAGGCAATTTCTACCGCGACGCGCCGATAGATCAAGCCGTATTCGCTGAAAATCTCGCGAAGTGAATCCACTTTGTTGCAGTATCGGCCGTCAAGGGGGGATAGGGCAGTCAGTGGGGAGGGCGTCATGGCATCTGCTCGGCAGTCGGAAAAAAGCAGTTTAACATGCTGCGCCGCCGGCCTGCGTTAAGACAGTGGCTAGTGAAGTGCGCTGACATCCCGAGCGAGCCGAGCGGCAGTGTCTCTGATCTCGCCGCGGCTGAGCATCAGCTTGAGCCGTGATCCCCCCAGTTGGCGCCAAAGGAACGCAGCGCGGACGCCACAGAGCAGCAGTGAGCGAACCAGGTCTGCCACCTGTGGGGTGTTTAGGTGCTGAGCACTGCCGGTGACTTTGATTCGGTAGGGTAGTGTGCTGAGCGTATCTTGATAAATTGAAGCAATATTAGAGCTTAGTGTGCTGATATTAGTAGAAAAATTATCAGCGCCGTAAGCGGCATGTTTGAGCCTGGCGTGAACGATACTCAGCAAGTCATCTCGCTTGGCAAATCGCTTTTCGAGCTGCAGCATGGCCAGCGTGTAGCGGAGCGTCTGCGCGGCAGACTCGTCTTGAGATAAGCTCAAACAGGCCGATAGTTGCTCCAGACCCAGGCGAATACCTTGCCGGTTACCAAAAACCGTGTCGACGGCATCCGGCTCAAAACAAAATAATGACTGAATAGAGGTTTCGACAAACGGCGCCGGCCAGCTGCCCGTTTTGGCGGCTAGATCGACGATGCGAGCAGCCTGAGCCACACCTGCTAACGCCAGGGTCCGCTGCTCGATCACGGTGCGTTCTGTCATAGCGCGGCCTCGATCACGCCGCCGCCAAGGCAGACCTCGCCCTCATAAAATACGACTGACTGGCCTGGCGTGACAGCCCGCTGTGGTGCCTCGAAGGACACGATGAGTCGCTTGTCTTGCTGGCTAATGACGCAGGCTTGATCGGGTTGCCGGTAGCGAATTTTGGCATGGCAGGAGAATGGCAGCCTTGGTGCTTCACCGCTGATCCACATCACCTCAGCAGCCAGCAGTTTGTCGCGGAACAAAGTGGGATGTTGATTACCTTGTGCCACGACCAAGGTGTTAGTCGCCAGCCTTTTTTCAACCACGTACCAAGGCGCCTCAGGGTGGTCTGATCGCCCGCCAATACCGAGGCCCTGACGTTGCCCTATCGTGTGATACATCAGCCCCTGATGCTCGCCGAGTAGCTCGCCATCGGTGGTGTGAATTGGCCCGGGCTGTGCTGGCAGATACTGAGCGAGAAAGTCTTTGAATCGGCGCTCTCCAATAAAGCAGATCCCGGTGCTGTCTTTTTTGCGCGCATTGGTGAAACCGGCAGATTCAGCCTTAGCGCGCACGACGTCTTTGGTAACCTCTCCAACCGGAAATAATGTTTGCTCAAGTGCTTGATGATCCACTTGATGGAGAAAATAACTTTGATCTTTATTGCCATCAGTTCCCTTTAATAGCTGTGTTTTGCCATGGTAAGCGCGCGATTGAACGTAATGGCCTGTTGCTATTAGGTCAGCACCCAAGTGAGTTGCATAGTCTAGAAAAGCCCGAAATTTAATTTCACGGTTACACAAGATGTCGGGATTTGGCGTACGGCCAGCCTGATATTCCTTTAAAAAATGGGCAAAAACGTTGTCCCAATATTCGGCGGCAAAATTGGCGCTGTGCAGCGGAATGCTGAGTGTTTTCGCTACGGCGTGTGCATCAGCTAGATCCGCCTTGGCGGTACAATACTCAGTGCCGTCATCTTCCTCCCAATTTTTCATGAACAGCCCTTCAACGCGATAGCCTGCCTCGAGCAACAGGAGTGCGGCGACCGATGAGTCGACGCCACCAGACATCCCGACTATGACGGTTTGTTGATCGGTGCGAGGGGAGCTTTTCACGATGTCTGTGGGTTCCTAGCTATCGGTAATGGGGTCGAAGGATGATGGCAGGCGTGCGCTGGGTCAACGGTTCAGATCTGCGGGCGATGCAAGGCGGTGCTCTCCGGGCTTCAATCCATCGATCTGCCAGGGTCCAACAGCAATCCGAATCAGTCGCAATGTCGGAAAGCCGACGGCTGCGGTCATCCGGCGTACTTGGCGGTTACGCCCTTCAGTGATCGCGATTTGGAGCCAGGAGTTGCTCACCGTCTTGCGTTCGCGAATTGGCGGATGACGCGGCCACACTTCAGGCGCCGATATTAACGTCGCGCGCGCAGGCTGTGTGATCCCATCACGCAAGGGTACTCCCTTGGCAAGTGCATTGCAGGCAATCTGATCAATAGTGCCTTCGACCTGCACCCAATAAGTTTTCCAATGGCGGTACTGTGGGTGCGCGATTTGCTGCTGCAAGCGTCCATCCGTGGTGAGTAGAAGCAGGCCTTCCGAGTCATAATCCAAACGGCCCGCTGCACGAAACTGAGGGGCATCGAGATAATCAGCGAGCGTGCTGCGTGGGGCTTGGGGTCGATCGCGATCGGTGAATTGGCTAAGGACTTGAAACGGTTTATTAAACACAATAAGGGACGACATGCGCCTAGTGTGCCTCATTTGGTGTTAAAATGAAGACGTAATCCACGTAGCGTTTCGTCTGCATCGCTGTAGGACGTGTCGACGTGGTCCCGTCGCTTGCGAGGGGAATTGTTTTTTTATTTTTGGCGGAGTTCCAGCATGGCATATCAGCACATCAAAGTACCTGATACTGGCGAGATGATTGTCGTTAACGACGACAACACTATTCAGGTTCCCACTAACCCCATTATTCCTTATATCGAGGGAGATGGTATTGGGGTGGATATCTCCCCGGTGATGATCTCAGTGGTAGATGCGGCGGTCGCAAAGGCTTACGGCGGCGCTAAGAAGATTTCCTGGATGGAAATTTATACCGGTGAGAAGGCGGCTGAGCTGTATGACGGGGATTGGTTTCCGGAAGAGACGCTCAATGCGATTAAAACTTATAGCGTTGCCATCAAAGGGCCGCTCACAACGCCGGTTGGGGGTGGGTTTCGCTCGCTGAATGTGGCCCTGCGGCAAGAGCTTGATCTCTATACTTGCTTGCGACCAGTGCGCTGGTTTGAGGGCGTGCCTTCTCCGGTCAAGAAGCCTGGAGATTGCAATATGGTGATCTTTAGAGAGAATTCTGAGGATATCTACGCGGGAATCGAGTATCAGGCGGGAACGCCCGAAGCGCAAAAAGTCGTTGATTTTATTATCGGTGAGATGGGCGCCACTAAAATTCGCTTCCCTGAAAATGTGGGTATTGGGATCAAACCCGTGTCAGAGGAGGGTACCCAGCGGCTGGTCCGCAAGGCTATTCAGTATGCCATTGAGCAAGATCTGCCCTCGGTGACGCTGGTGCACAAGGGCAATATTATGAAATTCACCGAGGGCGCTTTCCGTGACTGGGGGTACGAGTTAGCGCAAAAAGAGTTTGGCGGTGAGTTACTCGACGGCGGCCCTTGGGTGAGTATCAAGAATCCGCGGACCGGCAACGATATCGTGGTAAAAGATGTCATTGCGGATGCGATGCTACAACAAGTGCTGACCCGCCCGCGTGACTACAGCGTGGTTGCCACGCTCAACCTGAACGGCGATTATTTATCCGATGCGCTCGCAGCCCAAGTAGGGGGAATCGGTATCGCACCAGGCGCTAACCTCTCTGATACCGTGGCCTTATTTGAGGCGACCCACGGCACAGCCCCCAAATATGCCGGACAAGATAAGGTGAATCCAGGTTCGCTCATCCTGTCTGCCGAAATGATGCTGCGGCATCTGGGCTGGAATGAGGCGGCTGATTTAATCATTGATGGCATGAACGGTGCGATTCAAGCTAAAACGGTGACCTACGATTTTGAGCGGCTGATGGAAGGGGCGACATTGGTGTCATGCTCCGCCTTCGGCGACAGTGTTATCGCTCACATGTGAGCTTTTAGTTGATTACGAGCCCGCTTGCTGCGGGCTTTTTTTTGTCTTATTCGGGGTCCGGATTGTCATGAAGAATAAAATAGAGCGGATCTGTCGTGAAACAGCTTTATTTGCCGGAGGTGGATTATACTGGTGGCACGATGGACAGGAGATGGATAGACATGTCGGCAGTAGAGCGGGTTGTCAGCGCGGCCAAGCCCGATGACAAAGACTTTGATGACGATGGTGGGTTGGCCGTTGCGCCCGCGAAGCCCAAGCTCAAGCGCCCCTCTCTTTACCGCGTTATTTTATTGAATGACGACTACACGCCTATGGAGTTCGTTGTCGAAGTGCTAGAGACGTTTTTTACCATGAGCCGCGAGCAAGCAACGCAGGTGATGCTGGCGGTCCATACGCAAGGCAAGGGTGTCTGCGGTATCTACCCCCAAGATATTGCGGAAACTAAAGCCTCCCAAGTCAACCAATCTGCTCGCGATAATGGCCACCCATTATTATGTGAAGTAGAGCCCTCTGCCGATGATGAGGACAGCTAAATGCTTAGCAAAGAACTTGAAAATACGCTCAACGAGACCTTCAGAATGGCCCGAGCTCGACGCCATGAGTTCATTACGGTTGAACATCTTCTGCTCGCGTTACTGGATGATTCTGCGGCGATAGCCGTATTGAGCGCCTGCCAGGTCAATGTGGAAGAGCTTCGGGGTGAGTTGGTGGAGTTTATTGACTCGACGACGCCGCTATTAACCGACAGTGATGACGGTCGTGATACGCAGCCGACGCTAGGGTTTCAACGTGTATTACAACGTGCGGTGTTTCACGTGCAAAGTTCGGGTAAACAGGAAGTCACTGGTGCCAATCTATTGGTCGCTATTTTCTCTGAACAAGAATCGCAGGCGGTGTACTTCCTTAAAACACAAAATGTTTCGCGTCTCGACATTGTCAATTTCATCACTCATGGCGTTGGTAAGGACGGTGAGGAGCTCGGTGATCAGGAGGAGGTCACTGGCGAGGCAGAGGGTGGTCAGGAGGCGACTGAAAAGCGTCCGCTTGATGCTTACGCGACGAATCTCAATGTCGAGGCCGAGGCGGGAAATATCGACCCGTTAATCGGCAGACTGCGCGAAGTGGAGCGGGTAGCGCAAATTCTGGCGCGAAGGCGCAAGAACAATCCGCTGCTGGTTGGTGAATCGGGTGTCGGTAAAACGGCGATTGCCGAGGGACTTGCGAAAATGATCGGTGATGGCGAGGTGCCCGAAACGCTGCAAGAGGCGGTTGTTTATTCCCTCGATTTAGGAGCGTTATTGGCGGGTACCAAGTATCGAGGTGATTTTGAAAAGCGGTTAAAAGGGTTGCTGGCAAACTTAGCCGAAAATGATCATGCCATCCTTTTCATTGATGAAATTCATACCATTATCGGTGCCGGAGCAGCATCTGGCGGCGTGATGGACGCTAGCAATCTCCTTAAGCCGCTACTGGGCTCAGGCAAAATGCGCTGCGTCGGCTCGACCACCTATGCCGAGTATCGGGGCATTTTTGATAAGGACAAGGCACTGAGTCGTCGGTTTCAGAAAGTAGATGTGCTCGAGCCTTCCGTTGAAGATGCCTATAAGATTCTCAAGGGGCTCAAGTCGCGTTTTGAGGCGCATCATAAACTCCGCTACACCGATAAAGCCTTGAAGGTGGCATCTGAGATGGCCGCACGTTACATCACGGATCGGTTCCTTCCGGATAAAGCCATCGACGTGATTGACGAGGCGGGTGCGTTTCAGCAACTGCAGGCCCCAAGTAAGCGCAAGAAGATATTGGGCCCTGGGGATATTGAGGCCGTCGTCGCAAAAATAGCGCGCATCCCGCCAAAAACCGTGAGCAGTGACGATAAAACGTTGCTGAGTAAGTTAGAGGCTAATCTTAAGATGACCGTGTTTGGTCAGGATGCCGCCGTTTCTCAGATGGTGAGTGCCATTAAGCTCGCTCGAGCAGGATTGCGTGGAGGCCAGAAACCGATTGGCTCGTTTTTGTTAGCAGGCCCCACAGGCGTGGGAAAGACCGAACTGACCCGCCAGTTGGCACTGCAAATGGGTCTGGAACTGCTACGATTTGATATGTCGGAATACATGGAGCGGCATACCGTGTCGCGCTTGATTGGTGCGCCCCCCGGTTACGTGGGTTATGACCAAGGTGGGCTGCTGACTGACCAAGTGACGAAACATCCTCATAGTGTTGTATTGCTCGATGAAATCGAAAAAGCGCATCCGGAAGTTTTCAATCTGTTACTGCAAGTGATGGATCACGGAACGCTTACCGACAATAACGGCCGTAAAACAGATTTTCGCAATGTCATTGTCGTGATGACGACCAATGCTGGCGCGGAAAATGTGAGTCGCCGATCCATTGGTTTTTCCATTCAGGACAATTCGACCGATTCTATTGAGGCGATTAATCGGACTTTTACCCCTGAATTTAGAAATAGGCTGGATGCGATCGTACCGTTTGGTCCGCTCAGTGAAGAGGTTATTTTAACGGTCGTGGATAAATTCCTGATCGAATTGCAAAGCCAGCTGGATGAGCGCCAGGTGTCGGTAGAGGTCGACGAAGAAGCGAGGCTGTGGTTAGTTGAGCGAGGTTACGATGCGACGATGGGTGCGCGCCCGCTGGAGCGGGTTATACAAGAGCACATTAAAAAGCCACTGGCGGATATGGTGTTATTTGGCTCACTGGCAAAGGGCGGTTCCGCGACGGTGACAGTCAGCGAAGACCAGTCAGCGCTAGTGGTTACCGCGTTGGTCGACGCAGAGGAGCCTGTCGAAGCATGATGGCAGCCCGCATGGCTCATCGTTCTCGGTAAGTGATGCGACCCTTTGTGAGATCGTAAGGTGTGAGCTCAACTCTGACTTTATCGCCTGTCAGTATGCGGATATAGTTCTTCCGCATTTTCCCTGAGATATGGGCCGTTACAAGGTGCCCATTCTCCAGTTTCACTCGGAAAGTGGTGTTAGGCAGGGTATCAACAATCTCCCCCTCCATTTCAATCTGGTCTTCTTTTGCCATTAAGGCGTAGCCTTTGTTTGTGAGATGGGCGGCACTGTATCGAAAAGTGAGGGGCGTGGAAAGCGCCGCTTATCCTTCATCGAGGTCATGATGTGTGTTGCTGGAGGCAAGGAGGTCAATAATGGCGTCTGGACTCGCATTAGTTTGCTGCTCCGTGCGCTGCGCTTGCCACTGCCCGTCGACGAACAACTCAAGGGGCGTGTAACGCGCTTTGTAAGACATCTTTCGACAGCCATCTATCCAATAGCCTAGATAGACAAAGGATAATCCCATTGCTCGAGCCTCTCTGATCTGCAGGAGTATCGCTTCTGTACCGAGGCTCCTTTTGGATTGTGCGGGATCAAAGAAGGTGTAAATGGCTGCGAGGCCATCCAGCATTTTATCAGCCACAGTAACGGCAATAAGCCGATTGCCTTCGTAGAGCCGGTAATAAGTTGCACAGCCCAAACCATCATTGAGAAAGGAGTCGTATTGGTCTCGCACCGGCGGGTACATGTCGCCATCCGCGTGGCGTGCCTCGATATAGTGACGATAAAGGTTAAAGGCCTCGTCATCGTCGATCGACTCCGTTGTCTCTAGTCGTAAATCACGATTGCGGCGGCTGATTCGCCGCTGCGTGCGACCGGGAGAAAATTCATCAACTCGCACTCGAGAAGCAATGCAGGCGTTACAGTTTGCGCAGTGGGGACGGTAGACGTGATCTCCGCTCCGTCGAAAGCCGAGCAGGGATAACTGCGTATAGAGTTCGGGGCTGAGTGCCTGTCGTGGATCCACAAACAGGGTTGTGGCCTCCTCATTCTCAAGATAGGAGCATCGATGAGGAAAGGTGGTATAAACCTTGATCTCTCGCAGTGATGCTGTCATGCCAAATCCACCGCAAATTGATTGATGGGAACGGTTAGGCGCTCCTCCAGTGATTCCCCTTTGGCTGGAACCAAACACAAAGGATTGTTAATAACTGTCGTCATGGGTGTTGTTATAGCGCCCTCTAGGGTTTTTTCAAAGGCCTGACGGGAAAGAAGCTCAGCGCCCATTGTTTCAAGATGGGGGTTGTGGACCTGACAGTCGATCATAACAATGCCATTGTCCTGACACAGACGTGCCAACGCAATTAAGGCCACCTTTGATCCATTTGTGTGGTCGGAAAACATGGACTCTCCGAAGAAAACGTTGTCAAGCATGATGCCATAAAGGCCGCCGATCAATTGATGTCCGTTCGATATTTCAATGGAATGGGCAACACCCAGCCTGTTCAGTGCGACGTAGGCCTGCTGCATCTCAGTCGAAATCCAAGTGCTGTGTTCGGCGCTGTGATCGTCGTGACGCAGTGCGCTTGCGCAGCGACCCACAACCTCCGCAAAGCGTGTATCGCAACTGATCTGCCAGGTGCTCTTACGCAGGAACTTTTGGAGTGAGCGGCTGATGTGAATCCGGTCAGGGATGATGACTGACCTCGGGTCTGGAGACCACCATAAAATGTCTTGTCCGGGTTCGAACCAAGGAAAAATACCTTGTGCATAGGCGCTGATCAGCGTTTCCGACCGCAGATCCCCCCCGACTGCGAGCAGTCCGTTGGGCTCAGTCAGTGCATGGGATGTAGGCGGAAACGGGTTGACCAAGTTTAGCTACTCAGTCCATCCAGATATTTTTCAGCATCCAGTGCCGCCATGCAGCCAAACCCAGCCGAAGTAATGGCTTGCCGGTATATATGGTCTGCCACATCGCCCGCTGCAAAGACACCTGCTTGGCTGGTATGTGTGGCAGCGCCGTCAGTACCTGAGTGAACGGTGAGATAGCCCCCTTGCATCGCTAATTGCTCCACAAATAGGTCCGTGTTGGGTTTATGGCCTATTGCGATGAACACACCAGACAAGTCTAGTGAGTGCATAGCTTCCCCCTCGAGGGTTGACTTGATGCGAATGCCGGTAACGCCAGTCTCATCCCCCAGCACTTCATCCAGCGTCGTATGCCAGTGGAGTACGACCTTGCCCTCGCTGGCACGTTGCATTAATCGGTCTTGTAATATTTTTTCGGCGCGAAGCGAGTCGCGTCGATGGATGAGATGCACCTTCGAGCAGATATTGCTCAGATAAAGCGCCTCTTCTACCGCGGTGTTGCCACCGCCCACGACCGCGACTTCTTGATTGCGATAGAAGAACCCGTCGCAGGTTGCGCAAGCACTGACGCCTTTCCCCATGAAAGCTGACTCAGAGGGTAGGCCGAGATATTGTGCGGAGGCGCCAGTGGCAATGACCAACGCGTCGCAGGTGTAAGTAGACGTGCCCATCAATTTGAACGGCCTGGCGGTAAGATCCACCGACTCAATATGATCAAAGACCACGCTGGCCTCGAGTCGCTCCACATGTGCCTGCATTTGCGACATCAACTGAGGTCCCTGCAAATCGTGGGCTCCGCCGGGCCAATTTTCGACCTCGGTTGTCGTTGTCAGCTGACCACCTTGTTGCAATCCGGTAATCACAATCGGGTTAAGGTTGGCCCGTGCTGCGTAAACAGCGGCGGTATAGCCCGCAGGCCCCGAACCTAAAATAATCAGGCGATGGTGTGAAGGGTCACTCATGAAAGGGTTCCGTTATCGATTCTGTAAGGTGCTACGTTAGACGTTCTGTTGGGTATTCTGTTACAGCGGCGAAGCGGTGAGCCAACCCTGATGGTAAGAGAATATCCTAGCCGCTGTCATGAGGCCAGTAATGTCGGGTTGTTGAGATGAAGGCGGGGGACTGAACGTTGGATAAACCCATGAATTTACAGCTGATTGTTCACCATTACGGGGGGTGGTGTGTGCTAGCATAGGCATTTCCACCGGTGGTTGTTGAGTCGTGGCAGGCAGAGCGAAGTCGGAGACAACACAGTCAGAAGTGATGGCGCAGACGTTTGCCCGTCGCCGGTTACGTGACGTGCTGTTTATAGGCGTGGGGGCGGCTTGCCTCTTTGTCCTCATGTCGCTGCTAACCTACAGCGACCAAGATCCGGGGTGGTCTGCAAGCGGAACGGGTGACGCCGTGCAAAATCTCGGCGGCATAACAGGTGCCTTCATCTCCGATGTGTTGCTGTCATTGGTTGGCTCTGCGGCTTATCTGATTCCTCTGTTACTTGCCTACCGCGCCATATCTTTACTTCTTGCAGAGGGTCGATACGACCCTGTTGACTGGCAAATGCTGGGCTTGCGCACATTTGGCTTGCTGCTGGCTGTGATGGCGGCCACGGCATTGCGCGCACTCAATGATGTGGGAGCGTCGGGTCTGCCTCAGGGCGCTGGCGGTATTGTCGGTGCCGCTATTGGGTTGGGTTTTGACCAGGCATTCAATCCGGTAGGGGCTCGGCTCGTGCTGGTGACTGTCTTCTTATTGGGCCTCACTTTATTTGCGGACATCAGCTGGCTCACTGTCATCGACTGGATCGGACAACGCGTGTTATCCGCCGCCAGTGCGGTACGTCAAACAGTAGCCGTTAAATTGGATCAATTTCGCGACCGGCGCGCTCGGGAAAAACAGCTTGAAGAGCGCAAGGTGAAAATTGAGCGGCATGTGGCCAGTGAAAAGAAACGTACCCCTCCTAAGATCAAGCCGCCAAAAGAGCCCGTGGCAGCAGGGGTTAAATTTGAGCAGGAAAAGCAAAAGCCGCTCTTCGATCTGCCTATATCTGGTGAGGTGCCGCCGCTCGATTTACTGGATGCGCCGACCGACGTAGAGCAGCGTGGCTATTCCGCCGATGAATTAGAGTCGTTGTCACGGCTGTTGGAACTCAAGCTCAAGGATTTTGGCGTCGTCGCTGAGGTCGTTGCCGTTTATCCGGGTCCGGTGGTGACTCGCTTTGAAATACAGCCAGCTGCCGGCGTGAAAGTGTCACGCATATCGAATCTTGCGAAGGACCTGGCGCGTTCCTTGGCGGTTATTTCTGTTCGTGTGGTTGAGGTCATTCCTGGCAAGAGTGTGGTGGGGATCGAAATCCCCAATGCTGATCGACAAACGGTTAATTTTAAAGACGTATTGGCCTCTAAAACGTTTGAGGAGAGTAAATCGCCGCTCACTGTGGCATTAGGTCATGACATTGCCGGCGCTCCGGTCGTCGCTGACTTGAGTAAAATGCCGCACGTTCTGGTGGCGGGCACAACCGGATCGGGCAAGTCAGTGGGAGTTAATTGCATGTTGGTCAGTTTGTTGTATAAGGCCACGCCCGCTGATGCACGACTGATATTGGTAGATCCAAAAATGTTGGAATTATCAGTTTACGACGGCATTCCTCATTTGCTGACGCCGGTGATCACCGATATGAAGGATGCGGCTAATGGGCTACGTTGGTGCGTGGCAGAAATGGAGCGGCGTTATAAATTGATGTCCCTGTTAGGGGTTCGTAATTTACAAGGTTATAACCGCAAGGTAACCGATGCTGAGAAACAAGGGAGTCCAATACTGGATCCCATGTGGAGCCCGGATCCGGTCCTTGAGCTGACTGGGGAAGACCAGGAACACCCAACGCTGGAGAAGCTGCCATCTATCGTCGTAGTGATCGATGAGTTCGCGGATATGATGATGATTGTCGGTAAGAAAGTAGAGCAATTGATCGCTCGCATAGCGCAGAAAGCGCGCGCCGCCGGCATTCACTTGGTGTTGGCAACCCAGCGGCCGTCAGTGGATGTCATTACCGGCTTAATTAAAGCGAATATTCCCTCGAGAATAGCGTTTGCTGTGAGCTCAAAGGTCGACTCTCGCACTATTTTAGATCAGGGCGGCGCCGATCAATTACTGGGCTACGGCGATATGTTGTATCTCCCGGCGGGCTCAAGTGTGCCGGTCCGAGTGCATGGTGCTTTCTGTTCAGACGACGAAGTGCATCGCGTTGTCGCCGACTGGAAGCGTCGTGGTGATCCGCAATATATCGATGGATTGTTGGATGAAGGCGGGCAAACGCCAGTGACCGCAAATGAGATTCAGTCAGCGACGGCTGGCGATGAAGATCCTGAGTCGGACGCGCTGTATGACGAAGCGGTTGATTACGTCTGTCGCAGTCGTCGTGCCTCGATTTCCTCTGTGCAGCGCAAGCTAAGAATTGGCTACAACCGTGCTGCGCGTCTCATTGAGACGATGGAGGCGGCGGGTGTTGTCACAGAAATGGGCAGTAACGGGCAGCGAGAGGTTCTCGCCCCAGCTCCGCCCGAGCACTAGCCATGCGGTGGCTGCTGCTTACACTGTATGTCGTGGCATTGCCGGCAATGGCCGACGTACTGCAACAATTTGTTGCGCGGGATGGTATCGCTGGGCAGTTCACCCAGACCATATTGAGCCCCGAGGGGGTTATACTAGATGAGAGCTCGGGTGACTTTAAGTTACTCAAGCCGCACTTCTTCTGGTGGCACATTACCGCGCCCGACAATCAATTGATGGTGGCGGCAGACAGCAGCCTGACCGAGGTCGATTGGGACTTAGAAGTTGTTGTTGAACGGCAATTATCTGAAACAGAAAAAAGCCCGTTTTATTGGTTACTCGCCCCGCGCGTCACCCTACTAAGCGCGTTTACGCTTGATGCCACCGCGTCAGCAGTGACACTGACGCCTCGAGACCCATCGGCGTACTATCAGCGCGTTCAGGTTGCTCAGGAACGTCCAGACCTCTGGCGAATCACGTTGTTGGATCAAGCCGGGCAATCGATCGACTTGACGCTGTTGGCGTTGCCAGAGGTGACATTAGCCCCGAGTGATTTCGCGGTGCCCTCTGTGAGCTTCTGATATGGACAGCGGGCATACGAGCCATCATGAGGGCGATTTATTTGCCGCAGCCACCCCAGACATCGCGCCGCTGGCCGCACGTATGCGGCCCCAGTCGCTCGAGGAGATGGTGGGTCAGGAGCACTTGCTAGGGGCAGGACAACCGTTGCGGCACGCAATTGAAACCGGCAGCCATCATTCGTTTATTCTCTGGGGCCCCCCCGGCGTGGGGAAAACCACGCTGGCGCGACTGGTTTCACTCTATACCCAAGGGATTTTCCTTCAGTTATCCGCAGTATTTTCAGGCATTAAGGATATTCGCGGGGCGGTTGATCAGGCGCGCCAAGCGGCGATACACGGTAAGCGCGCGATCCTATTCGTCGACGAAGTGCACCGTTTTAATAAAAGTCAGCAGGATGCTTTTTTACCTCATATCGAGGACGGTACGATCAGTTTCATCGGCGCAACTACTGAGAATCCCTCGTTTGAAGTAAACAGTGCTTTGCTGTCGCGATTGCGGGTTTATCGCCTGAGGCCCGTGACGACCGAAGTGCTCGAAAAATTACTGGCGCGGACTGTGGCGCGCTTCTATCCGGATATTGATGTCGCGCCTGAGTGCTTGCTGGAGCTGGCAAGGTTAGCCGATGGTGACGTGCGTCAATCCCTGAATTTACTAGAGCTGGCCACGGACTTATGCGCTGCAGAGGACGCTGGGCAGCGGCTCGATGAGACCATCCTTAAGGAATTAGCCGGTACCGGAGCGCGCCGCTTCGATAAGGGAGGAGACGTATTCTTTGACCAGATCAGCGCTTTACATAAAGCGATTCGTGGCAGTGACCCAGACGCCGCACTGTATTGGTTTGCCCGAATGCTCGATGGCGGCTGTGATCCGTTATATATCGGTCGACGTTGTATCCGAATAGCATCTGAGGACATTGGCATCGCTGATCCTCGTGCACTACAGCTCGCGCTTGACGCGATGGCTGTTCAGGAACGATTAGGTAGTCCAGAGGGTGAGCTCGCGTTAGCCCAGGCCGTTGTATATCTTGCTTGCGCCGCTAAAAGTAATGCCATTTACACCGCTTTCAACGCGGCCAGGGCAGTAGCCGAGTCCTCCGGTTCGCTCGAGGTGCCATTGCGGCTGCGTAATGCACCGACAAAATTAATGCGCGAGGAGGGACATGGTGAGGGGTATCGTTATGCGCATAATGAAAGCGGTGGGTTTGCCGCCGGGGAGCATTATTTCCCGGAGGGGATGGATCCCATTCAGTTCTATCAACCTACCGATAGAGGACTGGAAAAAGTAGTGGCAGAAAAACTCGCTCAACTGCGAGACTTAAATAAGACTGCCCAGACTGAGGATAAGCCGTGACAGCTGGCTTCTGGTTGGTGGTTGCTACGGGTGGTGCTTTTGGCGCCCTCGCTAGGGCTGCCCTAACCCTCTGGGTGGGGCCTATGGGTTATTTTCCCATCGCCACTTTCCTAGTCAACTTACTGGGCTCCATCGCGATCGGCATGGCCTGGAGCTATTTTTCGCGGTCAGGAGGCCAGGTTTTGTTGTCTGCTTTTTTGATGACAGGTGTGCTGGGCGGCTTCACCACTTTTTCGACATTCTCCCTCGAGACAGTGCAGCTGATCCAGCAAGGTGCTTGGGGGTGGGCTGCAACGTATCTGGTACTGAGTGTGCTTTGCTGTCTGCTCGGAGCAGGCCTGGGTATTTGGCTTCTGCGTTAGCCTTGGGTGTGAGGCGGAGAGACGGGTCCTCTCAGATGGTTGGCATTTCGCGTTATACTCGCGGCGTTTTTTTAGAGAGATGTTTCCATGCTTGATCTCAAAGCCATCCGCCATGATGCGAGTGCTGTGGTTGCCTCACTGGCAAAGCGTGGGCTGACATTTGATCTGGCCCGCTTCGAATTGCTTGACGCTCGCCGCAAGGCGGCGGACGTTCGTGCGCAGAGTCTGTTGGC
>JBDQJL010000006.1:2122-41896 GCA_040263855.1 Luminiphilus sp. | reverse complement strand
TCAAAGAGAATTGGCGTGTGAGTTGCTGAGGGCCAGTCGGTTGAGGCCGCAAAAGCCGAGGTGAATGAAATACTGTCTCGCCTGGCAGACGAGCTTGCCTCAGCGACTGCTGAGGCGGAGGCGGCGCAAGCTGATCTTGACGCGCTATTACGTGAAACACCAAATCTCCCAGATGACTGTGTACCTGAGGGCGCCTCCGAGACGGACAACAAGGAGATAGTGAAGTGGGGAACCCCCCACAAGTTTGCATTTCCACCAAGAGATCACGTCGATTTAGGTGAGGCACTTGGGTTAATGGACCTGGAGGCCGCAGGGCGGATCGCAGGTTCTCGCTTTTCCCTGCTGTCGGGCGATCTCGCGCGAATGCATCGCGCGTTGATACAGTACATGCTTGATTGTCATACTCAGCACAATGGCTACACCGAGCTTTATGTTCCTTATATTGTCAATGAGGCCTCGTTAACGGGCACCGGACAGTTACCGAAGTTTGCAGAAGATCTGTTTCGCCTCGAGGGCGATCAGGGGTATTACTTAGCGCCAACCGCTGAAGTTCCTATTACAAACATCGTACGAGATAAGATTTTTGACGCTGAAGCGCTGAGTCCCGCCGGTCTGAAGTATGTAGCGCATACCCCTTGCTTTAGAAGCGAAGCAGGGAGCTATGGTCGAGATACGCGTGGTCTCATCCGACAGCATCAGTTCGAGAAGGTGGAGCTAGTGCAGATTGTGCGTGCAGGGCAGTCTGAGGCAGCGCTGGAAGCGCTCACTGGCCATGCTGAGGGCATACTACAAGGGCTCGAATTACCCTATCGTAAAGTGATGTTATGTGGTGGCGACCTCGGTTTCAGCGCGGCACTCACGTACGATTTAGAGGTGTGGTTGCCCGGACAGTCTGCTTATCGTGAGATTTCCAGCTGCTCTAACTTTAGAGATTTTCAGGCTCGCAGACTTCAGGCACGATGGCGCAACCCCGAAACAGGCAAGCCTGAGCTGGTGCACACATTAAATGGCTCGGGTCTTGCGGTTGGTAGAACCTTGGTGGCGTTGTTAGAAAATGGCCAACGCGAAGACGGCGGCATTAGCATTCCGGTTGCCCTGCAGGGGTACCTTGGCGGTCAGACCGAGATCAACCCGTGATGGGCGCTCACTAAGTGGACAGTCTTTTTTTAAGACTCTGACGCAACTCGGCTTGCCACAGCGTCTCTGGGTCGCAAAGAAATGGCATCGACGAGAATTTTGCCAGTCTCCAGCAATAGCACGTCGGGAGTGGCCGCTTCGTCATCGGTCACTTCTACGGGCACGTTATGGGGCAGGGCGGCCTCTTCGGCGGACGAAACTGTAGCGCCTTCTGCTCCATCGTCGTCAGCATCAAGCGAATCCAATGGCGCTAGCCCTTTACTGAGACGACGCTTGTTCTCGATTGCCAGTGCTAACGCCTCCTGTTCGTCACGCAGGGCAATCCTGCCCGACTGCTGCAAGGGCAATGCAATGATTGCGCGTGTCTCCTCGGCCATCTCTGCCTGATCTTGAAGAAAGCGGTAATCGGGGTCGTTGGCAGCGCGCGCGTCATGCATTGACGTCAGCGTAGGCAGAATCGCATCATAGTTGTTATAGCGATTGAAACGCGTCGGCGCAATTTGATCCCACGCAAGGGCGTTATCGAGAGCGCTTTCGCCTATTTTTTCTGGGTCAAACAGCGAGGGATAGTCGATATCGGGCACCACCCCTCGATGCTGTGTACTGTCTCCGGAAATGCGGTAGAACTTACTTTCAGTGATTTTGAGCTGGCCTTCTTGTAGCGGCACCAGTGACTGTACCGTACCTTTGCCAAACGATTGCTCGCCGACGATGATGCCGCGTCCATAATCCTGAATCGCGCCGGCAAAAATTTCTGATGCCGACGCACTGAGACGATTGATCATGACCGCTAGCGGGCCTTCGTAATACTGCGAACGACGGCGCTTTCCATCTCGCCAAACGCGACTTTCTGCGGATCGAATTTGCACGGTAGGTCCATACTCAATAAAGAGTCCCGTCAGTTGATTGGCCTCTTGAAGCGAGCCACCACCATTATCGCGAAGATCAATCACAATCCCTTCAACGCCGTCAGCGACTAACTCGTCGACGAGCTGTTTGACGTCACGTGTGGTTGATCTGTAAAGCTTGTCACCTTGCCGATAAGCCTCAAAATCAATATAGAAAGCAGGAATATCAATCACTCCGACACGGTGCGTCTGATTATCCTCGTCGGTAAATTCGATAATCTCTTTCTGCGCGGCCTGCTCCTCGAGTTTGACTTCATTACGGCGAATGGGAACCACTCGTCGCTGATCGGCTTTTCCCTTATCCGGAATCACTTCGAGTCTGACGATCGTATCGCGAGGTCCACGAATGAGATCGACGATTTCATCAAGGCGCCAACCAATCACATCTTCAATCGGACCCGCTTCACCTTGCCCGACGCCCATAATGAGATCGGAGGGTCTCAGGCCGCCTTGTTTATCTGCGGGGCCTGCCGGCACCAGACGAGTCACCTTGGCGTATTGATCATCAATCTGCAAAATGGCGCCAATGCCCTCAAAGGAGAGACTCATATTGATGTCAAAATTTTCAGCCCGTCTGGGTGAAAAATAATTGGTATGCGGATCATATTGCTCCGCCAGCGTATTGGCATAGATTTGAAAGACATCCTGAGCGTTGTACTGGGCTAGCCGCTTAAGTTGGTTTCGGTAGCGTCGCTCCAACGTTTCTGGGATTTCCTCCAAGGCTTTTTCAGCAAGTAATAGACTCAGGGCCTGATTTTTGAGCCGCTTGCGCCATCGTTCGTCGAGCTCTGCATCGTCTTGCGCCCAGGGCATCCCCGAATGATCAATCTCTAAATATTCCTCTACCTCGTAATCGAAGCCCCCGAGCGTTTTTGGCAGTGTGGCCAGGATGCCGGTTAAACGGTCTTTGAGTTCATCGTGATAGGTATTGAACATGGTAAACGCGGGCGCTAAGTCGCCAGCGCGCCCCGCGTTGTCGAGCGCAAGTCGCCATTGCGAAAACGCGGCAATGTCGTCTGCCTGAAAGAACATCCGCTGCGGATCAAGCGCGTCGAGGTAGGCCGCAAAATGTTGTGCAGAGAGGCCGTCGTCGTAGCGGCGGCTCGCGTAGTGCCGGTCCTCAATGACGTCGATAATCTCTTTTAACGTGTCGCTTTGTGCTGCGGTAGGCGCCAGCGCATAGCCCTGTGAGCCGAGACTGAGTAACCCGACGCCAACAAGTCGAATGATTAGAGGCTTCAAGCTTATTCTTAGCAAAATTGATTTCTCCCGAGTCCATCCATGGAATGTCGTTCATCGACGCACGTAATGTGAGTACCTTAATCGACTTAGAAGCTATGGCCAAACCGTAAATAGACTGCCTCGTTGTCACTCTTACCCTTGGCAAACTCTAGTCGGATCAGCAGCGATGCTTCTTCCTTCAGCATATACGACACGCCCGCCCCAAAAGCGGGAAAAACGGCGTCGTCACAGGACACATCTCGATTCAAAATATCGACGCCAAACTGACAGCCCACGCCGCCAAACGCCACTAGCCCAAACTTTTGGGTGATCGGGAAGCGTCCATCTACTAGGAGGTGAGAGTAATGCTGAGACAAATAGTTCCCGCGGGTATAGCCTGGTAACGTCACAGACGAGAAGCCCGACGGTGGCGCATCGTCGGTGACACGCGCCGTTACTTGAACGGCAATCACGGGGGCTCGAGCGGTGCGGCTACTCCATGCTTTACCAAGCGACTGATACCAGCTTAAGTCGAGGAGGCCTACGTCGAAGGATGACTCGCCGCCGAATGCCTCGCGGTACGCTATATTGTGTAGCGTGAATAAATGCCCGTCGCCGGGGTCTCGCTGGTTGTCCATGGTGTCGTGCTGCAGGATCAGGCCAAGTCCAGTCGCGTCGAAACCAGATAAACCAATTTGATCGATGACCCCTTGTAGACTGTCTTCAGCGCCGACAGTGTAATTCGTACTCACCCCTTGAATGCCGGCGAACCAGCCTCCCGGGCGAAACTGCTGCATATAGCGCGCTGCGAATGAATGCACTGAATCTTGCGTCTCAACGGCGGCACCGAGGTTAAGGAAGTCATCGTATTCGTTGTTGACCTCAGCGCTGGCTAACAACAGTGTCATTCGCCGAGTGTCTTGACCCCAGTAAAGTTGGCCAAACAGGGCGGCCGTACTGGAGTCAGTGTCGGAGTAGGACACAGATAGCCCTAGCATTGAGGGGGTGGACTCGGCATCTAGCTTCTTGACGTATGCGACGAGTCCTCCCACGTTAGCGCCGAGTTTTGGGTCTGCTGATAATGTGGGCGTGATGAGCCAAGGTTTTCTGGCGTCTCCAGCAGGGTCAGCCTGTGCATCCGGCGCTAGATCATACCGCGCATCTTCCAGCACAGCGTCATCAGCTATCGGCGCGTCTTCCTCAGTTGATAAAGCGGGAGCGCCAAAACACGCAATGCAAATCAGAAAGCAGCGTATAAATCCGATCGACAAAGTCGCGTCGGACTGCAGGATTGATGTCATGAAGGGGTCCATTGGAATTCAGAAAAGCGTGGCATGAGTGCCATACGCGGCCACGCCTGAATTATATCACTCACTAGCAGAGGCAATGCATCCTTAGCTGACACTTGCGCCCTTATGCAGTCATCAGACCCAGTTCTGCGGCAAGAGGGCCAGTGTATTTGGCATCTCGATCGATCATGAGCCATGGTAACCCTGCTTCAGATAACCAAGCCATTGCCGCCTCTGGAGAGTGCAAGCAGGCAATGGTGGTCACTGCGCCCGCACTGAGGCAGTTTTCGCCAATGACAGTGACACTGGATGGGCCCTCAACCGGCCAGCCCGTCTGAGGGTTGAGTAAGTGACCATAAGTCCGCCCCTCGTAGCGAAGTGTTCGAGCGTAATTGCCACTGGTTGCCGCTGCAGCGTTCGATAAGGCAATACCGCCCAGCGGATCACCTCCTTGGGGCGCACGAATACCCACCCGCCATGGCATTCCCGAGGGTTGACAACCAATCGTGGCAACGTCACCAGCTAGTTCGATCAATCCCGATGTCACGCCGCGACCTCGGAGCAAACTCATCGCACAATCGGCAGCATATTCTTTGGCGAGTCCGCCTAAGTCGATTTCCATGCCTTTTAGGGGTAAATAAATACCGTTACGTGTTCTTTCCACTTTCTCCCAGCCCACTTTTTCTTGCAGCGCGTCAAGCTGGGACAAGTCGACAGCCCCGTCGGCGGCATCAAAGCGCCATGCTTTACGCAGCACCCCAGACGTGATGTCAAATAGGCCGCCAGAGCTATGCCATAGCTGATCAGCAACTTCGAGGAGTGTCGCGCTCTCTGGATCAAGACGAGTGAATTCGCCACTGCCGGCTCTGCGGTTAACCGTACTTACCAAGCTGTCAGGGAGGTAGCGGCTATAGCGGCATTCTAGGGCCGCAAGGCGCGATTGGACTTCGTTCAATAACGTGGCCGCTGTTGCGCTGTTTCCTGCCGGTGGCTTGATGACCAGGGTAGCGGGACCACCCATTATCTTAAAGGTCTGCTTAATTTGTGCGGATTGCTTAGTCAAAACGCCATATGATCGCCATTGTGCCTCGCCAAAACTCTACTAGCGCAGGCGCTGGATCGCCATCATATAACCCCCAATTTGAGTCGCTCCAGTAACGTTCTCCCTCTAATTCAAACGTCCAGTCCCCGAGGTTGATCGCCCAACGAGCGCCAAGTGTGATTGCACCGTAGGAAGATAGTCGGTAGTCATCGGCAAAATAGGTCTCGCTCACATCGGCGGTCACTTGGTAAAAATCTGCCTCGCGCTGGCTGTAGTAGCGAAAATAGGGGGTCAGGGTGGTGCGCTCGAAGTGTTGTGCCCAGCCTAACTCTACCGTGTGAGAATCCACCCCCCAGCTATCTGCATAATAGCGGTAGTCAAGTTGGACTGACGCATTGGCATCGATCAAAAAGTGACGGTATCCCGCGGAGAGGGCTATGCGCTCATGGCTTTGCGGGCGCTGATCGTTGAGTTTGTAGGGGTCCGATAAGTAACCATCGCTGTAAGTATAATTGAGTCCCACGCGCACGATCGCAGTGCGCGATAAAATTTGAGAGACCCCAAAGTAGCCTGACTGTGTATCGAGCTCTTCCTTGGTGACAAAGACAGGAATGACGCCCTGAGTCGGGTTCACTTTATCGCGTGAGCTGCTGACGGAAGTAGTCCATGTTCGCGTGTTACTCGCGGTGTTCCAAGAGGCATCAAAGCCCATAGACAGGGCTTCGTAGTCGTCCTCGTCACTATGAGACACGTTAAAACCGGCATTGCCATCTGCCCAAAAATAGCGGGTCGCGACTCCGACTTCGACGCGATTATCTTGGATGCTAGCGCCACTCATAATCACACCCGGTTGGCCGTTTTGGTCTGTGCCAACAAACCAGGGTGACGCCCCGGTTTGATAGTCGTTTTGCACATCTAATGCGACAGACCAACTCGCGCCCACTGGCGCCTCAATCCATAGCTGTGTGATATCGATATCGTAGCGACTGGTGGCGCCAAAAATGACGCTGCTGGCATCGATGTCATCTTCGCTGTAATGGCTGTAACGGACGCCGACTTCGGTAAATGCAGGCGGTGCATCTGCGAGAGCGGTCCCCGCTTGATAGGCGGGCAGTGTCGCAAGCGTCCGGGTCAAGGACCGAAGAAATGGGTTGTTACTGTGTAAAGGCCTCATCGTCTCAGTGCTCTGCTGTCCTAATTGCAGCCACAGCCACCGCCCGCTGCACCGGCTCCACCGGTCGACGCTTCCTTGCTGGTGTAAACGTGGCCTTTGAGTCTGGCACTCCGAGCGTCAGCCTCCCATTGCATCGAGTCCTCTGCTAAGTAGCCCCGATCCCAGGCCTCAACGGTTTCCATTTGCATGCAGCTGGTCTGTAACACGAAGACCGCCATGATACTGACAGTGCAGAGCGGATTTTTCATCAGTGTGTTCCCATTACCATTTTCGCCTACCGTCGAGTTGCGGCGTCGGATTAATTTCTTTCACTGCTCGTGTGTCGAGTCTCAGTGTTTCACCGGAGTAACCCATCATAAACGCAAGTGTAGCTGATCGTGAGTTTTGCTTTACCTTGTTTTAGATGGGCTACCGCAAGACAGTGAAGTCATGCATAGGAGGAGACATTGATGAATAGATCAGATCACTTTTGGGGCAGGTCGCTGGTTGCCTGCAGTCTGGCTTGCCTGCTTGTCACTATCGCGCCGGCATTCGCTGATACGGTAGATGGCGCGATTCTTGACCTCTTGCTCAAGTCGCGGAAGGCTGAGCAGGGCTTTGCGATTGTGGAACTTCGCTAGACACCGCAGCGAGTAGTCAAGTTATTGGCGGATTATGGCGACAAGCGGATCGATTTATTTATCAGGATTGACATTAGCACGCCCGAACGTCGAAACAGTGTGGCCCGCTACTAAATTCATCCGGTTAGCTTAGATCAGAAGTCGATTTTATCGGCGGCGGCGCGATTTCGGCGTTTTTGATGGCGCAGGTAGCGTCGGGTTGTGTCGGCACTGGCGTGACCTGCCATGTCGGCAGCTGTCGCCAAATCCTCACCATTATCAAGCAGATAGGTGAGAAAGCTCCGTCTTAAGTCATGTGGGGAGGCTTTATCGAGACCCGCCTGTTTGACCCTTCGAGTCACGATATCGTAAACGCCACGCGCGGTCAGCCGTCGATCCTCTGTGATTTGATTCCAGCGGTTCACCGGCCTGAACAGCGGCCCAAATGCCAGCCCGGACTCTTCTAGCCAGGTTTTGACCAAATCGATGGTTCGGGGTGGCATTTCCAGTTCGCGCTCCTTATTGCCTTTGCCGATCACTTTAATGGACCGGTCTCGAAAATTAAGCTTGTTGATGTCAATGGTGACCACTTCGGCGCGTCTGGGCCCGCAACCGAATAAAATAGCCAGTAGTGCGGCGTCTCTGACCCCTGCAGCACCCTCGTCGTGCAGACAGTGATCGATCAACTTGGCGATCTCATCAATATGCAGCGCCCGTCCCACCGCCAGCCGTTGCAATTTGATCGCTCTAATTTGCTCGATAAGGCTGAATTGGTGATCGGCCATTTGTTGATGCAGCATGGCCTCGCGGGTAACGCCCTTGATGATGGACAGATATAGGTTACGGGTGTTGTCTGCGAGGCCTTTTTGCTTCAGTTTTTCTAGCAGCGCGAGCACGGTGGCGCGATCGAGGCGATGCCAGGGGAAGCTGTCGGGCTCGTGATCACAGAGCGCGGCGATCTGTTTCATCACCGATCGCGCTGTGGTGCGGCTTGCCTCGGAGCCTTGCAGTGAGGCTAGGTATAACGAAGCGGGATTGCTATGCTGTAAAGGCGCGTCCGTGCCAACGGTATCGAGCCAGATGCTGATCTCCTGATTCGGTGTTCTCGTATCGTTTGCCATGTGAGGCCGCCCCCCATAAGAGTTACTTTAACTGACGTAAATATACATTTAAGGAAGTTATGATACAACCCCCACCGAGTCAGACTACACGTCACAGGAGCCTTGTTATCCGCCTTTGCTCAAGCTAAATCAGTTATCGCCAAACGGTATAAGCATATTTCTAAACTAATGATACCCTATCGACGCGTTCATCAACTGCTATCACGCTCCCGAGTTTTTATATGACAAGCCCCCACGTCGCGCATTTTTTCGACGCTGATACCGCTACACTGACTTACGTTGTGACTGACACGATCTCCGGCCATTGTGCCGTCGTTGACCCGGTTCTTAACCTTGATTACGCCTCGGGATCCATCGGCACGCATTCAGCAGATCAAGTGATTGCCTATATCAAGGCGAAAAACCTCAGCCTCGCGCTCATTTTAGAAACCCATATTCATGCGGATCACCTGTCCAGCGCACCTTATCTGCAGGATCAGCTGGGAGGCCACATTGCTATCGGCTCTCACATCACCACCGTACAAGACACTTTCGGCGCTATTTTTGATGAGGATGAGGGTTTTCGACGCGACGGTAGTCAGTTTGATTTAATGCTGTCAGACGGCGATACCTTTCACGTGGGCGATCTGCAGGGCCGGGCGCTGCACGTGCCAGGCCACACACCCGCCTGTATGGCCTATCAGTTGGGTGACGCGCTTTTTGCCGGCGACACACTATTCATGCCAGATGCAGGCACTGCGCGTTGTGATTTTCCCGGGGGTGATGCCCGTCTACTCTATGAATCCTGCCAGCGTCTGCTCTCGCTTGACGATGACACGCGGGTGTTTGTTTGTCACGACTACCAACCCAACGGACGGGCATTAGCATTTGTCTGCACCGTTGCACAGCAACGCCATGATAATGTCCATGTTGGTGGCACTATTTCGAGCGCTGAATTCGTCTCCATGCGCGAGCAGCGAGATGCAACGCTGGCTATGCCGTCACTCATACTCCCCGCCTTGCAGGTGAATATGCGAGCAGGGTATCTCCCTCCTCCTAATGGGCAGGGGCGGCTGTTTTTAAAGGTGCCCATCAATGCCTTTGGTGGCGCTAACCTTGAACGACTACCAGCTGCAACCTGACTAATAATCAAACTCGCCTCGGGGGGCATTTTAATGACAACGCAATCTTTTGACGTCGCTATTGTAGGGGCAGGCGCTGCCGGCATCGCTGCAGCGGCTAGCCTCAAAAACCGCGAACGCCACTTGTCTGTAGCCTTGATTGATCCCGCAGAAATGCACTACTACCAGCCCGGATGGACGATGGTAGGAGGCGGTATTTTTCAGGCGCCTAGCACCGCGCGATCAATGGCATCGGTGGTCCCTAGAGACGTGTCTTGGATTCAGCAATCGGTGCATGAATTTCAGCCAGACGACAATACGCTGTGGTTAGATGATGGCAGTTCCGTTGTTTACGAGCAGCTGGTTGTCGCGCCTGGCCTGCAGCTAGATTGGGCGGGCGTTGAGGGCCTCACTGAGAATTTGGGCCGCAATGGCGTGACCTCGAATTATGCTTATCACACAGCCCCCTATACCTGGGAGTTGGTCCAGAATTTACGATCAGGCACAGCGCTGTTCACGCAACCGCCGATGCCGATTAAGTGCGCGGGCGCACCCCAAAAAGCCCTTTATCTCTCGGCCGATCATTGGCGTCGTCAAGGGTGTTTGCCGTCGATTGATATTGAATTCTGCACGTCGACACCCGGTCTCTTTGGCGTCGCTGACTATGTGCCTGCGTTAATGGAGTACGTAAACCGATACGGTGCGCAGCTGAACTTTCAGACAACACTGACCCGCATTGACGGTGAGCAAAAAATAGCAACGTTCAACGGCCCTGACGGCGAGAGCGAGAAACCGTTCGATATGATCCACGTGTGCCCACCACAGTGCGCACCAGACTTTATCAAACGCTCCCCGCTGAGCGATGACATGGGATGGGTCGATGTAGACCAATCAACGTTGCAGCATAAGCGCTTCAACAACATTTGGGCTTGCGGCGACGTCATGAACACGCCGAATGCAAAAACCGCCGCGGCAGCGCGAGCGCAGGCCCCCGTGGTGGCCATGAACCTCCTTGCCTATCGGGCGGGCGATTCGCAATTGGCGGGCTATAACGGCTACGGTTCATGCCCGCTGACCGTCGAGCGCGGCAAAATTGTATTGGCTGAATTTGGGTACGGAGGCGCCCTACTCCCGACTTTCCCAAAGGGCATACTGAACGGCTTGCGCCCTAGCCGTTTTGCTTGGCATTTAAAGGCCGACTTGCTGCCTTGGATTTATTGGCATGCGATGCTGAAAGGCAGGGAGTGGCTGACGAAACCTGAGATCCAGCAGCAGTGAAACTCGACACGCAGCGCCAGCATTCGCTCATTCCGGCGGCACAGTGGCTGGCGGGCTATCAACGCCATAATTTGCTCAATGACACCGTAGCGGCCGTAATCGTCACTATGATGCTGATCCCCCAGTCACTCGCGTATGCGCTACTCGCGGGTTTGCCGGCAGAGATGGGGCTTTATGCTTGTATTTTGCCCCTGCTTGCGTATGCAGCCTTTGGAACCAGTCGGACTTTGTCGGTGGGTCCAGTCGCTGTGGCCTCGCTAATGACCGCCTCTGCGGTTGGCGCCGTTGCAGCAGAGGGCACCGTCGATTACGCCACGGCGGCGACAACGCTGGCACTGCTCGGTGGCATCATGCTAGTTGTATTGGGTCTTCTAAAGTTCGGATTTGTCGCCAACTTTCTGTCGCACTCAGTAGTGTCGGGCTTTATTACCGCGTCTGGAATTATTATCGCTCTGGGACAATTGGGGCCCCTTTTAGGTATTTCCATTAGGGGCGATACCGCACCATTGTTGCTGGCAGGATTATTTGATGAGCTCGCAGGGATTCATTTTTTAACGTTAGTCATCGGCGCTGGTGCTATCGGATTTCTGTTGTTTTCTCGCTATTACCTCAAGCCGCTCCTGCGTGGCGGCGGACTGAGTGAAAATACTGCCCGCATTATGGTTCGCACGGCACCTATTTTGATTATGCTGGTGGTCATTCCCCTGTCGGCCTTTCACGATTTCGAATCGCTTGGTGTGCCGCTCGTCGGGCATGTGCCGAGTGGCTTACCCCCTTTCAGCGCCCCCAATATTAGTTGGCACCTGCTGGAGGAACTGGCGCTGCCCGCGCTATTAATTGCCTTGATTGGTTTTGTCGAATCCGTATCGGTGGGTAAAACACTGGGAGCTAAAAGACGTCAAAAAATAGACTCTAATCAAGAATTGCTGGGGTTAGGTGCCGCTAATGCCGCTGCCGCGCTCTCGGGTGGCTTTCCGGTGACAGGCGGCTTTTCGAGGTCGGTTGTGAATTTTGATGCAGGTGCGGATACGCAGATGGCGTCCATCTTGACGGCGCTCGGCATCACACTAGCCGCACTCTTCTTAACGCCCACGCTTTATTTCTTACCCAAGGCGGTGTTGGCCGCTACCATTATTGGTGCGGTAATGAGTCTTATCGACTGGGACGTGGTTGCAAAGGCGCGTCGCTTTGCCCTCGGTGACTTCGTCGCGGTTACATTGACGTTGTTTGTCACGCTGGTGGCAGGGGTTGAACTGGGCGTCCTCACGGGGGTGGCAGTCTCAATTGGTTTGCACCTCCATCAAACCAGCCATCCGCATTTTGCGGTGGTGGGACAAGTCCCCGGGTCTGAGCATTATCGCAATGTGATGAGACACGATGTCATTACGCATGACCATATTTTGTCGATACGCATAGACGAGTCGCTGTACTTTGCGAATGCCGCTTATCTCGAGGCAATTGTTTACGATCAAATAGCGGCACACCAGAACATCAAGCACGTGATTATTATGTGTCCCGCGGTCAACACCATTGATCTGAGCGCACTGGAGGCGCTTGGCGAGATCAACCTGCGCCTCATCGACTGGGGCATCGCCTTGCATTTGAGCGAGGTGAAGGGTCCCGTTATGGATGCGTTAGGTCGCAGTAGCTTTTTACAGCACTTATCGGGCGATGTTTTCTTGTCTCAGCATGTGGCGGTCGCGACGTTAACGGCTACAGAAACCGCTGATCTTGCTCCGACCTGAGGAGTCGCCGAAACCCTCTCTCCACAGCAAGCTCTGCCGCCACACCCAGGCGCTCTTGCCAGCCCCGCTTCACCCGATATCGCACCTCGACAAGGTCGCTGTGTTCGACACGTGATTGCAGAAAGGCGTCAGAGGTGCTGAGCTGGTCCGTGAGCTGCAAATCCAACGCACGCTGACCAAACCAATACTCCCCTGTACTGACCTGATCAATCGCCACGATCGGCCGGTTGGCTGTAACAAACTCTTTAAAGAGGACATGCACATCGTTCAGATCTGCCTGAAACTTCTCGCGTGCTTTATCGGTGTTTTCGCCAAAAAAAGTGAGTGTTCGCTTATATTCACCTGCTGTGTGCATCTCGACATCAATATCATTCTTTTTGAGCAGGCGATGAAAGTTGGGCAGCTGCGCGACGACACCAATTGACCCCAAAATGGCAAACGGGGCTGCAATGATTTCATCGGCGACACAAGCCATCATATAACCGCCACTGGCAGCCACCTTGTCTACCGACACCGTCAACCTCACACCGGCGTCTTTCAGTCGAATAAGTTGACTCGCGGCTAAACCATAGCCGTGCACCACCCCACCGCCACTCTCAAGACGCACTAGTACTTCATCTTTGTCTGACGCGACCGGCAGGATTGCAGACACTTCTTCTCGTAATTGCGCCACGGCACTCGCCTGCATGTCACCGTCAAAGTCGATAACAAAGACTCGAGGGCGATGCTCGGCTTCAGCGCCACCCTCCACTTTTAACGCGCGCTTGCGAGCCTTTTCTTCGCGTTTTTTTGACTTTTTCTTGGCTTTTTCGCGGGCCTTAGCGTCCGCCTCATCTTCTGTCACGGCGCGAAGGGATTCCTGATGTGCCTCATAGCGGTCATTGAGTAATCGCGCCTCAATATAGCCGTCATCGCCAGATCCCCGCTTTCGCTGGCTAATGGCCACTACGCCCGCCACCGCCACCAGAAAGACTGCGAGCAAAATCAGTGCTTGCAGGAGAAATGAGCCGATGTCGAGAAGAAAATCCATAGCGATTGACCGTTAACGAGCTTGAAGGAAGTGAGAGATAAGCTGCCCCGATATGGACGCATTCGGAGGAGTAGGCGGCAGTGCGGTGCGATCAAACCAGTCGGCCTCTTCGATCTCACTTGGATTTGCCACAATTTGCCCCGATTGCCACTCGGCGAAAAAACCGAGCATCACTTGACTGGGAAAGGGCCATGGCTGAGAGCTAAAGTACCGAACATTACCGACTTCGATACCCACCTCCTCTCTGACCTCGCGGATCACCGTTTGTTCGCAGGTCTCACCGGGCTCCATGAATCCCGCCAGCGTACTGTAAAATCTCTTCTGGTAGCCTGCGGCTGCGGCAAGCAACATTTTGTCACCTTTTGACACCAAGACGATCACGCAAGGCGATATACGCGGATAAACGCGCATTGAGCACTCGCCGCAGGCCACTGCCCGTCCGTCTTCGATGATCGAGGTTGGTGAACCGCATCGGCCGCAATATCGGTGGGTGTCTTGCCAATGTAACAATTGGTAGGCGCGTCCATGGGCGTGGAACAGTGAGTCGTCTGCGCGTCCCAGCAAGCCATAAAGATTGCCGCTCAGCGCATCAAGTCCGGTATCACTATTTTCTGGAATAGAAAATGCCCAAGCTGCTTTGCCGTTCCAGTACCCCATCGGCACCGCCAAATCCTTGTCTAGATTCCATAGAGAGTCAACTTCACCAAGGCGCCACGGGGTCCCCGGCTGGCCCCGCAGAGCCGTCAGTGAATTGCGGCCAGCAAAGACAAAAGCCCAGTCGTCCGCTTCGGGGCGACGCGGCAAAATAGAAATATCAAGCAAAGTGGAATCACCAAAAATCGAGCAGTGGTTAGTCTAGGAACCCATCGCCACAAGTACAAGAACCAAGTAGGGCTAATCGCCGTATATTTTGACTAATCGCTCTCCAAAGGTGCATCTCTTTTGCCGATGCGGTTTAATCAGCAACAAGTAAAGCGATCTGAGAACAAGGGTCGTTGTAAGCCCTAAGCGGCAGCAGCGGTCGGCGCACAGTCTCAGAGCGCAGTGCAACCTTAACTATAATGGATAAGAAGATATGAGCGAGTCCCCCTTAAATGCCTTGTGGTCCAACTTTCTAGGCGAATCGCCGCGCTGGTATAAGCAGACGATTATTGCGTTTCTGTTGCTGAATCCACTGATATTGATGGGGGCAGGACCGGTGGTTGCTGGATGGGCGCTGGTAGCAGAATTCATCTTTACCCTGGCGCTGGCTTTGAGGTGTTACCCACTTCAGCCCGGTGGGCTTCTAGCGATTGAAGGAATATTGCTGGGCCTTGCTGAGCCCCACAGCGTCTATCATGAGGCTGAGGCCAATTTCGAAGTCATCCTGCTGCTGATGTTCATGGTGGCTGGCATTTACTTCATGAAAGACCTGCTGTTATTCGTCTTCACGAAAATTTTATTGAATGTTCGATCTAAAAAGCTGCTTGCCTTTCTGTTTTCGATTGTCTCTGCAGTCCTGTCTGCTTTCCTCGATGCGCTCACCGTGACGGCGGTATTGATCAGTGTGGGCGTCGGCTTTTATGCCGTCTTTCACCGCGTGGCCTCAGGCGCTTCGGTATCCGATCAACAACACGATCACACTCATGACCGAGCGGTCAACGCCGCGTCAGAAAATGACCTTGAGGCTTTCCGGGCTTTTTTGCGCAGCCTGTTGATGCATGGGGCCGTCGGGACTGCGCTCGGGGGCGTTTGCACGTTGGTGGGCGAACCACAAAACCTGTTAATAGCCAGCGTCGCCGGATGGGACTTCCAGACTTTCTTCCTAAACATGGCACCCATTACGATGCCTGTCTTGGTGTGCGGATTGATTACCTGTGTCTTATTAGAAGCTACCGGATGGTTTGGCTACGGGGCATTGATGCCCAATAACGTCCGCCAAGTGCTGGTAGAATTCGACGAGGGACAGCAGAATAACGCGACGCCACGAACGAATATGAAGCTATTAGTGCAAGCCGTTGTAGCCGGTATTCTTGTCTTTGCACTGGCGTTTCACCTTGCTGCAGTCGGATTAATCGGCTTGTTAGTCATTGTATTGTTGACGGCCTTCAACGGCATCACCGATGAACACGATATCGGGCACGCTTTTCATGAAGCGCTGCCCTTCACGGCACTCCTCGTCGTCTTCTTTGCCATTGTCGCCGTCATCCACGAGCAGCACTTATTCACGCCCGTCATTGACGCCGTATTAGCGATGTCTGACGAGGTTCGGCCAGCAATGTTCTTCCTCGCCAATGGATTGCTCTCGGCAATCTCAGACAATGTTTTTGTTGCAACCGTTTACATTTCCGAGATTGATGCCGCATTGAAGGCTGGAGAGATCGATCGAGCTGAGTTCGACCGCCTCGCGATCGCGATCAATACGGGTACCAATCTCCCCTCTGTCGCAACGCCCAATGGTCAGGCCGCCTTTTTGTTCTTGTTGACCTCAGCCTTAGCACCGCTTATCAGATTGTCTTACGGCACGATGGTGGTAATGGCTTTGCCCTACACGATTGTCCTGACGGGGGTCGGACTGGCTGCGGTTACCTTAGCGCTGTAGTTACTCTTGCTATTGGGAGCGACGCCAAAGTGCCTCCCCAGACGTTTGGTCGAGCTCCCTGAGCTTTTGCTCATGTCGCTCGACCTCCTCTGGCGTCGCCCGCAAGACCGCAAGCTTAGGTCGGTCAGCGGGTAAAGGTCGGATACTGGATGTTTGCATGGTTCCGCTTTCGGGTGAGCCTGCACCGTCAGAACCAAGCCCCAGTGACGTTTGACCGCCTGTCATCGCGAGGTAGACCTCGGCAAGAATCTCGGCGTCTAATAAAGCGCCGTGCAAACTCCTACTGGTATTGTCAATTTCGTAACGCTGACACAACGCATCTAAGTTGTTGCGCTGACCAGGGTGCTTGTGCCGAGCCATTTGTAGCGTATCAATTACTTCGCAGATATCCTTTACCACCTCACTGCCCGCGCTGAATCGAGACAGCTCGGCGTCGATAAAGCCGATATCGAATGGCGCATTATGAATAATTAACTCAGCCCCTCGAATAAATTCAATAAACTCGTCGGCGACTTGCTCAAAGGTGGGTTTTCCCAACAAAAACTCAAGCGTGATGCCATGCACCTCCATGGCGCCGGCGTCGATGTCTCGCTCAGGATGCAGATACTGATGGTAATGTCGGCCCGTTACACGACGATTCAGCAACTCCACACAGCCAATCTCAATAATGCGGTGACCTTGATTGACCTCCAGGCCAGTGGTCTCCGTATCCAGCACTATTTGACGTTTATCCATGGTGGGTTCCTTTTACTCCGCTCATCCCCTCGTTCGCGAGGGTGTCTGCGCGCTCATTCTCCGCGTGTCCGCTATGTCCTTTAACCCATAGCCACTCAACCGTGTGCTGCGCTGCCCAGTGCTCAAGTTGCTGCCACAGGTCTTGATTTTTGACGGGCTTTTTGGCGGCGGTCTTCCAGCCATTACGCTTCCAGTTACTGAGCCATTTGGTAATCCCATCCTTGACATAAGTGGAGTCTGTTGTCAGTGCAATGTGGCAGGGCTCCTTTAGCGCCTTCAATGCTTCAATCGCGGCGGTAAGCTCCATGCGATTATTGGTCGTATCTTTCTCACCTCCCATCAGCTCTCGCTCGTGATCCCCAAACTGCAGTACCACTCCCCATCCGCCCGGACCGGGGTTGCCGCTGCAGGCGCCATCGGTATACGCTTTAACTGACCTCACTGTTGTGGCCCCCAGGGCTCGTCTATTTTTACCTTCACTTGCCGTGGCACCGTGACGCCACCCTGAGACTTACCAAGTGGTATGGCGATCAATCGAGGCTTGTTCATTAGCCTGAGGCCGCTATCGAGGCGAGCCGACACTCGTTTGCGCGCATGAATCAGGTAAACATTACCGATGGGGGCATTGCGCTTGCTCAACCAACCCGCAAGACCCGCTACCATGCCCCGAAGCCGGCCCCGCCCTACTGGAACAAGTGGCGTTAGGTACTGGGGCTCATCGTATGAAAAACCCAATAGCGCGAGCCAGTCACGCATTTTACGACTGCTGGGCGCGGGAAGGCACTTGCGACGCAGCAGATGCCTCAGCAAGCGCCCTCCCCCCCACAAACTGAGTGGGTTAAAACTCACGACAAATAAATGACCATTCGGCACCAGTACTCGCTGGCACTCCCTGAGCACCTCATGCGGGGTGGGCGACACATTCAAGGTATGGCACAGCACCAAGGCATCAAGTGAATCTGAGGCAAAAGGCAACTCACTGCTCATGCCCACAACGGGTTGAAACCCCGGCGCCGAGTTGGGTTGAGTCGTTAAACAAAAAATACGCTGAGTTTTCCCTAAGCGGCTGAAGTCGAGGCCGATATCGGCACCGGTGATGAGCATGTGATAGCCAAAGACTTGTTCCAGCTGCTGATTCAGCACGTCACTCAATTGCTCGGTCAGCGCGCGTCCCATTGCCCTCTCTTGATACCACTGTCTAAGCGTATCTCGGTTGACAGATTCTTGCGGAAAAGGACTGGTCACATTCATGGGCAGCAGGTAGCCTCGCTAAACAGATGACAACACTAAGGTAAGACGTCAATGATGACTATATCGCCGATCAAGGCTTTCAGCGACAACTACATCTGGCTTATCGAGCGGGCTCAGCAAGCTTTTGTCGTGGACCCTGGAGAACCGGAACCCGTATTAGCAAGCTTAGCTGAAAGGGGCCTTGAGTTAACGGGTATTTTGATCACGCATCACCATTTCGACCATACGGGAGCGGTGCAGGCACTGCAGGAAAAGACGGGTTGCGACACGTGGGGGCCTGTAGGTAGCCCTGCTGGAGAATTCGATCACGCTCTCTCCGAGGGTGATCGCGTAGTGGTGCTGGGTGAGTCCTTTGAAGTGCTTGAGGTACCGGGGCATACCTTGGACCATATTGCTTACCACTGCCCGGCGCAAAGCGCCTTGTTTTGTGGTGATACCTTATTTGTGGGCGGCTGTGGTCGGGTTTTTGAGGGCACTACAACGCAGATGCGCGCCTCACTCGCAAAGCTCAGTGCGTTGCCGACCGATACGCGAATCTACTGTGCACACGAATACACTCTGGGTAACCTCGCTTTTGCACAAATAGTAGAGCCGGGTAATCTCGAGTTAGCGGCTTTCGTGGCCGCGTGTCAGGACAAACGCGCCCGCGACATTCCAACGGTACCTTCGGTGTTAGAGGGGGAGCTTAGCTACAACCCCTTCCTCAGGTGGTCTAGTCACGCGATCCGCCAAACCCTGCTCGACACCGGGCGATTACATGACGATAGCCCTGACGGCGTCTTTTCAGCGGTGAGAGAGTGGAAAAATCAGGCTTGAGACCCCAAAAAGTGACAAACCACGGTTTCTCGTCTTCCCGCCACAGGGCGTATGCGCTATCTTTCGATCCGAATTCCCTTAATGCCCCCGTATCGATGGGCGAAGTCGACAGAAGGAAAAGATGATGAAATTGTTGAAGCTAGTCCCCCTCTCCATCGCCGCTCTTTGGGCGATTGTTCCAGCTGCCAGTTTTGCTGGGCATCATGAAGCCGGTGAGACGGTTGTGCATGAAAATGCTGCTGATGTCGTGTGGGCATCTGGCGGCCGAGCCATCCTTGCCGAGGTAGAGGGTGAAGTCATTGCGATTGACACAGAAACTCGCGAGCTGGTGGTTCGCGGGCCTGGCGGTAACTTTGTCACGCTAAGTGCGCGTGAAGACGGTGTGGATATCAGCAAGATCGTTCCTGGTGACACGATCGTAGCGGATTACGTGGCGTCAATTGAAGCGGAAGTGCGGCAACCGACTGCAGAGGAAATAGCCGAGCCTTGGGTCGTTATGGGCGAAATGGGCAACACTGCTGCCGATTCGGGTGTGACCGCGGCTGGTGCGGCGCGTCTGGTCCGCGCTGTATGTACCATCGAAGCAATGGATAGCGCAGGTAATGTCACCATTAAAGATCCACGTGGCCGCATGCATACCATTGGTGGCGTAGAGCTCGATAAGCTGGATAACGTACGTTTGGGAGATTCGGTGGTTATCGTCTTCACCGAGGCCCTCGTGCTGTCGCTCAAAGAAGTCTGATAGCGACTTTTAGACGCGAACCCGGCGCTTTCGCCGGGTTTTTTTATGCCGTAATCGATAGGACTTGTATTGCCGGAAAGTACAAGGCGGTTTTTATGGCTACCTGGTGTTCTGCCGCAGGTAGCTCCGCTAGCAGTTCGGCATAGGTCTGCAATTGGCTTTGGTAGTGGGACTGCTCTCTGGTAGTAAAGCTATCGAGTGACTCGTCGGGCAAGGGGGCGCTTGTTTTATAGTCGATAATCCAGCGTAGTCCCGTCTCTGAATCGTAAAAGGTCCGATCAATAACGTACCCCCTCACCTCGCCGCCCTCCACTCGGCTCAGCGCCAACTCACTCCGGGCATGTTGATGGTCGCTCAGAATCCAGCGCCCTGCGTCACAGTTCAATGTATTACTGAGCAAGCGCCAGCATTGCTCTGCTATTGTATTCATTGCTTCGGCCGAGAGACTAAATTGCTGCAAGCCGCCCTGAATCCATTGCCTGACGCGGGCATCTGGTTCAGGCGGCAAGTCTGTACCGGCGAGTAATTCGAGTACACGGTGGGTAATGATCCCAGTGATGCGCTCTAATCGATGACTCCGCACCTCAATGGACGGCGCTGGCTGGATGTTAGCCGGCATGTTGTTCTCGGCTGACAGCGCGACACCATCACCGCGGAGCCGAGCTTGAGGCAGCCGGTAAAGCCCGGTGTTGGCTGACGACACACTCCCATCGATGTCGGGTGTCTCAAAAGAGGCCGTCTGAGTGGAGGCTGCCATGCTGATGGGCAATACCGAGTCTTTGATGAGGTTTGTTAACAACCCCAGCATCGATCCCGCTGGCGCCGTTAGGTCGCTGTCGTCATCGAGTTTGGCGATACATCCGCTCAGGACTGCACGGCAACGGGCCCGCGTCACGCCTACATATAACAGTCGCTTGAGTTCTTCAGCGTCCTTTCGTTTTTGCAACCAATTGAGATAGTTATAGAGTGAGCGGTCTTTTTTTTCTTGGTCATCGGCCGCGATCAACAGTCCTCCCGTTTGATCCGTCCCATGCCAGTGCCAACGTAATAGCTCACGTTGCACCGCTCTCGTGCGGCGATGAAGCGACGGCATAAAAACATAATCAAACTCGAGGCCCTTCGCTTTGTGGAACGTCATAATGCGGATGGGGTTGTCCGCCTCGGCCGTGGCGGGGGTAACGTCTGAGAGCGATTGTGAGAGCCACTCTGGGTCCAGCCCGACTCCCGCTAACTCAGCTCGACGTAAAGACTCAAAAAACGAGTGTACTGCCGCCAAATCCGAGGGCAAGACACTCACGGGCCCTCCCAGCCGAAGCCAAATCTGTTCCAGCCAGACAGGTAGAGATAATCGGTCTCTCTTACTTAGCCCCCACTGCAGCGCTTGTTTGAGATGCGTGATTCGCGCGACTACCCCCTCTTCTATTTCGAGGTTTGAAGGCGGCGCCAATAGCTTCAGCAAATCAAACGGTCGTTCAGGCTGATCACTGAGCAGACGGTCGATCGATGCTAGGTCAATACCGCACCAAGGGCTCCTTAATAGCGCGAGGGCAGCGATATTATCGGCGGGGTTCGCTAGCCATAAGCAGAGCGCCATAAGATCCTGAATAATGCTCCGGTCAGCCAGGGACTGGAGCGCTTCTCCAGACACTGGAATATCACGATTCGACAACGCGTCCATCACGTGGTCGGCATGCTTCTTAGCTCTCACCAATACCGCGATAGTGGCATCGGGATGCGCTTGGCGCAGCGTTGTGACTATATCAGCGATAACGGTCGCCTCTTCGTCCTCAGATGCCTCCTCAAGGGTTATTACGTCTACGCCCTCATCTCCGCCGGTATCATCGAGCGCCTTGGCGCTGATGGCGGGTACGTGACTCACTCGTCCAATATTGATGTCGTCGACCTTGCCCATGAGGTCTGAAAAAATACGATTAACCCAATTCACTACCGCTGGGCGTGATCGAAAATTTTGCGATAACGTTAATGGCGTTAGCGTCAGGCCCGATAGTCCATCCTGTCGAATCCTGAGAAAAAGGCGCACATCGGCGTAGCGAAATCCATAAATCGATTGCATGCCATCACCCACAACAAAGAGCGTGCGTGGCATCACCCCGGTTGCATTGTGCTCTGCCCAGCCACGGGTAAGACGCCGCAGAAATTCAGCCTGAGAAGAGGAGGTATCTTGGAACTCGTCGACGAGAATATGTTCCAGTTGATAATCCAGTCGTTCTGCGAGCGCCGTTGGCTGCTCATCACTACCCAGTGCTTGGCTCGCTGCCAAGGCGATATGGGTGTGATCAACGCTGCCAGTGCGCTGAAACGCCAACAGCAAGTGGGCTTGCAGCACAGGCAGTAAAGATGAGAGCAGGACCACAAGCTGCCATCCCTCACCCCGTGCGGAGGGACTGGGTAAATAGCGCAATTCAATCAGCGCTTCGCGCAGCGCCTCATTATCACCATAGCGCTCAAGTAGCGCTAAAAATCGCGCCTTTAGGGCGCTGTCCTTTTGGAATCCCTGTTTGACATTAATGCCTCTGGGTTTGCGCCAGGTCAGATCATTCGTTAGCAGCGCCACTGAGACGGCGCGCCAGCCCTCAAGCGCTTCGTCGGCGCGCGTGAGAGTGATGGGCGACAAAGCTAAGATCTCCCGCGCGCCATTGAGAACGTCGCACAGCTCCTCTGTATCGTCGGCAAATCGCTCCGATAGCGCGTTGATTCGGTCATTCACCAGATCAGATACTGTCGATCCAATGGCGGCCTCTGCACGGATGGGATCGTGATGCTGACCAATATGTGGTCCCCAGTCACCGCGCCGTGATAACAGCGCTACCAATAACTCCGACACCTTGCTCCAGCGATTGTCGAAATGACCGAGTAACGCGGAGATACTCGACCCTATCTCACCGTCGCCAGCTTGATGCAAAAAGTCTTTCACCGCTCGCTCGTATAAAGGGCTCGCATTGTCGACCGGTTCAGCAATGCCCCCCATCCCACTTAAGACGGGCATTTGACGCGTCAATTCGTGGCAAAAACTATCTATGGTCCTAAGGTTTAGACTTGACTCGTCGAGTCGCCAGGCTCGCTTCTGTGCATGTGCTAACAACTGCTCTGCTAAATCCCGAGTGACTTGCTCATGTGCCGCCTCAATCGGCGTCTCTGACCTCGCCTGCTCGAGCTTTTCAATAATGCGCGCGGCCATCTCGCTAGCCGCCTTACGCGTGAAAGTAATCGCCAATACTTGCTCTGGCCTGTCTACTCTCGCCAGCAACGCAAGTAAGCGCTGTGTCAACAGCTCGGTTTTACCAGAGCCCGCTGGCGCGCTGACACAAAAGCTCATGGTTGGATCGATCGCTCGCTCACGCGCTGTCTGGTCGTCAGACATCATCCTCGACCTCACCAACTCGTTGCCTCTTGTCCTGCTGCAACTGCCGGACTCTGCACACCGAGGCAAGATCGCAGTAACGACAGGCACCACTGGCGGGGTCTACCCGTGCCTCGCCCGATATGAAATCATCGGCGAGCGTCGTCAAACTGCGACGCCATGCTCCGATTAGTTCTGGCCATTGCTCGGCAATTCCCTTGGTTTGTTGCTGCAGCGGCTTTTCATTATCGCTCGTGAGTCCTAGCGCTTCGCCAAGTCCCACAAACTGAGGCGGTTCCTCCGCTATGCTGGCAAACGCGATGCCTTGAATCTTCTCATCGAGCAATGCATAAAGCGGCAGCTGTGGCTCTCCGGGACGTTCCCCCATCCATTGACCGCGTGAGGGTGCGCGCGTTTTATAGTCGATCACCAATCTGCGCCCGTCGGCTAGTTCGTCGACACGATCTGGACGTAATGACAGTTCGAGTTCTCCAAGACGAAGACGATGCTCCTGTTCTGCTTCTGCTACCCGAAACGAGCCCTCTCGCTTTTGCTCGAGATGTAACCAGGGCAATAATACCTGTCGGCAATACACCTGTTCCAAATCCCAGCAGGCAGTGCCCACTCGTTCTCGGAGGCTGAATCCACGACGCTCACAGCTCGCTTGCAGATCCTGTAAAGCGCCGCCGATCGCAGTGTCGAGTAGGGTCTGCAAAGTTTCTTCGCTGAGCACATTTAGTCGCTGCTGATCATCTACCTCGTTCCAGAATCGAAATAACGCCTCGTGAAGTAATGCGCCGCGTTCAGCACTTGAAAAGCCAATCACGGTAGTTGCAAGCGCGGTTGGTCTCAGTCGATGTTTCACGAGAGCACGAAAAGGGCAAGCGGCTTGATCTTTAATCAGTGAGGTGCCGCCAGCGCGATGTCCCTCTGGAACAGGCACGGGAACCTCTAGCGGCATCGCTTCTAAGGCGTTTTCTGCATACCAACGATGCCATAATGGTACCGGCTCTATCGCCCTGGCCGTTTCGGTGATGACGCAGCTTGCTTTGGTCGACACGCCCGCATCGAGCTCATGGTAAGTCATGATCAATTCTGTAGATTCCGCTCGCCAGATACCCAGCATCTGGAGTGCTGCGTCGTATCGTGCTGTGTCATCTATCTCTGGCAGGCCGAGCACCTTTTGCAGCGGCAACGGTAGAAAAGGCTCAATTCGCCGTTTGGGCGGAAAAGTAGATTGCTGTGCACCACAGATCCACATTGCCGTGTAGTGGCCGCCTAGCGCCTCCAATGGCCCCATTACTTGCACGCTGTCATAAGGTGTCTTGGGTTGAAAGACCGCGTCGTTGAGCGTTGCCCGCCACAACGTGAGCGCTGAATCGAATGTCTGATGCGGTAATACAATTGCCAAATCAGCGAGCGCATCTAAACTTGAATCGAGCCGATCAAGCTGTTGGTACTCAATCGAGTCGAGTGATTCTCTCGCCGGCCACTGCCAGATGCGAAGCCGCTCACGCAGTATGGTTGACCACTCCGTCAGACTTTTGACTCCCAACTGCTGGCGGCTTGACCGGAGGGTGCGCAGAATCGTCGTCAATGCGGATTCGGGCATGACCATGACGCTCAGATGAAGTGTTGATTCCATGGAGACTTCAGCATTTCCAGTACGAAATTGATGATCAATCAGTTTCAACCTTTTCTGCGATTGCTCCTGGGAGAAGGGTAAAAAAGGTGATCGCAACAAGGCGAGCCATTCGGGGCGGCTGAGCGATCGTGTCTCCCATTCGAGCGCCAGCAGAAGGTCTCGGTACATGGGTGTAGCACCGAGGGACATGCCAGTTGAAAAATTGACGGGTAGGTCATTGTATCGCGCATCTAGACAGTCAAATTGCTCGCGCAATCGATACTCCAACTGATCACGATCTGACTCGACGTCGAGTAACACAATCGCGGTGCGGGATTGCTCTTGCTGGCTTTTTTGATAGGCCCATTCAGCCGCTGCCGCTAGCTCATCCTCTCTTGACGGATAGGCAATGGCGACCTGGTTATCTAATTGCCGACAGAGTGGTTCGAGGAAGGTTACTTGGCAGAGATGCTCTAGAACGCGCTGGGTGAGTGGCGCCGGTTGTGGCACGGCATACAGTCCAATCGCTTCTTTTTTTACGTCACTCGTCGTCAACAGCTGCTGATAGGCGTCGTACCGAGTCGTCGCGGATAATTGCGACAAGCGCTGATCAAACCGTTGTGCCCACCGCGCGAAAACGATGCAATCCTCATCGAACTGAAAGTGGCCCCACAATCCATCCAGCCTGTCAGCCTGAAACATCAATAGTCGATCTCGTGCGATCTTTGCTCGACTCGCAGCCGCGCGAGGATGAATCAACGAAAAGCCATCGAGCGACGCAATGTCCTCCTTAATGATTTGCTGCCATAACACGAGTTCTTGTTGATGCGATAACAGCCGCAGACCCGGTAACCGCCCTAACTCAATGCACTCATGCCACATACGCTCGAGCCACCCATCAAGCGCTTCGACGCGCGGCGTGACGACGACCGAACTGTGACACTGCTGCCGCGTTACCCAGCTTCGCGTGATGTCGCGCGCTAGCCTTTTCCCAGGCGTCAGTATGAGCTGATGCTGTTCAAGGAACGGTAAAAATAAGGTGAGGTCTACGGCGGGAAGCATGCGCCATTGTATCCCACGTTGATCGGTCTACGGTAAAGATCGAACGCGGTTTAAGTCTACTAACTAAGGGTTTGCCGCTAGCCGAGGAAACATGACTGCACGATACGTTCGCTCACGTTTCAATGGGCGATCTAGCAGCCGGTCATAAGAATACCTATGCGCTAGGAGTCGGATTTACCTGGTGCCGCCGCCATCGATAATGCCGGTCGCGTCGTTAGTAATAAGCCTGACTGCGATCAGTGTGGTCTGTCGTGTCCCGCACACCTGCCAACTGCGGTATCTGTTCCAGCAGCGTTTTTTCGACGCCCCCTTTAAGGGTCATATCAACCGCGCTACAACCTTGGCAGCCGCCACCAAAACGCAGCACTGCAAACTGATCATCGGTCACTTCGATCAGAGACACCTCTCCTCCATGAGCCGCCAACGAAGGATTCACTTCGTTATATAAAACGTAATTGATGCGATCCTCAATCGGGCTGTCATCGGATACCCGCGGCATTTTGGCATTCGGTGCCTTGATTGTGAGCTGCCCTCCCATTTTGTCGGGGGAATAATCGACCAGCGCGTCTTCCAAGAACGGCATGCTGCGCCCCTGAAACCACGCAGCAAAGGACTCGTAAGGCTGCTCAACATCTCCCTCTTCAATATCACCCTCGCGACAGTAGGCAATACAGGTTTCTGCTCGAGGCGTGCCGGGTTCATTAATGAACACCCTGACGCCCAACGCATCAGATTGCTTAGACAGCAATTCCGCCAGATACGTTTGTGCCGATTCAGTGATAGTGATCATTGTTTCCCGCCTTTTTCACAACTCAGTCATACAAGGAGATCATAACGCGATAAACTAGGCATGCCAATGAAGCGCACGCTAAAAGGCACCGCAGAGCTAGAATACTCACTCAAAGCAACGCCACTTGTGATGCCTCGCGCATCCCCGTCGCGCTACCCAGAGCCGGTCATGACAGATTACAAAACCAACGAACAAAGCAGCGAAGCGCGCCCCCCTCCGGCGTCGACAGTCGAAAACCCCATCGGCACTCTTAGCTGGTCTCAAACCATACGCTCGGGATTATTAGCCGGGCTCGGCGTACAAAGTAGCAGCAATCGCGAGCGAGATTTTCGGCAAGGTTCTTTCTGGCGATTTGTAGCGGTTGGGGTGGTCCTCACCGCTGCTTTTGTATTGTCCTTAGTGGTCTTAGTTAAAGTGCTGGTCAATTGACGACAATGAGCGATTTTGGGCGGCTAGTCAGTGATATCGAGGCGGCATTACCGCTTGTGCACCGATTCGCCCCCCCTACCCCCATGCTGCGTCTTCAATGCCTCGATACGCTCATTGGCGGGACTGTTTTTCTCAAAGCGGAATGCCTACAGGCAACCGGGTCATTTAAGGTACGAGGTGCGCTCAATGTCATGACACGCCTCAAGCAGGAGCAGAACGTGCATCACGTCGCTGCCTTCTCATCCGGTAATCATGGCATTGGAGTCGCTTATGCTGCCAAGTGTCTGCAAATGCATGCCAGTGTGGTTATTCCCAGCGACGCGCCAAGCCGAAAAGTGGAGCGTATCCGCTCACTCGGTGCAGAGATCATTTTTTACGATCGACACACTGAGAATCGTGAGCACATTGCTGAAGCATTATGTCAGGACACCGATGCGATGCTCGTTAAACCCTATGACGACTGGCGCACCATTGCGGGCCAAGGAACCTGCGGGGCGGAAGCGTATCGGCAAATCCAAGGTGCTATCGATAGCGCAGTCGTCTGCACGGGGGGCGGCGGTTTGATAGCAGGTATCGGTACCTACTTGAAGGCACGATCAAACGAGATTGCGCTCTTCAGTGCGGAGCCCGAGGGCTGGGATGACCATCGACTGTCCTTCGCGCACAAGCGCTCCATGGCTGCTCCAGCCTCTGGATCTAGCTGGTGCGACGGCCTGCTAGCAAGGGCACCTGGCGAGGTCACCCTGCCGATCAACTTGCAACATGACATCACGGGCCTGTGTGCTGCAGACCTCGCTATTGCGCAGGCGATGCGGCTCGTATGGGACAATTTTGGTATCGCACTCGAACCCAGCGGGGCCGTCGCGCTCGCCTGTCTTATGGGATCACCGTCGCACTTCGCAGGGCGGCGGGTGCTTGTGACGCTGACCGGAGGAAACGTAGACAGGGCTAATTTTGAATCAGCGCTGGCCTTAGCTGGGCAGACCACTCAACCAAAGGGTTAACGTTACGAGTACCACGCAAATGACGCCTGTCGCTGCAATAGCATCCGCGACACCATCTTCCATATTACTTTTAGACATACTGTTCTGAACCCTACTGTGCGCCGTCAGACGAGACGACGATAAAAATGAAAGCGCTGCCTGCTTGCGAGCGCCTGGATGATGGCGCTCGACTGGCGCGCATTGTACCGATTATCAATCTTTCTTCAAACGCGCCGCTTGCCCCTAACAATCCTTATTTCGGACGCTGGATATGCAACAATGAGCACTCTGTGCGCTGGTGGTTCACAGGTCGCGCTGCCCGTGACAAAACGACCCCCGGCGCTTCTGACTAGCGGGCAACGACATTTGATGGATAGGTGATGGATACGGGAATTACCTTTACCTTTGCAGCGATCTTTTTGGGCGCGGCTGTTTTATCTTCCGTTGCACTCTATGCGCGCCAGCCGATTATTATTGCTTACATCGCGCTAGGCATGGCACTGGGCCCCCATGGCTTTGCCCTCGTTAATGATATGGCGCTAGTATCGGGCGCTGGGCATGTGGGCATCATTCTGCTGCTCTTTTTACTCGGGCTCGATATGAAGCCTGCTGCACTTTGGAATAGTCTTCGACAATCAACTTTAGTTGCCCTGCTGAGCACTGCATTATTTGCCGTCACCGGTTTTGGGGTCAGTCGATTATTTGGGTTTGATTCTCAAGATGCCGTACTGATCGGTGCCGCATTGATTTTCTCTTCGACGATAATCGGGATCAAATTATTACCAACGACCGTTTTACATCACCGCCATCTTGGAGAGCTAATGATTGCGCTTCTCTTATTTCAAGATTTGATGGCCATCATTGTGCTGGTATTGATGGAGAGCGCGGGGACAGATAACACCTCATGGCGAGCGCTTCTCGCACCGCTAATGACACTGCCACTGTTGGGCTTTATTAGCTGGCTAAGCGTTAAAACGGTCTTGCTGGCGTTGATCAAGCGGTTTGATCGGTACCATGAGTATATCTTTTTGCTGTCTATTGGTTGGTGCCTTGGCATGGCGGAGCTAGCCATTTGGCTTGGTTTGTCTGCTGAGATAGGTGCCTTCATTGCCGGAATCAGTATTGCTAGTAGCCCTATCGCGCAGTACATTGCAGTCAGCCTCAAACCGTTACGCGACTTTTTTTTAGTCGTGTTCTTTTTCTCAGTGGGTAGTGGTTTAGATATGCAGCTGCTCCCCGCGGTCGCCCTGCCCGCCATCGTCATTGCGATCATTTTGTTGGTGTTGAAGCCAATTGTTTTTCAGTTCTTGGTGAGGGGTATCTGTGAGGAGCCCAAGCTAGCGTGGAACTTGGGGCTACGTTTGGGTCAATGCAGCGAGTTTGCGCTACTGATCGCCTTTTTAGGGGTCTCTAAGGGGCTTTTGGGCGATGCTGCAGCGACCTTGATTCAGGCGGTTACCATTATCACCCTGCTGGTGTCTTCGTATTTGGTGGTGCTCACCCTGCCCAACCCCATTGCCCTAAAAGCGCATTTGAGAAAAGACTGAACTCAGTTAGATTCAGCTTGCATTAGGAATCCAATACGCGACGGTGTTGAGGGCCCAGAGCAAGCAGGGAGATCTAACCAGACCCCTAATTGAGATGAAGCGCTATGCAGCGCTAAGACGAAAACGCGCCTGCAGGACCCACATTAAGGGGAACTGCAGGCACACAACGCTAGATGGCGGCTTCGAGCTCTGGCAGCGCCTCAAAAAGATCGGCGACCAGACCGTAATCCGCTACCTGAAAAATTGGTGCGTCTTCGTCCTTGTTAATCGCCACAATCACTTTGCTGTCTTTCATGCCGGCAAGGTGTTGAATTGCTCCAGAGATACCAACGGCAATATACAGGTCTGGAGCAACGATCTTGCCTGTCTGTCCTACCTGATAGTCATTCGGAACAAAGCCGGCATCCACCGCTGCGCGTGACGCGCCAATAGCGGCGTTGAGCTTATCGGCAATGCCCTCCAGTAAACTGAAATTGTCACCATTTTGCATGCCCCGGCCGCCTGAAATCACGACAGATGCCGACGTCAATTCTGGTCTATCAGAGACAGCCACTTCCTCGCGAATGAACTGAGAGACGCCTGCATCGTGAACCGCTGCACAGGCCTCTACCGTTGCGTTACCGCCCTCAGCGGCACCTGCGTCAAACGCCGTTGTCCTGACGGTAATCACCTTTTTGGAATCCAGCGACTGAACGGTGGCGATCACATTGCCCGCATAAATGGGTCGCTTAAAAGTGTCTGCGCCCTCAACTGCGATAATGTCGGAGATCTGCCCGACATCGAGTAAAGCAGCCACGCGCGGCATTATGTTCTTGCCGTTGGGCGTCGAGGCAGCCAATATATTGTCATAGCCCTCTCCTAGCTCAGCAATTAACAAGCTCACGTTTTCTGCTAATTGATGCTCATAGGCGGCGTTATCCGCACACACCACCTTGTTAACGCCCGGCAGCTGGGCAGCCGCAGTGGCTACGGCGTCGCACGCCGCGCCTGCTACCACTATATCGATATCCCCGCCCATCGCCTGTGCAGCCGCTACTGCGTTTAGCGTCGCCGTCTTGAGGGAGGCATTGTCGTGCTCTGCAACTACTAATGTTTTCATCAGATCACCTTCGCTTCGTTTTTCAGCTTGTCGACCAATTGGCCTACATCTTCCACTTTAATACCAGCTGCTCGCTCTGGCGGTGGCGTGACACCCAGTTGCGACACATGCGTCCCGACGGAAACCGACAGTTGCTCTGGAGTGAGCGTATCCAGCGGCTTCTTTTTCGCTTTCATAATATTAGGTAGCGACGCATAGCGCGGCTCATTTAGGCGCAAATCTGTTGTGATAATGGCGGGTAGTGTCAATGAGAGTGTTTGCAACCCACCATCGACCTCTCGCACGACTTCAACAGCCCCATCAGCAATACTGATTGCAGAGGCAAACGTCCCCTGCCCCATGCCTGTCAGCGCACCGAGCATCTGTCCCGTTTGATTGTTATCGCCATCGATAGACTGCTTACCCATAATGACAAGGTCAGGCGACTCTTGTGCGATTACACCTTTCAACAACTTAGCGATGGTGAGTGGCTCAGCTTTGCCTTCTACCTCGACATGCACGCCTCGATCAGCACCTAAGGCCAGCGCGGTGCGAATTTGCTCTTGGCAATTGGCTTCGCCCACTGATACCGCAACAATTTCAGTCACGGTTCCCGCTTCTTTAAGTCTGACGGCTTCCTCCACGGCTATTTCACAGAAGGGGTTTATAGCCATCTTAACGTTGTTCAGGTCCACGTCAGAGCCATCGGCTTTTGCCCGGACCTTAACGTTGTAGTCAACCACGCGTTTTACGGCGACCAATGCTTTCATGGTGTCTCCAGATTGAGTTGGGAACTGCATTCAGGTGTTCAGATTAGCCCGCACCAGCTTTTTCAACGATCTTCCTATAACGACCAGCAAACCCGCCGAAGACCACCGTCTGAACCTGCGCGCACGCCCGGCTTAGTGTATCATGCCGGCCGATGCGAAAGCACCTGAGAAGCTGGAATTTTAATGCATTTCAGTGATAGTGGGGATAAACCAAGAACATCTAATTACAGCATTGAGGTGGTGTGTGGAAAGAGAATCCATGGAGTTTGACGTCGTCGTCGTTGGAGCGGGTCCTGCCGGTCTCAGCGCCGCTATTCGTATCATGCAGCTCGCAGAATCAGAAGGGCGTGAAACAACCGTTTGCGTCGTCGAGAAGGGCTCTGAGGTGGGAGCACATATTCTCTCTGGTGCCGTTCTTGAGCCCAGGGCGCTCGACGAGCTGTTTCCCGATTGGAAAGAGCGCGGCGCGCCACTGAATACACCGGTAGCCGGCGACACTTTCTATTTCTATACAAGCGACAAGGGCGCCATCAAATTGCCGGGTTTCGCGATACCCAAACCCACGCATAATGACGGCAATTATATCGTCTCAATGGGTAATGTATGCCGCTGGCTAGCCGAGCAAGCCGAAGGGCTAGGGGTTGAGGTGTATCCGGGATTTTCTGCCGCTGAAATCCTCTTCAATGACGACGGCGCCGTCAAGGGTATCGCCACGGGCGAAATGGGAGTGGGCGCCGATGGACAGCACAAAGACAGCTATGTTCCCAGCATGGAGCTGCATGCAACGTACACGCTATTTGCTGAGGGCTGTCGGGGTCATTTAGGGAAGCAATTAATCGCACATTATGGCCTCAATAACGACAAAGACCCTCAACATTACGGTATCGGTATTAAGGAAGTCTGGAAGATAGACCCGGCTAAACATCAAGAAGGTCTTGTCGTGCATGGTATTGGCTGGCCGCTCTCTGAGTCAGGCTCAAGCGGTGGCGCCTTTTTATATCACGCAGAAAATAGCGAAGTGTACTTGGGGCTAATTGCCGATTTGAATTATCGCAACCCTTACCTGAGTCCATTTGAGGAATTTCAACGTTGGAAGACGCATCCTAAAACACGTGCGGTACTGGAGGGTGGAGAGCGGATTGCCTATGGCGCAAGAGCGCTGGCAAAAGGTGGCTTGAATTCACTGCCTGACATGGCGTTTCCGGGTGGCCTTCTGATTGGCTGTGATGCCGGCACACTGAACAGTGTCAAAATTAAAGGCAACCACACTGCGATGAAAAGTGGGATGTTGGCGGCGGAGAGTGTCATGGCCGCCCTACAATCCGATGGGTCTGCGCCCGCCCGCTTGGAGGACTTCAGCGCGCGCGTGAGCGATTCTTGGCTCGGCAAAGAGCTGCATAGCTCGCGCAACTTCTCAGGATTCATGCATAAGTTCGGCACCCTGCTGGGTGCAGCGATGGTGTGGATTGATCAGAACATTTTTGCCGGGCGACTTCCTTTTACTCTGCACGACACAAAACCCGATTACGCGTGCCTCGACGAGGCGGCGCAGTCCAAGGTGATCGATTATCCTAAACCCGATAACAAGCTGACTTTTGATCGCCTGTCCTCGGTCTTTTTATCCAATACCAATCACGAAGAGGATCAGCCGTGCCATCTTACGCTGGGCGACCAGAGTATTCCGATCACGGTTAACCTACCCCAATACGCTGAACCCGCGCAGCGTTACTGCCCGGCGGGCGTCTACGAAATCGTGGAAGAGCAAGAGGGCCCTCGTTTTCAGATCAACGCCCAGAACTGTGTGCATTGTAAGACCTGTGACATTAAGGACCCCTCGCAAAACATCAATTGGGTGAGTCCAGAGGGGTTCGGCGGTCCAACTTATCCTAATATGTAGCCATCAGGGTCCGCGATACTAAGCTAGAAAAAAGCGGACGCCGGCACTCTCGATGCAGTGTGTCGCGTCCGCAAGCTCAGCCAGGCGGTACCAAGCGGGCCGTGAACACAGGGCTGAGAGTCCATGTGGCAGCGCGATATAAGCCGCACCATTCGCCCGCGGCTCCAGCCGCAGTGGATACTGATCAGACACGACGAACCGACCCCCAGCGTTGAGTACGGCGATAAGCTCTGGCTTATCGGCATTCATGTTCTGCTCGAAATCGTTAATGATTAAGGGGTGTAGCGCTACGGATACTCGGCATTTCTCTACCGGCGTCACCAGGAAATAATCGCCGTCTTCCTCGCGCCTCAGAATGCCTGCAAACAGCTGCCACAACTCGACTCGCTTGATCGGCATTCCCTCGTGATACCAGGTCCCATCCGCACGAATCGCCATGTCAATGTCGCCACAGTACTCGGGGTTCCAAAGGTGAAGAGGCGCCGGCTGTCGTCCATTGATGGACGCCATCTGTGCGCCGCGTGAGGCAGTATGGTGGCGGTCTGGCACGCTTCCTAGCAGATCTTGCAACTTACTTGCGCCGGTATCCGATGGCCGGTCCACCATTAGTCCATCCTCATTGCCACCGCTGAACCGCCTCAGCGGATAACGATATCCGACTCGTTACGCTGAAACAGCATGAATTCACTAAAACTGATTTGCTGTTGCTCGGTAGCGCGGCTGTTGGTGAGCTGGTTACGTTCGCTGATGGACAGCGCGCCGACGCTGCCCGGTGCAACGCGTGCCAGCTGGACTATCGCAAATCCTTCTCCAGGAATCGGCACAGTGCGTAACGCCGTTGCGTCACCTGCCGTCATAGTGAAAGCCGCATCTAACACTGGACGCGGCAATTGACTCACTAAGCGGGTCGCCGCTAATTCGACCCGCCAATCCAGATCGAGTGTTTGCGCAACATCCTCCAGCGATTCGCCGCTCGCTAAGGCGTCTTGTGCTGTACTTTGAATCTGTGCCAGCGCAGCGGCTTCCAGCTCGGCGCGCAGCAATGCGACCACCTCGGTTTCAACTTCGCGGAAGGGCGCGGTTTGGGGCGGGCGTGCCTCATGTACTCGCAGCACCACAAAGCGTCGTTCTGCCAACTCGAGTACGTCACTGTTATTGCCAGCAATTTTCACATCCTCAGAAAACGCTGCCTCTCGCAGTCGCGCATCGGTAAAAACACCCTGCCCCGCCGCAACGGTAAAGGCGGCAGAACGCTGCACTGAGACGCCCAGTGCCTCAGCAGGGCCGCTGAGATCCGCCGCATTAAACGCCGCATCGCGCAACGCCTCCACAGCAATTAACAGTGCCCGCTCTGCTTCCGCCGCCTCGATGGAGACGCGCAATTCATCTTTGACCGTCTCATAACTCACGGAGGTGCCGTCAATACGTTCTTCGAGCCGAATAATATGCGTCCCCGCATCTGTTTCAACCGGGGCCGAAATGTCGCCGGGCAACGTGAGTCCGGCAATGGCTTCTTCCATGGCCTCAGGAAAGGTTGCGCCATCTGTAAACCCAAGCTCACCCCCAAGTGCCGCCGAACCAAGGTCATCCGATAGCGCCGCGGCAACATCAGCAAAATCCTCTCCGTCACTTAACTGGGTAGTGACGATCGAGAGTCGATCGGCAAACGCTCTGTCCGTCTCCTCTTCACCCTGCATAAGCAGTATGTGAGAGACTCTGGATTGTTCTGACACCTGATATTCGTCTTTAACTGACTCATACTGCTCTCGCACTACAGCGTCATCCACCGCGACATCAAAGTCGGCCGGATTCAGTTCGATATAATCAACAATCAATTGCTCTTGCGTGAAAAATAACGGCTCGTTATCAGCGTAAAAGGTCCGCAACGCATCGTCTGACAACGCATTGTCGTCTAGCAGCGAATTGTCTGGCACCACCAAAAACCGGACATCTCGCTCTTCTGCCATAACATTAGCAGCCGCACTCAACTCAGTCGCCGTGACAAACTCGGACTCACTGATCGATGTCTGCAGTTGGGCTAGCACGATATCGTCTGCTTGAGCACGTCGGAATCGTTCAAGTGTGTAACCGGCATTGGCTAAAACACTCTTATAGGCATCGGGGGAGAACTCGCCATTCAATTGGAACGCCTCAATCGAGGTGATTGACTCGCTTACCTGAGCGCCTGAAGCAACCAGCTGCAGAGCAGCCGTTTTCTGCAGCAATAACGCGCGCTGCACCAATGAGTCCAGCGCCCTAGGCCGCAAACGATCATCGTCGAGTAGCGCCGGATCGATGTCATCACCGAGAATGCTGATCAATTGTCGTTTTTGCTGGGTAATCGCTTCTTGCAGCGCAAAAGGCGTGATTTCCTCGCCGTTGACTTCTGCGACCGATGTGCCTGCCCCCCCGGGCAGGAGCGTCTCCAAGCCAAAAGCGGCAAATGACAAGACGATAAGACCAATAATTACTTTGGCCGCCGTGCTCTGCGTGCTTTGGCGCATTGATTGAAGCATGGTGTGCTAACTCGGTCGTGGCAGTCTACGCTTGCCTCCCAAACATATGCACCAGCGCTTACCTCCCAAGCGCTGGTGCATCTGCCGGCTGGCAACGCGGGAATCAAGATGCAAAGAAGGCGCACTATGGCGCCTTACAAGACCCGCCACCTACTGGATGGCGGAGCAAACGGTCTTACTTGTTAACGGCATCCTTTAACGCTTTCCCTGCTTTAAATCCAGGGGTGTTCGAGGCTGAGATCTGGATCGTCTCTCCTGTTCTAGGGTTGCGACCCTGACGGGCTGCTCGCGCCTTCACAGCAAACGTACCAAATCCTACCAGCGATACATTACCGCCTTTGGCAAGCGCCCCTGTAATCGCGCCAATAGCCGCATCGAGTGCTCGGCCTGCAGAGGCTTTCGAAAGATCCGCGTCAGCGGCGATGGCATCAATCAGTTCATTTTTGTTCACGTTATTACCCCTCGAGTATTTTGAGCTTAAGCTTCAGTGGCACATGTAACAGAGCCAGACTATAGACTACTCCCCCGCGCCCCCACCGGTCAACGCACCAAACGCTGGGAATCAGTGGGGTCTGGGCCGTTTTGGAGCGGTTTTGTCTGGCTCCGCATCGTCAGCTTGCGTAAATGCGGCCATGCCTTCCAAATAGGCATCATCGTCAAGTGACTCGGGCAGGCGTTCTAGTGCAATAGATAGCACTTCATCAATCCATTTTACCGGCCGAATATCCAGGTTTTCTTTGATGTTATCAGGCACCTCTTGCAGGTCACGCTCATTCTCCTGGGGGATGATCACCGTCTCTATGCCGCCTCGTTTAGCGGCCAACAACTTCTCTTTTAGCCCGCCAATCGGCAACACCTCACCCCTCAGGGTAATCTCACCAGTCATCGCGACGTCCGAGCGCACTGGAATATCAGTAAAGCTGCTGACAAGTGCGGTACACATAGCAATACCCGCACTGGGGCCGTCTTTCGGCGTTGCGCCCTCGGGAACGTGAATGTGTATATCACGCGAATCATGGAGCTTCGCTGCAATGCCCAGCGCCTGAGACTTTGCACGGACTACCGTAATCGCTGCCTGAATCGATTCTTGCATAACATCGCCCAGCGAACCGGTCTTCACGACACGACCCTTGCCCATTGTCGATGCCACTTCTATCGTGAGCAGCTCTCCTCCTACCGATGTCCAAGCAAGCCCAGTAACCTGCCCAACCTTGTTCTCTTCTTCGGCGGTGCCAAAATTGAATTTTCTGACACCCAACACGTCAGGTAGCATTTCAGGAGTGACCGACTGTCCCGGCTCCAGTTCCCCGAGCGCGAAGGCCTTGACCATTTTTCGGCACACCTTTGCGATCTGTCGCTCAAGGGAGCGAACGCCTGCTTCTCGCGTGTAGTATCGAATGATGTCCAGTGTAGCTTGCTCCGACAGACTGATTTCTTCTGGCTTTAATCCGTTGAGCTTTGTTTGCTTTGGCGTTAAGTAGCGCTGAGCAATATTGAGCTTTTCATCCTCGGTGTAGCCGGGAATTCGAATTACTTCCATTCTGTCCAGCAACGGCCCAGGAATATTCATGGTGTTAGAGGTGCAAACAAACATGACATCTGACAAGTCGTAGTCGACTTCGAGATAATGGTCATTAAAGGCATGATTTTGCTCTGGGTCGAGCACCTCGAGCATCGCAGATGCCGGATCACCGCGATGATCCATTCCCATCTTATCGATTTCATCTAGCAGGAACAGCGGGTTACGTACCCCCGCCTTCGACATTTTCTGTATGAGTTTGCCCGGCATTGACCCAATATACGTGCGTCGATGGCCTCGAATCTCCGCCTCGTCACGGACACCACCCAGCGCCATACGAATAAACTTGCGGTTAGTCGCTCTTGCGATCGACTCACCCAACGACGTCTTACCAACGCCCGGTGGACCGACTAAGCACAATACTGGCCCTTTCAGCTTTCGAACCCGCTTTTGCACGGCTAGGTATTCCAAAATCCGCTCTTTAACTTCCTCCAAACCAAAGTGGTCAGTGTCCAGAACCCCCTGAGCTCGCTTGAGGTCGTGCCGAACCTTACTGCGCTTCGACCAGGGAATACTCACCATCCAATCAAGATAGCCACGAACCACTGACGCCTCGGCGGACATGGGCGACATCATCTTTAGCTTACTGAGCTCGGCATTTGCCTTCTCGAAAGCTTCTTCTGACATTCGCGCTTCATGTATTTTATTTTGCAGATCATCAATCTCGTTTGGCGCATCGTCCATCTCGCCAAGCTCTTTCTGTATCGCCTTCATCTGCTCATTAAGATAGTACTCGCGTTGACTCTTCTCCATCTGCTTCTTAACGCGGCCGCGAATCCGTTTTTCAACTTGAAAGACATCGATCTCAGCATCCATTAAGGATTGAAGGTGTGCGAGGCGTTCGCTGATATCAGAGATCTCAAGAATGCGCTGTTTCTCATCCAGCGCCACGCTCATGTGTGCTGAAATAGTATCGGCTAACCGGCCCGGATCATCGATACCCGCTAATGAAGTAAGCACCTCTGCAGGTACTTTTTTACTGAGGCCCACATATCTTTCAAACTGCTCTACCGTGGTCTTCAGGAGCGCCGCACTCTCGCGCTCGGCCAGCGCGTCGGTCTCTATTTCTCGCACCGTTGCGACAGCAAACGTTTCCTCTTCATCCACCGCGAGCACAGCCGCTCTATAGCTACCCTCAACGAGCACCTTGATCGTGCCGTCGGGCAGCTTCAGCAGTTGCAATATATTGGAAACGGTACCAACCTGGTACAGATCGTCAGCACTGGGTTGGTCATCGGATGCATTGCGTTGCGCCACAAGCAGTACCTGCTTGTTATCTAGCATGGCGTGTTCGAGTGCGTCGATCGAACGCTCCCTGCCGACAAATAGGGGCAAAACCATGTGCGGGTACACTACAACGTCGCGCAATGGCAATAGTGGCAGTTGTTGGTCTGATTCAGTCATGCTGTCCTCCGTCACTGCTTCAGAAATGGGGGCGCAACATTAAATTTCAAGGCCACCCACTCTAGTAGTGATACCTTGTACCGTCCTGACTGGATCGCTTTGCAGGAGCCACCAGTAAAACAGTGACAAGCGGCGGCTTATTCCTCGCCGCCGGCAGCTGCTGCAGGGGGCGTTTCGTACACCAGCAGCGGCTCAGAGTCGCCGGTCACCACGGACTCATCAACCACAATTTTTGCCACATCCGGTTGCGATGGAATCGTATACATGGACTCGAGCAAAATGCCCTCTAGGATTGAACGTAACCCACGCGCGCCGGTCTTACGCTCCATCGCTCGCAGAGCGACTGCCTGCAAGCCATCGTCACGGAAGTCGATCTCTACCCCCTCCATCTCAAACATTTTCGCGTACTGCTTGGTCAGCGCGTTGCGCGGCTCAGTCAAAATTCTGATGAGGGCCTCAGAATCGAGCTCTTCCAACGTGGCGATAATAGGTAATCGTCCCACAAATTCAGGGATCAATCCGTACTGTACGAGGTCCTCGGGCTGCAAATCGGCCAGAGTCTCGCCGAAATTGCGCGTCTCTTTTTTACTCTTCACTTCCGCACCAAAGCCGATGCCACCTTTTTCAGAGCGATTACGAATCACTTTGTCTAGGCCGGCAAAAGCGCCGCCGCAGATAAACAAAATATTGCTGGTATCGACCTGCAAAAACTCTTGTTGCGGATGCTTACGCCCACCTTGTGGCGGCACCGAGGCGACGGTGCCCTCAATCAGCTTGAGCAGTGCTTGCTGAACTCCCTCGCCCGACACATCCCGAGTAATTGAGGGATTATCCGATTTGCGGGAAATCTTATCGATCTCATCAATGTAAACGATCCCCATCTGCGCGCGATCGACATCGTAATCACATTTTTGCAGGAGCTTTTGAATGATGTTTTCAACATCCTCACCGACATAGCCCGCCTC
>JBDQJL010000006.1:0-2112 GCA_040263855.1 Luminiphilus sp. | reverse complement strand
CTGTAAGCGTGGTTGCGTCGGCGATCGTAAATGGCACGTCCAAGAGGCGTGCTAATGTTTCAGCGAGCAAGGTCTTACCCGAGCCAGTCGGTCCGACCAACAGAATATTCGACTTACTGAGCTCGACTTCGTCCGAGGTTTGCCCGGCCGGTAACGCATTACGCAACCGCTTGTAATGATTGTAAACCGCCACCGCCAGCACACGTTTGGCTTGTTGCTGACCAATCACATATTGATTCAGTATTTCGTTGATTTCGGCCGGAATCGGCAACTTACCGCCGCCCTCATCGCTGGAGGACTCTTGAATCTCTTCACGAATAATGTCGTTGCAGAGGTCCACACATTCGTCACAAATGAACACCGAGGGGCCGGCAATGAGCTTCCGCACTTCATTTTGGCTTTTGCCACAAAAAGAGCAATAAAGCAGCTTACCGCTGTCGCCTGATGTGGTCTCTTCTGTCATTCCTGTATCCCGTCACGCCCTGAATATAACCTTGATATGTTTTATCGGCGATTGCAAGTCGCCGCCTGAGTGAGCTGGTAGCGGCTTATCGACTGCTGATCACTTCGTCAACCAGGCCATACTCTACGCTTTGCTCGGCGCTCATGAACCGGTCTCGCTCTGTGTCACGCTCGATCACATCGATCGTTTGTCCCGTGTGATCAGCTAGCAACGAATTCAGCCTCTCTCTCAGGAACAATATTTCTTTGGCTTGAATTTCTATATCACTCGCCTGCCCCTGAGCGCCGCCACTGGGCTGATGAATCATGGTCCGGGCATTGGGTAAAATAAACCGCTTGCCCTGGGCGCCACCACTTAGCAAAAAAGCGCCCATGGAGGCAGCTTGCCCGATGCACATCGTGCTCACATCCGGCTTAATAAAGCGCATCGTGTCGTAAATAGATAATCCAGCCGTCACTGAGCCGCCCGGACTGTTGATGTATAAGTGTACGTCTTTATCGGGATTTTCAGATTCCAAAAACAGTAATTGCGCGACAATGAGATTCGCCATGTGGTCCTCAATCGCACCCACGATGAAAATCACGCGCTCCTTTAAGAGCCGAGAGTATATGTCAAAAGAACGCTCCCCTCGTGAGGTCTGCTCGATCACCATCGGCACCAAGCCGAGGTTTTGAGGGTCTAGCGACACATCTTGCGGACTCATACTCACTCCTTTCTATGCCTGCACTGCAGACTGTGGACGCGCACGGGCTAGTGCGTCTTCATAACTCAGTTCGATATCTTGCACTGCGGCTTCCGCCAGCAACTTCTCAACCACCGCATCTTCGAGCACCCTTGATTCAATACCGGCTAATTGCTCGTTCTCGGAGTAGTACCAATTGATAACCTCCTCCGGATCTTGATACGTCGAGGCGATCTCCTCAATTGTCTCCCTTATTTTAGCGGGCTCCGCCGTCAGCTCATATTGGCTGATCATCTCGGCGACGACGAGTCCCAGTTTGACGCGTCTCTCTGCCTGCTCAGAAAACATTTCATCCGGCAAAATAGAGGTTAAATCCATATCCTGCGGAACGCCGCCGCCAAACTGTTGGAACATTTGCTGCCGCATTGCCTGCGTCTCTTGCGCGATCAGCGACGACGGCAGCTCGATGGATTCGTGCGCTGCGGCGATCGCGTCCATCACCTGTGTCTTGACCGAGGCTTCAACCGCATTGCGCAGCTCACGCTCCATATTCTGGCGCACTTCAAGACGAAATTCTTCTTCCGTGCCGTCTGCTAACCCATACTGCGCGAAGAGCGCACTATCGATGGGTGCCAATTCGAGTGTCTTAACCTCTTTGACCAGAACCTTGAATTCTACCGCGGCCCCCGCTAGGTCCTCACTCTGATAATCCTCAGGAAAGGTCAAATTAAGCACCCTGCTATCGTTCGCCTTAGCGCCCACCAGACCGTCTTCAAAGCCCGGTATCATTCGGCCAGATCCGAGCTCTAGCGAAGTGTCCTCGCCCTTGCCGCCTTCAAAGGGCTCGCCATCGCGAAACCCTTCAAAATCGATCACTACGGTATCGCCCTCTGCTGCGGCTCGCTCTGCAACGACCAACTTGCCCTGCTGCTTACGAAATACCGCAATGATGTTATCGACATCAGCA
>JBDQJL010000005.1:0-124717 GCA_040263855.1 Luminiphilus sp. | reverse complement strand
GCTTGCGTTGCGCCCAAGTCGTGGATCATGGCAGGGATCGCGGGTAAATACAGATCGGTTGCAATGGCTGCGTAGGCGACCAAGCCTACTAATGTGAGGTAGGTAAGGACTTCTCCGCGTTTTGTGGGCGGTGTCAATTAACCGTCGGGGACTGCAGTTCTACCACCGGGCAACTCTCTGGCACAAAAAACTGGCCGTTCTCAGCATCCATGACATCAAGACCAATTGCTTTGTTATTGGAGAAAAGCGCGACGCGTAACACGTAGGTCGTGTGTTTGTTTTTCATTTCCATCAGCTGAAAAAGTTGTACCTCTGTACCTTCGTCGCCCGCTGCTTGGGTGGCAACTTGCTCCATGTAAGTTTTCGCCTGCTTCGCTTCCATGGGTGTCAGGGGTTTTGCGAGGATGGCATCGAGCATCGCACTGATTGTTGCTTGATTGTAATCAGCGAGTAATGTGGTGTTCACAACAGAATTTAGCTCGGACATTTTGTCTCCAAAACGGTTTGGCAACGCAAAGCGGGCGCGAGTGTAGCACAGCAAAAGTGAGTCAGCTTAAGGGGCTAAAGTAATACTTTAAGTTACATCCGCAAGTTGTTGAGGCGCGAGTACCAATGTAGAAGGTACCTTGACCTTTGTGCCTCATGAACCTAAGCTTCGCGACCTCCGCCCGTAGCTCAGCTGGATAGAGCACCAGGCTTCGAACCTGGGTGTCGGGAGTTCGAATCTCTCCGGGCGGGCCATTTGATGGCTTACGGTTGTTTGCAGGAAAATGTTCAGGCTAGCTAGGGTGATAAGCCAGCCGCTCATAGAGTAGGCTCTCTTTAAGCGATGCAGGTCTCAGGTTAGTTCATGAACCGTTCAATCCTCTTGGCCATTGTCCTGTGTATACCTGTTTTTTATGCCCTGTTACGCGGTGACTTTCTCATCGTCTTGTTTGCGGTCATTGCCGGCTACGTCATCCATACGTTGCTCGGCTAGCGTTGCCTCAAAAACGCGTTTAAGGCGCTTGACGAGGGCGGTGGCGGCACCTTGGTCGTATCCGCACCGCGGCTCTTTGCAAGCGGCAAAACACGGTGTTGAGTTCTATGGCTATGGTGTCGCTCTTGAGCGTCTTTCCCCGCTGTAATCGGTGACTTACACTGGGATAGAGTTTTCACGAAAAGAAGAGGGAAAATATGAAGTTTTTAATACTACTGGTTACGGCACTCTACACCACTGTTACGTTCGCGGATGGCCATAGCGCCGCGCCCGTGACCGGTGAAGGCGCATTTGTGACGTTGATGGTCAAGGCGCAAGATCCGACGTCTTATATTGAAATGTTAAAAAAGAATCCGGCGCCATTTGAGGCGATCGGTTCTTCTGTGGCGGGTGCTTGTGTGACCAAAACAGGTGCCGATTATCCGGGGCAAATGTTTATTTGGAATGCCTTTGGCTCAGTGGAGCAAGCGATGGCTGCCACTGACGCCTATGATCCGATGAAACCCACACCACAGCTCTCCGCCATACGCGAAGTGCAATACAACGCAATGTTTAAGCCCTTAAAGCCGTTTGATCTAGCGCCTAATTCTGAGCGGCTGTGGCGGCTTAACATATCGCCCGGCAACGTAGCGCCTTTCGTCAAGCAGATGATCGAGTTAGAGGCGGCGCTCCGCGACGCGGGTCACGATATGAATATTGGTGTGTTCCAACCGATTGGCGGAGGATCCCACGAAACCATTCACCTAAGAGCCGTTAGTCCAACCTATGCTGATTCCGGCAAAGTGATTGATGAAGCGTTCGCCGGTGCCGAGTGGATGAGCATTTGGGCCGACGCGATGGCGCTGGTCGACGAGGTCGTCTCCGACAATTTTGAGCATTGCCAGATCATCTACACCGCCAGCTAAACATCACAAAAGCAGACTCTCTTCCCGCGTCAGCGGGAAGAGAGAACGCGGTTTAGGGAGAGCCGGCTTGCGTATCGAGCGGCGCCGCTGCGTCAGAGATTTGGTATCGATCAAACTTTGCTCTGGGCTTGATGATGTCTACATCCCGCTTGCCGTCGAAGCGCTTCAGTAGCGTGGAAAACTTTTTAAATCGCGCAAATACCAATCCGTTGCGCTCCCCGTTTGCAATGACGCCTTTCACGCCCACTTCGGCTTTTTCACTGTCGACGTAAGCCAGTGGGATACGGATGGCGCCATCTGATACCTCCAACTCAGCTTCTCCCTCCAAATTTTTGACGGCCATCATGTTGGATAGCCATTTGGGCGGCTTATTGCGGTTGTCAAAAAAGGTGACCAATGGTCGAGTGTCACTGACCGTCAGCACTGCATTCGCATTGACGTCTATCGGTTTGATGAAAGTACCCTCGGCATCAGTGAATGTGAGTGACGTCGACCAGTAATCACCGTCGAAGCTTTCTTCATTACCATCGACTCGGACATTGAATAAGCGCAATGAGGAGCCACTGATGTTCGCCTTTAAATCTCTTGGCACGCCGCTCTGGATAACAATGTCAGCGTCAAGATCAGCCTCGAAAGACTGGTCGTCGACTTGTACCTTCATTGCGGCGGAATCCAGGTCAATGGTGCCGCTGATGGTGTCCTCGGTGAGCGAAACGCGCGCATTCAGCGCGGTTTCGCCGCCTGCAAAGCTAAAGGCGGTGTCAGGGGGTAAATAGTAATTAAAGGCTGACATATCGATCACTTTTGCGTCGTCAATCGCCAAGTCAAAGGTGTTGTCAGCGCGACGCTGTCGGGCTGCTTCGTCAGACCACAGCTCCTTCAGGCTCATGTCAGGGTCAGGCAGAATAAAGTTCGAGCCGGTATAGCTCAGCTGCAACGCAGTGCCGCGCAAAAAAGGATCACTTTCTTCCATTCTGGTGGCAGCTAATGTGTCGTAGTGGATATCCAGCTTGAGCGGCATATCGGCGTCAGCCGGTGTTTGGATAAAGACTGATCCCACGCCCGAAATATCGATATCTCTAATTGCTACGCCGAGGTCGGTTGTAGTGGCGCTGAGTTCAGTGCCAGCGCGAACATATCCATCGCGCACTGCGAGGTGGCCCGTTAGCTGCCCGGCACCTGATATGTCTAGGTTGCCGAGACCCGCTGTGAAGATTTTAAGAAAATTAAAGCTGCCCACTGTCAGGTCAAGTTGCGTGTCAACGTAACTAAATTTCAGCATGCGACGACCTTTATTATCGCGGCGGGTGAGCGGGGAGAACCCCAGTACCCCTTGTACGGTACCGCCCTCAAAAATCTCTGCATCGCCATTGAGGAAGGCGGGGCCCAGATTCAGATCAAGATCGGTCACATCGAGGGAAAACGTGCCGCCCCTCGTTTCCGTATAAAGATTGCCTAGTGCCGATCCACTGCCGGCACCTTGAAGGTTGAACACCCAGAAACGATGCTCGCCAGTGGCTGCGATGTCATTGACGTGGATTTTCCAGGGGCGCTTTTTTGGCAGCTCAGAGGTATCAACAGGTACCACCTCTCGTCCCGTTATCGACGGGAAGTAGGGCAGGGTTTTGCTATAGTCGCGATCCGGTTTTAGTCTGGGTCGCTGGCGATAATCGATGTTCTCCGCTTCGACATCAGACAGGTAAACGTCTTTGAAGATTAACGGTAGTAGGGAGATAGAAGCGGCACCAGACGTCGCGTAGGCCTCCCATTGCTGTGTCCGGGCTTGGCCGTTGGCAGCGATACCCTCAGCATTTAAACGGAACGGATATAAACTCCAAGCGCGCTCCCATGTGACCTGAAATTTCTCAGGTCGGATCTTATTGACCAAGTCCTGTGTGATCGGCAGGTAAAGGACTGTATTGATAATTATTAAGTAGGCAAATTCTGCTGCTACTACGATGAACACAAAGCGTTTCAGGAAATTTTTCATAATGCGCGACGTGCGTCCTTTATCGGTTGTCGGGTAGTTATGACTGCCCGATTGCTTGTGATGTCATCGGGGAGGTTAGGTGTCTATTTCGTCGTCTCGCAGATCCATCGCGACAAGATTTTTACCTATAGTGGTGCCACTCATCATCTCGCTGTAAGCACGACCCGCATTGTCTAGCCCACCGGTAATATTCTCAAGTAGCGTTAGCTCACCCGATCTCACCCAATGATGCAGTTGTGTCGATGCGGCGGGAACCTTATCCATGTAGGTGTAGAGTAAAAACCCCCGCAGGGTGAGTTCTTTCTCGACCAACTTCCACATATTAAAGATTGGGGTGGGATTGTCCTGGTCGTTATAGTCCCCGATCATCCCGCAACCAATGATGCGGCCAAAAGTATTCATACAATTTAATACGGCATCCAGCGTTTTGCCTCCCACGTTGTCAAAATAGACATCGACCCCTTCTGGGCATGCTTCATTAATAGCGCTGGTCAGATTCACGCAGGTTTTGTAGTTGATGGCGGCATCGGCGCCCAACGTCTCAGTGACGAGCTGGCACTTGTTATCACCGCCAACAATGCCGACGACCTTGCAGCCTCTGAGTTTGGCGATCTGGGTGGCCATTGACCCCGTTGCGCCGGCAGCCGCGCTGATCACGACCGTGTCTCCCGCCTGAATCTGACCAATTTCATGCAGTCCAACGTAGGCGGTATGACCGGATCCGCCGAGTCCACCTGCGTAATAAGAGAGGGGAATGTCTGCTTCAGGCGTCAGTTTCGATAACAAAATCGTATTGGCATCGCTGAGCGAGTAGTCTTCCCAGTGATGTAGTCCAAAAATCAAATCTCCCGCATCAAACCCGGGTAGGTGAGATGTGATGACTCTTGCAACCGAGGGTCCTCTGATGGCGCCGCCAAGGAGAATTGGTTCAAAGTAGTTGGCTTTACCGTCAAGCCAGCCACGGATTGCCGCCTCTAGCGAGAAAAACAAATTGCGAACCAACATTTGTCCTTCCCCGGGAGTGGGTACCTCGCAAGTGCTCAGCGCAAAGTCGTCTGGCGTTGGGGCGCCCTGTGGATGAGCACTCAAGACGACTTGGCGATTCTGCATGGACTGCGCTCCAGCTTTTGACTGATGACGTATCAGCCTTCGATTATGTTAACTAGCAGAGTATATTGTGGTGGTTGGTCGACCGTATACTAATAGGCAAAAGGCGTTTGTCGAGAGATTATGAATCAGCCTGACATCAAGATCCCCGTTCTGAATGTGCCGGTCCACCCCGATACGCTTGATGGGCGAGACCCCTCGTTGCTGAGGGGAGATAAAATTAGCGGTGATCGCTATTACGATACCGCTTTTGCTCGTCAGGAATGGGATCATATGTGGACCAAGATCTGGCATGTGGCGGGACGGTTGGTTGAGTTAGAGGAGCCCGGCGATTTTGTCGTTCATGATTTTATGAACCAGTCGGTTATTTGTGCGCGGCAACAAGATGGCACGCTAAAAGCGTTTTATAACGTCTGTCAGCACCGAGCACTGAGATTGGTAGAGGAGAGCTCCTCGGTAAATGATTTCCACTGTCGCTACCATGGCTGGGTCTGGGGTCTAGACGGCGTGCTGAAGTCAGTGCATGACCCCGAAAATTTTTCTCAAGGTAACCCCTGCGGCAAGCTACGTCTCAAGGAACTTCGCTGCGACACTTGGGGCGGATTTGTCTGGTACAGCTTTAGCGACGATAGTCCAGGTCTGATGGAGTATCTCCACCCACTGCCTGAGATCTATCAAAATTACCCTATGGATACCGCGGTCAGGATTTTTGCGCGAAAAATTCGGCTCAATACCAATTGGAAGTTTGCATCGGTTAATTTCAGCGAGTCCTATCATACTCGAACCGCCCATCCACAAGTGCCTCCTTGGATTGATCAAGATTACTGGAGTGCGCGGTCAGAAATTTGGCCCAATGGGCATGGTCGAACCGTGCAGCCCATGCGCCCCAGTCTTCGGGATCGATTGCCCGACGGCGAGCCGCATCCTTTCGATGATATTTTACGGCAGTGGGACATCGACCCCGACGCTTATCCCGATTTTGAAACGAAGGCGATACAGGGATGGATGGACCTTAAAGCTGCGAAACGCGCGCACTGGAAAGAAAAGGGTTACGTGCACTACGAGCGCATGAACGACGAAGAACTGACGGATAGCCCTCACACCGTGATCTTTCCCAACGTCACGATTTCTTTTCTGCCCGATAATTTGATTTTTTTCCGGACAGAACCCGACGCAAAAGACCCTTCCAAGTGTACTTTTGATCTATGGTGTATGGCGTTTCCTGTCGCGGGACAGCCAGTGGCACATGGCATCATGACGCGGGACGCTTTTCCTGTGGAAGAGTGTGAGGCATTGGTGCGGGATTTTGAGGGCGGAGAGGGTATTCCTGAGATTATCGATTCGATTGTTTGGCAGGATATGATGCTGTCGGAGGCCCAGCAGAACGGCTGGGAGTCTCGGGGGTTTGACGATTACTATCTGGCCGACCAAGAAGCGCGAGTTAGGTTTTTTCACGAGGTGCTGAATGATTATATCGAGGGCCGTAAGGGCGGCTCGACGTGATTCGATCGGATGGCAGTGTGCTTGTACAGTGGCGGCGCAAAGTCGCGAAAATCCCTTTGCGAACAGCGCCTATTGAAAGGGAAAAAGCATGAAGATGAGACAGTGGTTGGTGCGCAGTATCCTGATATTTTTATCGAGTGGGGGAGTCATCGTGCAGGCAAGTGAACCGGACACGGCTGCGATGCTAGCCAAGCAAGAAATCGAGTATCTGCAGCGCTGGTACGCTCGTGCCACAGACTTAATTGGATCCAACCTGCCGGATCAGATTGAGGAAGGTAGAGACATATATCACCGTATCTTTACCCCTGATGTCAGCATTCAGGCGAGTGCGGCTGGCGGCGTCTATTACGAAGTCGCCGGTCCCGATGAATGGGTCAAAGTAGTGGCCACGGCACTATCGGTATTTGATGCCACACAGCATCTGCTTGGCACACAAATCGTGGAGCTTGCGAGTCTTCCCAATGCGCAGGGGGAGGGTGGCGAAGCAAAGATGTCGAGCTATTTACAAGCTTGGCATCATGATCCAGATCGGGTCATCGATATATATATTGGTACGTATTACAGCAAGGTGCGCTATACCGCAGGTGTTGGTTGGCAGATTTACGAAATGCGGTTACAAAAAGTAGCGGGTGAGGTGATCGACAAGAGTGTATGACACCGCTTGATGGCGGCAGGAGGTCCTCATCCCCCAGTGAAGCCACTTCGCTAGAGTCACGCAGCGGCAATGACTTTGGTGGCTCAGGGGCGAGTGCTGAACACTAGGCTTGTTGCTCTCGCAACGATCTTTGCGTATCGAAAAGTAAAGTAATATCACAGTAAGACATGTAGGAGAGGGTATGACGGCCTTGAGCCCAGTGATGTTGGAACAGCATCTGAATTGTCCGGAGAAGCAGGTGGAATCTCCGTTGCGGGGAGACTCAGTCTGTAGTGACCGGTACATTGGTCGGGATTACCTTGCTAAAGAGTATGCCAATGTGTGGCACAAGATCTGGAATATCGGAGGGGTGGCCTATCAGATGCCAGCGCCCGGGGATTACCTCACGACAGAGCTAGGTATCGACTCGGTTATTTTGGTTCGACAAGACAATGGTTCGATCAGGGCATTTTTGAATTCCTGCCCTCACAGAGGCACCCGCATCACTGAAGCAGAAGATGGCCACGCTCAGGCATTTTCATGTCCCTACCATGGTTGGCAATTTGATCTGTCCGGTGTGGTGACCTCGGTGCCAGATGAGGAAGACTTTGCCGAGAGCCCCTGTGGTAAAGCGCGTCTAAAGGAAGTTCAGTGCGAAGAACGCTTTGGCCTCATTTGGTATAACTTTGACCCCGAAGCCGATAGCTTGGCGTCGTTCCTGGGAGAATCCATCACCCGAGAGCTTGAATCACATCGCATCGAAGATATGTTGCGGGTGCTGGATATGACGGCAGAGACCCGCTGTAACTGGAAAATCATCACGGATAACTTTAATGAGGCTTACCACGTTAAAGTGCTTCACCCCGAGTTAATCCCCTACATCGCGGCAGATTATCAAGACTGTCAGTTTGATCGATTTCGCAATGGACACAATCGCGGTTGGTTCCCCTCTTTCATGCCATCGGTGCAGTACGGCAGCGATCAGATTGGCGAGCCATTGAAGAGTATGGCCGCAGCATGGGATGTTGATAGCGATGATTATTTGGGGCGCGATACATGGAAGCAGCTTCGACTGGATATTCAGGCGGCTAAGCGGGCGCAAGGTGAGGCTCGTGGCTATTTGCATTATGCACACCTCGCGGATTATCAGCTGACTGACTATGTTATCTACAATTTGTTTCCTAATAACGTGATCACCGTTGGCCCTGATGGTGTCCAGCTATTGCGACCCCGGCCGCACCCGACTGACCCCGCGCAATGCCTGTTTGATCATTGGTGGTTGGTGAATCGCGTCGCTGGCCAAGACACCACGCCATCGCCGGCTGGCGGCCCCGATCTGCCGGTTGCGGACGCGATGCACGAGCATATCCGTTACGGAGAAAAGACTTTGGGTACGGTAGCAGATCAGGATCTCAGCGTTGCAGAAATGCAGCAGAAGGGGCTGGCCTCTGCCGGTTATCAAGGATTTTGGATGCCTGATCAAGAACGCCGCGTACAGGCCTTCCATGAACACTTAAATGACCTGATGTCATCGTGATGAGCGGTGTACCATACCGCCGAATATGGCTGAGCGAGCGATCCATTAATGGTGTTGTGAGATGGTAGCGACGGCGCCTGTGCTAGAGCACGAGGATCCGTTATGGGTCACTTGGTCTCGTACCCAAATAGAACAGCGACTCGCGCAGCATGCAAGGGGGATCGATCGCGCCGATGAAGCGTTACTGAGGGAGTCTTATCACGCCGACGGGACCGTCGACTACGGCTCACTGCAGGGGACGGCAGCAGAGTTTGCCAGTGCGATTGAGGTAATGCATGTTGGTGCACCGATGTCATCGCACCGCACCAGTAATGTTTGGATAAAAGTACATCGCGATACGGCAGTGAGTGAGAGTTATGTGATGGCTTGGGTGACCTTGCCAACCGATGGGGAGCCTCAGCCACATTTGGTCGGAGGACGTTACCTCGATCGGCACAGCTTTAAAAATGATGTGTGGCGGATGCAGCATCGGCACTACGTGCTGGATTGGATTAGGCAGTTTCCGCCGCAATTACCCATGCCAATGCAGGATGCCTTGTCGCTCAGTCACGGTTGTCCTCGTGGCGGGCATTATTTACAAGACCCGGGTAATGCGCTGTTGATAACGCATGCGAGTCAGAAAATAACCCAGTCGGAGGACGATCAAATGAATGAGCGCGATAGGCTTGATCAGGTACTGTCTCACCAGGCCATTACCGAACTGGGGTGTCGTTATGCCCGTGGCGTTGACCGCGGTGATGCTGAAATCATTATGAGCGCGTTTCATGACGATGCGGCGATTGTGTCGGGGTTGATCAACGGCTCAGTGCGCGACTTCTCGGAAGAGATCGGTGTGACAATCGACAAGACCCTATCTTGTGTGGCACACACCGTCACTAATCACTGGATCGAACTCGATGGCGATGTTGCGGTGGGCGAGAGCTATGTTATTGCGTATCAGAACACGGTGGGTGATGCCCCTGAGGATGTCATGACAGGTGGCCGCTATGTCGATCGATATGAGCGCAGGCAAGGCGTATGGAAAATTGCTCACAGGACGTTCGTATTGGATTGGACCACGTCGAGTCCGGCAAAGCATTTGATGGACTCAGGCATGTTCGAGGGAATGACGACGGGATGTCGGAGTCAGGCAGACCCGGTTTACGGCCTATGGGCCGATGCGACCTAGCGCAGATTAAGCAGAAAATGCTCGGCTACTGGAAAATGCTCGGTGATTAAAGGTGCTTGGGCATTAGAGAGGTAATGATGTTGTTAACAGGAAGGTTGCTGGTCGTCACCGAGCACTGCCGTACGGCATTGTTTTTGTTGTGCTTATCAGTGTGCGCTCCGGTGGTGCTTGGAGACGGGGGAGGCGGTCAAGATGGCGCCTACGCGGAGGTGTCTCAAAACCTCGATCCAGAGACGGAAGCAGCGGGTCGCGCGCTGTACAAGTCGCGCTGCGCGCAATGTCATGACGCCAACGTAGTACGCGCGCCGCAGCGGTACATTCTTCAGTTAAGCACCCCAGAGGCGATCCTCAGTGCTCTTGATGATGGCTTGATGCAGGAAGTGGCCAGTGACCTGTCTTTATCGCAAAAGGTAGCAATCGCCGAATTTCTCACTAAAAGAAAAATAAGTGGCGACGATGTGAGATCGGCGGGTGTGGCATGTTCGCTGTCGGCTGCTGAATTTGATCGTGACACGGTCCCCGCGTTTTCTCATTGGGGCTTTGATCAGAGCGGTACTCACTACATCGGGCCTGGCACCGCGACGGTCACCAAAGCGGCGTTACCCACAATCGAGGTGGATTGGGCATTTGCTTTTCCATCCGCTGTGCGTGCTCGCTCGCAGCCTGCGTTGGCCGGTGGATCTATTTTTGTCGGCAGCCAAAGTGGCTTGGTTTACGCCTTTGATGTCGAGACAGGCTGCACGCGCTGGCAATTTATGGCCTCGGCAGAAGTGCGTAATGCGATGATCGTCGCGCCCTGGGACCCTGCTGACGAGCAGATTGACCCGCTGCTGTACTTTGGGGATGTCAGTGGTAACCAGTACGCCTTGTCAGCTATTACCGGTGAGCTGAGATGGCGCAAGCGCATGGATGATCATGGTGTGGCCACGTTGACGGCGGCGTCCACTTTGGTCGACGACGTACTGTATGTGCCCATCTCGTCGCTAGAAGAGGGTGCGGCAATCAGTGCCGATTATCCCTGCTGTACTTTCCGAGGCGCGGTCGCTGCATTAAATGCGGGCACCGGTCAGGAGCTTTGGCGTCGATACTTTATTCCGCCTGCAAAGGAGCGAGCCACTAATGGCGCTGGCAAAACACTGTACGGTCCTTCTGGTGTGCCGGTGTGGGCGGGCATGTCTGTAGACGACGATTTATTATTTGTGGCGACGGGTGACGATTATACGGGCGAGGGATCGGGGACCAGTGACTCAGTCATTGCACTCAACCGGCACAGCGGTGAGATTGTCTGGGTCGCGCAGGCGCGAGCCGGAGATGTGTGGAATGCCTCTTGCGAGTATGCGGGCAAGATTAATTGCCCTGATGACAATGGCCCAGACTGGGATTATGGAGCCGGTCCAGTTGTTGCAGTGGGCGCATCGGGGCGCAAGGTGTTGCTAGCCGGTGACAAAGGCGGGCTTGTTGTGGGCTTGGATCCCTTGACCGGGAAGGTTCTGTGGCGCAACAAAGTGGGTAGAGGCGGTGTCGTGGCAGGAATTAACTTTGGCTTGGCGGCTCATGCGGGGAACGTTTTTGTGCCGGTCAGCGATGTGCCAGACGGGCGCACTTACGATGAACCGGCTAAGCCTGGTCTATACGCCTTGGATATTGATACGGGTGAATTTATTTGGAAGGCGCCGGCAGAGGATACGTGTGCTGGGCGTGCCGGTTGTTTCCCTGGTTATTCTGCGGCCATTACCGTGCTAGATGATTATGTATTAGCGGGGTCTAATGACGGCTATCTGCGGGCGTTCGACTCAGCGACTGGATCTATTTTGTGGGAATACGATACCACCCAAGCGGTCGACGCAGTGGGTGACCGGATCGCGCAAGGGGGCTCCATTGGCGGTGGGCAGGCGCCTATCGTCATCGGAGACCGTATCATCCTGAACTCGGGCTACGCTTTCTCTGGCAAGATGCCGGGCAATGCACTGTTGGTATTAAAAGCGGGGTCCCGCTAGTGCTCCCGCCCTGCACTAATGCTCATTAGCAAAATAGCGCTCGGCAGCGCGTAAAACTCGGGGAGCCAAAATAATGGCGCTGACCATTGTGGGAATCGCCATGATGCCATAGCTGGCGGAGATCAAATTAAAGACCACGTCAATGCTCACGGTGGCTCCAAACACAACAGCGGCAACAAAAAACCAGCGGAAGTAACGCTGCCACTCGGCACCGACTAAAAACCCAAAGCATTTTGCCCCGAAGTACCAACCCGCAAACATGGTGGTGGTGCTGAGGATCAGTGCGACGAAACTCAGCAGGATCAGCCCCACGCTGCCCATCTCAGAGCGAAAAGCATCAGCAGTCAAGGTGATGCCTGACATGTCGCCGGGGGACTGCCAGTTACCTGCTAAAAGAATCACGAGCGCAGTGCAGGTGCAGACGACTAAGGTATCAAAGACCGGTCCCAACGTTGCCAGCATACCTTCACGAATGGGTTCGTCTGTTTTCGCTGCGCTGTGTGCCATGACCTCGGTACCAACGCCTGCTTCGTTCGAAAACGCACCGCGACTAATGCCGATGAGCATCACGCCGAGAAACCCGCCACCGACAGCGGTTGGGGATAGCGCTTCAGTGAAAATCGTGCCGAGTACGCGAGGAATGTCAGCCAAGTGATTGGCGAGCACCCACATTGTCATGAATAAATAGACGAGGACCATGGTGGGTAGCAATGCGACCGCCACTTTTGCCACTCTGGGGAGTCCACCGAAAATGACGGATCCCACTAAGGTCGCTATGGCCATACCAATCGCGAGTGGTGCCCATCCCGGCGCTGCACCGGCCAGCATCGTATCTTGGATAAGGGCCGTGAGTTGGTTGGCTTGGAATATGGGCAGGGTGCCGATGAGTCCCGCTAGCGAAAATAATACGGCTAGTGGGTAAAACGGTCGTGGGAGCGCTTCTCGGATAACGTACATCGGGCCACCCTGAAGGTTGCCAAGAGAGTCTTTGCCTCGATACATCACGCCAAGTGAGCAGGTGAAAAATTTAGTGGCGATACCCACGATGGCAGACACCCACATCCAAAATACGGCCCCAGGCCCGCCGGCTACAATGGCGAGCGCGACACCTGCAATGTTGCCCAGGCCCATCGTGTTGGATAACGCAGCCGCTAGCGCTTGCTGATGAGAGATCTCTCCATTGGCATGGGGGGTATCGTATCGACCCATTAAAACGGCAATGGCATGACCCATATAGCGGTAAGGCAATGCCCGCGAGGCGACGACAAAAAAGCAGCCACCACCCAATAGCAATGCAACCAATGGTGTACCCCAGACGGTGTCGACTAATTGCTGCGAAAAAATTTCTAGGGCATTCATGGCGTTCTCGTGCTCTTAGCAAGGTCCGAGTATGGCACAGCAATGTGAGCGCTGAGCGTGATGACAGGCGTCCATGTGTAGATGAGACGCCGCGCGCTCTATGAGTCAATATTGGGAATCTAAGTGATTCGATAGGGTCCTATCAGCGGGTCGAATTCAGCTACGCCGACGCTGTGAAAAAGGCGCTGGTGGACGCTACTCGATAGCGATCTAAAAATAGCGCGGGCGTGGTGATAAGCTCTTGGCTTAGTCAGGCTTGACGATGGGATCGCATATTGATCGCTAGCGAGGCAGACTGGCTTAGCGATCGTCTGGCCGAAACTGGCGCAGGCAGGAGCCGACAGAAACGGTCAGAAACGAGCGAAGGTAGACAAAAGGTACCGCTATGGAATTTGAAGCGCTCACTGGAGCTCTGGGGGCCGAGGTCTCAGGTCTCAACTTAGGTGAAACCTTGGCTCAAACAGACGTGGATTGTTTGCACCAAGGTTTGACGCAATATCAGGTCTTATTTTTACGTGATCAACCGCTCACGCCTGAGTCACACTTAGCGCTGGCTGTTGCGCTGGGCGATGTTGACCCCGGACACCCGGTTTATCCGCATGTCGAGGGCTTTCAGAGTATCGTCGAACTGATTGCCGACGCGGACAATGTGCCTGATACAGAGGATTGGCACAAAGATCTGACGTTCAGGCAGAACCCGCCCTTTGCCAGTATTTTGCGCGCTGTACAGGTGCCGAGTCACGGCGGTGACACGCTCTGGGCCAACATGGGTGCGGTCTACGAGAGTTTGTCTGCTGGGTGGAAATCTGATTTACAGGCACTGCAGGCAATTCATGATATGGGCACCTTCCGCAATGATTACTTTCAGCGGGGTGGTACCAAGGCAATCGATAAGGCACTAGCAGAGGTTGGCTCTGCCGTGCACGACGTGGTGGCGACGCACCCGATATCGGGACTTCAATATCTCAATATCAATCAATCTTTTACCCGACACATCTTAAATATGAATCAGGGTGATAGCGACGAGCTACTGCAGTTTTTGTTTCAACAGGTGCGTAAGCCAGAGTTCCAAGTTCGGTTGCGATGGCGGAACGATACAGTGGCTATCTGGGATAACCGTATTACCCAGCATTATGCCGTCTGCGATTACTTACCGAATCGACGTCATATGCAAAGGGTGACGGTGAATAACGATAAGCGCGAACGCTAGCGAGGTGTTTTGTTGGCGACGTTGAGAGTCACAGGGCGATAGATCAAGTCACTTCGATTTTTTCGCCAACTGACTGAGCGCTTCATGTTAGTTTGATCGCAACGACGACTAAAGCGGTGACAGAGTGAGCGAAGTACAGACGCGCGAAAAAGCAACCAACATGCGTAAAGTCGCCCTGACTTCCTTGGCAGGAACCAGTATTGAATGGTACGACTTCTTTTTATACGGCACGGCGGCTGCCATTATTTTCCCCATTGCTTTTTTCCCGCAAGACCTGCCGGCCATGGTGTTGTTAATTATTTCATTCAGTACTTTTGCGGTCGGCTTTATTGCGCGGCCCTTGGGTGGCATTGTATTTGGTCATTTTGGTGACCGCGTGGGGCGTAAGCGGACGCTTGTCGTCGCGCTCATGATGATGGGCGTCGCCACGACGCTTATCGGCCTATTGCCCACCTATGATTCGATTGGTTTAGCCGCGCCATTGTGCCTCGTCTTATTGCGATTTATTCAGGGATTGGCGGTAGGAGGGCAATGGGGCGGAGCAATGCTGCTGGTGACTGAAAGTGCGCCGGCAGATCAACGCGGTTGGTATGGCGCTTATGCGCAAGCGGGTGCACCGATGGGTGTGATTCTGGCAAACCTTGCTTTTATTTCCGTGAGTGCTTCGATGAGTGATGAGGCGTTTTTAGCATGGGGCTGGCGACTGCCTTTTATTGCCAGTATTGCATTAATCGCCATTTCGCTCTTTATCCAGCTTCGCATGGAAGATACCGAGGCGTTTAAAGCGCTTCAGGCGGAGCAGGCAACTAACCCGCACCGAGAAGTTGCGACGCGTTCACCCGTGTTCGAAGCCATGCGCCGTTACCCTCGGCGTATTTTGCTGGCCGCGGGCGCATTCTTGTCGGTGCAGGTGACCTTTTATATTTTGATTGCTTTCGTTATTGCGTATGGTCTGAATTCGCCGACCGTTGATTTAACCCGTGATGAACTGTTGGTTTCCGTTCTCGTGGCGGCGGCGATTATGATGCCCGCTCAGTTTTATTTTTCGGGATTATCGGATCGAGTGGGCCGAAAGCAGATTTACCGATGGGGCGCCATTCTTACCGGTATTTGGGGCTTTGCTATCTTCCCGCTGGTCGATACAGGCATCCCGATTTTGATCACGCTGGCGGTCACCATGGGCATGGTATTGCTCGGCATGCAGTACGGCCCGCAGGCCGCGTATTTCACCGAGCTGTTTGCCACCGAGGTGCGCTATTCCGGGGCTTCTTTGGGCTACCAAATTGGCGCCATTCTGGGCGGAGCACTGGCTCCCACGATTGCCGTACTCTTGTGGCAGGAGCTGGGTATTATTTATGTGTCAGTCTATATATTAGTGGCGGCGTTACTAACGTTGTGGTCACTCTCTCAGCTCGAGGAAACCGGCGGTAAGGCGCTGTGATGGGCTAGAGAGCCGCATCGTCGGCGCTAGCGGCTTTGCATCAGGCCGAGTTGTTGCAGTCGAGGAATCTCGATAGCGGGACATCGATCGACGACCAGTTTTATTCCCGCCTTGACGGCTGCCGTCTCAGCATCAATATGGGTCACGCCCAATTGGGTCCACAAGGCGGGTATCGGTAGGCTCAGGATTTCGGCAGTGATGTCGGGCAAGAAACGGCTGTCACGAAACACATCGACCATATCTATTTGTCCTGTGAGGTGTGCCAGCGACTCAAGTACCGACCTGCCCAGCAACTGCTGACCAGCTAGTTGGGGATTCACGGGAATAGCATCGTAGCCCGCGGCCAGCAAAAAGGAAAAAACACGATGGCTCGGCCGCTCCGTGTTGGCACTGACGCCTAAAACCGCAACGCGGTGAACCGTGTTGAGCAACGTCGCGATATCCTGATCAGACTCGAGTCGCACTGAATCAATCACGCCATTCGGGGGGGCGTTTTTCGAAAAATGCTGCAGCCCCCTCTTGGGCATCGCCAGCGGCGGTGAGATTCTGCAGCATGACCTCGTTAGCCAGTGCAAAGGCGTCATCGAGTGGCATCTCAACTTGACGATAAAAAGCAGACTTGCCGCGTGCAATACTTTCCGCAGAGCGTGTGGCGATCGATAGCGCCAGTTGGCGGGTGGCGTGGATCAGGTTATCTGCGCGCTCAATGCGATTGATCAAGCCGAACCGTTCTGCTGTCGCGGCATTAAATTGATCCCCGGTTAGCGCCATTTCCAGTGCATGTTTGCGGGATAGATTGCGGCCAATGCCTACTAGTGGCGTCGTGCAAAAAGTACCGATATTGACACCGGGCGTGCAGAAAGTGGCGGTGTCTGCTGCCAGTGCCAAGTCACAGGCAGACACCAACTGACAGCCCGCTGCGCTGGCAATACCGTGAACACTGGCAATAACTGGCTTGGGCGCGTGAACGATGCCGCTCATCATGTCAGCGCAGGCGGCCAGTAATGCCTTGATGCGTTGCTGCCAATCCTCGAATGACTCGTCGGTTCGCCGTTGGGTTTCTGCTAGATCATGACCTGCGCTGAAGGCGACGCCTGCGCTGTTGATGATAATGACGCGTGTCGCATTGTCTTCGTAGCCGGCTCGAAGCGCTTCAGATAACGCCGCAATCATATCGCTGGAGAGCGGGTTGCGCTTATCCGGTCTGTTCAACGTTAGCCAGAGTAGCCGTTCTTCTTGGGTGGTTATGACAAGCGCTTCACTCATGTTCGGTATCTCGCTGCGGGCCTGAGCAATCATAGGGTCGGGGGTATCGCTGACCCCTATATTACTTGAACGCGGGTTGATGTGGCGTCTTATCGTGCCGAGTTATTGTGCCGAGTTATTGTGCCGAGTTATTGTGCCGAGTTATTGTGCCGAGTTATTGTGCCGAGTTATGAGGCGAAATGGGCTGGGTGGCGTGTCGTTATGTCTGACTGATTCGGTCGGCGTAACGTTTCTTGAAAAAAAATGACGCTTACCTCATTCTCACTAGCGTGCGTCAATACGGCCTCTGTCCGCGGGAAGTGCTATAAAAACTGCTATGTGATGAGGAGCGGGCCCTTATTGGGCCACTGCATTGACGCTACTAGATTGACGCTACTGAAGGCGTATCGATTGGCCGGTGAAAGGAGAAGTGTCTTGCATCGTTTTACATCATTGATGGCGTCACTGCTTTTATGCTCGGCGTCTGCTTCTGCGGTTGAGTTTGCTGATTACGACTACGATCAGTTTTCTCAGGCCGTCACCTTGTGTGATCGGCTCGCAGCGCATGGCAGAGACCCGGGACACGTCGCTGCCGCGGTCGGTAGCGCAACAATGGACAAGCCGGCTGCGATCGAAGCCTGCCACGATGCGGTGAGTCAAGACCCTGACAATCCTCGGCTGAATTATCAGCTCGGTCGCGCTTATGGTTATTCGGGGCAGGGTGAGCGAGCGATGCCATATCGATTGAAAGCGCTGGAGGCTGATTACCCGCAGTCACTGTTTGTTATCGGTTACTTATATTCCGTGGGCCGCACCATTGAGCCAGACATTTGCCAGACCTACGCGTTGTGGCAGCGCGCTGCGCGCTACCGCCGCCTCGCGGCGCTGGTGGCATTGCCGCGCCATAGCCTCCGGGGTGATTTTGAGTCATGTGGACCGGCTATCCCGCCCTCGGACTTGCGCGCGTATCTTCAGGAAGCCAAGCGGCAGTCCTCAGACTATTACGTGGGCATGTTGGTTGATGATTTGCTGTTACAAGTTGATGCGCGCTATCCAGCGTCTAGAACAGATCTTTGAGCGGGTCTGTAGGCCATGTCGCACTGTTCAATAACAGCGGAGCACCCGTGACTAAGGATCGTGGACTGGGGTGCTGGCCGTGCTAAATGCCTGGAGCTGGGTTTCGATTGGCACGCGTGATGTGGACGCGGCGTGCGCCTTTTGGGTCGACATGCTGGGGTTCGAGTGCGTTGATCGTGCCGAAGGGGATGACCCGGGTCTGCGACACCACTGGCAGTTGACGGATCGTCAGATTTGTCGGCAAGTGATAGTGCGATCGCCTGGTGCTGACTGTGGCGCCATTCACTTGGTGGAGTACGATACGGCCGGCGCATCAGTGCGTCAGGATGCAGCGGTGTTTGATCTCTGTCCCAAAAATCTGGATATTTATGTGGATGATCTGCCGCTTCGGATGGCCGAGTTGGGGGCGAAGGGTATCCGGTTTCGGAATCAGCGATATAGCGAGGCGGTATCACCTGACGGCGTCCATTTCCGTGAGATACACCTAGCAGGGCACGATGACCTAAACATTGTACTGCTGCAGATCATGGGTAGCGATGCGCTGCCAACTGAGTCCGGATTTTATGGGGTCGGTCCCTTGGTTTGTATCGTGGACAATCCAGTGGCGGAGAAGGCGTTCTATCGAGACGTCATGGGCCTATCTCTGTCCCACGATAATATGCTTGCCGGACCGGAGATCGAGCAGATGATAGGGCTTCCCAAAGGGTGTGCTCTGGAGGTCAGCATCTGGGCGCAAATTGGGCAGCCCCTGGGCGAGATGGAGCTAGTGACCTATCAGGGCACTCAGGGCACAAACCGCTATCCGCGCGCCTTGCCGGGGGCGAGGGGTGTGACGCATCTCAATTGGTGGACTGATGATATGGGCGCTTGGTGTAAGCACTTGGCTCAGCTCGGCGTCCCTTTTGGCCGTTCTCGGTTGTCCGGTCGACTCATACAGTCAAATGAATCAGTGCTACTGCACTCTCCAGCAGGCTTGAGAATCGAGGTGCATGCTCAAGCGTGAAGACGACTGGGTGGCGAGTACTCGATTCTAGGTCTCTTTTGGGCATCGATATGTCGTAATCAGTGCGCGAATTTGATGTGTTGATGGTGCGCTGCGCGACCTCCGAATGGCGGTCCTGGTTTTGAGCAAAAGTACCCCTCCATGAGTAGGTCATTGCGTATCATTTTTAATAAACAGGGTTTAGCATCGCACTTCGTTTATCGGGGTTTTGAGGGAATACGTGATGTCGGCCATGCGAGCTTTATATATTGACGGAGAGTGGGTCGAAACAGACGATTCGGTTGACAATATCAACCCTTCTGACACCACTGACTCGCTGGGTCGCTATGCTCAGGCAACGCCGGCGCTGGCAGACCAAGCCATCAACAGTGCAAACCGAGCGGCAGTGGAGTGGGGGCAGTCTCCCATGGAGACCCGCTACCAAGTACTGATGGCAATCGGTAACGAGCTGATCGATCGAAGTGCTGAGCTGGGTGAGTTGCTTGCGAGAGAGGAGGGTAAAACCCGCGCCGAGGGTGTCGGGGAAGTGTTTCGATCGGGGCAATTCTTTCACTACTTCGCAGCGGAGGTTCATCGTCAAATCGATGACCGCGTGGACTCGGTGCGCCCCGGTATTGAAATAGAAACCCGACGAGAGCCGCTCGGCGTAGTGGCTGTGATCAGTCCTTGGAATTTCCCAATGGCCACGGCGGTTTGGAAAATTGCACCGGCGTTAGCCTTCGGCAATGCCGTGATTTTCAAACCCGCTAATCTTGTTCCAGCGAGTGCATGGGCCCTGACGGAGATCATTGCGCGTCAGTCAGCGCTGCCTAAGGGGACCTTTAACTTGCTGATGGGTGGCGGCGGGCGCGTTGGTAATCACATTATCAACAGCGACAAAATCCATGCGGTGACCTTTACCGGCTCGCTTCCCGTGGGCCGTCAGGTGGCGACTGCGACCGCGGCTAATCTCGTCAAATGCCAGTTAGAAATGGGTTCTAAAAATGCGCTGATTGTTGCCGCCGATGCGGATTTGGACGTCGCAGTGAATGCGGCTTTTGCCGGCGCGTATAGTGGAACGGGACAAAAATGCACCGCTTCTTCGCGTCTGATTGTTGACGAGCGTGTTCACGATGCCTTCGTTGACAAGCTGGTGGCCAAACTCGCGAGTGTCCGAGTCGGCCATGCGCTCGAAGAGGGTGTCGATATGGGGCCTGTCGCCTCTGAAGAGCAGTTGCTGGAAAATTTGGCGTGGGTGAAGCGGGGCGTCGAAGAAGGTGCAACGTTACTGGTAGGCGGCGAGCGCCTGACGCTTGACTCGCCGGGTTACTACATGTCCCCGGCGCTCTTTGTTGATACTGACAATACAATGGCCATCAATCGCGAGGAATTGTTTGCACCCATCGCCTGTGTCATTCGCGCCCGAGACTACGAGCACGCGCTCGAGATGCTCAATGATACGGATTTTGGCCTCACCGCCGGCATTATCACTCAATCGCTAGCGATTGCCTCTGACTTTAAAAAGCGTGCCGTTAGCGGCTGTGTCATGGTGAATCTGCCCACGGCCGGGACCGATTACCACGTCCCGTTTGGGGGGCGAAAGGCCTCCAGCTTTGGGCCTCGTGAGCAGGGTCAGTACGCTCGCGAATTTTATACAACCGTTAAGACCACTTACTTACAAGCGTAATCAGGGAGTTTTTGGTGAATCCAGAGTGGCTAGTGATTGACGGCCTGCAGTACTCCGCTTGGTCTCGAGAGATTTTTGAGCAGATGCGCGAGGGTGGTCTCGATGCGGTTCATGTGACTATCGCGTATCACGAAAATACCCGCGAAACGCTGACTCGATTCGGAGAGTGGAATCAGCGTTTTGAGAGCTATCCAGATCTGATCCGCCCGGTTTACGAGCCTGCCGATATCGCCAAGGCAAAAGCCGAGGGGCGTGTGGGTATTATTTTTGGCGCCCAGAACTGCTCGCCCATCGAAGATGAAATTCGACTGGTCGAAGTGATGCGCCGGCTTGGTCTGATGATTATGCAACTGACTTATAATAACCAAAGCTTGCTGGCCTGCGGTTGTTATGAAGATGAAGATAGCGGGCTGACGCGTTTTGGCAAGCAGGTTATCGGCGAGATGAATCGCGTGGGAATGGTCGTCGATATGTCTCATAGCGCTGAGCGTTCGACCTTGGAAGCCATCGATTGCTCCGCTCAGCCGGTCATCATTTCACATGCGAACCCCAGCCACTTCCACCCCGCATTGCGTAATAAATCCAATAAGGTGCTGGATGCTATTGCAGCGAATGAAGGTTTGCTCGGGTTCTCTTTGTATCCCTTTCATTTGAAGGATGGACCTCAGTGCTCACTGGCAAACTTTGCCGATATGGTAGCGTGGACAGCCGAGCGAATGGGTGTGAATCGCATCGGTTTTGGATCGGATTTGTGCCAATCGCAGCCGCAGTCAGTGCTGGAGTGGATGCGAACCGGGCGATGGTCAAAGGTCATGGATTATGGCGAAGGGTCATCCCAAGATGCCGGCTGGCCCGAACCGCTGAGCTGGTTTGGCGATAATCGAGACTTTCCGCGTATCGTGGACGCCCTCAAAACCAAGGGTTTCTCGGATAAAGAATTGGGCTTGATCATGGGTGGCAACTGGGTTGATTTATTGACTCGTGTCGCGCAACCGGCGGCTGAGTCCGCCGAAATTGACGCAGAGATATGACGTTAAGCTCTGGGCCAGTCACTGATACAGCGTTGCCGCTGAGACCGGCAGCAGTGGTGATGGAGCTTGAGCGTTTGGGATCATTTTCTCCGACAAGGTTGAGCTTTGCCCGCCGCTTAACGCGGCTCATGTACCAGTCGCGATGGCACATTACCTGTGTCGGCTTTGATCTGGATGATGCTGGTTACGGATCAGTCATTTATCGGCTCGATACAGCAGCAAAACGCTATCACGTGGTCGTTTTCTCGAGACACATTTCTGATGAGCAGCGGACTGATCGGGTGATCGCGGACACTTGGGATCTCACTTTTGGATTGGTAGAGGGGGAGGTGGACGACGCTCTGATGGCCTCGTTGGAGGAGAATATGCCTCTGCAGGAGGCAGGGCGCCAGCACCCACGGTTACTGGTCTTGTCGAGAGCCAACCGCAGCGTGCGAAACTTTGATGCCTTTGTGGCGGCACTCGCCGCAGGTGAGCAACCGGACGTGTCTTATTTGCTCGAAGCGGGTTACCTCTACAGAACTACCGCGGTCTACGGTAACGGAAAGTTTGGTATCGCGGATTACGATCGTTTGCGCACCGGTGCTGATTTTTATCAGCCGTTCTCACCCCAAATGACAGCGGTTTATGTATTGCGGGAATTCTCTGTTGCGCAGGTCGAGCATATCGCTCGCCACAATAATCCTGCATTGGCGGTTACGTTGGATCCAGATTTGCGGCGCTATGTCGGCATTGGTAATTCAACCGGCCTGGGGATGGCGCCGTTTCTGATTAATCATCCGCAGCTCATCAATCATTGGGTATATGCAAGAGAGCAAGCGCTGGCGGTAGCGAGCAGTCAGTCGCCGGCGGAGGAGCACCGCTCCCACATGGTGAGGTTATGTCGCAGGGCGATGGCGTATTTTGCTGAGATGCGAGTCGATGATATGGCGCAATCAGAGCGCAATGCTGTTGTTCGTCAGGAGCTCGAGCAAATCGTAGCCTGGCTTGAGCAAATACCATTAGAAGCCTCTTTGTGGCGACAGTTGATGGATTGGGCGGATACGTCTCTCTCATTGGAGACGCAAGAGCTGATCAATACCTTGCTGATCGAGTGTTACCCCGACGATGTCGATGCTTTGGACGAGTTGATGAGCGTTGAGGAGAAATTGGATCTCACGCCAGATATGCCCCTGGTGCAATTAAAACAGTTATTAGAGACACACTTTGATTGGGCGATCGAAGCTGATTTTGAGGCAGCAGATGCCCGCTATTGGTTTTGGTATCAGTCAGCTGAAAAGGAAGAGCCGCGCTTAGGGGTTCGCGGTGAGGAGGCCGGCGAAGAAAAAGAGTTGGCGCTGGCGATTGCGCCGCGGGCGCAGAGAGTCTACCGCGCGATAACCGATTTTTTGGTTGATCACCCACGAGCCTTGACGATTGATTTGTTGCTAGCCTACCCGGAGCATATGAAAGCGGTGCGGCGGATTCAAACGATGGTGGCGACAGCATTCGGCGAAATCAGAGCGAATCTTTGGCATCGTGATATGAAGCCGATGCACCTGCTCAGGACGAAGCTCTCTTTTTTGGGTGCGCACCGGTTTGATCCACGCGGCGATCGATGGGTGCGTGTCACCTTTTTTCAAGGCGCGCCTGTGTTAAGCGACTTTGAGGACGCCCACGCTGATCCTGCGTTATTCGACGATTGGAGTTTTCCCATTGCGCCAAGGCAGCGCCAGGGATTGGAATCAAATTGATGAAGGTTTCCCTCAACGAGTTGCAAGCTGTGTGCCGCAAAGCGTTTTTGGGTATGGGTTTTACCGAAAGTCACGCCGAGGATGCGGCTGACATGGTTGCCTGGATGCAAAGCCATGGACTCAATGGTTTGACGGCACTCAGTGAAGGACTAGAGTGTATTAAGGCGTCGGCATCACAAGCGCGACCAGCAATTTTATATGAGGACGCTGATTTAGCGGTGGTCGATGGGCAGCAGTTAAGTGTTTTGGCGTCAGGCAACTTGGCGATGGAGCTGGCATTTGCTAAAGCGCGGGCAAGAGGGCTTTCGGTCATTAAGATTCGACACTGCCGGCAGCGTCAATTGATTATGGGATACGTCTGCCGACTGGCTGACAGAGGCATGAATGTCACGGCATTTTGGCGTCATGCACAATCACCTCTAACAGAGCAAGTCGTTGGATTCAGGGCTCGTTCAAACGTGCCTTTTATACGCGTGTATCAGTTGGATGAGGCGCCGGAAGAGACTGAGGCTAACGACGGCATTACGATTATGATGGCGAACCATGTTGATTTGTTACCCACTATGCGCTCGGAACATGAGTACGCACTGTTAGCGCGCCACGATGAGTCAGACCTACTGGCTGCGCATCGGCGAGCATTAGAGGAGGGTATCGTGGTGCTGCCCGAGGTGTGGCAGCAACTGAAGACGCTGGCAGGCCATACTTTGGTTGAAGCCTCTCAGGCCTCTCGCGCGGGTGCGGGACCGGCAGATTGATGCGCCCTATAAATATGCCGCGTCTATTTGGCTGCGGCGCTAGCGAGCAAAACAATCAGCGGCCGCGGGCGAACCTCGCGATTATGCAGTGTGTAGTGCGGGAGAGCACAGGTGGGAAGGTATGCCGTTTTCATTACTGAAATTTGGTCTCAATAAGGACTACCCCTTCGAGAAATCGCCAGATTTGCCTCAGCCGTCTGCGTTAAAGCCTGCTTATGATGTCGTCATTATCGGTGGCGGCGGGCACGGTGTTGCAACAGCGTATTACCTCGCTAAGTACCATGGCATTACCAATGTGGCGGTCCTAGACAAAGCCTATTTAGGCGGTGGCAATACGGCACGCAATACGGCGGTGATTCGTTCTAATTATCTGACCCCTCAGGGTGTCCGCTTTTACAGCGAATCGGTGAGGTTATTCGAGCGGCTCTCTAACGAGTTTGACTTTAATATTATGTATTCGCAGCGGGGTCAGCTGACGTTGGCGCATACCGATGCGACAGTGCGCGCTTTTCGCCAGAGAGCAGAGGTGAATAAGCATTTTGGTGGGCGCACTGAGCTCATTGATCCTGTGGATATCGGTGAACTGGTGCCGACGCTGAATTTGAGTCCGGCAGGGCTGCCGGTACTGGCGGGCCTCTGGCATCAAGATGGTGCCACTGCGCGTCACGATGCGGTGGCATGGGGCTATGCAAAAGGGGCTACTCAGCGAGGCGTCGAGTTGCATCAGCTCACCGAGGTAACAGGTATTGACCTAGAGGCTGGACGCGTGACGGGAGTTCAGACGAACCGAGGCCGTGTGTCGGCAGGTTGCGTCGTGCAGGCGGTGGCGGGGCATAGTGCCGAGCTCGCACAATTAGCCGGTTTTCAAATGCCTATTGTGGCCTACCCGCTGCAGGCGATGGTCACGCAGCCGGTGAAACCCTTTCTCAATCCGCTAGTGAGTTCCTCAGCGCTGCATTGCTATGTGCAACAAACCAGTCGTGGAGAAATCGTGTTTGGTGGTGGCTCTGATCCTTATCCGCTGTACGGCACTCGCTCGACCCTCGATCTGAAGGAAAGCCTGATGGCTTCTGCTGTTGAGATGTTCCCTTTTATGAGCGAAATGCGGCTGATGCGACAGTGGGCGGGCATTACGGATATGACCAGTGATTACAGTCCCATTATGGGGTTGAGTCCGATTGAAAATTATTACGTGGATGCTGGTTGGGGCACTTGGGGATTCAAGGCGACGCCCATTAGCGGTGTCACCATGGCCCAGCTGATTGCCTCGGGTGGCAAAGTGCCGGAGCTCATTGCCCCTTTTAGTCTCGATCGTTTTGACGCCTTTCGACAGGTAAACGAGATGGGCGCTACGGCAGCGAGTCACTAGGGGTCTTGTTATGAAAATACTTTCGTGCCCTCTCAACGGTCCCCGTAACATCGCAGAATTCATCTATGGTGGGCAGGTCAAGGAGATGCCTGATCCTGTTCATGCGACAGATCAGCAGTGGGCGCACTACGTTTTTTACGAGCACTCTCACATCGGTGTGGTCCGGGAATGGTGGATGCATGCACCCAGCAGTTATTGGTTTATTGCTGAGCGTCATAATCAAAGTGATGAGGTATTGCGGACCTACGATCCTAGTGAGCTGTTTGCGCAGAGTGAGCCGCAGCAGTCTAAGACGGAGCTAACGCCAGACAGGCCCGAGGTCTCCTGATGCGTCACAGATTGCCCTTACCGTTTGGACAGCGCATTGATCGAGATGCGCCGGTCACCGCACAGTTTGATGGTCGTGATCTGCCAGCATTCGACGGGGATACGGTGGCCTCAGCTATCGTTGCGAGCGGTCAATGGGTCATCTCGCGTTCTTTTAAGTATCATCGTCCCCGCGGCCCGCTGACGTTTGCAGGACACGATGTAAACACTTTGGTGCAAACGCCTGATGCACCTAATCGGCTCGCCGATGAGTTACCAGTGCGTGATTTCCCGACGACCACAGCACAAAACGTGACGGGGTCACTCATGGCAGATCGCTCTGCGATCATTGACTGGTTCGGGCGATTCTTGCCGGTCGGATTTTATTACAAGGCGTTCTTTCGACCTTTGGGTATCTGGTCGTTTTGGGAGCGTTTGATTCGCTGGGCAGCAGGGCTTGGCGTTGCCAATCTGGCTATCACGCCCCGTTACAACGATAAGCAATACTTGTTTAGCGATGTGGTCGTCATCGGTGGTGGCCCCGCAGGAATGAGTGCGGCGCTGGCAGCGGCAGAAGGCGGCGCTCGCGTCTTGTTAGTGGATGAACAGCCCTGCCTAGGCGGCTCACTCACTTACCATCGTTTTGCGATTGAGACGACTGAAAGAGATCAGCTTGCTGATCAGCTGGTGACCGCGGTGCAGGCTCATGAGCACATTCGTGTGTTGTCGAGTGCCTTATGTAATGGCTGGTTCACCGATCATTACTTGCCCGTGATTCAAGGTGACCGGCTCTTCAAGGTGCGAGCGAAGAGCTGCATTTTGGCGACGGGGACCAGTGAGCAACATGTGGTCTTTCGTAACAATGATCTGCCTGGGGTGATTTTATGCAGTGCATTGGATCGGCTTATTTGCCATTACGGCGTAGCACCTGCGGGCGATCTAGTGGTGCTGGCGGGTAATGATCAAGCTTGGTTGTCAGCCCTTACCGCCGATGATGCAGGTATTAAGGTGGCGGCGATCATAGATTTGCGACGGGGACCAGACCAGACGGCTCTGTCAGAAGAGGCGGCACGTCGTGGCATTATGGTGCATTGCTCGGCGACGGTTTACGCGGCAGATCGCGATCCGAAGGCACAGGCATTACGGGCGGTTTCGGTGCGAGCGGTGACCGCAAAAGGCGAGGTAGGCGACGTGATCGCGACACTCGATTGCCGCGTGATGGCAATGAGTGCGGGTTACATGCCTGCCTATCAGTTGGCCTGTCAGGCTGGTGCGCGGCTAAACTATGATGATGCGAGCGCACATTTTTGCATCGAGGCGTTGCCCACCGGTATGTTCCTCGCGGGCAGCGTTAACAGCGTCCACACGCTGAGCGCGTTACTCGCCGACGGACGTAACGCGGCGCGTCGGGCACTCAGCCATCTCGGTTTTACAGTGGGAGCAGACGAAGCGGTGAGTTGCCATGCGGCAGTCAATCACCCTTGGCCGATCTTTCCTCATCCCAAAGGACGGGACTTTGTTGATTTTGACGAGGATCTGCAGGTTAAAGATATTGTGAATGCAACACGATTGGGATATCGGGATATTCAGCTGGTCAAGCGCTATTCAACTGTCGGCATGGGGCCCTCCCAAGGACGGCATTCAGCACTGCCAACTGCGCGGCTTGTGGCCCGGGCAACCGGACGCTCAGTCAGTGAAACGGGGGTGACGACCGCCCGACCACCGGTCAAGCCCGAAGCGATTGGTCTGTTGGCGGGACGCCGATTTCACCCTCATCGCCGCACAGCCCTCGTCGAACAGCATGAGCAGTTAGGCGCGCAATGGATGCCCGCCGGGCTCTGGAGCAGACCCGCCTTCTATGGTGCGCCGTCAGACAAAGCGCAGCGTGTTGCCGAGGAAGTGCAGGCCGTTCGGGAAGGGGTTGGTCTCATTGACGTTAGTACGCTCGGCGGCATCGATTTGCGCGGGCCCGATGCTGCCGAGTTCATGAATCGCTTCTATACCTATGGCTTTCTGAAGCAGCCTATTGGACGAACCCGGTATGCGGTCTTAGTGAGCGAGCAAGGCGTCGTCATTGATGACGGTGTCGCCGCGCGACTGGCAGAGGATCACTTTTACGTGACCGCAACCACCGGCGGGGTAGAGCGGGTTTATCAGGAGATGCTGCGGTGGAATGCGCAGTGGCGCCTCCGTGTCGACGTAGCCAATGTGACCGCAGCGTTCTCGGCGATCAATATTGCCGGTCCTGACTCGCGCCAGGTGTTGGAGGCACTCGCAGGTTCCGTCGACCTTAGCGCAGAGGGGTTTCCCTATTTAGGCTGTCGCGTCGGCGAGATCAGTGGGATACCGGTGCGCATGATGCGAGTCGGTTTTGTCGGCGAGTTGGGGTATGAGCTGCATGTCCCCAGTTTGTTCGCCGGGCAGCTTTGGTCGTTATTAGCGACTGCGGGCGCGCCGTGGGGTCTTCGCCCCTTTGGCGTCGAGGCGCAGCGGCTACTGCGTTTAGAAAAGGGCCATATTATTGTGAGTCAAGATACCGATGGCATGACACATCCGTGCGAAGTGGGGCTGGACTGGGCGATGAACCGAACCAAACCCGACTTTGTTGGGCGTCGGTCGGTCGACATTTTGGCCAAGGCCCCGCTGACGCGTCAGCTAGTGGGCTTCTCACTGTCGACAACCGCACCAAAACCGCGCGAAGGACATCTGGTGATGCGCGACGGAGATATTGTGGGCAATGTCACCTCCTGTGAAGTGTCGCCGACCCTGGAGCGGATTATCGGGCTTGCTTACGCGCACCCTGACGATGCGGTGCCCGGAGGCAGTATTTGGGTGCGGACTGACGGCGGGGTCGCAGTGCAAGCGCGCGTGGAGGCACTGCCTTTTTATGATCCGGACACCGCGAGGCAACTACTGTGAGCGTGCTATCGAGCCCGTTAGGGCTTCTCCACCCCATCGCCGGCGCGGACGGTCTGGCGCTGAGAGACTTGTCGCTGCAGCAGCGATCCGGTGTGCGCGGTGCTGGCGCAAGCGCGTATCTAGTCCAGCAGTCCTACCCTGTGCCGAGTGCGCCCAATCAGCTCATGTCCACTGGCAGTGGCGCATGGGTGATGTCCCTCAGTCACCGTGAATTCTGGTTGTTGCAACCGGACCAAAAAGCGGTCGCTTCAGCGATGCAAGGGGAAGCACTGGGATCTGAGGTGTGGCCGCTGTATTGCCAGCACAGCCATGCATGGTTGCAGCTGGCCGGTGAGCGGCGCGCCGAGGTGATGGCGACACTTTGTGGGGTTGATCTCTCTGAGGCGGCGTTTCCCGAGGGGAATGTTGTGCAAACTCAGGTGGCACGGGTCACGTCAATCATCGCCCACCACGCGGAGGGTCAAGCTGGCGTGTTCTCGTTGTTTGTCGATCAGTCGTTGGCGGTCTATTTGTGGGAGGCTCTGGAGGATGCCATCACGGCGCGTCACGCTTTAGCCTGAATCACTCATGAGTCGGGATTTTCGAAATTGTTAGCAGCCCAGTCGGTCATCATTTGGCTTGCGAATTCAATCGATGTGGGTATGACCATTGATACCGCATCAGGTGACGCGATTAACACAGCTGGGATCACTGATACTTTCGACCTCGGCAAACTCATCAGCGGATTTACCGCGAACATGAACTACTACGGGTCAGTGACCTACACCATGCGAGGCATTGGATTCCAAGACACGGCCTTGGCTTCCCTACAAACGATCAGCGTGGCAATTGATGAGATGCCGATTCCTTTTTCGGCAATGACCGGCGGTGCGATCTTGGATTTAGAGCGTGTTGAGGTACTGAAAGGGCCGCAAGGCACACTTTTTGGGATGAATACGACGGGCGGCGCGATCAACTATATTGCCAATAAGCCCACCTCCGAATTTGAGGGCGAACTTAGAGTAGGGGTGGCTCGGTTTAACGAGTTTGATGTGGGTGGCTTTCTCAGCGGCCCTATCACCGACACGTTGAGTTATCGCATCGCGGCGAGATCGATTACTTCAGACGGGCATTACTATTCTTATACTAACAATCAGGGTGCCGGTGCCAATCCCATGTGGGCCTCACGGGGCTACGACTGGTCCTTTGATAATGAAAAGGGCGAAAAAGATCTGTTTAACTCGCGGTTGTCTCTCATGTTTGAGCCCAGCGATGCATTCTCTGCGCTACTGCGAGTCGATTATTGGACGGATAAAAGCGACTCTCCGATGCCACAATTTCAGGATGGGTGGCGTCGATCCATGAATGGCGAATTGCCGCCGTTAATTGAGAATTATCCCACTGCGCCAGACGACAATCGTGCGTCTGACTGGGGTCCCTGTGTGAACTCCGCGCGGACGGGGAACGAGAACAACGTCACGGGCAATACTGACGTATTTGGTGCGCCAGAGAATCTGGGCAACCAAAACTGGAGCCGTTGTCAGGAGAATGCGCGAGACAATGAGTACACCGCAATCAGCTTGCGGATGGACTGGGATATCGGCGATATGACACTCACCTCGCTGACAAGCTTTAACGAGTTTGAGCGTGAGGAGGGTCTCGAGGCAGACGGCACGATCTATCAAAATTACGAAGTGCACCTGCTCGGCGACATTGAAACTCAGTTTCAGGAGCTTCGCTTAGCAGGTCAGTTCGGCGACACAGGGACTTGGGTTGTAGGCGCGAACTATGAGCACACTGAATCGGAGGATGACTTCCTCGCAACATTCGGTTATTCAACGGTCGTGCCATTTACTTTTTTCACGGTCATTCCGTTTGGCCCGACGGTAACCTACAACGATCAGGAGACCGATACGATGTCGGTCTTTGGCAGCATCGAATATGGATTGAGTGAGGATTGGCTGCTGACCTTGGGTGCGCGCTATACCGACCAGGAGCGCGAAGCCACGATGTGTAATGAGGACAGCGGCGATGGCGTCAACGCTTCGTTTGGAAATCAGGTGATACAGTTCACGCAGTTAGTTTCAACCGGTGCCTTTCAGGATGGCGGTAATGCGGTGGCCGGAGGGTGTTGGGTGACCTCGCAGGAAGCGCCCTTGTTTCATACCCAGAAGGATGGCTTCACCTATGAACTCAATGAGGATAATGTGGCTTGGAAGGCGGGGCTTTCCTATAGCGGCATCAAAGATTCCCTGTTTTGGTTGAACGTTACCAAGGGCTATAAGTCTGGCTCGTTCCCGACCATCGGCGCTACGACGACCGCACAGTACAATCCGGTAACTCAGGAGGAAGTGCTGTCGTATGAGTTAGGCAGTAAGCTGGGACTGTTGGACGGGCGGATGGAAATCAATGCAGCGGCATTCTTCTATGATTACACCGACAAGCAGGTTGTGGGCTCAACCCCCGATCCCATTCTTGGCCCATTGCCCACACTCGTTAACGTACCCGAGTCAGAGGTGAAGGGAGTTGATATCTCGATGGAATGGTATCCGATTGACGGTCTCAGGATTGCGCCTTCATTCACCTATGTTGACTCTGAGGTAACGGGGGAATATCGCAACTGGGATTCCTTTGCTAGGGCGCCGATGAACGGTGATTCCAAGAATTTTTCTGGGCAGCCCTTCCCTGCGGTGCCAGAGACCTTCTTTAAAATGGATGTGGAGTATCGGTGGCAGCTGTCTGGTGGAGCGCAGATGTATGTGGGTGGCAACGTCGATTATCAGGATGAGACCAATGCTGGCTTTGTCGATACCTGTCAAGAGGCAGGGGTTTCCTGTACCAAGACGTCAGTCGATATTCGGGATGATCTCAGTGATCTCGCAATCAAGCAGCGGACATTGGTTGATCTGAGGGCGGGTATTGATTTGGAATCCTGGTCTTTGCAGGCCTATGTCAGAAACGTGACGGATGAGTACTACTGGACGTGGTCGGCCAGCACAAACGATACTGTGATGAGATGGGCCGGTATGCCACGTATGTATGGTGCGTCTATCAGTTATCGTTTTTAAAGAGTCAGATTCGAGATCTTACTGGTGAGTACGATGGTCCCTAGCAAGCGTGACATCATTGAGGTGATGGCACGTTATGCGTTGGCGGCGGATGCTAAGGATTACGCCTTGATGAGGTCATTGTTTTTTGATGACGCCACAGTCGCCATGCAATTTGATAGCGAATTTCTCGACGGACAAGGTGTGCATTTTCATGACCCTGATAGTTTCATCCAATTTGTCAGGGAGACGGCGGTAGCGTATCGAGCTTCGCAGCACTCGTTGAGCAATCCGTTAGTGGAGGTTGTAGGTGAAACAGCGTCAATGAGGCTTAACCTGATTGCTACGGCTTTTTATAAAGATACGGCAGTCTCCGAAACCACGCTGTATGGGTTTTATGAAGTGTCCCTTAAACAATCGTCGAAGTGCTGGAAGATCGAGACACTAAAATTCACCAGTATTGGTTCAAAGTGATGCCAGTCGAATGCCGGAGTAGTGAGTTAGCGTAATGGCAGATATTGAAGAAGACTTTTTAAGCCGTAATCAAAAGGTTAAGGCCGCGTTTAAAGCGCCGCCCTTCATCCCTCGACGAGTGCTCAAAGATCTAGGGACAGAAAAAATAACAGGAGATCGTTATTTCTCCCACGAATTTATGCAGCAGGAATGGGAAAAGGTTTGGAAAAAAACCTGGCACTTCGTGATGAAGGCGTCAGAGCTCGATCAGCCTGGCGCTTTTTATACCCATGAGCTGGGAAAGGAGTCTTTCCTCTTTGTGCGTGGCAGCGATGATCAGATTCGTGGTTTCTACAATGTCTGCCGGCATCGCGGCAATCGATTATGCCAAGTGGAAGAGGGGGTGGTTAGTACCTTTACCTGCCCTTACCACGGCTGGAAATGGAATGATGACGGGTCGCTAAAGCAGGTCGCAGACCCTCAGTTCTTTAGGCAATTCGACGAGGGGATCCCCGAGGAAGAGCTGGGTCTTGTGCCGGTTAAGATCGACGTTTGGGAGGGCTGGCTCTGGTTCAATATGGACGGCGACTCCTGCTCATTACGAGATTATCTGGGGCCCATAGGAGAGCATCTCGAGACATACCACTTTGAGGACTGTGCGGTTCTCGATTATCAAACCTTTGAATGGAATGCCAATTGGAAGCATGCTTGGGATGCTTTTAACGAAAGTTACCACTTTGCCGAATTACATCCGAATATGGTCAATATCGGAGAAGGGCATGATGTGCCAATAGAGCTCTACGGCATTCACTCGAGAATGTTGAATTTCAACCGGACGGTCAGTGAGGTACTCGAGGACCGCTCAAGTTGGACCGAATTACGCCGACGCTTTATGTTGAGTGAAGCGGCGCTGGGGCCATCCCCCGATCCCGATGCCGCTCAAAAGAGTGCGATTGAGATAGATGGCAAGCCTATCGATGCGAAGGACATGCACCGTTATGAAATTGACTATCGGCGATCGATTGAAGGTGAGTCTCATCTGCCGTTCACCGAGATGAACGACGAGCAGTTGGTCCATCAGTATCACTATAGTTTTTTCCCTGGTGTGACCTTTACGCAGAGCGCCGACGGCGGCGCAATTTTCCGCTATCGACCCCACCCGAGTGACCCTGGCCGTTGTTTTTATGACCTGCTTATTTTTGCCAATCTGCCGCCCGGAATGGAGGCGCCGGAGCGACCTGAGCACCAGTTGCATCGCTATGATGATGGCATCGATTACGTCAAGGTGCTGGAGAACAGTTTCGACCCAGCTTATTCGAAGGTGGTAGGAGAGGACGCGTCGAACATGCCTACGCTGCAAGCGGGCTGCCAATCTGACAGCTTTCAAGGCGGTATTTTGGGAGACCAAGAGGTGCGTCTTCGGCATTTCCACCAAATGATTGACGGCTTCATCGATGGCTCGATTTCAACCCACAATTTGCCATCGCAAGACGCTTACATGGAGCCAGAGGTGTGATGAGCTGCCGGGAGACACTGTCATGACCGATACAAAAATTGACGTTTATCTCGTTTGTAATGCCAAATATCACGACACCAATTTTTCCCGGCTAGAATTGCTCAAGCTCCTCGCAGAGCATGAAGATGTGGTCACGCGAGTAGCGGATAGTTACGCCGACATAGAGGGTATTAACGCTTCTCGGCTCCTGATCACTTACACCTGCGATCTTTGTCCAACGCCTGAAGAGCAGCAGGGTTTACGACGGTTCCTAGAAAACGGAGGTAAGTGGTTCGCCTTGCATGGTACCAACGCGATTATTGGTTTTAGTGGCGAGTCGCAGGTGGTGGATGGGATCGAGTTGCCTGGCAAAGCCGATACGCCTGATAAAGCACCTGATCTTATGCGCATGCTAGGGAGTCGGTTTGTGGCACACCCCGATGTGGCGATGCTACAAGTTAGAGTGGCGGACCCTGAGCATCCGATTGTGGCGGGTCTGAACGATTTTGAGATTGAGGACGAACCCTATTACTGTGAGTTTTTTGGTGATAACCACGTGCTGCTAGAGGCCTCTTATAATGAGCCCTCGCATGGCTATGTGCAGTCAGAGTTTGGGACGGATCAAGCGAGTCACCCGCAGATGTACCTTCATTCAGTGGGGGCGGGCCAAGTGCTTTACTTGACGCTGGGACACTGCCGCGGCAAGTATGATCTCCGGCCGCTGATGGACGTTGCGCCCGTGGAAAAATGCGCTTGGAACTATCCGGTTTTTTATGACTTGCTCAGAAGAGGTATCGCTTGGGGAACCAGCGCCACTTAATGTGAGGTCTTGCTCAACGAGGGCGATTGCCGCTTGCTTGACGTTACTGCGCTGCGGCAAGCGACTCAATTTGTTCGAGCAGTGACTCCGGTACCTCGACGCCATTGTCTCTGTGATGCGCCCTAGCTTGCGCACGTCGCTCCCCTGGAATCCGGACGTCGTTACCATCGGTCAATGCACTGCACATCGTCTCGAGGTGACTGACAAAGTCGTCGCTGTAAAAAGTCGGGTCGATAGCGATGATGGTCTGGCCCACATTCGGAGGGCCGCCTTCTGTGGTCGCGAACATTGAGGCTTCGTAAGAGCAATTACTGCCGGTAAGCACGCCTCCCAAAATATCCACCATCAAGCCCAGTCCAAAGCCTTTGGGGCCGCCAACGGGTAGCTGGGCACCTTTGAGTCCGGCTGCCGGGTCAGTTGTGGGGTTGCCCTCATGATCAATGGCATGGCCGGGTTCAATGTCGCGTCCCTCAGCAGCTGCTCGCACTAAGTTAACGCGTGCTGTCGAGGCGGTAGCCATATCGATGACGAGCGGTTCGTCTGATCCTCTGGGCGCTCCAAATGCAAACGGATTGGTGCCGAAAAAAGGCACTTTGCCCCCGTGAGCCGCCACGGCTTTTGAACTGTTCGCAAACATCAAAGACACCAGGCCCTCCTGCGCCAATCGACGCACAAACCAACCCAGCACCCCGGCAGAAGAGGATTGGTGAATCGACATTAGCGCAACCCCTTGTGCTTTGGCAGTCTCAATCAGCCGTTGCTCAGCAATGAGATAGGCGTGATGGCAAAAACCGAAATCGGCATCGACCACCGTCGTGGCGTCGGAGGTTTTGACAATGTGAGGTTGCGCATGGGGATTCACCTTCCCGCAGCGCAAGTGTTTTAAATAAAGGTGCAGGTAACCTAGGCCGACGTTGCGGATGCCTTCGGCTTCAGCGTCGGCGATTTCTTCTGCCACGATCGCCGCTTGCGCGTCACTGGCACCTGCGCGCTTTAGGGCATCAGAGCACAGTGATTCAATCTCTTTTAGTGACAACACAGGCATGGTCAGACTCCTCAGTGAAAGCAGATTGTGCCAAAAAGTGGCCCTGCTTGCAGGGACGCTAACCCTGTTGGATCGATCACCCCCAGCAGAGGCAGTGGTATTGCAGGCTCACAGTGATGGGTCGCAACCGGTGCCAGGGTGGCACTCCAGTAGAACGCTAAAACCCCCGGGGTGCTGGGCGTCCTCAACCGTTAGATGGCTGTCCAGCCGCCATCGATAGAAAAAAGCATGCCGGTCACAAAACTTGACGCATCGCTCGCCAGCCATAGCGCTGCGTTGGCGATCTCGTCGGGTGTGCCTAGTCGGTTCATTGGATTACGAGCGGCAAGGCCGGCACGATCTTCCTCTGCTACCGATTCGAGGAGCAGTGGTGTCTCGATAAAGCCGGGACAAATCGCATTAATCCGAATACCAGATTCACCGTACTCGACTGCGGTATTTCTAGTCAGGCCGCCGACGGCGTACTTTGAGGCGACATAGAGGCCTGCACCGGCAAACGTGGTTTTGCTGAGTGCCGAGGCCATGTTAATGATATGCCCTGAGCCGATTGGGGTCATGATTTTGAGGCTTTCGCGCATACACAGCCAAACACCCTTTAAGTTGATGCCCATCAGTCTGTCGTAATCAGCTTCGTCTGTTTCTGCCAAGGGCACCAAGGGTGAGCCAATGCCCGCATTATTGAGCACGATATCGAGCCCGCCGAGTGCCTGATGACTGCGGCTAAAAAAGTCGGCCACCGCATGGCTATCGGCCACGTCACAGAGTTGCCCGTAGTGATGCCCACCGATCGCGCCAAGTATCTTGAGGGCCTCATCTAAGCGCGCCTGATCGACATCGCAAATCGCGACATCTGCGCCGGCGCTGACAAATGCCTGCGCGCACGCGAGTCCTATGCCAGCCCCGGCACCGGTGATCAGCGCTTTTTTACCTTTTAGTGACAGTTCCATCGCTATGTGCTCGGTTGATTAGTTTTTCGAGTATACGTCATCACAGCACGCTTCTCCGCCGGTCGTTCAGGGTGTCTGTATCGGGATGAAGTAATTGGGTAGGCACGCTCGTGTCCTTCATTTACCCTGACAACTCGAAAGGCGGGGTTCTGCCACATTCACGGGTACCAGTTGAGGGAGCGTATGTGGATTGATGTTTTCAATGGTGACGCAGATGGTATCTGCGCGCTATTACAGTTGCGCTTAGAGCAGCCTCGCGACAGTCATCGTGTCACGGGGGTGAAGCGCGATATCGCACTCCTCGAGCGGGTGAACGTATCGTCGGGTGATCATGTGACGGTGCTCGATATTTCGTTAGCAAAGAACCATAGCGCCTTACAGAGGTTACTCGCCCAGGGCGCCTCGATTGAATATTTTGATCACCACGACCCGGGTGAGATACCCGATCATCCGGCGCTGGCCGCCACGATCAGTGAAGCACCCGAAGTCTGCACCGCATTATTGGTCAATGGTCATCTGCGCGGTGCGCGTGTCGAGTGGGCCATTGTCGGCGCATTTGGCGATAACCTGGATGAGCCCGCGCAGCGACTGGCAACAAAAGTGGGTGTGCCGGAGTCTGACATTGCCTTTTTGCGGCATCTGGGTCACTGCATCAATTACAACGGATATGGCGCCGAACTAGCCGATCTGCATTTTCACCCTGACGCATTGTATGCGGAGCTCTATCAAGCGGAGACACCTGCCGGGTTTAGGGGCTCTCGGAGCTACTCTATTCTAAGCGATGGGTACGCCGCTGACCTTGCGGCGTCAGCGGCATTGCAGCCGGTAGAGGAGGGCGCGGGTTATGCGCTGTATTCGTTGCCTAACGCAGCTTGGGCGCGCAGGGTCAGTGGTGTATTCAGTAACGACTTGGTTCGCGCCCACCCTGACAGAGCACATGCGGTGCTGACCGAACAAGGCGATGGTGCGTTTCTTGTCAGTGTGCGGGCGCCTTTTGCGCACCGCTATGGCGCGTCAAAAATATGTACGCAATTTGAGACGGGTGGGGGTCGTGAAGCGGCCGCCGGCATTAATCGTCTGCCCAGCGAGCACGTCGAAAAATTAATCGCGGCACTGGCTGCCGAGTACGGCAGCCAGTCCTGGATTTGAGCTATGCGGCGCTTTTAGAAAACGACAGCTCTGGAAACCCCGTGTCGGCAGACTCGCGAAGTTTGTCGTAGTAAACATGCGCTCCGCCGAAGTAGACGAGCACTCGTGGCTTCCGCTTCTCCAAGTTGGCACCCATCATCCAAGAGTTTACCTTATCGCCCTGCGCCATCAGCGTCTGGCTATGGATCTCTGCCGTATGCTCCGTCCATTCGTCCTCGGCCTGCTGGCTGGGTTCAAATAAGTCGTAGCCTTCTGCTTCCATTTTCTTAATGCAGTCCGTGATGTACGCGACGTTTTGCTCGATAGATGTCGGCAGGTTGGCAAACGGCGCCTGGGGACCCGTGATCATGAAGAAATTAGGGTAGTCAGCGGCGTATACCCCCATGATGGACTTCGATTCATCTTCCCACTTTTCGCGGAGTGTGTGCCCGTGGGCGCCACGGATATCGATCGCCTCAAGGGCGCCGGTATAGGCCTGAAAACCAGTTGCCAGCACGATGATGTCAAACTCATGGAGGTTTTCAGTGGTTTGTACGCCAGTCGCGGTGATCGCCGTGATCGGTTCGCGGTCTTTAATATCAACGAGTGTGACGTTGTCGCGATTAAACGCTTCGTAATAGCCGTGATCAAGCGGCGGACGCTTCGCAAACAACGGGTAACCCTTAGGGGTTAGTAACTCGGCGACCTCGGGATCATTTACTTTGTCTTTGATTTTGCTGGTAATGAAGTCTGATGCCATTTGATTCGCTTCGGCACTGCCTAGTAGATCGTCAAAGGTTTCGAATACCCACCGGAAACTGCCATTCCAGTGCTCTTCGAAAATGCGCTGCACCTCCTCGGGCGATGTGTCGACAGCGTTACGCCCGGGTGGTTGCTCAAATGCCATCCCGAACATGTGGTTACGTGCCTTAGCGATAATCTCATCGTAATTGTCTTTAATTTCTTTTTCCCATTCCGGGGTCATGTCCTTTTGCATGGCTGGCAAAACAAAATTGGGTGTACGTTGAAAAACAGTGACCTGTGCCGCTGTTTTGGCTACCTCGGGTAGCATTTGTACTGTGGTGGCGCCCGCACCAATGATGCCGATTCGTTTGCCCGCAACGTCGAGTCCTTCAGGCCATCGCGAGGAATGAAATAGGGGACCGCTGAAGCTGTCCATGCCGGCAATATTTGGAATGACAGGTTGCGAAATCATACCCATCGCGCTGATGAAGTATTTTGCGGTGTGTGTTTTACCGTCTCCTGTATGAACGTTCCAGAGCCCTGTTTCAGTATCAAATTCAGCGCTCTCTACTTCAGTACTCAGTTGAAATGAAGGCCACAGCGAGAATTTATCCATCACGAACTTTAAATACGCTTGTGTTTCTTCCCAACCAGAATATCGCTTTGTCCATGACCACTCTTGCAGCACCTCTTTAGAGAAGGTTAGGCAGTAGTAGTAGGATTCACTGTCCGTCGCGGCACCGGGATAGCGGTTCCAGGTCCACGTGCCACCGATGTCGTCTGCGCGATCGAAAATTTTTGTGTTTAAACCGGCTTCACGCAGGTGGTAGCTTAATGAGATGCCTGCGAATCCGGCGCCAACCGCGATCACGTCATAGTCTGCTGTGTGGGATGTGGTCATAAAACTTTCTCCTAACTTTTAATTCCCTGCCATCGGATCCCTGTTATGAGATCCCGAGTCCAGTACACTAGAGCCGCGTCGTGGGAGGCCGGTGGTTGTCTTCATCTCGCTGTTTTTGTCTTATAGACTCACTTATTCAGTCAGTCTGAGTTAAACTTACTTGTGTCCAGCAAGTTGGTCCGTCCACTATCGCCAACGGTCTGAATCTTGTCAATGATCCAGCAAATATAGAGGTAAAGAATATGTCATCCAACACAATGCCGTCGATTGGAATCGTCGGTGGAACGGGCGATTTGGGACGGGGCTTGGCCCTGCGCTTAGCCAAGGCTGGCCATCCACTGATCATCGGGTCACGCAATGCGGAACAAGCGGTCGCATCGGCGCAGGCGGTCGCAGCAGTGCTGGCGGATCGCGGCATTACTCACCCCACTATCTCGGGTGCTGACAACGTAGCGACCGCGCAGCAGGGCGATATCGTGTTCGTGACGGTGCCCTTTGGCGCGCATCAGCCTACGCTTGACAGTATTCGAGATGACGTTCAGGGGAAAGTCGTGGTGGATGTGACGGTGCCACTGGTCCCCCCCAAAGTGGCGCGCGTTCAGCTACCAGCAGAGGGTAGTGCAGGGCAGATTGCGCAAGCGCTGCTGGGCGAGGGAGTTCACGTAGTGAGCGCCTTCCAAAACGTCGCGGCCGCTCATTTACAGGCCGACATGGAAATTCCCTGTGACGTATTGGTGACGGGTAACGATAAGCCCGCTCGGCAAACCGTGATTGATCTGATTGAGTCGATGGGCATGCGCGGGTTTCACGCTGGCTTGATTAATAATGCCGCGGCAGCAGAGGCGCTGACATCGATCCTGATTAACATCAATAAGCAGTACAAGACCCACGCTGGCTTACGTTTGACAGGCATTGATTGACCGCTGTGTTGCCGGGTGCTTTACAGCTTAGCCCCCTGCCTGATTTTCCTGCGGTTGAGGCGGGCGATGTGCTGGCAGATTTGGTCATCGCAGCAACCCGCCAAAGCGGTTATCAGCCACAAGTCGGTGCAGTGTTGGTCATCGCCCAAAAAGTGGTGTCCAAGGCGGAAGGTCGCTTGGTTCATCTGCAAGATGTCGTCGTTACCGCAGAGGCACGCACCTTAGCGGAAGCGACACAAAAAGACCCTCGTCTTGTCACCTTGATCCTGCAGGAGTCACGTACCGTGATTCGCACTAGGCCAGGCCTAATTATCACTGAGCATCGTACCGGACACATTCTCGCTAACGCGGGTATTGATTCGTCGAATGTGGGTAGAGCGGGTGACGGCGATTCCGTCCTCCTGTGGCCTGAAAACCCTGATGCGAGTGCGCGTGAATTGTCGCTTCGCTTATCGGCGACACTGGATAGGCCGGTGCCAGTGTTAATCAACGATAGCTTAGGTCGCCCATGGCGAATGGGCACGGTCGGGTTTGCAATTGGTATCGCTGGCTTTGAACCCGTCTGGGATCAAGTGGGTGAAAAAGATTTAGATGGCAGAATGATGAAGGTCACGGCACCGGCGATCGCCGATGCCCTGGCAGCCGCTGCATCACTGGTTCAGGGAGAGACAAATCAGGGGTTGCCCGCGGTGTGGGTGGAGGGCTGCGATCTGCGCCATGATGACCAGGTCAACACCAGCGTGTTACTGCGGCCAGCAGAGCAGGATCTGTTTCGATGACTAGTGGATCGATTTGCGCTGAGGAGCAAGCTGAGATAGTGCTGTTAAGCGGCGGCGGCGGCGGAGCGCGATTAGCGGCGGGGTTGCACGCAGCGACCACAGGTGAGCGGTTCAACGTGGTGACCAATACCGGTGATGATTTTGAGCATCTGGGATTAACGATATGTCCCGATACCGACAGCGTCCTGTATGCATTATCCCAGCAAATTGACCCGGTGCGAGGTTGGGGTCGTGAAGGGGAAACCTGGGGTGTTTTTGACGAGCTAACCAAGCTGGGGGGTCCGGATTGGTTTCAGTTAGGAGACAAAGATCTGGCACTTCATCTCATTCGCGCAGCGTTGCTGGCTGACGGGGTGGGGCTTTGTGAGGTGACGGCGGTATTGGCGCGTCAATTAGGTGTGACGTCAGCGGTATCGATTATGCCGGCAACAGAGGATCGCCTGCGCACATGCGTGAGCACCTCCGAAGGCGAGATGGCGTTTCAAGAGTATTTTGTAAAGCATCGATGTGCGCCGCAGCTAATGGCTGTTCGATATGAGGGGATCGCCGAAGCCAAACCTTCTCCACGGCTGGTTGATTTGTTAGTCGGCGCTGGGAGCCGAGCTGTCGACGTAGTGCTTGGTCCATCAAATCCTTTTTTGAGTCTTGCGCCGATTCTAGACTTGCCGGGCATGGCAGACTTGCTCAGGGAGCGCGCTCGCCATGTGATTGCCGTCTCGCCGATCGTAGAGGGGCAGGCGCTAAAGGGCCCTGCAGCTAAAATAATGTCTGAGCTGGGATTATCGGTGTCGGCAGCCGGCTGGATGCAATGGATGGCTGATCGTTATCCCGACTTGATCGATCTGTGGGTGTGGGACGAACGAGATCATGCGCTCGCTGATACGACGCGCATGACGCACCCGAATATCGTAGTCACCGACACAGTCATGAGTGACCCTGAGCGTGCGCGGCAATTTGCTGAGTGGATTTTACGAGCGAGTCGCGATGGGGACTGAGGCCATTGTCCCGCTGAAATCTTTATCGTCGACAAAGCAGCGCTTAGCGGGTGTGCTCTCCGAAGCTGCGCGGCAGTCATTAGTGGTGGCGATGGCAGTGGATGTGCTGTCTCAATTGCAATCACATCCAGGGGTCGACAAGGTCTCGATTGTTTGTGGCGAGGGATGGTCAGCGGCGCAATTTGCGGATCCGAATCTTCGCGTCTGGTATGAGTCGACGCTGGCGGTGCATGGCCTTAACGGTGCCCTCACCGCGGCGCTAAAAAAAGCAGACAGCGAGAGCGTGTTGTTGATTCACGGCGATCTTCCGTTTTTACAACAACGTGATATTTCTGCGATGCTCTCTGCGGCCTCACGCGTCGATATTGTCCTCTGTTCTGATCAAACTGCGACAGGCACGAATGCGTTGTTGATGCCGCGTGACATGCCGCTGGTGTTGTCTTTTGGTGAGCGGAGTTTTGCTCATCATCGTGAAGCTGCCATGGCCTTAGGTGCTTCGTGGGAAGCCCTACAAATAGCGGGCATTGCAACTGACATTGATTCGCCTGAGGACCTGTCGCAACTCAACATGAAGGCAGCTGATTTAGGTGTCGCGACAGTAACGTGGTGTCGTGACGCTCGATGCGCTTGACTGGCGAGCAGATGCAGTTGGTGAGCCACAGTCTAGCCTGTGCGTCCGTGTGAGCTACATGGCTTTGATTCATTCAATGACCGACGAGGGAGTGTTAACTTTGGCCACAAATACTGTTCAAAGTCACCGGTAACCCTGTACAGTATGCGACCTATGAGGGCAGATCAGATTGAGCGGTATGCCGCACCGGTAGCGGAGGTGCGGGAGAGAGGCGTTGTTGTTCACGACACCGACGATGTTGCTGCGCGTGCGCGAATTTTGCGCGATCAACACTACGGCGTTCGTATCACCTATAGCCCTAAGGTATTCATTCCCCTGACACAGTTATGCCGGGATGTCTGCCACTACTGTACCTTCGCGAAAACACCCTCTCAGCTAGCAAGCCAATACTTGTCGATCGATGACATTCTCGAAACGGTAAGGTCGGGTAAGCGAGCTGGCTGCCGAGAAGTACTGCTGACATTGGGCGAGAAGCCGGAGTTGCGCTACCGCGTCGCGAGGGAGTGGTTAGCCGAGGCGGGATATGTGAGCACCGTCGATTATCTTGCCGTCGTAGCGGAGAGAATCGTAACGGAAACCGGCCTTTTACCCCATATTAATGCGGGCACGATGAGTCGAGCTGAATTGACCCAGCTCAGGCCTTATGCCGCATCGATGGGTCTGATGTTGGAGAGCGGTGCCGCTCGCCTTTGCGAGAAAGGAGGTCCTCATTATGGATCGCCCGATAAAACGCCGTGGCGTCGGTGGTTAACGTTGGCGAGAGCGGGAGCGCTACAGGTACCCATGACCACAGGCTTGCTGGTTGGGATTGGTGAAACACGTGAGGAGCGGTTGCAGGATTTACGGGGCATTCGACGCCTGCATGAGCGTTACGGCCACATTCAGGAAGTGATCATCCAGAATTTCTGCGCCAAAGCCGGCACGAAAATGGCGGGCACTGACAATCTCGATATTGCTGAAATGGCCTGGACGATTGCTCAAGCGAGGACAATCTTGCCGCTTGAGATAAGCGTTCAGGCACCACCCAATCTCAATCCCGGGCAGTTGGGGCAGCTCATCGATGCAGGCATCAACGACTGGGGTGGTGTCTCACCATTGACCCCCGATTATGTGAACCCAGAGGCACCGTGGCCCAGTTTGTCTGCGTTGCGTGCTGCGACCGCTGAGCGCGGTAAGCTGCTGCTGCCTAGATTGACTGTTTACCCACAGTACCTGAGAGAGACTGGGTGGGTGGATGAAGCGATCCGGCCTGCTGCGTTGGAACTGGCTGATGCCGATGGTCTAGCGCGAGAGGATGACTGGCGGGCGGGAGCGCCCAATACGCCACCGGTCGCTTACTTGCGGTCGAACGAGGGCGGCATCTCGTCCCCGGTTGCCGACGCGATCGCAGCCTGTCTGCGTGGCGAAGAAGTGGATGACGGTGCGATGTTGGCGTTGTTTTCCGCGCGTGGAGCCGAGGTTGATGCGGTGTGCTCGGCGGCGGATACGCTGCGGCAGACGCAGGTGGGCGATGACGTGACGTATGTGGTGAATCGCAATATCAACTACACCAATGTGTGCCAGTACAGTTGTCGGTTTTGCGCTTTTTCAAAGGGCGGTGGTGATGTAGAGGCCGCGCGCACAGCCTATGATATTGATGCGGCAGAGCTACGCCGCCGCGTGCAGGAAGCGGCGTCGCTAGGTGCCACTGAGGTCTGTTTGCAAGGCGGTATCCATCCGGATTACACCGGCCAGACTTATCTGGATATTGTGCGCACGGTGAGAGAAGCTGCGCCAGATATTCATATTCATGCGTTCTCCCCCCTCGAAATAGATCAAGGCGCGGCGACCCTGCAATTGCCAGTCGCTCGTTTTCTTGAGTTGCTGCGGGACGCCGGTTTGCAATCTATGCCCGGTACCGCGGCGGAGGTGCTCGATGAGCGCGTGCGTAGTATTTTGTGCCCTGACAAAGTCACCTCGCAGCGATGGCTCGACATTATGGAGCAGGCACACGGTGTCGGATTACGCAGTACTGCGACGATCATGTTTGGTCATGTCGATGATGCGCAGTCGTGGGTGCGACACTGGCGTCAAGTATTGGCGTTGCAGCAACGAACCCAGGGTTTTACCGAAGTGGTGCCGCTCCCCTTTGTCAGTGCGGGGGCGCCGATTTATCGTCGCGGCGGTTCGAGGCCTGGACCCACTTGGCGTGAGGCAGTATTAATGCACGCGGTGCTGCGGCTTACGCTGGGGCACGCGATTCCCAATGTTCAGGCTTCCTGGGTGAAACTCGGTCAGCAGGGTGCGCTGCAGATGTTGTCGGCGGGCGCCAATGATTTGGGTGGCGCATTGATTAACGAGAGCATTACACGAGCGGCGGGCGCAGCTCATGGCCAAGTGTGGACGCCGCATGATATGCAGGACGCCATCCGTGGCTGCGATCGATCCCCTCGCCAGAGGACAACCCTATATGGTCGGGTCAGTGAGGGCCCGACAGTGCACTGGGGATCAGCGCCTGTCAGATGGACAGACAATACCCCGGCGGGTCGAAAAGAGAATCCGAAATACGTCACGCCTGTGGTCTAGTAGTGAGTCGAGATGTCTTGACCTCCGGGGCTGCATCTGGCCTGCTGGCCAGGCGTATCTATTGTGCGGGCCAGGCGTATCTATTGTGCAGGCCAAGCGGAAAGCGGCCGCAGAGTGCGGATGCGGAGTCAAACGCGAGTGCAGATAAGAGAGGTATCTCCCAGTGACCGATGAACTAGCAGCAAAGCTTGATCGTCTCGAGAGTCGAGGCCTGATCGAAGATCTCGTCAGTAATTATTGCCATGGTTTTGATAAGCGCGATTATGCTCGCTTTCTTGCGATCTGGTGGGATGACTGCGTTTGGAAAATCGGCCCGCCCTTTGGCGACTTTAGTGGGCATGAAGGTATCCATCAGGCTATTCATGACGTGCTGTGGCCCGCATGGGCGCAGTCTCAGCACGTGACCTCTAATTTAGTGGTGGAATTTACGTCACCCGACTCGGCCTCGGGTATTTGCGATGTCGATTGTATGGGATTGTTGACGGACAGCACTGACGCGACATTCGTGGGTGCGACCTATCGAGACCGTTTCGAGCGTCGCCATGGCGTGTGGAAGATTGTCGAACGGGAAGTGGTCATCCACCATTTCAATGGATTCCCTGGGACTCGTTTGACTAAGCCAGAGACGGAGTAGCGCCTCTGTCAGCAGCAGATTCAAGGTGACGCTGCCGCTTGACTCGGGCCGCTTTATCCGTAATTTTGCGGGACTTGTTTGTGTCCAGCAAGCGGGTTAATCTCTGCAGTTGAAACAGCACTAGTGAGTGTTGAACACTATCGCTAAGACTGTTGCCTGTCACCCAAGGCTGAGCAATAGAAACGAAAAAAAAACAAAACAAAACAATGAAAAATCACTCAGAAATAGAGAGGGAAGTTGCCATGAAAAAATACCCACTGATGCTCGCGGTAGTGAGCGCCATAGCTACAATGCCTCTGCCTCTGGTCGCGAATGCCCAGAGCGAGGGATTTATGTTAGAAGAGGTTGTTGTGAGCGCTCGGAAGCGGTCGGAGGACCTGCAAGACGTTGGACTGTCTGTTAGCGCGCTGACAGAGAGCGAAATTAACCGAACCTTTGCTAGGGATATCAAAGACCTAGCTTTTATTTCTCCCAACCTTATTTTTGACGATACGTCGCAAGGCCCCGGTGGTAATGCGGCGCTCTATATTCGCGGCGTCGGCGTTGCCGATGTTGAAAAAAACTTTGATCCGGCCGTTGGCGTAGAGATTGATGGACTGTTTATTGGCGCCAACAGTGGTGCCATTTTACGCAGTATCGATTTGGCTTCGGTAGAGGTGTTGCGCGGTCCGCAGGGTACTTTGTTTGGCCGAAATACCGTGGGCGGCACCATCAGAGTGGAGCGAACGCGACCCACTGGGGAGCTCGGCGGTAAAGTGCGTGTCGGGTATGGCGATTATGACAATTACTGGTACGACGGCATCCTCAATTTCGGCGTGACCGATAATCTCGCGGTCAAGTTGAGTGCGGCCAGAAACGATCTGCGCGACGGCTATTTTGACAATGTGGCGACCGGAGAAGATGAAGGCGCTATTGATTATCAATCTTACGGTTTTAATGCGTTATGGACGGCCACGGAGTCGTTCGAGTTGGAGTATACCTATACCAACGAGGAGACAGATCAGGACACGCCACCGTTATTGAACGTGGGTCAGCCAGATCAGCTGTTTTGTAGTGGCTTCAACCTGTGTGCGCAATCAGTCAATCTGCCCACCACTGGAGACCGTTATAAGACGGCGAGAGTGATCTACCAGCCCACCACATGGACTGATTTTCCCCTGCCAGATGGCATCGTGACCTCCTCACCTGATGATCTGGTGACGAATAACGGCGCGGCGACCTTCGATGCTGAGACGCACATTATTGAGGCTCGTTGGGATATTACTGACAATCTCCGGATGAACTACATTTACGGCAGTTTCGAGACAGAAGAAACCATTGTTTCCAACTGGACGGCCGAGGAGCCAATGTTGTTTGGTACCGATCGGCCCGCAGAGTACGAGCAGCAAAGCCACGAGCTCAGATTCACCTATGATGCAGGTGGACCACTCAAGTTTGTCGCGGGTGTCTACGACTGGCAGTCTGAGTACGACATTCGTCTGCGCAGCTGGATTACCTTCGTAGTACCGGGCGTGGTACTCGATATTCCTCAGTATACGCATCAAGAAACCGACTCTCAGGCCGCGTTTTTTGAGGGAGATTACGCTTTCACGGATCGATTGACCCTCACGGTCGGAGGCCGTTATACGAAGGACGAGAAGCTGACGCGGCAGCGCGGTAACTTACCAGCTGATGCGGATGCTGACTGGAGTGAGTTCAATCCCAAAGTGGGCTTGCGCTTCAATATGACAGATGACGTGATGCTATACGGCACCTATTCTGAGGGTTATCGTAGCGGTGGTTTCAATGGTCGGGTAGACAGTTTTGAATCTGCGACGATCCCTTACAACCCTGAGTTTTTAGAAAATTACGAACTGGGTTTCAAGAGCGAGTTTAGCGGTGGTCGCGTGCGTCTAAACGGTGCTGTGTTTTACATGGATTACCAAGACAAGCAGGAAGAGATTGGCCTGAAGTCTGACGGTGCAACAGGGCAGCGCATATCAGTCTTCAACGCAGCAACCGCAACAATGCAAGGTTTTGAACTGCAAATGCAGGCGCTGGTGAGTGAGGGGCTGACTCTGGCGGCGAACTTTGGCTACCTTGACTCTGAGTATGACGAGTTTACGTTTGACGATGGCTTTGGGATTGTCGATAACAGTGGGTTGGAATTCCGACGTGCACCGGAGTACACGGGTTCAATATCGGGTACCTACGAGTGGGATATCGGTAATGGCCAGGCATGGGTGAGAGGTGCTTTCCGGTTTATTGACGACCTTTTCGTGGAGCAGACAAACCGCGCCGAGCTGTCAAACGGAAAGCAAAACTACCTTGATATGTCAGTGAACTATTCTCAAGGCGGTGCAACGTTCAGTCTGTTCGGTCGTAACCTGACTAACGAGGACGCGCTGGCTCATGGCTTAAATGTGTCTGGTTTGTGGTCCTATGCAAGCCCCGTAGCGCCGCGCACGTGGGGTGCTGAGGTGGTGTACAACTTCGGGCAGTAAGGTCAGTGTAGAAAGCAAATTGAGTTGCCCCCAGATGTGGGGGCTTCTCTTTTATGTCGGAGGAGGCTTGTGTACCAAGGCCAGCATCCAAAAAAGGGCATGCGTGAGCAAGCCCGCTCCCTTCTTATATATCAAGCTTTAGATGTCGGATCGTCCCAAAGATGGATGCCGACGCGTGTCTGCTGTGTTTTTTTGTCTCCGCAGAGAGGTGTTTCAACCGACTGGACGAAGCGCAGCGGTTTGCTTTCTCGTGAAGGTGGCCAGCGGTCTGACCGCTTGGCAAACTTGTGGATTAACGTCAGCGGACGGTTGATTGTGTGATGAAGCGCTAGAAATTTGAAATGAAATGATCGAAAACAGGTGAGCTAATAAGAATCGATGAGGAGAATCTGATGGCGGATAGAATGAGCGGTAAGGTGGTTGTAATCACAGGCGCCGCGAGTGGTATCGGAGCGGCGACGGCAAAAAGATTGGTTGATGAGGGTGCGAGGGTTGTCCTCGGGGATATTCAGGACGCCGTTGCTGAGGAGACCGTGGCTGCATTGGGCGGAGCCGACAAGGCGATATATTGCCATTGTGATGTCACTGACGAAGAGCAGGTAAGCGCATTAGTTGAAACTGCTGTCTCACGGTTTGGGCAAATCGATACCATGTTTAATTGTGCCGGCATTGTCGGCGCGATAGGGCCCTTAGAATCGACATTGTCCGAGGAGTGGAAACTGACCTTAGATATTCTCCTGAACGGGGTCTTCTATGGAATGAAGCACGCCTCCAAACATATGAAAAAAGCGGGGCGGGGTTCGATAATTAGTATGTCCAGTGTTGCTGGTGTGACGGGCGGGCTTGCGCCACATGCGTATGCGACTGCTAAACACGCAGTAGTCGGACTGACTCGAAATCTGGCGACCGAGGTCTGTACTTATGGTGTGCGGGTAAATTGTATTGCGCCTTATAGCGTCGCTACGCCGATGGTGGCGAAAGCCTATCTCGATGATCACACTGAAATCGATGGCACCATCGCCATGTTGACTGAAGAATCCCCCCTTAAAGGTCGCCCGGGTTTGGCTGAGGATGTAGCCAATGCCGTGCTGTGGTTAGCCAGTGACGAGTCTGGTTATACCAGTGGTCACACTTTGACCATTGATGCTGGCATCACGACAGGTTCTATCGCGGGCCCGCCTCGATTCGCAGAGAAGTCACCGCTGATGAGAGAAGCGGGTAGGAGCGGTATTTGATCATGACGTTATCTGATGATCATCACGAGATTACCGCTTTGCTTTGTGCTTACTGTGACCTTTTGGACGATGGCGACTTGGATGGCTGTGCTCGATTATTTGAGAGCGGCGCTTGGGGCGTGGACGGCGATCTGGCATCAGGAACGGCGGCGGTACGCGCTGTGCTGAGTAATGTAACACTCTATAACGGCGTGCCTAATACGCGGCACCTTACGAGCAATGTGCTCATTAATGTGTCTGTTGACGGGCTGTCAGCGACAGTAAGAAGTTGCATCACAGTCATGCAATGCGTGCCAGGTGACTTTCCTATGCAGGCTATCTTCATCGGTACCTACCATGACCTGCTCAGCAAGCATGACGATCGATGGGCTTTTCAAGAGCGGAAAATTATCCCGAATTTAGTCGGAGACATGTCGCGGCATCGGGCAGACATGGCATAGTGCTGTTCTATGGCGATACTATCCGCTCGACATTAGGCTGTTTGTCATGGTCTATCGAGAGGCTACAGAGGGTGCGGCCGCTATGATACTCCGCGCCGCGATAATGACGATTCGGTATGGTGCGAACTTCAGTGTACTGAGCGTTAACTCAATGCGATGGCATGAGATGACATGGTGGCGTCTGTGATATTAGGCACGCCACAAAGCCTGACGGTGGCAAGCCGCCGATGGGCACCGCAAATATAAACACGATTGAGGAGCACAGAATGGATCAGAGATTAGCAAACAAAGTGGCTGTGATTACCGGGGCGGCGAGTGGTATCGGCGCTGCAACGGCCAAAACCTTCGTCGAGCAAGGTGCACGGGTCGTATTGGGGGATATTCAAGATGAGATGGGTGCTTCACTGACAGAGGCGCTGGGTGGTGCTGAGCATGCGACGTTTTGTCACTGTGATGTCACGGACGAGCAGCAAGTTGAAGCCCTAGTGGAAACCGCGGTGTCGCAATATGGTGGTATCGACATCATGTTTAATTGTGCGGGCATCGTAGGCGCTGTGGGTCCCATGTCGACAACACCGGCAGCAGAGTGGAAGTTAACCATCGACATCATGCTCAACGGTGTGTTCTATGGCATGAAGCATGCGAGTCGCCATATGAAAGCGGCGGGATCAGGATCGATTATCAGCATGTCGAGTACAGCCGGCGTCATGGGCGGTTTGGGTCCCCACGCGTATACGGCGGCTAAGCACGCTGTGGTAGGGATGACCAAGGGTCTTGCTGCTGAAGTGGGTTTATTCGGTGTGCGGGTGAACTGTATTGCTCCCGCTGGCATGGCTACGCCTATGGTGGCGGATGTCATCACCGGTGATCACCAAAACCTTGATGATACGATCGCAGCGCTCGCTGAAGGCTCTCCGCTTAAAGGTCGTGCAGGTCTGGCGCAAGATGTCGCCAATGCGGCGCTGTGGCTGGCCAGCGATGAGTCGGGCTACACCAGCGGTCTGACCTTAACGGTTGATGCAGGTGCGACGACAGGGTCGACCGCTGCGCCACCGGCATTTGCTGATTACGAGCCGATGAAGCGCGAAGCAGGGCGAACCGGCGTAGCGTAATTACCGCTGGCGGTTAAGTCCGAAAACATACAGCCCCTGGCCATCTGGGGGCTGATAGATATCGGGAAAGATAACGGCAGTCAGCGCTCTGAAAACGCCAATGCCCGTTGGGATGGCAACGTACTGCTCGCCGTTAGCGCGGTAGGTAATGGGATAGCCATGGGCCGGTGCGGGAAGACGAGTCGACCATACCTTCTCTCCCGTGTTGATATCGAAGGCTTGGAAATACCGATCTAGATCACCAATGAAGAGTAGCTCTCCATCGGTGGAAACAGCGCCGCTTAAAAATAGTGCGGGTTGTTCTATCCGCCATTTAATTGTCATGGTGCGCACGTCAATGGCAAGGAGTGCGCCAGCTTTGTCCTCTTTACCCGGCATAGGGTAGGTCGCAACATCGGCGCCATAGCCACCACCACCGGGTCCGAGATCGACTTCGCGGGGTGTCATATCAGAGCACAGTTGGTGCACCGGCAAGAATAGAAGATGTCTCGTGGCATCGTAGGTGCCCGATTGCCAGTTGTGACCACCATAGATGCCCGGACAGGCAGTGTAAGTATCGCCAATCTGCGCACCGGCAATATCTGAGCGGTAGGTGAGGGTTCCGGCCTGTTTGTCGACCTCAAAAATGGTTTGATCCATCGTATCGAGCAAGTCGATGTAATCGCCGGTCTCTCTGTTTAGCTTCCATAAAATACCGTCTTTCCCCACGGTTAATAGAGTCGGTACGCCGTCGATGTCAGCGAGGATACGTTCAAAGCCCACTTCCATATCGATCGTTTCCCCGGGAATGTGTTGGAAATACCACGTTAGTTCTCCGGTTTTAGGCTTCAGCGCGAGGGTCGAATTAGTGTAGAGCGCGGCGTCCTTGACCGACATGCCGCGGCTAGGGGCGGCCCATGGCTTCGGTTGTGAGGTGCCAAAATAAATCAGATCTAATGCGGGGTCATAGGACCCTGTAATCCAGATGTCACCGCCACCACGCCGATCGGGTGACACGTCCCCCCACGTTGCGTATTCGGGGGTGTCGGGCAGGGCGAGTGTGGAGGTGCGCCATAATTCTTCACCCGTGTCGGGGTCATGGCCCGTAATAAAACAGCCATCTTCCGTGAATAGCTCGCAACCATTAATACCACTCACCACAACGCCATTGGCAACGATGGGCCCTGCACTGTGGGTAAAGGCTTCACGATAGTCTGCTTTTTGAGTGCGCCAGAGTTGCTCGCCGGTCACGGCATCGACCGCGACGAGCGCGGCGTCGTAGGTGGTCAGAAATACCTTGTTATCCCACACCGCAATATTGCGGGTGGGGCCGCCCAGCATTTTCGATGCGGGTGGGAAGGCGTATTGATATTCCCAAATGAGTTCCCCGGTGTCCGCCTGTATCGCCTGAATTTTGTTGTTGGGATGCGTCAGGAACATCACGCCATCTCGAACAAGAGGGGTCGGTTGATTGCTACCAGTATGCATGGCGATAGCCCACTGTAGACCGAGTCTGTTCACCGTCTCCGTGTTAATCGTCGCCAGCGGGCTATGCCCATGGCCGTCAAGCGTGCGTCGCCAATTGAGCCAATCACCGTCATCGGGCTGATTCAATTCTGCGGTACTAACAGGGCGAAAATTAGCCACGCTTTTGGCGGCATACCGACCCGCGTTACGCGCAAGATCCATAACGCTCCCGGCTCCAGAGAACTCGACGGCATCAGGTGTCTCTGTTGTCTTCACATCAGCGACCGACGTCCTCATGAGCGAATCTGCGGGTAGGTTTGATTGTGTAACGACGTGTTGCAGAATCTCAGCGTGCTGCTCAGGAGAGAGCGTGTCGGCCCGACCAGGGGGCATGTCACTCATTTGATAGCTTAGCAGCGCCTGTGCCGGCTGATTCGCCCATTTGGTCGAGAAGGCAGGACCTGACAGCGAAGCCCCGTGAGCTGATCCCCTGAGAGAGGTCGCATGACAGGTCGCACAGTGCTCAGCATAAAGCGCTTCGCCTTGCTCTGTGGTGCTGCCGAGAGGGCTGACAAATGCGCTGACGACTAGCGTCAGCTGGAGTGTTCGCGTTTTCATCATCGAATAGGCCTCTTTCGATGCTCACCATAGCGTATTTGTCAGGTTACCGGCGGGTGGATATCCGCCGGCAGCCGATCACATTATGCCGTTAAAAAATGGCCATACTTCTCAAGTGCCGCTTCTCGCAGTGTCGGCGTGTGGTAGCTCGGGAACAACGCGTCATGCGGTGAATAATGTCTCAGCACTGCTTTAGCCACGGCAATCTTGTGCACTTCGGTAGGGCCATCGACCACCCCCAGCTCGGGAATGTTAGCCCACATGGTAGCGAGTGGTGTCTCGTCGGAGCTGCCCAAGCTGCCATGCAAGTGCATCGCTCTCGATACGATCTCTAACAGCACTTTCGGCGTTGCCGCTTTAATGGCAGCGATCTCTTTACGTACTTCTCGATTGTATTCCTTGTGCTTGTCGATCAGCCAAGCGGTGTAGAGCACATGAAGGCGATACTGCATCATCATGGTGTAAGCGTCGGCGATCTTTTCCTGTGTCATTTGCTTGTCTGCTAGCAATTCGCCCTTGGTGCGACGGCTGAGTGCCCGTTCGCACATCATATCGAGTGCTTTACGAATGACGCCTACAGTGCGCATGGCGTGGTGGACTCGTCCGCCGCCCAGGCGAGTCTGGGCAACGTGAAAGCCTTGTCCTTCCTCCCCGAGTAGGTTGTCAGCGGGAACGCGGCAGTCTTTAAATGAAATATAAGCGTGAACGCCGTCGCCTTGCTCCACGTAAGGGCCAACCGCAGAATTGCGGATGATATCCATGCCAGGCGTGCCTTGTTCGACTAAGAAGATCGATGCGCCTTGGTGAATGGGGGCCTCGGTGTCGGTCACGACCATCACCAGCAAAAAGGCAGAGAAGCGGGCATGCGAGGCGAACCATTTCTCGCCATTAATCACCCATTCGTTGCCGTCGCGCGTGGCGGTGCATAAAAACTCGCCTGGGTCGGCACCGGCTTGTGGCTCTGTCATGGAGTAGCAAGAGGCGATTTCCGCATTGAGCAGTGGTTTCAAGTACTGAGTCTTCTGCTCTGGTGTGCCAAATTTTGCAAGGATTTCGGCATTGCCTGAATCAGGCGCCTGACAACCGAAGACGCTGGGCCCAAAACGACTGCGGCCCAGAATTTCATTCATCAATCCTAGACTGACCTGTCCGTACCCCTGACCGCCGAGCTCGGGTTCGAGGTGGCAGGCCCATAGACGCTTTTCTTTAACGATCTCTCTGAGTGGTGCCATTGCCTTAAAAGCGGGCGATTTTGGATCCCAGGGATCGCCTGGCTCGCGAAAAACCAAATCAAGGGGTTCAATTTCTTCACGCGTGAACGTGTCTATCCAATCCAATTGCGCTTGAAATTCGGGATCAGTTTCAAAAGACCACACAGCCTTTACCTCCTAGGAGTTGAAGTCGTTGACAGTATTAGGTCCAGCCACGCAGTCTTTTCGCAGTAGCGCTGACACTAGGGTTGCCAAATCGGGCCGCTAGTTTAAACTTGCTAGACGCAAACAAGCAACGCAACCGGTAAAAAATTAGCGGGTCACAGCGGCTTCCGGAGCCGCTTGGGGGAGATTGTAGTATGTCTGGCGGTAAAGTGTGGGTCGTGACCGGCGCATCACGAGGCATTGGTGCGGCTATCGCGCGGATGGCGTCGGAGAGTGGCGACCGCGTTGCCTTAATTGCGCGGGGAGAATCGGTTCTCACGCTGGCTGATGAATTGGGTCCCGACACAATAGGGGTGCAATGTGATGTAGCGAACCCCAAGGCCGTGTCTGCCGCAATGGAGGCTGTTATCGCACGATTTGGCCGCGTCGATACGTTGGTGAATAACGCCGGCGTGCATCGCGGAGGCAAGGTAAAACGCTTGGCTGACGAGGCCTGGCAAGAGGTGTTGCAAGTCAATCTAACAGGCGCGATGAGCATGACGAGAGCCGCACTGGCGCATATGGAGGCTGGCAGCGCGATTATCAACGTGGGCGCCGTTGTCGGTTTCCGCGGTTTTCCAGGTGATGCGGCTTACGCGTCTTCTAAAGCAGGACTGGCGGGACTGACAAAGGCGCTGGCGATAGAGCTAGCAGCCAAGGATATTACCGCTAATCTGGTGATACCCGGACTCGTGTTAACAGAGATGACGTCGGGGCTCACCGAGGCATCACTTGAAGCGATGAACAAACAAATTCCTATGCGGCGCTTTGCAGAGGAGCGTGAGATCGCAGAGGTGGTTTACTGGGTCAGTCAAAGCCGATACATGACTGGTGCCTGCGTCCCGGTAGACGGGGGTCTTCTCTCCAGCTTTGGCGTGACATGATGTCGGCGGTGCCCCCAGAGCAACTTGCTTCGTGGTTAGAATCCGCGCTGGGCTGGGAGAATATTCATTTTCACTCCGCACTCAGTGGTGGTAATTCTAATTTGACCTGGCGGTTTCAGTCAGGCGATCGAGCCTGTGTCGTGAGGACGCCGCCAGTCAATGATATTTCCCCCACGTCTGCACGAGGCATTCAGCGTGAAGCCCAGATGCTACAAGCGATCGAAGGGTTCGCGGTGAGAGCGCCCGCGGTTTTGGCTTGGTGCGATGATGCGTCAGTGATTGGTAGGTCTTTTTTAGTGCAAGAATTTGTTGATGGCAGAGCACTGACGGACACGCTACCCGGCAGTTATCCGAATACGGTCGATACGGTGAATAGCCTGGGCGCGGATCTGATTGATCAACTGGCGGTGCTGCATTGCGTACCCACCGATCTGCCTGCCCTGGCAAAGCTCGGTCGTCCAGAGCGCTTTGTAGCGCGACAGATCGAGCGTTGGATATCGGTGCGGCAAGAGCATAGTGTGCGCGAGCTACCAGCGCTTTTTGCGCTCGGCGAGTGGCTAGGCGCGCACGTGCCAGAGGCGGTAGCGCCGGCGGTGATTCATGGCGACTATCACCTTGACAACACGCTGGCATCACCTGATGAACCAAAAATTTTAGCGATTATAGACTGGGAGTTAGCAACGGTTGGCGACCCCTATATGGATGTGGCGTTGATGTTGATGTTTTGGGGTGAATACCGCACGCAGGAGCCACCGGCCTTTACAGCATTGCAATCTATCTCGCGCCGTTCCGGTGTCATCAGTCGCCGCGAATTGGCCGGGCGCTGGGCCGAATCGGTGGGTAGGCCGCTGCACCATATGAACTTCTACATGGCCTTGGCCTTTTGGCGGCTCGCGGCCATTGTCGAGGGGGCTTATGGGCTCTTTTTGGCAGGCCAGCTAACGTCGGACTACGCACGTGGACTCGAATACGATGTGCCCGCGCTGCTTGCCGAGGCTGAGCGGGCCGCTCGGGGTGATTGGTGACCGCCATGCTGAGTACGATGATGAATACGCCGCTCGGTGTGACCACGTTACATCGGTTTGGCGCACGTCATTTTGCCAGTAGCCGGGTGGGTGATTACGACGGGGCACACATCCAGTGGCGACGCTATGATGAGATTGATGCCGATAGTGCCCGCTTAGCTCATGCACTCTTGGGTTTAGGTTTGTTAGAGGGCGATCGAGTTGGCACATTCATGTGGAACAGCTCACGGCATCTCGAGGTCTACCTGGCAGTACCCTCAATGGGAGCGGTGCTCCACACCGTCAACTGCCGACTGTCTCCTGAGCACATGGCCTACATTATTCATCATGCAGGAGATCGATTTTTAATCGTGGATAGCCGACTGGCATCCGTTCTGGCGCCAGTGCTGCCGCTGATACCTAAGGTCGAGCACCTGATTGTCACGGGTGATATCGGAGATCTGGACGACCCTCGAGTGATTGCTTACGACGCACTCATTGCCGACGCTCCGGCGGACTATGCCTGGCCTGAACCAACGGAAAATGCCGCTGCAGGTATTTGTTACACCAGCGGTACAACGGGCAATCCTAAGGGGGTTGCTTACAGTCAGCGCACAACCTACTTGCATGCACTGGCGTCTCGCGCCGTTGACAGTTTTGCGGTGCAGGAGCGCGATGTCATATTGATGCTGCCTTCTATGTTTCACGCCAATGCGTGGGGATTTCCTTACAGTGGCTGGATGTCAGGCGCAGACATGGTGATGCCCGGTCCCTTTCTTCAGGGGCAGCACCTGCGCACCATGATTGAGCAGACTCGGCCAACGCTGACCGCTATGGTACCCACGCTGCTGGGCGATCTGCTGCGCGCAGACGAAGAAAAGTCTCTGGATTTAGCGTGTTTCCGATCGATCGTATCGGGAGGATCGGCGGTACCGTCTTCGATGATTGAAGCAGTACGCGATCGCTGGGGCGTCCCAGTGGTTCAGGGCTGGGGTATGACTGAAACGAGTCCGCTGTGTGTTTTGTCTCACCCACCCAAAGATTTAGAGGGGCAATCTGAAACATTTTGGCGGCTAAAAAGTGGTCGGCCGGTGCCCGGTATCGAGGTGCGTGTCGTTGATGATCAGGGCCACTGTTTGCCGCAAGATGGCGCTGCAGTCGGAGAGTTACAGCTTCGCGGCGCTTGGGTTACCGGAGAGTATCTCGACACTGATAGTGATGCATTTGCCCCAGATGGCTGGTTGCGAACCGGTGATGTGGGGGTGGTTGATGCGAGAGGATACGTACAGTTGACCGATCGCACGAAGGATGTCATTAAGTCAGGCGGTGAGTGGATTTCTTCAGTCGATTTGGAAGATGTGCTACTACAACATGCCGCGGTGGTTGAGGTGGCGGTGATTGCGATGCCCGACGAGCGATGGCAAGAACGGCCACTGGCGGTCATAGTGAGTCAGCATCAGGGCGAGGTGAGTGAACTGCTGTCATCGTTGCGGCAATTTTTAGCCCAGAGAGTGGCGAAGTTTTGGGTGCCTGAATACTGGTGTTTACAAGAGTCGATTCCAAAGACCAGCGTAGGCAAAATAGATAAAAAAGTGCTGAGAGAGGCGCTCGCGGCTAGTGAGCTCGCAGTTCAGCGGCATGACAGCTAGGGGAAAATTAAGTGACTGAGGTAACAGTGAGGGAGGCGGCGTCAATCTCGACCCAGGCCGAAAGAAGCGCGTTGTCTGATCAAAAGATGTTCGAGGTGGCCATTGAGTTAGTCAATGAGCGCGGCACTGCCAAAACCACCTTAAAGGATATTGGCGAGTTGGCGGGCTACAGTAGAGGCCTTGCGAGTTACCGATTTGGATCGAAAGACGGACTCTGGATGGAGCTTTTCGCTCGCTTCGATGAATTGTGGAAAGAACATATATCGAGACATTTATCTGACAAGCGTGGACTCGCTGCACTGACCGCGGCGATGGAAGCGCAGCGCGATATTTTTTCGCGAGAGTCGGGTTACCTCAGGGCAATGTATATTTTGTGGTACGAGTCATTGGGGAGGGAGTCAGATATTCGTGCGAGCCTCGCTCGGCATCACGTTATCTATCGTCGTGATGTTCAGCAGTGGGTCGAAGAAGGGCAGGCCGCGGGCGATATAAAGATGGACGTCGATGCGGCCCACTTTGCAACGGGTTACTGCTCAACGATGTTCGGTACCATTTATCAGTGGGTGGTGGCACCCGACGCTATCGATATTGACGCATTTTTCTCGCTTTTCGCGAAAACCACGGTGCTCGCCATTGCACATCAGACGGAGGATTAATCATGGCTCGATTAGCAGTCGATGGAACGAAAAGTATTTACTTTGAAGATCTAGGTGGCGCGGGTCAGGCTCTGATTCTGATTCACGGCTGGGGAATGGATAATCGCTGCTGGGATGGCGTTATTTTGCCATTACAAGCCGCGGGACACCGCGTCATCACGATGGATCATCGAGGCTGTGGACGTTCTGATCACGACTTTGCAGACTTAAGCATAGCGGCGAATGCCGCTGATGTGGTCCAGCTTGTGGATCATTTAGGGTTGAATGCGGTAGTCGTGAATGGATGGTCCTTGGGTGGCGCCGTCGCGACGCATGCGGCAAGCCTGCTGGGCGACCGGTGTGCAGGGCTGATTCTCACCGCGGGCGCGAGTCCGATCTATACCCAAAAATCGGATCTACCGATTGGCGGCATGCCGGCCGACGTGGAGGGCAATGTTGCCGCCATGAACGATGACCGGGTGAATTTCCTGACGATGCTGGCGACTGCCATTTGTGCAAAGCCCCCCACTGATGCAGTGCTGGCATGGATGGCGGGGGCTTTCATCAATTCTAGCGCACGCGCGTCTGCGACATTGGGTGAACTCGCCCACTTGGATCAGCGCGACATGATGATGGCGTTGGAAACGCCTATTCTTTCTGTTATCTGCGGGCAGGATGGATTTGTGTCCCCCGATATTTCGCGCTGGGTCGCAGAGAACCACCCGCGAGCGACGGGCGTAGAGTTCCCTGATAGCGGGCACGCTCCATTTATTGAAGCACGAGAGGGCTACTTAGCGGCCCTCAATGATTTCATCTCTCACCTCTAAAGGAGGACAGCCGAATGGCGGGAAAGGTAGATTTTGGTCTGTGGTACGACTTTCGGAACCCCGAGCCATGGCAAATAGACTTCGAGCAGTTTTATGCGGAGCGTCTCGACCAAATTGAGCGAGCGGAAACCATGGGCTATGACTCGGTCTGGCTGACGGAGCATCACTTTTGTGATGATGGTTACACGCCTTCTCCGCTGGTGATTCATGCTGCGATTGCAGCACGGACGCAGCGTATGCGCTTGGGCACCAACCTCATGTTATTGCCAATCGCTGATCCTGTTCGGATGGCAGAGGACGCCGCAACACTATCCCTTATTTCAGGTGGACGCTTTGATTTAGGTGTGGGTATTGGCTACCGACAAATGGAATTTGATCAGTTCGGGCGTAAGATTTCCCACCGTCCGAGTTTGGTAGAAGAGGGCATTGAGATACTGCGTCGCGCTTGGTCAGGGGAGCCGGTCAATTTTGAGGGCAAGCGGTTTACGGTGGGGGATTTCAAAATCACGCCTCAACCCAAGACGCCACCTAAACTCTTCCTTGGCGGGATGGCACCGCCCGCCATTGATCGTGCGGCGAGAATTGCGGACGGATTTTTGTGTACCGGCGGAATCGGCATGGATACCTATGTCGAATGCCTGGCGGCTAATGGTAAGGCGCCGGAGGAAGGCAACATCATCTTGGGCTGCTGGGCGATTATCGCTGAAGACCCTGAAGCGGAAGCGGCGATAGTAGGAGACCATGTGCTGTATCAGTCGAATGAGTATATTCGCTGGGGCGCATTTGGGCCGCCTGATCAAACGCCATTGTTCCCAGATAGCCGCACGGCCATTGAGAATGGTTTGTATGAGCTATGGGATGCGGATATGGCGGTCGAGAAGCTGAGTGGAATGATCGAGCAGTACCCGCAAATCTCAGATATTCACTTCTGGGCGCAGTTTCCCGGAGAGAGTATCGAGACAGGCAATCGTCGGATGGCATACATTGCCGAAAAAGTGTTGCCACGCTTGCGCTAGGTTCGCTTTAAGATGCTTGCGGTCGGCTGAGTTTGGCCACTGACTGGGCGGTAGCGACGATTGCGTCGTCCGCCGCGACAATATGGGCTTCAAGAAACGCGGTGCGGTGGGTCGCTTTTTTGATCCAGCCACTCACCCGCAGTGCCTGGCCGCCTCGGCAAATGCCCAAATACTGGGTTGAGATGTCGAGCGAGGCAATGCCGGTGATCGTTGGATCTGTGCCAAAGGCGGCGTGAGACATCGCCGCGTCGAGCATTGCGGTGATAAACCCGCCTTGGACAATATCGCCTGAGTGGCAGTAATCGAGTGGAACCGTGAAAACAAAAGTTGCTTTTTGTTGGTCGACTGCGAGCTCGACGAGCTCACCGCCTAATAGCCGGATGAAATTTGGGGCGTTGTTCTTTAGGTCTTTCATCCGGTCAGTCGCATTATCCACGGTCTGCATTCCTATGGCTTCCACGGCGCGCAGTTTATCGACAAATGAGGTTGAAAGCCCAGTGCAACCTGCTGCTATGGCTACTGCCATCACACACAGTGCCTCATTCAATGGCCGGGACGGGAGGCCGCGCGATGACAAGCAGGGTTGAGCTAATACGCATCTCTGATTTTGTGGGTGATGGGCTGAAACTTCCCGCATGGCAAATTTGCACGGGAGAGGGCTGGTGTATTTTTGGCCGCAATGGCTCGGGTAAACAATTGCTCGACCGATTGTTGGTCGGTGAGCTCGCAACAGAAGCCGGTTCGGTTGACCGAAAAATAGCAATCGCTGACATCGCACTCATTTCATTTGAGAGTCAGCAGGCTGTCTACGAGCAAGAGCGTCGCTTGGCGGCCACTGATCTGCTCGCCGATGATGAGTCTGGAACCCGCGTTGCTGACTTTTTGTCGGCTGAGACCTTGGATGATCCCCTGATTGATCAGCTCAACCTTCGTCATCGCTTACACGCTTTTTACCGAGAGCTGAGCACCGGCGAAAGTCGCAAGCTACTCGTGCTCAAGGCGTTGCTGGAAGAGGCACGGCTACTGGTTTGTGATAATCCTTTCGATGGCCTCGATCCCGATGCCGTAACGGCGATCTCGATCGCGTTCGAGCACGCCATCGAGCGTGGTGTTGCAGTGGTACTACTGTTGAGTAATCGGTCCGATATTCCGAGCTGGGCAACTTGTTTTGGCTATGTCGAGGACGGTGCGCTGACGGTGCTGAATACAGCGTCGCGGGAGCAGGCAGTGCTTGAGCTGGGGGAGTGCATTACCGAAATTCGGCAGTCACAGCCTGGTATCCCCGATGATGCTATTGCGTTGCCGCATTATGATGCTGCATTCATCGCCGAGCTCAAGCGTTGCACCGTACGCTACGGTGGGCGCCCTGTTATTCATGATCTCTCTTTCAGTATTGCGCCACTGCAGCACACGTTAGTGACCGGAGAAAATGGTGCGGGCAAATCGACCGTGTTGGGGTTGATCACAGGTGACTGCCCGCAGTGCTTCAGCAATGACGTCACCGTCTTCGGTCATCGCCGGGGGACAGGCGAGTCCGTTTGGGAAATCAAGCGGCACTTGGGTTTAGTCAGCAATGATTTACACCGTCGTTATAGTGTGAGGTGCGATGTGTTGGCGGCGGTTTGCTCAGGGTTCCATGACTCTATTGGGTTGTACGATCCGGTATCGGATTTCCAAATACGGCTGGGCCGAGAGTGGTTGGCGGCGGTGGGACTGGAGGCAAAGGCGTCGCAGCCGTTTCAATCCTTGAGCTATGGAGAGCAGCGCCTCGTGTTAATTGCCAGGGCGATGGTCAAATCGCCCTTGCTGTTGGTGCTTGATGAGCCTACGCAGGGTCTGGATGAGATAAATCGGGACCGTATCCTGAATTTTCTAACAACCATCGAAGCGCGACGACACAGCACTCTGTTATTTGTGAGCCATCGGCAGGACGAGCATCTACCGCTTTTTCGCCAGCACTTGCATTTGCAGCTGACGCTGTAATAAGCAGATAGTTCCGTTTGGCTTTTGCTTACGATAGGTGAGCAGACGGCATGGGCCCATTGATGAGGCTTGACGACCTCCACATTGACCATGTGGCGCATGACAGAGTGGTCGGCGAGATGTTATTGCGACTCAGCATATCGCGCGGAGCGAGCAATATCGGATACCGTAGCGCGCATGCTGCTTGGTGAGGTGATGGTGTTGGGTGGGTTGCCATCGAGCTCGAGAGGATCTTGCCAGTAAAATGTATCCAATGCGTTCTCGTGGCCATGGCGATTGATCCAATGACTATCTTCGGTGGGTGAATGGTAAAGTAGTGACGAGTCAGGTGAATGTCATGCTGGCTAAATGATTGGGAGCCACTCAGTGATCGGTTTGCCCGTTCAACAATACTTGCCCGGTGTTGGCGTGTCAGGCGCACTAGCCCTCGCTGCCATGGTGGTGTCTTCTCGCTACGGTGCGCCCGCCATGTTAATGGGATTACTGCTGGGTATGGCGTGCCATTTCGTTAGTGATATCAAAAGAATGCAGTTGGGTTTGGATCTGATGGCAGGGCCCGCACTGCGCTTTGGCGTTGCGCTACTGGCTTTAAGGTTGACCTTTGCGGATTTGGTGCAGTTGGGTTGGCAGTCTGGGTTGTTCTTGATCGCTGCGATTGCGTTAACGATCTCGGTGGGTATCGTCGGAGCTCGGTTGCTGAAAGTTGATCGATCCCTTGGTGTACTGACTGGTGGCGCGGTCGCAATTTGCGGTGCATCGGCGGCAATGGCGATAGCAAGCGTGTTACCCGAATCGGCGCATAAACAGAGACTCACCTCGTTCACGGTGATTGGCGTGGCGAGCTTCAGTACCTTCGCAATGATTTTTTATCCGGTCATCGGGGACTATCTGGGACTCGACGACAAGGCCATGGGCTTCTTCATTGGCGCGGCTATTCACGATGTGGCGCAAGTGGTGGGTGCGGGTTATAGCGTCTCGCTGGAATCGGGCGACGCTGCGACGTTAGTAAAGCTTTTTAGAGTGGCGATGCTCATACCCGTTGTTGCGTTAGTGACGGTGTGGATAACGATGTCTCATCGAGACCTTGTGGCGAGCCGACCAATGCCCCGGGTGCCGCTATTCTTAGTGGGGTTTTTGTTGTTGTTCGCGGCAAACAGCACTGGGTGGATTCCCATGTCGGTGAGCCATTCGTTAGCGGAGATAGCACCGGTGCTGTTACTACTGGCGATCACGGCGCTGGGGATGAAGACGTCTTTGCGCGATATCCTAGAGATTGGCCTGCGACCTGTTATGTTGCTGGGGTTGGAGACGCTATTCCTGGCGGCGCTGGTCTTAACTTTTCTGATTTTACGCTAAGGCAGTTCGGCATACCCTCGCTGCACACGGACGATGATCCATTTGAGCGGCGTCTGACGCCTTGGCGGTGATCTACAATTGATGGTGTTCTTCAATGGACGGTGTCCTTCAATGGACGGTGTCCTTCAATGGACGGTGTCCTTCAATGGATGGTGTCCTTCAATAGGCCACTCCATTAAGATGCGCCGTTCATGATGACTCAGTTGTCATATTGTTTGAGTTGGCAGAACGGGAGTGTGATGCGTCACCCACTCGATCTATCTTGCACGGATTCAATAGAAAAAAAAGGAGACGATATGGTTTTCCAGCTTTCAGATCCGGGGTTATTGCGCGATTCCTCTTTTATCGATGGTGTTTGGCAGGAGGGTGAGGGGCGACGGTTACCTGTCGTGAATCCAGCGACCGGGGCTGTGGTCGCAGAGGTGCTGACAACCGATCGAGCGGGAACAGACAGGGCGATAGCCGCTGCCGATGTGGCGATGGTTTCATGGAAAGCTCAGCCCGCTAAGCAGCGTGCGCAGGTGTTGCGCCGCTGGTTTGACTTAATGATGACGCACCAGGAAGACCTCGCAACCATTATGACGGTCGAGCAGGGTAAAGCGATTGCCGAGAGCCGCGGTGAGGTAGCCTATGGCGCCGCGTTTATGGAGTGGTTTGGCGAACAAGCGAAAAGAATCGATGGCGATGTGATACCGGCTCCCTCGGCAGATAAGCGTGTGGTCTGTATTAAACAGCCCGTGGGCGTGGTTGCAGCGATTACACCATGGAATTTCCCAAACGCGATGATCGCCCGCAAGGCGGCTCCGGCGCTGGCGGCAGGCTGTTCCATTGTGATCAAGCCGGCTTCAGAGACCCCATTATCTGCCTTGGCGATGGCAGAGCTGGCACACCGCGCAGGGGTGCCGTCGGGTGTTGTGAATGTTGTCGTGGGCGCGTCATCTGACATTGGACCTGCGTTAACAGAAAGCCAGATCGTGCGTAAGCTTACCTTTACCGGTTCGACCGATGTGGGTCGACAATTGGAGCAAGCCTGCGCGCAAACCTTGAAGCGCACCTCGATGGAGTTGGGCGGCAATGCGCCTTTCATTGTTTTTGACGACGCTGATATCGATGCGGCCGTGGCGGGTGCCCTGGTATCGAAATATCGAAATAGTGGGCAAACCTGCGTCTGTACCAATCGAATCTTGGTGCAAGATCGGGTCTACGAGCAGTTCGTTGATCGGTTGGTGGCTGCGACTGCGGCGCTCAAAATGGGCGACGGACTCGATCCTGCTACCGATCAGGGGCCTCTGGTTAACGAGGGAGCCGTAGACGACGTGGAGCGATTGGTGGCCTTATCGACCGCCGCAGGGGCGACTGTCGCGCTAGGGGGCGCACGCTCCGATTTAGGGCCATGCTTTTATCAACCGACGATATTGACGGATGTGACGCCGGATATGGCGGTGTTTCGCAATGAGATTTTTGGTCCAGTTGCGCCCGTCACCGTATTTCATGATGAGTCCGAAGCTATTGCACTGGCTAATGATACGGAGTTTGGGCTGGCCGCTTATTTCTATACCCGTGATATTGGGCGAGTATGGCGAGTGGCTGAGGCACTTGACTACGGGATGGTGGGCATTAACGAAGGCATTATTTCAAATGAAATGGCGCCTTTTGGTGGGGTCAAATGGTCAGGCTCTGGGCGTGAGGGATCGAAGTACGGCATCGAAGATTATTTAGATATTAAATACATCTTGATGGGTGGGCTCGATCGCTAGCGAGAGAGCGAGCTGAGCAGTGGGTCGAGGCTGGTGCGGCAGCCGCGACGGATGAGTGAATAACGAGACGAAGCAATATGGATTCAAGTCATTTTCGACAAGCGCTAGGGTCATTCGCCACGGGAGTTTGTTTGGTCACCGTAATCGATGAAACGCTGGGACCTCTGGCGATGACCGTCAACTCATTCTCATCTGTTTCACTCGAGCCGGCATTGGTACTCTGGAGTATTCAAAATACCTCTGACCATCTTCAGGTTTATACGGAATGCCCCCATTTTGGCATCAGCATTTTAAGGCAGGAGCAGGCCGCATTATCAACTCATTACGCCCAGCGTGGTGGTCATGCGGCCCTTGAAGAGCACTTTGTTGAGGGGCCTTTTGGCGAACCGCAGTTGATTGGCGCGCACGTGCATTTCTCCTGTGCCACGCACGCAGTTCATCCGGGAGGAGATCATCAAATTATTCTCGGAGAGGTGCGCGACATGACGATGCAAGATGCGTCTCCCCTCATCTTTTACGGTGGCGGTTATCGAGCCCTCAGCTGAAACGATTTACATTCCGTTCATAAACGCGCTGTGATCAATTTGTGTGTCTTCTCTGACTGGCCTGAGTGCTTTGGCATAGCCCAGTAGCAGCGTGATGGCATAGTGCGCTCTGGCGCTAAATTCAGTCTGAAGGTCTGTGTCATTCAATGTGGCGTCAGCGTTGCAAATAGCCTTGACTGAACGCGCAATCAAGTGCTCCGGGAGCCAGCAGAGCCGGTTATTTTTGTAGCTACTCATTCTCAGTTCGGCGATGACATAGGCGCCGCCTTCACCGGCAGACACCGCGCAGGCAAGCGCCGGTTTATGCGCCAGCTCAGGCATGCCAACACACAAAAAGAAGTTTTTGATCGCGGCAGGGGCCATGCCATGCCATTCCGGCGCGACGATGATTAGCCCGTCGCTCTCTGTTAACTGCGCGCTCAGCGATTTCAGTTGATTCCATTGTGGCCCGTCATTCCAGATGTCTTCATCCCAAAGGGGGAGAGGCTCGGCACCTAGGTCGCGCATCCATGTGTTAGCCCCAAATTCAGTTTTCAGGAGCGTTGTCAGGAAGCGACCTACCTTTGCGCTTTGGGAGTCTCGGCGGTGACTCCCAGTGATGATGCCGATGTTCATGGCGTAGCGACCTAAGCGCCCAGCTCTGCAGAAAACAGTGCTAGCGTTCGCGCCTTAGCCGTAGTAGCAGCAGTGGCGTCATAGGCATCGCGCTGGTCGCAATTAAAGCCATGGTCTGCCGCATAAATGTGCACCGGCAAGTCGGGTTTTTGCTCCTGAAATGCGGTTACTGACGCTAGTGGAATGTGCGCGTCAAGTTCGCCAAAATGGAGAATAGTAGGGCAAGACGGAGAAAGGGCCGCGTTATCAGGAATGCCGCCGCCGTAATAGGCTGAGGCAGCAGATACGTTTTCCAATTGGCAGCTTGATAGCCAGGTGAGCAGTCCGCCAAAGCAGTATCCCACGATGCCCACTTTGCCGTGATGTGACGCATGGCCGATTGTGGCTTGCAAGTCAGCGAGAGTTTGCGTCATGTCCAGTTGCTGAAAGGCGAGTTCGATCCCTTTTGTCATGCCAGATTCGGAATAATCGAGCTGAACATCGCGTTCCAGTCGGTCAAAGATTGCCGGTGCAATGGCATAAAAGCCTTCGGCCGCATAGTCATCGACCACTGAACGGATGTGAGAGTTGACACCAAACACCTCTTGTATCACGACAACAGCGCCTTTGGCGTCGCCAGCGGGCACAGCCTCATAGGCGCCCAGTTCAAAACCGTCTGTACACTGAATCGTAGTTGAAGCCATGGTGTCTCTCCTATGAAATGACGCGCACAATGGCGCAGCGGGCCATTGTGACCAAACTGAGCCGAATGTGAAACACTGTTTCTGTGCTCTAGCAGGTTTATTGCGGCGCACAGCGCATGCTGGGCTGAATACGCCGATGTGTTCATCGACGGAAACAGCGATTACACTCTCTTTTCTATCTTCAGCCTGCACCCTTTACACGAAGTGCTGATCCCCCTGTGTCCCGATGACTGAGGATCTTATGAGATGCATCGCTTAACGTCCTTGATGTCTGTCGCGGATTTGGTAGCGCGACAGTCAGACGAAAATCTTGTCATTCTGGACGCATCTTGGTATCTCCCAACCGATGCGCGTGACCCTGGTGCTGAGTACCTTGCCCGTCACATCCCAAGTGCACATTTTTTTGACATCGATGCCGTATCTGACGCCACGCATCCTTGTCCCCACATGCTGCCGACCGCATCGATGTTTACCGAGCAGATGCATGCGTTGGGTATTGGCGCTGATACGGAGGTGGTGATCTACGACACCAAGGGTTTGTTTTCTGCGCCGAGAGCGTGGTGGATGTTTCGTGTCTTCGGGCACCAATCGGTCAGAGTCCTCAATGGGGGGTTGCCCGCCTGGCTTGCTGCAGCGCAGCCGACGACGGCTTCAAAAAGTCCTCTTCGCGCCCCCAATAAGCCCTTCTCAGCTGAGTATAACCCGGAGTGGGTGGCCGACATGGATGATGTCGCCTCACACCTTGAACATCACTCCGCAATTGTCGTGGATGCTCGCTCAGCGTCGCGGTTTGCTGGCGCCGAGCCCGAACCAAGGCCCGGGGTTCGACCTGGCCATATGCCAGGTGCTCGCAACCTTCACTACGCCAAAGTAACGGCGGGAGAGCCATCGGTATTGGTGTCTGAAGATGCGTTGGCGATGCTCTTTGGCGAAATGGGTATCGATCGGTCAACCCCGGTCGTCACCACCTGCGGGTCGGGCATTTCTGCTTGCCTATTGGCTTTGGCGTTGTTTGAGTTGTACCCATTGCCCGTGTCAGTTTATGACGGTTCATGGGCAGAATGGGGCGCTCATCCAGATTGCCCGGTAGAGAAGGCGTGATCGTTGCCTCAGGGTCTGCTATCTTCACGCGCGAACGAAATGACTGACACCCCATGACGCATCTTTATTTGATCGGAAACTGGAAAATGAACGGCAGCCGAGAGGCGATTGCCGTCTTTGCTGAGCAGTGGGCTGTTCCGGTGTCAGAGGCTCTGCATGTCGCAGTAGCCGCGCCGCACCCCTATCTACAGCTCATGTCTGAGTCATTGCCTCAGTTGGCGCTGGCTGCGCAGGATTGTGCCCCAGAGAGTGAAGGTGCGCACACGGGGCAGGTATCGGCCAGCATGCTGGTCGATTGGGGTTGCCGATTTGTCATCATTGGTCACTCTGAACGCCGGGCAGATCAGGGGGAAACCGACGCCCTCATTGCCGAGAAACTGCACGCTGCGCAGCAGGCAGGCTTGATGGCCGTGCTGTGTGTGGGCGAGAGCCAAGGTGCCCGAGAGGCGGGGAATCAAGACGCAGTAGTCGCCAGTCAGCTCCAGGCGGTGCTCGCCGGTGTGGACGCATCGAGACTGCTAGTGGCATACGAACCTATTTGGGCGATAGGGACAGGTCTTACCGCTTCGGTAGCGCAGGTTGAGGAAATGCATGCCGTGATTAAGGCTGCGCTCATAGTTCACTTCGATAAAGGGGTAACAGTGCCTGTTTTATATGGTGGCAGCGTTAATGCCGATAATGCTCGCGCACTTTTTGATTGTGCAGGGGTTGATGGTGCCTTAGTCGGTGGAGCCTCGCTCAGTGCGGCGTCATTTACAGCAATTGCTCAGGCTGGTTTGGCCAGATTACAGGTTTGATATGAGAGTCGATCCCAATACCCCCGTACTACTGGGCGCCGGGCAGGCAACAGAGCATATAGATGATCAATTTGTAGGCCTGACGCCGCAGCAATTGGGGGCCAGAGCCTGCCAGGCGGCGCTAGCTGATACGGGTGCTCAAGAGACGCTGGCGACGCTGGTAGACCGATTGGCCTGCGTCAGGCTCTTCGTCGACTCTGTGCCCGAGGCGATGGCGCCCGTGATTGCGCCGTTTGGACGCAGCACTAGCCCGCCACTGTCCATTATTCAGCAGCTGGGTCTACCCAATGCATCTGCCATTTATTCTCGTTCCTGCGGCGACGAGCCGCAAAGACTGGTATACGAATTAGGTAGCGCGATTAGAGACGGTGAGATCCGCGCGGCGATAATTTGCGGCACTGAGGCGATTGCGACCTCACGCCATTTACAGCGTATGGGTCAGTCGGTGAACTGGGATGAGGACCCAGTGGGCCACACTGATGATCGAGGAGCGGTGATGGACCTTCTCTTCGACACTGAATTGAATCGTCACGGTGCCTTCGCGCCGGTGGATATTTATCCATTGCAGGAACAGGCCCGACGCGGCGAGTTGGGTCTGGATAAGGCGGCCTACCGGGAGGAGTTAGGGGGGTTAATGTCTCGTTTTGCCGAGGTTGCCGCGCGTAATCCTTATGCCATGTTTGAGGCGCCAGCCACGCTCGAAGCCATTCGTGACGAATCGCAAAAAAATCGGATGATCAGCGATCCCCACCTAAAGTCGATGGTGGCCAAAGATGGTGTTAATCAAGCTGCTGCGCTGGTGTTGACCCGATACGAAACAGCAGAGTCGCTGGGTGTAGCGGATAGAGCTGTTTTTCTCCATGGTCACGCCACGGGGTCGGAGCCAGCGGTGCTGAATCGTCCATCACTCGCTCAGGCTGAGTCGATGACAGCGGCTTATCATGGCGCGCTGCGCAATGCTGGCATTGAAGCCCAGCAGCTGGGTGCGATGGATTTATATTCCTGCTTCCCGATTGCGGTATGGTGTGCGATGGATGCCCTGGGGGTCTCGCTCGATGATCCGCGTCCCTTGACGTTGACGGGTGGCTTGTCTTTTTTTGGCGGTCCCGGTAACAATTACTCGACGCATGGCATCGCCGAAATGGTGCACTGGTTGCGAGCGAGATCCGAGCCCAGTTATGGGCTTGTTGGGGCGAATGGTGGATACCTCTCCAAGCACGCTGTGGGTATTTATGCCAATGTGAGTAGTCCCTTCCCCGAGCGCGTGAGCGAGCCGGATCTGCCAACGCTTGTCGATACGATTGAAAAGCCAGATGGTCCTGGGTGGATAGAAAGTTATACCGTCCAGCAGAAGGATGGTACTACCCGTGCCATCGTGGTGGGTCGGCAGTTGGCTGATGAGCGTCGTTGGGTTGGTATCGCTGACCCTACAGATGATGCTTTGCTGAGTTGGTTCCGGGATGGAGATCCAATGGGGGCGCATATCACTGTCAGTGCTGAGGAACGCAATATTGTCCGTCGATTGACGGATGCCTGAGATTAAAATCATATCGTGAGAGGAGTGAAGTAATGGATGTAAATGGGAAAGTGGCTGTCGTAACCGGTGGCGCGTCAGGTATTGGTCAGGCGGTGGCGCGGCGCATTGCTGGTGCGGGCGGTAAAGTGGTGATCTTTGACCTGAATGAGGAAGCCGGCAATGCGATGGTCGCCGAATTGGGCGCGGACCATTGTGTTTTTGCCAACGTTAACGTGGTGGATGAGGCCTCGGTCAAAAGTGGGATTGAGGCGGCGGTCGCGGGCTTCGGCACCATTCACGTCTGCGTCAACTGCGCGGGCATTGGTAACGCGGCCAAGACCTTAGGAAAAGACGGTCCGTTCCCCCTCGATTTATGGAATAAGGTCATCGCCATTAACCTGACTGGCAGCTTCAATGTGTTGCGCTTATGTGCCGAAGTCATGGCGAAGAACGATCCCGTGACAGACGATAACGGGCGTGGCGTGATTATCAATACCGCGTCAATCGCTGCCTATGAGGGGCAGATGGGGCAGGCGGCTTATAGTGCGAGCAAAGGCGGTATTGTTGGCATGACCTTGCCGATTGCGCGAGATCTCTCCTCGCTCGGTATTCGCGTGAACACCATCGTTCCCGGCTTAATCAATACGCCCTTATTCAACGGTTTGACCCCCGAGTTTGTTGAATCGCTGTCTCAGTCCGTACTGTATCCAAAGCGACTGGGTCGGCCTGAAGAGATCGCCCAACTAGCGGCGGCGATTATCGATAACGATTACATCAACGGTGAATGCATCCGAATGGATGGTGGGATCCGGATGCAGCCACGTTAAAGGAGAATAATCATGACTGAAGAAGCAACTGTATTGACCGAAGCGGCAGACGGCGTCCTCGTGATCACCATTAATCGACCGGCAGCCAAAAACGCAGTGAATCGGTCGGTTTCTGAGGGCATTGCCGCCGCGCTGGATACATTAGATGCCGACGACGGGCTGCGGGTCGGGGTGCTCACGGGTGCCGGTGGCAGTTTTTGCGCGGGTATGGATCTGAAGGCTTTTGTCTCTGGGGAGTTCCCTGAGGTTGAGGGTCGGGGGTTTGGTGGCATGACGGAGCGATCCGCGGATAAGCCACTCATTGCGGCCGTCGAAGGCTACGCGTTGGCCGGCGGCTGCGAATTGGCGATTGCCTGTGATTTAATCGTCGCGGCAGACTCTGCCAAGTTTGGTATTCCTGAGGTAAAGCGGGGTTTGGTCGCCGCCGCGGGAGGGCTCGTTCGTTTGCCGTCACAAATTCCTTATCGTGTCGCGATGGAGTTGGCATTGACAGGCGAATTTATGGATGCCGAGCGTGCGATGGCCATGGGTTTGATCAATCACGTCACGCCACACGGTGAGGCGTTGTCGACTGCCAAGGCGTTGGCGCAGCGGATTGCGGAGAATGGTCCTATGGCGGTCAAAGTCAGCAAGGCGATCATCAAGGCGTCGCGCGACTGGACTGATGATGAGGCTTTCGCCAAGCAAGGCCACTTTACGCAATCGGTCTTCAGCAGTGAAGATGCGATCGAGGGGGCCACTGCTTTCGCAGAGAAGCGAAAGCCCGAGTGGAAGGGGCGTTAAGAGCGCCCCTTGCGGCGGCGATTGGTTGACGCAATGCACATAATGTTAAGGAGCACGGCGTGAACGATGATTTCAGTGTGATTCGCAAGCTACTGTCGCAGGACTTAATGCAAGTCTATGTGCGTCTGTTTTTGTTGCTAGCGATCGTGTGGTTTTGTGTTGAGACGTTTGCGCCTTTTCTACCACTTTTGCTGTGGTCAGTGATTCTTGCGGTGTCGCTTTATCCGCTGAACGCGTGGCTTGCCGGGCGTTTGCATTTGAGTGAGGGCAAAGCGGCCATTGTCTTTGTGTTGTGTGGCTTTCTCATCATCGGTGTTCCATTAGTGACGTTAGGGATTTCCCTCGCGGATCATGCGGATGAGTGGACGTTATTGCTAACCGATCAGCAGTTTACTGTGCCAGTCGCAGATCCGGCTGTGGCCGAATGGCCGGTGATCGGCCCCGCCTTATTTGAGCTATGGGATCGAGCTCATGAAGACCTCGTCTCTGCGGTGAAACAGATGCAGCCGCAGCTCATCGCAGGTGGCAAGGTATTGTTCGGTGCCGTTGCTAATACGGTACTAACATTGCTGCTGTTTCTGGTGGCGTTGGTGCTTGCTGGTTTTATGATGGGTAACGCGAGCCAAGGAGAGCATCAGATGCGTCGCGTGTTGGGCACTATTGCCGACCACGAGCGCGGTGAGGAGCTCCACGCGTTGGTAGTCGCAACGGTGCGCTCTGTGTCGAACGGTGTGGTAGGTGTGGCGTTCCTGCAGGCTTTAGCCTTGGGGATTGGGTTTTTAGCGTTAGAGATTCCAGGCGCAAGTGTGCTTGCATTCGCGGTTTTGCTGATAGGCGTGGTCCAATTGCCGGGGTCTCTTGTCGTGATCCCGGTGATCGCGTGGCTGTGGTTGGTGGGCGACGGCTCGTTAGCCAGTAATGTGGTTGGGAGTGTTTATTTATTCTTGGCGGGCATGGCGGATAATGTGCTGAAGCCTATCCTGCTAGGCCGCGGTGTCGAGACGCCGATGCCGATTGTATTGGTCGGGGCGTTAGGTGGGCTGGCGGCAGAGGGTTTAATCGGCCTTTTCGTCGGCGCTGTCATGTTGTCGGTGGGTTACAAGCTCCTGATGGCATGGGTCGAGCACAGTGTGGCGGAGCACGAGGCGCGCTAAGCACGCGGCGTCTCGCGCCCCGGAGCGTCTGAGTCCTGACCGAGGGAAGCGGCATGGATGCCCGCCCAGTTTGGCTGGTCTGACTGATGCGATGAAGCGTACTAACGAACTATGATCTCGTTTCTTTTCAGTGGCAGCTAACTTATGAAGACACTGTTGCTCGGCACATTAGTCTCTGGCCTCTTGGCGGGAATCTTGCTGTCTTGCTCGGCTCAGAACCATTCCGCCGTGTCAGACGGTGCGCGGTCGGGCCATACGGTACGCACCACGAGTGGCACAGTGTCTGCGGCGATGGGGCCTGAGGGCGCCCACGTGTTTCGCGATATTCCTTTTGCATTGCCTCCTAGCGGTGACCGACGCTGGCACGCGCCGGTCGAGTTTGAGCACGCCGATGCGATCGTTGAGCCATTCGCCGAGCCGGTGATGTGTCCTCAGCCACAGAGCCAAGCCTCAGGTCAGAACAAGGGTGAGGACGATTATCTCGGCACCGAGGATTGTCTGTACCTCGATATCTATGCGCCCGATGGTCAAAAAGAGTCAGCGCGCTGGCCGGTCATGGTCTGGGTGCATGGCGGCAGCAACCTGACGGGGCATAAAGGGACTTATGACTTCGCCCGGCTGGCTGCTCGACAGCAGGTCGTGGTGGTGGTCATCAACTACCGGCTCGGTCCGCTGGGATGGTTCAGTCATCCGGCACTCAATGGAAGCGCGCTAGATGCCCCCGCACTCGCCAATTTTGGCACGCTCGATATCATCGAGGCGTTACGCTGGACACAGCGCAACATCACTGATTTTGGCGGAGATGCAGCCAACGTAACGCTATTCGGCGAGAGCGCGGGAGGGCGCAACGTGTTTAGTTTATTGGCCTCGCCGATGGCTGAGGGGTTGTTTCACCGAGCGATTGCCCAGTCTGGGCACGTGCGCAGTGTTACGCGGGACCAAGCGCACAATGCCCAGCGTCAGTATCCCAGAGTGTCAAGGGGCAGCTGGGAGGTGGCCGAAGCGCTGGCGCTAGACAACGATACGGTGAGCGCTGAAACCCTCCGCGGTGTGAGTGCACCAGCGTTATTGAAATCGTATTTTGAATTGAGTGAGGGCCATATTCAGCCAGCGGTCATCGCCGATGGCGTGGTCATTCCCGAGATGGGGCTGCAGGCCGCCTTAGCAGACCCGCGATACGCGAAAAATATACCCGTCATGGCGGGGACTAACCGTGATGAGATTACGCTTTGGATTGGCTTAAATCGTTATTTTATCGATGTCAGTTATCCTTTTTCGAAACTGTTTCCAGCAAAGCTGCGTGTCAAAGACCCTGATTTGTATGGTTTTTGGGCGGACATGAGATCGCGCGGATGGAAGTTGAGCGCGGTGGATGTGCCGCTCAGCGCCATGCAGGCTGCGGGATACGAAGATCTTTATGCTTATCGTTACGACTGGGATGAGCAGGCTGACAACTATCTGGTGCCGTTTTCCACTATTTTAGGAGCGACTCACGCAAGTGAGATTGCGTTCATCATGGGAGCTCCTATGTTCGGTGTTATCGGTGACTATATGTATCCCGATTCTGAATCAGCTCAAGAGATGACCGAGGTGATGATGTCGGCGTGGGGCAGTTTCGCCAGGGAGGGAGCACCGCGTCTACCGAATGAAATCGATTGGCCCCGCTATGACGCGTCTCAGCCGGCATTCATGACGCTTGATAGCGGCGATGCTTTGACATTGAGTGACGACGTACCGACTTTAGCCGCGCTCCTTGAACAGGTAGCCCGCAGTCAGGTCGTGTCAGAGCTCGAGCGGTGTTTGTTGGTCTGGGAGCTGCTGACCGCGGTAGGCACGCCCGATTATGATGCTTATTCGGCATGGGAGTCGGGGTACTGTGCTGCCATCGACGCGCCACAGGAGCAGCGTGTGATCCGCGAGGCACTAGAGGCGGAATATGGCAGCGTGTATTACCCAGAATAAGCGTTCATGGCAGTGAGCAATCGCCCTCCCGCGGCGGATCATTATGTCATTGCCATTTCAGGTGGATCGGGTAGTGGTAAATCGACATTAGCCGACGCATTAGTATCGGAGATAGGCTCGTCATTTGCCACGGTGTTGACAGTTGACGCCTATTACCATGACCTCGCACATCTCTCATTGACGGAGCGCGAGCGCACTAACTTCGACCATCCTGACGCATTGGACCTAGCACTGTTTGAGCGGCACGTGTTGGCCTTAAAGCGTGGTCAGACGATACAGCAGCCTTGTTATGATTTTGAGACGCACTGCCGCCAGGCGCAGACGGTAGAAATCATCTCCCGCAAATGGATTGTGGTGGAAGGGATCTTAGTCACCGCCACCGCCTCATTGCGAGACCTGTACGACCAAGTGATTTACGTGGAAGCAGACCGCACAGTGCGCTGGCAAAGACGTTTGCAGCGAGATCAGCGAGATCGGGGCCGCGATGAAGCATCGATTGCCCGATTTTGGGCTCGAGCGGAGGAAACGTTTATGACCCAGGGATCGACGGCTAGCCAGTATGCTGATCTGGTCATTGCTGGTGAGCAAGCCTTGGACGCCAATGTGCGACGCGTTATGAATGTCCTCTGGGGAGATGACCCTACCAGCCCCTAATGAACACTCTTATCGAGGATTCTTTATGCTCAAACCACTATTACTCATCACGACCTCAATTCTGGCATTAGCTATGCTGTTGGCGACGTGGATAACCCGAGGCGGTGAACTAATCACACCAGAGGGAGCTGGCACGGTAACGCTTGATGCCGGCGAATTTGAGGCTTATCCACTCCCTAAATATGTCACCGAGGTGCTTACCGAGGACTACAAAAGCTATCTCGTTGAAGTGGAACCCGGCATTAAGATTCATGTGCTGGAGGTCGGCACTGGTTATCCTGTTTACCTGCAGCACGGTAACCCGACTTCCGGGCTTCTCTATCGAAAGGTCGCGGCTAAATTACCGACTGATCGGATACGGGTCATCATGCCAACGATGGTCGGCCTGGGTTTCTCCAGCAAAATCCCAGTGAGCGAACACAAACTCGAGTCCCATGTCCGTTGGATGAGCAACGTTCTTGAACAGCTCGAGCTCACCGAACTGGTTTATGTGGGTCAGGATTGGGGTGGCCCTGTTGGTATGGGTGCGCTGGCCATGTCACCGGACCTGTTGAAAGGTGCTGTCTTAATGAATACTGCATTCACCGCGCCGACCGAAAAAGCTGATCTGTCGAGGGCGCATGCTGTCGTCAAATCGCCCGTGATTGGTGAGCTGATAATGGAGGTGTTCACCACAATTTTCGATCAACTCCATCGGGCGCAGGGTGATCCGGACTCAATCAATGAGACAGTCAAATCTCTTTATGCCAGGCCGGTCCTCGACAGTGGTAATGCCAAGGCGCCAGTTGCGCTCATGAGGATGGTACCCGACGGGCCAGATCACCCTAGCACTCCGACCATGCGGGTCATCGACGCTTATGTCGGTACGCTCGATATTCCAGCTGAGCTTGTTTGGGGTAACAGTGACCCGATACTGGGGCAAGCGCTTCCTGTGATGAAGCGGCGTTTTCCAAATGCTCTGGCAACTGAAACGGATGCGGGTCACTTCCTCCAGGAAGAAGTCCCCGAAGTTATCGCCGAGGCCGTTGTCCGCGTTGTTGACAAAATTGAGACGGCGACGCCTAGCGACTCCGAATAGAGACCCCGAACCCGCATCATTGCAAGCGCGCCACGTTTTCAGTGAGCCCCGTGCGCCAAGCAGGTCTCCGAATCAATACCGCTGGGCGCCGCCTTTCCTCCCGACACGAGCCTGCCTCACTTACTGGTTGGACTGCTCCCGCTGCTTGGCTACCCATTCAAAGTGGCGTGACAACACCGCGTCTTGGGTAATCGCCTCCACAGTGCAGTAATCGCGAGCGAGGGTCATCTCATCGTACTGCCGGTGAATGCCACGGTGACAAAGGCGGCACACGTGAATGCCACTCTGTAGCGTTTGCTTGGTGTAACGCCGCCGGAAATGAGCTCGGCGATGGACTTTTTTGGGGATGAGGTGGTGGAAGGTCAGCGGCACGCGACGCTGACAGCACACACATTCCCCGCTCATGCGCCGTTAGATTAGCTGCTGGGGTCGGGGAGCGCTGCTTTGATGGCGACCATTAGTTCGTCACTGTCTGGGGCGACACCGCTTCCGAAATGGCCAACGACCTCACCGGTCGAAGAAACCACGTATTTGTTAAAGTTCCATCGTGGATAACCCGCTGCTTCGCCCAGGCCTTTGAAAACCGGATTCGCATCGCTGCCGCGAACAGCGGAGGTCGCCATCACGGGAAAGCTGACGTCATACTTTTCGAAGCAGACTTCTGCGGCATCGCCTTCGTCATTGTCTTCTTGAAAAAAATCGTCGCTCGAAAAGCCAAGTACGACCAGACCGCGTTCGCGATAGTCTTGGTGCACCTGCTCCAGGCCCTCGAACTGGGGGGTATACCCACAGTAACTGGCCGTATTCACGATAAGCAGCGCTTTGCCCTCATAGGCATCGCAGAATTGCACAGAGTCTTTTGACGCAAGCTTGCGCATAGAGTGATCTAAAAACTCCGGGCAAGCAGCGGATACCAGTGGCAATGAGGTGAGTAATGTTGCCGTCAGTAGCTTCTTCATAGTCATACAGTCCTGTTGAATTGCGGTGTATACGCGAGCAAACGTGCACTAGATGAGCGTTATTTTAGGGGGCTAGTATCGGCAGGACGTTCGTTAATACGTTGATTAATAAAAGCAGCGACTTGTTGTCGTGTCCACGCTGGATGACAAGGGTGGGATGCGACGTGAGAGCCCCAGTTCCCCTTGCCGCGAATACAGGGATCGCCAGGGGCAATGTGAGGCACTTTTTTCAGCTGTACCTGTGGGTTCTGGTCCGCTAGGGACTGAGCAAAGTGGGAACGCGTGACGGGATCGTCCCAATCCTGCAGCAGCAGGATAGGTTGTTGCAAGGCGGCGGCTTGCGTCAGCGGGCTGTGAGATCCGGCGGGGAGGTCGTATTGCCAGATGGCTGCCTGGGCTGCGAGAACGAACAGCGGCGCCGGCAGGCCGGTGACGACCTTTGCGCCCTGCATCAAGCTATCGAGTACGCCTAATTGCGGGTCCAAGAGAATCGTGCCTGTCACTTGCAAGCCCTGATGAAGCGCGCGAATCACTGTGCTGCCTCCCATGGACGCGCCGAGTACGAATCGAGGGAGTGCGATGGCCTGCGTGCTGTCAAGCCACTGTGCTGCTGCTACTACGTCAGTCCACTCGGTGGCACCCATATGCAACTGCGCATCGGTAATGGGCGAGTTACCGTGGTTCCGCAGATCCATGGCGATGACTGAAATGCCGAGTTCGTTTAGCGTGGCGTAAAACTCAAGGGAGCCAATATACGCAGAGATGCGATTGGAGCCAGCACCATGCACAAATATCAATTCAGCTATGGGGTTTTCTGCCGGTATCCACCAGCCCGCCAATGCGACGCCATCGCTCTCGATCTCAATGTCGTCAAAATCAAGGCCGCGACTACCCGGATCTTGATCGACTGCGTAAGAGTTAACCTCGACAAAAAAGGCCGGGGCGACCGTAACAGACACCACTGTCCATAGGGCGACTAATATCGCGATAAACCAAAAAGCGAAGCGTGTCAGTGTGGCGATGGTTTGCGTCACCTTGTAATTAGGCTGACAGGAGCCGGCGAAGCCATCCGTCTTTGTGTCTTTCTTGTTCGCGCAGCACCAGCAAATCGCGAATTTCACGATCGATGGCTTTGGCAAACTGACGACGGAGCGTGCTCAGCTGCCGCGTGGTGAGTGTTTTGCCCTGGTGCTGACTCAGAGAAATCGGCTTTCCAATTGCGAAGTAAGTCGTCTTAGGTTTGGGTAGTGGGCCCCCGAGCATGCCTGCGGGAATGGGAGGCACCAGATCTTCTCGTAAATCAGATGGCAGCACGCCGGCCCTTATCAGTGCTTGCACGGGTGCTGACTGATAGACCTCGGCTGCAGATAGGGCTTGGTTGTAATACTCATCTGGACCGACAGAGGCGATGGGCACCACGGTATAGCCTGCTTCAGCGGCAAGTCTGACAAAGCCGTAGCGCTCTTTCCATTGCAGCTGATAGAGGGCTTCAGGCGGTTTGATGGATTCGTAGGCGCCCCCCGGGTAGAGCAACAGATCCTTTCCTTGCGACATCAGTCTCTGGACGATGGACGCTTGACCCGAGACGGCACCCATTGCGTGGGCAAGTGACGCGTAGTGTGGATTAGCGAAGAGGCTCTTATCGCCGAGCCCTTTTACGTAGCGACCGTGGTCGTAGTATAAGAAGGTGTGAAAAACAAACGCGTCCAGCGCCATGAAGGCATGATTGCCGATAAGTAGCGCAGGGCCTGTCGGAAGATTGTCGAGGCCGACAAATCTCGGCTTGAACCACGCTCTTGCCAATGCCGCCGCAGCCACTACCTGCGGCTTAATAGGCATGCCGAATTGAGAGACGTATTCAACGTAGGCATCTGGGTCGTCTATTGGGCTAGGTGCTGGGCGAACCATAGTGCGAGCTCTTACGCAGTGATAATTCTGGAGAGCTTAGCAAAACTTCGGTTATATTGATGTGGCACTTTTTGTGCGCCTTCATGACTGACTAAGTTCTTATTTATGCAGACATCACCGCTCAAGCATTGGGCTCTACTGGGCTATCTGGTTCTGGTCTGGGGATTTGCCTTTGCCCTGATTGCCGTTGCGTTGGACTCGTTGCACCCGACGTTTATTGTCTGGTGTCGACTGTGGATGGGCGCTGTAGTCATGTGGGGTGTCTGGCGCTGGAAAGGGGGATCATGGCCTTTGGGGGTCGTCTGGTGGCCCCGACTGATCTTGCTGAGCGTGGCCGGCAACATTATTCCCTTTTCGCTGATTGCCTGGGCAGAATTGTCGGTGCCGTCTGCTGAGGTCGGCATTTTGATGGCGTTGATGCCTATCGCGACGCTCTTATTGGCACACTGGTTATTAGAACATGAGCCGCTAACCTGGCTTCGTTTCTGTGGCGTCCTGATGGGGTTTGCGGGAGTGGGTTTGTTAGTCGGCGGTGATCTTTTTCGAAGCGGCACTCAGGGCCAGTTGCCGGGCCAACTGGCGACCCTTTTGGCCACGCTAAGCTACGCGTTTAATGGGGTGTACGCTAAGCGCATACCCGACGCCGATCCGGTGGCGTTATCCTTAGGTACTTTGGCCGTGGGTGGCTTGATACTGGCGATTCCGGCTTGCCTGCTGCAAAGCGCTGGCGCAGGCTTCGCCTTTACTGCTGAGGCTGTCAGTGTGCTCTTCATCCTCGGTGTGATGGGAACGGGACTCGCAACATGGGCCTTTTTCGTCGTCGTCAGTGAGCGTGGCCCGGGTTTTCTATCGACCATTAACTATATGATCCCGGCAGTCGCGTTCGTAGCGGGCACCGTGTTTTTGTCAGAGCCATGGGGTTGGCAGCATCTCGTTGCGCTGTTGCTGATTTTGGTAGGGGTATGGCTCATTCAAGTACGGAATGCTGGGGCAGATCATGCTCAGGACAACCCCAGCTAAGCTAGGTCAAAGCGTTTCCTGAGAAAGCGGGCCACGCCATCTTCATCATGATGCCCAATAACGTCATCTGCGACCTGAATGAGTAGCGGGTCGGCGTTTGCCGTGGCGTAAGACTCCGTAGCGCACTCAAACATGCTGAAATCGTTATCACCGTCACCAAAAGCAATGACATGCTCTACCGAAAGTTCTGATCTTAAATGCTTGATTCCATTTCCCTTGCTGCCCAGGCTGTGGTGAATATCTAGCCAGTGCAGGTCTCTTTCTTCTACTGCCGTTCCCGCATACGCCACAAGGTGAGGTTCATCGGCAATGCTGCTCCGCACGCGGTCGACCGCTTGAGCGCCACCCAAAGAAAATAGATTTATTACGCTGACGTCGTTGGGCATGGCCGTGAGTGGCTCTAAGGGAAGATGCCGCTCTTCTTCAAACAGGTCGGCTAATTTTTGTTCGCTGCTACTTTTTAAAGGGCCATGGTACAGGGCATGTTGCTGATTGGCGTTAAGTGTAAAAACAAAGGGCGTTAAGTCACTCAGGGTAAAGGCCGCCAAGACATGCCACACCTCTTGAGGTGTGAGGAGGTGATGATGGCTGTAGCGGCACTCATCGGGGGACCAAATAATGGCCCCATTCTTTAAAATCATCGGTAATACAAAGTGATGGTCTTTGAGCGGGGCTGCCGCCGCCTGCAAAGTTCGTCCGGTCGCCACGGTATAAGCAATACCGCGCGAGCGCATCATCGCCAAGGTATCTGCCGTGTAGGCTGAAATTTCAGACTGCTTGTTCAGTAATGTCCCGTCGAGATCAAATACAACTAAGGTCACGTATGTTCTCCCTGCGGGACGTGTCGATGTGGCCGGTGATCAGTGTTCAGTCACCACCAAGTCAGCCACCAGCGAAGCGCGAATCTCTGCCGCCACCTCATGATGTTCAACCGGATACCCCGGGTGATCGATTCCAGCAAACAGCGGTGCGCCATCTTTCAATGCGTTGATTTGTTCAGGCGTTATTTCAAATCGGAGAAAGTGGACAGACGACGTCTTATCGGCTGTGGTTCTATCGAGATCCTCATCGGCAATGGGCACAATGCGGTCAAGCTCGCCGACCTGCAGCCACACTTGATCTTCTATGCCGATCATCTGTCCCAGCCGGACAGCCCGCTGCTCAGGATCAGGTATTTCGATCATAAACGTGGCCTTCCAATTGTGGCCGTCGGGAATCAGTGGGTTATAGGCGCTGAGCTCTTCTTCGATGCCAGCTGGCTCAAAGACGCGTTCGATACGCAACATTTCTTGGATCTGGTAGCGAATGGTCGTAGCGTCTTCGAAGTACAGTCGCGCGTGATCGCCCAGTGGCAATTGGCGCGTCTTTTTGTGCGCCATAACCTCTGCACGAAAGTCAGCTCGACGTGCGGCGTATTCTTCCAGACTCCAAAGGTCTTCTCGTGTCAGTTGCGTCATAGTCATTTCCTCACTGGTCTAACATGGTGTTGCTACCACTGTAGCGAATTAAAGCCCATAAGCCTCGCGCAGTAGGGTCATAGGATGTTCTGCTTTTTGAACGCTGTCCGCCAGATTGGCAATGTGCTCGCCAGCCATGGGGCAGTCGCTTATAAATCGATCCGGTGCTTGCTTGTCAATTTTCCGCACCGTTGGTCGCGCAATTTTGACAGACTTATCGCGAGTCTCTTTCTTCACCGCGTAGGTCCCATCGTGCCCAGAGCAGCGCTCGTAGGGTGTGACCTCGCTATCATTAACCAGATTTAGCACATCGCGTGTTTTTAGACCGATATTCTGTACGCGCTGGTGACAAGCCACTTGGTAGGCCACATCTCCCAGCGCAGATGAAAAGTTCGTATTCAGCGCATCGCCCTTGTGGCGGAGCCAAAGATATTCAAATGGGTCAAAAAACGCTTTTTGCACCTTGAGGACATCGGGGTCATCTGGATACATTAGTGGCAATTCCTGCTTGTACATCAGCACGCAGGAAGGGATGGGGGCGGTCAAGTCATAGCCTTCATCCACTAACTTGGCGAGCACGGGAATGTTCGCTTTTTTTAGCGCGTCGACGCTATCAAGGTCACCCAGTTCTAGTTTTGGCATGCCGCAGCACTTTTCTTTGGGCACAATATCGATGTGGATGCCGTTGTGCTGAAACACTTTCACAAAATCCTCGCCGATCGCAGGGCTGTTGTAATTGCCATAGCACGTTGCGTAAAGCGCGACTTTGCCGGTCGTTTCCCCGACGGCTTGTGCCGGTAGGTTTGTCAGTAGCGGCTTCACTCGCTTTCTCAGCGTTTTACTGTGCAGTGCAGGGAGCGGCGCTTCATGGTGAATATCCAGCGTCGCTGACAATGCTTTCCGGAAGAGGCCGGTGTTGTTAAGCGCGTTAACCGTGATGTCGACCAGCGGAATCGAGGTGGTTGACAACAAACGATCGGTGCTCGTCAGCACTTTGTCACGCACGGAAGCGCCCTGCTCTTTAAATCGTTGCGCCTTGGCCCTGAGCATCAAGTGAGGGAAATCCACATTGAACTCGTGAGGGGGCACGTAGGGACACTTAGTCAAGTAGCAGAGATCGCAGAGATAGCACTGATCTGCCACTTTGCCAAAATCTGCTTTATCAACGCCATCGACCTCCATGGTGGTCGACTCGTCAATCAAATCAAAAAGAGTAGGAAAGGCATCACATAGGCTGACGCAGCGGCGACAACCATGACAGACATCAAAGACGCGTTCGAGCTCGTCGTTGAGGGCATCTTTATCCCAGAACGATTCGCTTTTCCATTCAATTGGGTGTCGAGTGGGGGCGTCGACGCTACCTTCTCTCATCAGATAACTCTCTCTTATCACTGATGGCAGTGGCCGGTTATGACTGGCTGATGCTCATCGGATATTAATCGGTGTGAAACCCAGTGTGATGCACAGGGTGAGCAAAAAATAAGGGGAGCTGTTACGGCTCCCCTGATCTAACCCCTGTTCCGATTGCTCGGGAGGTGACTAGTCGTCGAGGTTATCCAGCGCTTTTTGAAAGCGATTGGCGTGACTCCGCTCTGCCTTGGCAAGCGTCTCAAACCAATCCGCAATTTCGTCAAAGCCTTCATCGCGTGCCGACTTAGCCATGCCTGGGTACATGTCTGTGTACTCGTGGGTCTCGCCCGCAATAGACGCTTCGAGGTTTTTCTTGGTATCGCCCATTGGTAAACCCGTTGCTGGGTCGCCCACCTCTTCGAGATACTCTAAATGTCCGTGAGCATGCCCGGTTTCGCCTTCTGCTGTTGAGCGGAAGACTGCCGCGACGTCGTTGTAACCCTCAACATCCGCTTTAGAGGCGAAATACAGGTAACGTCGGTTAGCCTGAGATTCACCCGCGAATGCGTCCTTGAGATTTTGCTCGGTTGCACTGCCTTTCAATTCCATTTTGTACTCCTTAAATTCGCTGAACACAGTCGGGTTGGCATCAGCCGTTTCGGACCAAGATGCCACTGACTCCTTACTATACTGATGGCGTTGATATTTGGCTTACTGATATTTTAAAAAAAATCGATCGATAAAAACGATTACTATGTATCTCATGAGCTCGAATCATAACCAAACGATCCACTGGGAGGTGCGCTAGTGAGAAGCGGTGAGGCGAGAACGCCCGTGGCTGCGGGTCTTTGGGTACGTGCGAGGGTACTGGGATGAGGCAGCCGACTTTAAAACAGCTGCGCTATCTGACGGCCGTTGCACAGCACCAACATTTTGGTCAGGCGGCTATCGCGTCGCATGTGAGCCAAAGCACACTAAGTGCCGGCATTTTGGAGCTGGAAGAGGTGTTGGGCGTGAGTTTGATCGAGCGCAACAATCGCAGGGTCTTCCTGACAACGACAGGAGAGCAGGTGGTCACGCGGGCACGCGAGCTGCTGGTAGACGTCGAAGATTTAGTGTCCTTGTGCGCGGGCGCGGGCCAGCCTTTTCACGGGCGCATGCGGCTTGGTGTGATTCCAACAGTGGCCCCGTTTTTGTTGCCAGAGCTGTTGGGTGAAATTCGGGCCCTCTATCCGGAGTTTAAGTTGTATATCCGAGAGGCTCTGAGTCAGCCGTTGCTGGCGGCGTTGCAAGCGGGTGAGCTTGACGTGCTGTTACTTGCGCTGCCTTTTCCAGCGGAGCAGGTCGAAACCATGCCACTGTTCAATGATGAATTTTTGCTGGCATGTCCGCAATCTCATCCGCTGGCCACCTGCTCACGGTTAACGAGCGCGGACCTTCGTGGCGAAGCCTTGTTGTTACTAGAGGAGGGGCACTGCCTTCGGGATCATGCGCTAGAGGCCTGTGAGCTGCGCGACTCCCAAATTACGATTCCCTACCAGGCGACGAGTCTCGCGACGATTGTACAGATGGTGGCCAATGACATCGGCGTCACGTTACTGCCGAGCATGGCGGTAAAGGCTGGCATTACCGCTAATACGACACTGTCAGTGAGGCATTTTGATCAGCGGACGATTACCCGTCAGATCGGACTCATGTGGCGAAAAAAGACATCGCGGCGGGTCGAATTTCGACTACTCGGCGATCTGATAACGCGTCTCATCGGCACTTAATCGCTGCACGTTAGCGCTTTTTCTTGTTAAGGCTCCCACGTCGCTCACCCGTATGCTGTGTGCGAAAGGGTTTCTCGCCGGGTTTAACTAGTCGGTGTCGCTTAGGGGGTTGGCGAGGCGGTATGAGGTGAAGTGTGCCATTGCCGATCAAGTCACGTCGTCCCATGGCTTTCAGTGTTTTCCGCAACAATGGCCAGTTATCGGGATCGTGATAGCGCAAAAAGGCTTTGTGTAATTGCCTTTGTTTTAACTTTCTGACCGTACTCATTGTGCCGCTGTCTCGCTTGACCCGCTTCAGCGGGTTGTATCCGGTGTGATACATCGCAGTGGCGGTTGCCATGGGAGATGGATAAAAAGTCTGCACTTGATCGGCTCTGAAGCGGTGGCGCTTGAGCCACAGTGCCAAAGAGACCATGTCTTCGTCAGTAGTACCCGGGTGCGCCGCAATAAAATAGGGAATCAGGTATTGCTTCTTGCCGGCCTCTTTAGAAAAGCGTTCAAACATCTCGGCAAATCGGTCGTAGCTACCGATCCCTGGCTTCATCATTTTAGACAGCGGGCCAGTTTCGGTATGTTCCGGTGCAATTTTGAGGTAGCCGCCGACATGATGCGTCACCAATTCGCGGACGTACTCTGGACTTTCCACTGCCAAGTCATAGCGAAGTCCTGAGGCGATCAATACTTTTTTGACGCCTTTAACTGCCCGGGCCTTGCGATACAGGCTGATAAGAGGCGTTTGGTCAGTATTCAAATTCTTACAAATGCCGGGGTAGACGCAGCTGAGTTTGCGGCAGGCCGCCTCGGTGGCTTTGTCTTTGCAGGCGAGGCGCCACATATTAGCGGTGGGGCCGCCCAGATCGGAGATCACACCGGTGAAAGAGGGGCTGGTATCGCGAATACGTTCTACCTCTCTGACGATAGACGCTTCGGACCGGCTTTGGATAATGCGACCTTCATGCTCGGTAATAGAGCAAAAAGTGCAGCCACCGAAACAGCCTCGCATGATGTTCACCGAGTGCTGGATCATTTCCATGGCGGGCACTGTTGCATCACCATAAGCGGGATGCGGAAGCCGCTGATAGGGGAGTTCAAATACCCAGTCTAATTCATCGGTGTCAAGCGGGATGGGAGGTGGATTCAGCCATACCGCGCGATCGCCATGATACTGAATCAGCGGCAAAGCATTATGTGGGTTCGTTTCTTTATGGAACACCCGGGAGGCGTGGGCGTAAAGCGCCGGGTCTGCTGTCACGGCTTCTGCCGAGGGCAGCCTAATGACATGGGTATCAGGGTTCATGCTCGCAACAAGCCTCACGGGTGTGGCGACGGCCACTGCTGCATCAGACTCAGTGGCGCAGGACTCTGCACTCATCCCGTCATAGGGGTTGGCATGGGCTTCAATGAATCCCGGTTCGTCGATAGACGTGGAGTCAATGATCGCCCGGTCCACATAGGGCGACGTGACGACGCGCGCGGTGCCGCGGATATCGGTGAGTGCTTCAATGGACTCGCCTTGTGCCAGTCGATGAGCCACTTCGATAATGGCGCGCTCCGCGTTACCGAAGAGTAAAATATCGGCTCGGCTGTCGAGTAATACCGAGCGCTTAACGCGATCACTCCAATAGTCGTAGTGGGCGATTCGTCTGAGGCTAGCCTCAATCCCGCCAATGACAATGGGGGTGTCTCGCCACGCCTCCCGCAGTCTCTGGCTGTATACGGTGATGGCGCGATCTGGACGCTGACCCGCCACATTCCCGGGCGTATAGGCGTCATCGTTGCGCCGCTTTCGATCGGCGGTGTAATGGTTGATCATCGAATCCATATTGCCGGCCGTGACGCCAAAAAACAGGTTCGGTTGGCCGAGCATGGTAAATGCCTCTGTGGAGCGCCAGTCTGGTTGCGCAATCATCCCAACACGAAATCCTTGCGCCTCTAAGACGCGGCCAATGACGGCCATGCCGAAGCTGGGGTGATCAACATAGCCGTCGCCAGATACGATAATGATGTCGCAGCTGTCCCAGCCAAGTTCATCCATCTCCTCTCTCGACATGGGTAGCCACGGAGCGGGTCCAAAGCACTCTGCCCAGTATTTCCGGTAATCAAAGATGGCAGATGTTTCAGGTTTCATTGCTTTTCCGCTTGTTGGCGAATGTCAGAGGGTACGTCGAGCTCGGCGCCACAATGTTGACAGTATTGAGCCAAAAGACCATGGCCTTGTTTGGCACAAAGTGGGCAGTTCCAGGGCAGCGTAGGGCTTGCGCTGCGCTGTCGATTAAGACGCTCCCAAAGTTTGCCTGTGATAATAGCGGTTGGCACTGCAATAATGGCGTACCCGACAAGCATGCCTAAACCCGCTACGAGGCGGCCTGCCATTGTTTGCGGCACAAGGTCTCCGTAACCCACGGTTGTGATTGTCACGACAGCCCAATAAACGCTAACCGGTATGCTGACAAACCCGTGAGCGGGTCCCTCGATCACATAGATCACACAACCAAATACGATCACTACCAACATCACCATGACAAGAAAGACAAAAATAGATTTTGAAGTGCCGCGCAGCACGGCCAAAATTTCGTTCAACTCGGCAAAGAGGGTGATGAGTCGAAAGATCCGAAAGACCCGCATCACTCGAAGTAATCGGATGACAGCGAGCGGTGCCGCTTCGGGGAAAAAGAAGGCGATATAAGTGGGTGCAATGGCGAGAAGGTCGATGACGCCCCAGAAACTCAGGATATAGGCTGAGCGTTTATGGGTGCACCATATACGGATCGCGTATTCCAGTGTGAAGAGGCCTGTTAAAACGAGTTCCAGCGTCCAAAAAGTGGCCCCTAGGCTGCTATGTAGCTCATCAATTGAGTCGAGTACAACGATGGAGACGCTGAGCAGAATCAGCGCAATCAAGGTGATATCGAAGCGCCGCCCAGCCAATGAGCCGGTGCCAAAAATGATCACTTCCAAGCGGTGCCGCAGCGCCGACTGCCCCGGTTCTGGCGTATCTGAAAGCGGATTCGGATGATGCATTACAAGAGTGCCTTCAGGTCAATCCAGACCGTTGAAACGATCAAGGGCTGCGCCTTGGCCGTCGGGTGAATGCCATCTGCTTGCATGAGAGCCGGGTTTGTTGCGACGGACGCTAGGGGAAACTGGCCTAGTATTGCATCAGTGCCCTCGATGGCTTGAGGAAAGCTCGCTCGGAACGCATCCACATAGAATTTGCCTAGGTTGGGCGGTATCTCCATGGGCAATATCAGCACTTTGGCCCCGGCGGATTCAGACAGGCGAATCAGGGCGGCGAGATTGTCTTGCAGTTGGCCGATGGGGTATCCCCGCAAGCCGTCATTCCCGCCGAGCTCGATAATCACAATGTCAGGCTGATATCGTTTTAGTAGCGACGGCAATCGTCTCAAGCCACCGGCAGAGGTATCCCCTGATATACTGGCATTGACGACAGCGTGGGGTACGGCTTCTTGCTCGAGTTTTTGTTCTAGTAGTGCGACCCAGCCCTGCTCAAGTGGCATGCCATACGCGGCGCTGATGCTGTCACCCAGCACTAGAATAGAGCCCGGCCCACTGCCGGTATTGGCGTGGGTCGTCGCGATCAACAGCGAAATCAATCCAAGGCAGAGCGCGAGTCGTAAGTCATGTGCGAGGGCACGCAGTATGATCAAAGTAAGTCATCTCCTAAAAACAGTATCGACCGCAGACGGTGATCTCGACATCCTGCGTGGCATTGACCTAGCGATTCCTGCGGGGTCGTCGGCCGCGATCGTGGGTGCGTCTGGATCAGGTAAGTCTACCCTGCTCGGGCTCCTCGCGGGTATGGATATAGCAACTGCGGGTCAGATATGGATAGACGGAGAGTCGCTGACTGATTTAACGGAAGATCAGCGGGCGAATTTGCGAGCCGAGAAGGTGGGTTTTGTCTTTCAAAGCTTTCAGTTGTTGCCTTCATTGACGGCGCTAGAAAATGTGATGTTACCGCTGGAACTGGCGGGTGTGGCTGGAGCGACTCAGACGGCCGCCCGATATTTAACAGAGGTCGGTCTTGAAAACCGTCTAGATCACTACCCTACAACCCTGTCAGGAGGGGAGCAGCAGCGAGTCGCTATTGCGAGAGCGTTTGCCCGAGAGCCCCGAATTCTTTTTGCCGACGAACCAACTGGTAATTTGGACACGCGCACAGGCGAACGAGTGGTCGAGTTGCTGTTCAAGCTGAATGCGACCGCGCGCACGACGTTAGTGCTGGTGACTCACGATGAGCAGTTGGCTAAGCAATGCGATCTTCGCTTCGGAATGATAGCGGGCGAATTGCAGCCCCTCCAATGAAACTGTCCTTGATTTGGCGATTACTAGCCCGTGATTGGCGCGGTGGAGAGCTGGGCATATTGATCTTTGCCCTGATACTGGCCGTCTCAGTGATTGTGGGTATCAGTAGCTTTGTGACTCGCCTTCAATCGGCATTGATGTCAGAAAGTGCACGATTCTTGGCGGCAGACCTCGTGATTGTGAGTCGATCGGCGTTGCCGGGGGAGTTTGCTGAGGAAGCCGTTGCATTAGGGTTGCAGACGACCGACGCGCTGGGATTCCCCTCAATGGCTGTTGCCGATATCGACCATATGGCAATGGTATCAATTAAAGCGGTTTCAGATGGCTACCCCCTAAGAGGGGCATTGCAGTGGTCAGATGAGCCCTATGGACTTATGCGTGCCGAAGGCGCGATTCCATTGCCCGGTGAAGTGTGGCTGGCGCCGCGATTATTTGCGTTGTTAGCCGTCGAGCAAGGTGATCAGGTCACGGTCGGAGAAACGCTGCTGCGGGTCTCGGGGTCGGTTCGAAGCGAGCCCGACGCCACCACAGCGGTGTTTGGTTTTGGGCCTCGGTTGCTCATGAATACCGCCGACATTCCGGCCACTGGCGTTATCCAGCCCGGCAGTCGAGTGGAGTATCGGCTGATGATCAGTGGGCCTGCGAGTGCCACAAAAGCCTATGAAGATTGGATCACACCGCAGCTTGAGGAGGGGCAGCGTCTGCAATCGGTCGAGGGAACGCAGCCCCGAATAGGCGATACATTAGATCGAGCGCAGGGGTTCCTGTTGTTGGCAGGCAGTCTTGCTGTTGTGCTGGCAGCGGCCGCTATCACATTGGCGAGCCGTCGTTTTGGCGTGCGCCATACGCAATATGTGGCAATTTTAAAGAGCCTGGGTACACAGTCCCAGGAGATCAGTCAACTATACGGTGCCAGTTTGTTCTGTTTGGGCGCTGTGACCACGGTGGTGGGTTGTGCCTTGGGCTGGTTGATGCAGGAAGCGTTCATTTTAGCGCTGGGCTCCCTGCTACCGTTCACGCCCGGTGTGGCGGGCGTTCAGCCCTTTTTAATGGGTATTGCCACGTCGGCCGTCTGTTTAGCGTGTTTTGCTTGGCCGCCACTGAGCCGGCTAGGTCACGCACCGCCATTACTGGTACTGCGTGCTGATATGCAGGTCGACGACGCACAAAAAACGAGTGATTTCCTGCTAGGAGGCGCGGCTATTGTCGGTCTCATGTGGTGGTATAGCGGCAGCGTGGCGGTAACAGCAGCGGTCGTGGCAGGTCTGATAATGGTGATAGCGCTCGGATTTTTGGTGGCGCGATTATTATTATCTGGTGGGCGAAAAATAGGTGGATTCGCGGGCAGCATCTGGCGTATTGCGCTCGCTGGATTGCAGCGACGGGGCCGCGCTAACGCGCTACAGATGGTGATTTTTGCGATCACCATTATGTTGATGTTGCTGTTGTCAGTGGTGCGTTCTTCTCTGATTAGCCAGTGGCAAGATCAACTCCCACCAGGGGTGCCCAATCATTTCATGCTGAATTTGGCCCCCGCTGAGCGACCACAGCTTACCGCGTTTTTCGACGAAAATGGGATTCGCTCGGAGGCGCTATATCCGATGACTCGCGGTCGAGTGATTGCGGTCAATGACAGCGAGCTACCCGAGTGGGATGAGACCGAGACCAGCGATTCGCCGAGACAGCGCGGTGCGAACTTTACCTGGTCGGACACAGTGCCTGCTGGCAATGGGCTTTTAGAGGGAGACTGGTGGGACCCCGATACGGGGGAGGCATGGGTGTCTATCGAAGAGGATTTTGCGGCGGAAATAGGCGCGCAGGTGGGCGATCAGGTGTCATTGCGCATTGGCGCAGAGATTGTGCGCGCCACGGTCAAGAATATTCGCGAGGTGGATTGGCAGTCTATGCGCCCCAATTTCTTTATGGTCTTCCCTCGTGCGGTGCTGGAGGCTTATCCAGGGATGTACATGACCAGCTTTCTGTTAGCCGCGGATCAAAAGTCGTTGCTGAATAAACTGGTTGTGGCATTTCCCACCGTTACGGTGATTGAGCTTGATGTGGTGATTGAAGAGATGAGATCGGTTGTCAGTCAGGTCGCTAGGGCGCTTGAGCTGGTGCTGGGGGTAATCTTACTCGCGGGGGCGCTGGTGTTGGTAGCGGGGGTGCAGTCGAGTTTGGATGGTCGGTTGAAAGAGAGTGCGTTGCTGCGGGCACTGGGCGCTCGTCGGCAAGTGGTGCTCGGTACGCTCTGGATTGAATTTTTGGTGCTCGGCGCATTGGCGGGAGCCTTGGGGACTGCTGGCGCCGAGGCAGCGGCGTGGGGGCTTCAGACCGCGGTCTTTGATATGACGTGGACCCCCACTTTGCTCATGTGGTGGTTGGGACCCCTGTTGGGTGCGCTGACAGTCGGTAGCCTCGGGGTTTGGTCGTGTCGGAGAGTTGTCAATACGCCTCCGGTTACTTTGTTACGCGAGGTGTGAGGTTATCGACGTAACTGACCGACTCGGCAATGAAGCTGCTAAGCACAATGAAATGGTTGGCGCACAGCGATGCGATGCGACTGAGAAACGCTAATGGTCAGCGCACGTTGAATTCCCGGTTACAGAAAAAGATTAACTCAATAGATGTGCGACCGCGTCGCGCTCTTCTGCTAATTCTTGAGCCGTGGCATCCATTTTTTTGCGACTGAAATCAGACACTGCCAGACCTTGAACAATTTCCCAGTTACCGTTTTCACAGCGACATGGAAAAGAGTAGATGAGCCCGGGCTCAATGCCATAGGCGCCATCCGAGACGACACCCATAGAGACCCAGTCATCCTTTGGCGTGCCGAGCGCCCAGCTGCGCATATGATCAATGGCAGCATTGGCTGCCGAAGCGGCCGATGATGCGCCTCTGGCTTCGATAATAGCGGCGCCGCGTTGCTGCACCGTGGGTATAAAGTCGTCGTCATACCAATCCATATCGATCTGCGCGATGGCCGACTCACCACTCACTAAAACGTGATGCAGATCTGGGTATTGGGTTGCAGAGTGATTTCCCCAGATGGTCATTTGCTGAATGTCGTTGACGGTTTGCCCCGTCTTCTGCGCAAGCTGCGTTTTTGCGCGGTTATGATCCAGTCGAGTCATGGCAGTAAATTGTCTGGGATCAATGTTGGGCGCATTGCGCTGCGTAATTAAGGCATTGGTGTTGGCTGGGTTGCCCACTACGAGGACTTTGATGCCTCTGTTCGCGACTTGATCAATGGCTTTGCCTTGTACGCCAAAGATAGCGGCGTTGGCTTCAAGTAGATCTTTTCTTTCCATTCCCGGCCCACGGGGGCGCGCACCCACGAGTAAGGCATAGTCGCTATCTTGAAAGGCAACCGCTGGATCATCGGTGCAAATCACGCCCGCGAGTAGGGGAAAAGCACAGTCATCTAGTTCCATCTTGACGCCATTGAGAGCGGTCATCGCCGGCGTGATATCCAGTAGCTGCAGAATCACAGGTTGCTCTTCTCCCAGCATGGAACCCGACGCGATGCGAAACAGCAGGGCGTATCCAATTTGGCCTGCGGCTCCAGTGACAGTCACGCGAACGGGTGCTTTCATAGTGTTGCTCCTTGGTATGCGGGAGATTTAAAACCAGCGATGGTTACCGGACACGGATTTTCCTTTCTGATCGTCTAAAACTCAAGCTTCTTTCTCAATCGAGCGCTCAATCGAGCGCTCATCGGCGCCGGCGCTTGCCAGGCGTTACCGCTTTTCATGGGGGTAAATCGCACCGAGGCGTCAGAAAGTGAGCAGGTAGTGGGTGCAATGGGGTAGCAGTCTGAGCCGATCGGTGCTGGTCATTGTCGAGCATGTGATGAAGTATTTTGCGTCTCAGAGCGCTGTCTCCTATCATCCCCACTCGACCAACAACAAAAGCCCGAACGGTTTCGCTGCGAATGCGAAAACCGCCATCGGCCCAACGGGGACAGTCATTATCAGCGACCTAGCGCAAAAAGATCCTCGAAAAAGCCAGCTGGAGTTCAATAAGCTTCGAAAGCGATTACGTCGACAGATGGGAAAGGCTATTGCGGACTATACCTTGATCGAGCAGGGCGACCGGGTAATGGTCTGTATTTCGGGCGGCAAGGACTCGCACGTCATGCTCGAGCTGCTGATTGCACTGCGAGAGAGTGCGCCAATAGATTTTGACATTGTTGCAGTGACACTCGATCAGAAGCAGCCCGATTATCCGGAGGAGGTGTTGCCTGCGTATTTGGAGACGCTGGGCATCCCTTTTTATATTCTTGAGCGCGACACCTATAGCGTCGTTAAATCGGTGATTCCCGAGGGTAAAACAACCTGTGGTCTGTGTTCTCGTCTGCGTCGGGGCACGCTCTACGGTTTCGCAGAGGAGATTGGTGCGACCAAGATCGCGCTCGGCCATCATCGCGATGATATTGTTGAGACATTATTCCTCAATTTGTTTTTCGGTGGAAAACTAAAAGCAATGCCCGTCAAGCTGCGAAGCGACGATGGGCGTAATGTAGTGATTCGGCCTTTGGCCTATTGTCGTGAGTCGGATCTGGCTCGTTATGCCGCGGCGCAAGCATTCCCTATTATCCCCTGCAACCTGTGTGGCACACAGGAGAATTTGCAGCGTCAGGAAATCAAACAGATGCTACAGCAATGGGAAAAGCAGTACCCCGGCCGAACTGAGACGATATTTCGCTCGCTGAGTAATGCAGCGCCCTCGCATCTGCTGGATCGCACGCTGTTTGATTTCTCTGGGTTGAGCGTAGAGCGCGATGACAGTTTAGGCTTGCCCGACATCCGGGTTGTGAATCTGTCATGACGCTATTGGCCGCCGCAGAGGTTTCCATTGAGCGAGGCGAACGTCGCTTGCTGCAAGCTGTCAATCTGTCGGTAGAGTCGGGGCAAGTATGGCAAGTGTTGGGTGCCAACGGTGTTGGCAAGAGCAGCTTGTTAAGAGCGCTAGCGGGGTTGGCCCGATTCGGGGTTGAGGGGTCGATCTCTCGATTCGAGCCGTTGCTTTACTTGGCACACGCACCTGCGATTAAGCGTGCGCTGAGCCCTCTTGAAAATCTGCGCTGTCATCCCGCATGCGATATCACTTCCACACCCGCACAAATCGAAGCGGCGCTGGCAGCCCTTCAGCTGGGTGGGTTTGAAAATCAACCCGTTGGGTCGCTATCAGCGGGACAGCAACGTCGGGTCGCTTTGGCCCGGCTACTGCTGACTGATGCGCGACTGTGGTTGTTGGATGAGCCGTTTACGGCGCTTGATGGGTCAGGCTGTGACTGGCTGGAGGATTGTATTCGTCGTCATATCAGTGCTGGGGGTGCCGTCATTTTTACAAGCCACCAACCCAGCCGTTTCAGCGAGCTTCAGCAAGATTTGGACTTGGCGCATTATGCTGTCTGCTGATCGCCCTAGTCTCTCTTTGCCAACGGCCTTCGGCCGCCAATTCCGTCGACATGGCAAGGCATTGATGGCGAGTCTTGCCGATGTGGCGAATCCACTGCTTTTTTTCTTTATGGTGGTGACGCTATTTCCGCTTGGCTTGGGCCCAGATCCGATGCAACTGGCGTCGATGGCGCCGGGGATTTTGTGGGTTGTGGCGCTACTGGCGAGCCTCATGGTGAGTGCGAGGATGTTTGCATCCGACTTCGAAGACGGCAGTCTTGAGCAGATGGCGCTGGCGCCCCACCCGCTGTCGGTGCTCGCGCTAGGTGAGGTCGCGGCACATTGGCTCGCCACGGGATGCTTATTGGCATTGGTTTCGCCTTTGTTTGCCATGATGTTGGGTTTGCCGTCTCAAGGTCTGGGCGTGCTCATGGTGAGTTTATTACTGGGTTCGCTGTGTCTAACGCTGATTGGTGCAGTGGGAAGCGCGCTGACCGTCAGTATTCGCAGGGGGGGGTTGCTTCTCTCACTATTAATTATTCCGCTCAATGTGCCGGTGCTTATCTTTGGTACAGCCGCCGTTACCGAAGCGGTGATGGGCAGAGATCCGTCAACTTGGCTGGCGCTCATGGGTGCGTTGGCGGCGGGCATGCTGGCGCTGGCGCCACTGGCTGTTGGCGCTGCGTTGCGTATTTCACTTGATAGTTGAGTGTCGCTGCAGGCGAACGGCGTCAGAATATGAATTAGGCCTCAAGGCGAGGGTTTAGGCGCTATAATGCCAAGCATGTGGTCGTTTATTCACAAGTTGGGGTCTCCCCCTTGGTTTTTTGGATTCAGTGGCACTATGGTGCGCTGGCTATTGCCAGTGACGCTGGTGTTGCTCGTCTTGGGGGCCTGTTGGGGATTGCTGGTCGCCCCCCCAGACTTTCGTCAGGGTAATTCCTATCGCATTATTTATATCCACGTGCCTGCAGCTGTTGTGGCACTGGCGGGCTATTACGTGATGGCCATCGCTGGCGCGATCAGTTTGATTTGGCGGATTAAAATGGCCGATGTGGCTATGCGGGCGGCTGCCCCCGTGGGCGCTGTACTGACCGGTGTTGCATTGGTGACCGGCGCGATTTGGGGCAAGCCGACATGGGGCGCCTGGTGGGTATGGGATGCGCGGATTACGTCTATGCTGATCCTATTCTTCCTTTATCTCGGCGTGGTCGCATTGTTTGAAGCCTATGAGAACAAGGCTGCTGCGGCAAAGGCTTGTGCGGTACTGACTTTGGTCGGCACCGTCAATATTCCCATCATCTATAAGTCAGTGGATTGGTGGTACTCGCTGCATCAACCTGCATCGCTCAAGTTCACGGGCGAGTCGGCTATTGATGCCAGTATGTTGTATCCCTTATTGGTCATGATCGCTGCATTTTATTTGCTCTTTGCGGTGTCGATGCTGCTGAATATGCGGGCAGAGTTGCTCTGGCATCATCGCAATGCGAATTGGTTACGGCAACGATTGGATGTGTCCTGATGTATTTTGAATCCCTTGCTGCGGCATGGCATATGGATGGTCATGGTGGCTATGTTTGGTTGGCTTACGCACTGACCGCGATGGCTTTAGTGTTGATGGTTTGGTTGCCGCTGGCACGCTTTCGTCGGCACTTGCGATGGGTCATCGCGGACCAGCGACGGCAAATCGATGACAATCGGCTATAAATACAGGTAACACTCTGCCTTCTCAGCGAGAAGGCTCATTGAAAGGCGCGGGCACTATGACATATCAATCCATTAAGGCAGTCACTGCTAAGCGATCCGCCACCGGGTGGAGGGACTGAAATGCACCCTGCGCGAAAACAACGCCTCATTTTGGTGAGCCTTGTGGTGATGCTCTCGAGCACCGCTATTGGTTTGGCGGCTTACGCACTGAGAGATAACATCAATTTGTTCTATCCGCCGGCTGAAGTCGTGGCGGGCAAGGCGCCGGTCGATCGCACTATCCGGCTGGGGGGAATGGTGGTGGAGGGCAGTATTGAACGTAGCGCCGATGAGCTCGACACCACCTTTTGGGTGACGGATTACAAAGCGTCGGTCGCTATTCGCTTCAGTGGTATCTTGCCAGACTTATTCGCGGAGGGTGAGGGTATCGTCGCTGAGGGTCAGCTCGACGAAAAGGGTGTATTGATTGCGACGCAGGTACTGGCGAAGCATGATGAAAATTATATGCCTCCTGAGGTTGCCGCGGCGCTCGAAGGAAATACGCCACGCTCCGCCGCGCCGTACCAGCCATGATCCCAGAAATAGGACACCTCGCCCTCATTATCGCCTTCGTCTTCGCGATGGGCCTCGCAGTGATACCGATGTGGGGAGCGATGCGCGGGAATAGTGCTGCGATGAATCTCGCGCCCACTCTGGCACTGGGCGTCCTGGTGTTTGTGTCGATTGCCTTTGGCATGCTCGCTATCAGTTTCCTCAACGATGACTTTTCAGTCGCCGTCGTCGCAGCAAACTCAAACAGCTTGCTGCCGGCCATCTTTAAGTTTTCTGCTTTGTGGGGTAACCACGAAGGCTCCCTTTTATTGTGGGTGCTCATACTATCTGGATGGATGGCGGCGGTGTCATGGTTCAGTCAGGGGCTGCCAAGCGTGATGGTTGCTCGTGTCTTGAGCGTGATGGGCATGATCGCGATCGGGTTTCTTGCTTTCTCCCTCCTCACCTCGAACCCCTTCGAACGCTTGCTGCCTAACATACCCCTCGACGGCAATGACTTAAATCCGCTGCTTCAGGACCCTGGACTCATTATTCATCCGCCGTTGTTATACATGGGCTACGTTGGATTATCGGTGCCTTTCGCTTTTGCGATCGCGGCATTGTTGGGGGGCAGATTGGATGCCTCGTGGGCGAGATGGTCGCGTCCATGGACCAATGTAGCCTGGGGATTTTTGTCACTGGGGATCATGCTGGGAAGCTGGTGGGCTTATTACGAATTAGGATGGGGTGGCTGGTGGTTCTGGGATCCGGTTGAGAACGCCTCCTTCATGCCTTGGTTAATGGGCACGGCTTTGGTGCACAGCCTCGCTGTCACTGAGAAACGAGGGGTGTTTCGGGCGTGGACAGTATTGCTCGCCATTTTCGCTTTTTCATTGTCATTGCTGGGGACATTTTTGGTGCGCTCGGGGGTCCTAACCAGCGTCCATGCTTTTGCCTCTGATCCAGAGCGCGGGCTATTTATTTTGATATTTCTCGCACTGGTCATTGGCGGTTCGTTGCTATTGTATGCCCTCAGAGCCCCCACGGTGGCGAGCCGCATTAATTACACGGTGGTGTCACGAGAATCGCTACTGATGGTCAACAACCTCGTTTTCACGGTATCCACCATCATTGTGCTGCTCGGCACACTTTTCCCGTTGGTGATGGATGCGTTTTCGTTGGGCAAATACTCTGTGGGCCCCCCTTATTTCAACGCGGTGTTCGTCCCTTTAATGGCATTGGTCATGCCCTTTATGGCCATTGGGCCTCTGTCGCGATGGCGTGAGGATTCCGCTGCTCGCTGGCTGCACGAGTTGCTCGTTCCGGGAGCAGCGGTGGTGGTGTTTGCGCTGGCGGTGCCACTACTTTTTGGAGGGCCTTTTAACGTTTGGATCGCCATGGCTGTGCTGCTCTCGGGATGGGTGGTGATGGGCGTATTGAGAGACTTGTGGCGTCGTCTAGGGGCGGGCTCTGGCTATGGGTTGAGGTGGCAAGCGTTAACCCCGAGTTTCCTGGGGATGGCGATGGCGCACTTGGGTTTTGCGGCGGTGGTAATGGGCGCGGTAGTGGTGACCCAGTTAAACGAAGAGCGTGACCTGCTTATGGAAGTGGGAGACGTTGAATTCCTCGGCGGGTATCGGTTTGAGTTGACGGGTCTATCCCGTCAGGCGGGACCCAACTATATGGCAGATCAGGCAGTTTTTGAGGTGACTCAGGGAGATAAGATTATTGCGACATTGGTTCCCGAAAAGCGCCGTTACTTTGCGAGCGGGCAAATGATGACGGAGGCCGCTATTGACGCGAGCATTTGGCGCGACCTTTACATCGCGCTAGGTGAACCGATCGAAGCCGGTGCCTGGGCGGTGCGACTACAGTTTAAACCCATGGTGCGCTGGTTATGGCTGGGGGGTGCATTCATCGGCTTTGGTGCGCTTGTGACAGTCGCAGACAGACGCTACCGCAGGCAGTCAGCGCGGCATACAGCCACGGTAGCGGAGGCGACCGGGCTTGCGAGTTAAGCGATTCATTCCATTAGCCGCCTTTGCACTGCTGGCGTTATTGCTTTTTAAGGGACTGTCTATTGATCCAACGGCCCTGCCGGCAGCCCGCCTAGGTCAGCCTTTTCCTGACTTTAGTCAGCCAGAGCTTATGACCGAGGAAATCATTGGCGCGTCGGCGCTGCGACCTCGGCCTGCGCTGGTCAATGTGTGGGCGACGTGGTGCTATTCTTGCCGTGTTGAGCATCCGTATCTGCTGACACTGGCGGAGCAGGGTGTCCCTATTTACGGGCTTAACTATAAAGATGACTCAGAGAAGGCACGGCAATGGCTTGCTGAGCTTGGAGATCCTTATCGTCTGAATATCGCTGACGGCGACGGGACTGTGGGTCTTGATCTGGGCGTATACGGCGCCCCTGAAACGTATGTCTTAGGGCCGGATGGCGTCATTTTGCATCGGCATGTGGGCGTACTTGACGAGGCGGTGTTCGAGCGAGACATCAGCCAGTGGTTTACAACCTCTGCAAGGGTGGCTCAAGCAGGTTCGGTGGAGGGCGGTGAATAATGGGCCGTTTGCTTTGCGCGCTGATTCTGATGTCCTCTTCGGCGTGGGCGGTCATTGAAACGTATGAATTCTCGTCCCCTGACTTGGCCTCCCGATACCACCTATTAAGTCAGGAGTTGCGCTGTCCCAAATGTCAGAATCAAAATATCGCAGACTCTAATGCGCCCATTGCTCGCGATTTGCGAGTGGTGCTGTATGAGCAGTTAGAGGCGGGTCAAAGCGATGCACAAATTCTCGATTTTATGGTCGCGCGCTACGGTCAATTCGTTCGCTATCGCCCTGAGGTTGATCGCCAGACGGCCCTCTTGTGGTGGTCACCTGTGCTACTTTTGGTGCTGGGTGGTTTCGGGCTGGCGGGTCACTTTCGCAAAAAAAGTTATCATCCTGAGCCCGAGCTGACAGCTGCCGAGCGTGAGCACGTCAATCGATTGCTTGAGGACCGGCTCCCTTGATCGATTATTTTTGGATCGCAGCAGGGGCGCTGTTACTCGGCGCGATAGTGTGGGTAACAATGTTGCCCCGGTATTGGCAGCGAGACTACCCCGCAGAAACGAATGAAGACTGGCTGCGTCTCAGGCAACGCGAGTTAGCGGAGGAGTCAGCGCAGTTGCAGCAGGATGCCGCACTGCGGCTCATCGAGGATGGCATCGTCGATGAGTTGCCGAGCTCAATGGATTCTGTCATCCCGTCTAAAGCCGCGCAGTGGGCGGGTATCGTGATCTTAACGCTATCTGTAGTGCTGCTTTACCAGCGATTAGGAGGCTGGGAGGATGTCAATATTGCCCGAGCGTTATCAGATGTTGAGCGCGCTCAGCCGGCCGATATTATCGCCCTGATATCGCGGATTGAGACCCGCGCAGAGGCGAGGCCCGCTAATGCAGATTATGCGCTGTTGCTGGGGGAGTATTACTTGTCGGGCAATGATCCGGCGGCGGCGTTCGAGTACTTTGATCGGCTCTTGGTGATGGGTGCGACGGCGCCTGAAATTTTAGGTAAGGCTGCTCAAGCAGAGTTTCTCGCCAATGATCGCCAACTCAGTGCCACGGCGCGCGTTCGCGCAGAGCAGGCGCTGGCGGTGAATACTGCCGAGCCGGCAGCGCTGGCGACGTTGGGTATGGCTGCGTTTGAGGAGGCCGACTTTCGCACCGCGGTTAAGTATTGGGAGCGCCTGCAAGCGCTGGAACCACCCGGTTCTCCGGGCTACACGATGTTGGCACAGATTATCGAACGCGCGCGAGTGGCGTTAGGTGAGGCACCCTCATTGCTGGCTGACGATTCACCTGAAGCGCCATCCGCTGCGCCAGCTGGTTCGCTGGGTGTCGATGTGATGGTCAGGCCGTCTGAGGGCGCGCCTGTGCCGCCTGCAGGGTCGGTGGTGTTCGTGCTGGCACGCGCAGCAGGTGCTGAGCAGGGTATGCCTATCGCGGTCAGTCGCGTTCAAGCAGAGCGTTGGCCGCTGGCGGTAAGACTGGATGATCGACAATCGATGGCAGGCCAGCTGATATCTGAGGTCGAGGCCGTATCGATAGAGGTTCAGGTGTCGATTGATGGCCAGCCTGGCCGTGACAACGCACTGTATTGGGGTCGGGTTGATGCCGTGACAGTGGGGGTTGCCGAGCCGGTTGTCATCACCTTAGGGGACCAATAGCGGGCTAATTCAGCATCAGCCATAGTGTTGTTGCTCGGAAGCATATACACTACATCTTGTGTTTTTAGCTCGCTTAGATGTATCACGTGTCGACAGCGAACCTGACAGGTATCCGGATAAATAAATGCGCCTGAAATCCATCAAGTTGGCCGGTTTTAAATCCTTCGTTGACCTCACTACCGTGCAATTTCCGGGCAATATGTGTGCGGTTGTCGGCCCCAACGGTTGTGGCAAGTCCAACATCATCGATGCGGTGAGATGGGTGATGGGCGAAAGCTCTGCAAAGACGTTGCGTGGCGAGTCCATGACAGACGTTATCTTCAACGGAACGACGAGTCGCCAGCCGGTTAGTCAGGCGTCTATTGAGCTGATTTTTGACAACACAGAGGGCAAAGTTGCAGGCGAATTTGCGGCCTATAACGAAATTTCTGTGCGACGTGTGGTCACCCGAGAGGCTCAGTCGGAATATTACTTAAACGGCGCAAAGTGCCGCCGACGCGATATTACGGATTTATTTTTGGGCACCGGATTGGGGCCGCGCAGCTATGCAATTATCGAGCAGGGTGTCGTGTCACGGCTCATCGAATCCAAGCCAGAGGAACTGCGGGTTTTCATCGAAGAAGCAGCGGGGATTTCGAAATACAAAGAACGTCGCAAAGAGACCGAGAATCGGATGCGGCGCACTGGAGAAAATCTAGAGCGGTTGACTGATCTGCGCGATGAACTGCAAAGAAATCTCGCGCACCTGGATCGACAGGCGCGAGCCGCGGAGAAGTACGCCGAGTTAAGGACCGAAGAACGGCAGCTGCAAAGTGAGTTGTTTGCCATTCAGTGGCGCAATTTAATGGCGTCCAAAGGCGCTGTGTCGGGACAAATTGCCTCGTTGGAGGTCAAGCGCGAGGCGGCCAAGGCGGAGGTCACTCACACCGCGAGTCAGTCGGAAACGACGCGGGCCGATCAGACAGCAGCGACCGATGCGCTGCATTCAGCTCAAGAGCATTACTACAGCGTCGGCGGTGAGGTGACTCGCATTGAGCAGGCATTGCGATATGCGCAAGAGCGCCGCGGTGAGTTGCAGCGAGACCTCGAACAAACACGCTCCAACCTGCAACAAACCCGGCAACACCTCGAGGGTGATCAGCAACAATTGGTTAAGTGGCAGGAGGAGCTGCAGCGAGCAGAGCCGACTTTGGATGAGCTCAGGGCCGCCTCGAAAGCGGCGACTGAAAATTTGCAAGTAGCTGAGCGTGCCATGCAAGTGTGGTCCCAGTCCTGGGACGGGTTTAACGACCGCGCACAGGGTCCAAGTCAGACGGCTGAAGTGCAACAGAGTCGTATCGTTTATCTCGAACAGGTGCTGATCAAACTGCAAGAGCGTATTCAACAGCAGAAAGTAGAATCGGAGTTGTTGGCGACGGATCAGGGTGACGCAGCAGTGGAGCCGTTGCAGGCTAATATCGACAAGGCTGATCGCGATATCCAGCGCAAAGAGGAAGAGATCGAACAGTTGCAGCAGCAACTGACGGAGTCTCAAGCCGCCATTGAGCAAGCTCGACAGCAGCAGGATGCGGTAAGAGCCAGCATTCAAGAAAACCGCGGACACATAGCGTCGCTATCAGCGTTGCAAGAGGGCGCCTCGGATGATCGTGAGCGCATCGCATTGGCGGACTGGATAGAGACGGAATCTCTGCAGTCATTAGGGACTGTCTATGCTGCCTTGGAGGTCGATGCGGGGTGGGAGGCGTCGATTGAGCAGGTGTTAGGTGAGGCACTGTCAGCGCACGTGCTAACTGCGTCGGACATGGCAAGTTTGCCGAACGTGGCAGCATTGCCAGCGGGTGCCTTTTTGGTAGACCAAGGGTCTTCTGCGGGGGATAGCCCCAGCGGGACCCTAGCGGCGCATGTCAAGGGCCCGGCCGGTATTGTCCAGTGGCTTCACTCGATCAAGGTAGCGGCCGATCTTTCAGAAGCGCGGCAAAGATGTGCCGAGCTGGGGCCGCATGAATCTATTGTGACTCAGGATGGACATTGGTTGGCGAACGGCTGGCACCGACGCAGATCCGATGCGGATGCAGCGGCTGGTATTATTGCCCGTCAAGGGCAATTGGAATCGATTCAGGCAGCGCTCGCTTCAGGTAACGATGAAGCCAGTGCCATAGAAGCCTCACTCAGTGAGCTACTGAGTGCTCGCGGAGCGCTTGAAAAAGCAGTCTCTCAGACTCAGCAGAGTTTGCAGCAGTTGATCAACGAGCGCGCAGAATGGATCTCGGAGCGAAGGGCAGTTGCCACGAAGCTTGAGCAACAAATCCAGCGTCGAAATCAATTACAGGAAGAAATCAACGAGAGCAGTCGGCAATACGAGCAGGAGCAGGCACATCTTGCGCAAGCGAGGCAGACGCTGAGCGCTTCACTCGACCAAATGGATCTTGACCGAGCCGAGCGGGATAAGCTTCAAAAAGAGCGGGTGGCTTTGACCGACGCATTATCCGAGCAGCGAGAGTCTGCCCGGCTGTCTTCGGACGAACTGATGCGCTCCGAACTGCAATGCCAAAACTTGGTAACACAAGTGGCCACATTAAAAGAAAGCCTCTCTAGGATGGAGCTGCAGCGGGAAAGTCTAGAGTCACGAGAGACTGAGCTTTGCGATACGTTACCGGTTGGAGAGGACCCTGATGCCGAAAATAAAGCCAAGTTAGCGGAGCGACTCGATCAGCGAGTCAGTGCTGAGGCGGAGCTTAACGTTCAACGGGCGCGGGTTGGCGATATTGAGGCTAAGTTGCGGGAACTCGATAAGCTGCGGCTTGAGCAGGATCAGGCTGTGCAAGCGCTGCAGGCGGAAATAGAGGGCTATCGTCTGCAGGAGGCCGAGAGCGGTGTGCGGATTGAGTCACTGGTAACTGAAATTGAAAAGCGAGACGGGGTGCCGCAGGAAATTGCAGCCGCGTTACCGGAAGAAGCGAGCGAGTCAGAGTGGCAAGATAAAGTGGTGCGGGCGGAAGCCAGGATCAATCGTCTGGGACCCATTAATCTGGCAGCCATTGACGAGCACGCGCAAGCTTCTGAGCGCAAGCAGTACCTCGATGCGCAAAATCAAGATTTGGAGTCGGCGCTTGAGACGTTGCGAGCAGCGATTCGAAAAATTGATAAAGAAACGCGGCAGCGCTTCAAAGACACCTTTGACCAGATTAATACTGGTTTTGCTGAATTATTTCCGCGGGTATTTGGTGGCGGTACCGCCTGTTTAGAAATGACAGGGGACGATTTGCTCGATACGGGCGTCGCTATTTTTGCTCGGCCTCCGGGCAAGAAGAATTCCACCATACATCTGCTGTCGGGTGGAGAGAAGGCGATGACGGCGATCGCACTGGTCTTCTCGATTTTTCAGTTGAATCCAGCACCTTTTTGCATGCTGGATGAGGTTGATGCCCCTCTCGATGATGCCAACGTTGGACGCTACGCGCGAATGGTCCGCGAAATGTCAGAAAAAGTTCAGTTCGTTTTTATTACCCACAACAAAATTACGATGGAAGCGGCAGATCAGCTAATGGGTGTCACGATGCAGGAGCCCGGAGTGTCCCGTCTCGTCACCGTGGATGTGGAAGAGGCAGCGCAATTGGCGGCGAGTTAGGAGGGACTCTGGATGGAACAGCTTTCAATACGCGACTGGATAATCATCATTGGCGGCACGATGATCGTGGGCGTGCTAATCGATGCTGTTCGGCGATACTGGCGAGAGCGGCGGGCTGAGCTGAAGCTGAGTGCTAGGATCGAGCGCGCTTCACTCGGTGAAGAGCAACCCTTTAATTTGTTAACGGAACTACCAAACGGCGGCGCCCGAATTATCCGCCGAGGCGATCTCGGCGAGGACTTGGGGTCTGATGATTGGGAGCCCCTCGATGATGAGAATCTCGACCGTGCTGATGATTCTGCGAAGGTTGGTAATCCTGATCCAATAGATGTGGCGGTAGCGGCCGAGACCGATGATAGCGATGTGATTGCTTCTCCTCTGCCGATTGATACTGGGGCGAGTCAAGCTCCTACTCAAGGTGCTTTTCAAGGCATTACCGAGAAGTCAGAGCCCTTCGTTGCAGTTGCCGAATCGACGGCGCCGGCCGCGGCGTCGTCGCGGCGTCGCACTGTAAAACCGGTAACGACTGCTGATGAGCCCAGCGTTAGCGGCGAATCGAATGCTAGCGGCACGGTTGATTGGTTGGAGTCGATTGAGGCTGGTGAGCCTGAACTACCTGAGCATGGACGTTTACCACGCGGGGCCAATACGCATGTGTTCATATTGTATGTGGTGGCTCGCTTAGAAGATGGATTTGCTGGCGCCACTATTCTTGAAACGTTGCTAGCGAATGATTTGCGCTTTGGTGATATGGATTTTTTCCATCGGCATGAGCGGACATCTGGCCGCGGCGCAATAGAGTTTAGTGTCGCCAATATGATGAAGCCGGGCGTATTTGATATTGATAATATGGAGCCGCTGCAGACGAGAGGGTTGATGTTTTTTGTGACCTTGCCGGGCCCTAGCGACATGCTCAAAGCGTTCGATTATATGTACGAGACCGCTAAGCTGGTGGCGAAGGCGCTCGATGGTGATATTCAAGATGAAACGAGAAGCGTCATTACACGTCAGAGTCTTGAGCATATGCGGCAACAGATTCGAGAGCTAGAACGGCGGCTCCTCGTTCGCAGGACCTAATACGCCATGCCTTCCCCAGCGGAAGAGATCGTAGCGCTGACAGCGCGCCTTAATCGCTGGGGCGCGGCCTACTTTGAGATCGATACGCCACTTGTTCCTGATGCCGATTACGACGCTGCAATGCTAAGGTTGCGGGCGCTCGAGGCCGATTATCCGGAGTTACGAGCGTCTGACTCGCCGACGCAGCGTGTTGGTGGAGAGCCCCTGAGTGCGTTCGCAACGATTGCCCACCGAATGCCGATGCTGTCCTTGGATAATGCTTTTTCGGAGACTGAGTTGGTTGATTTTCACCGACGGGTCGTCGAGCGCTTATCTGTCAGCGAGATCACCTATTGCTGCGAGCCAAAACTGGATGGCGTGGCCGTTAGTATTGTTTATGAGAACGGGTTGCTAACTCAAGCAGCGACACGCGGCGATGGGGTGAGCGGTGAAGATATCACGGCCAACGTTAAGACGATCAGAAACGTTCCGTTGATGTTGTCTGGGGAGGATTTCCCGCCTTACCTTGAGGTTCGCGGTGAAATTATTATCCCGCGATCGGGCTTTGAACAGATGAATGCGCGAGCGCGGTTGGCAGGGCAGAAGGTATTTGTTAACCCTCGGAATGCGGCTGCGGGCAGCTTACGACAGCTCGATTCTAGTGTGACAGCGAAGCGCCCACTCGAGTTCACTGCTTACTCTGTGGGGGTAGTTGAGGGCTCACTGCCCGCGTCGCATGATGGCACTTTACGCAGCTTGGCAGAGTGGGGTATTCCGATCTCTGAGCATATGCAGACGGTTCTTGGTATCGAGGCGTGCGAGGTCTATTACGAGCAAATGGCAGCCCAGCGAGACGATTTGCCTTTCGATATCGATGGGATCGTTTTTAAAGTCAATTCGCTTGAGCAGCAAGACAGATTGGGGTTCATCTCACGTGCACCCCGGTGGGCGGTAGCGCGGAAATTTCCTGCTCAAGAGGTCAGTACGCGGCTGCTGGGTGTGGATTTTCAAGTGGGGAGGACTGGGGCTATTACACCGGTTGCAAGACTCGAACCGATTTTCGTGGCCGGCGTGACCGTGAGCAACGCCACGTTGCACAATATCGATGAAATTGAGCGTCTGGGCGTTGCGATTGGCGATGTCGTGGTCGTGCGGCGTGCGGGGGACGTGATTCCTCAGATCGTCTCGGTAGTGCGAGAGGAGGCCGACCTTGGCGAGAGAGAACCCATTGTCTTTCCGTCGAGGTGTCCAGCTTGTGGTGCTGCTGTAGAGCGTGCAGCAGGAGAGGCTGCCATACGGTGTGTTGGGGGCGTGGCTTGTCAGGCTCAGCTCAAAGGCGTGGTACGGCACTTTGCGTCGCGGAAAGCGATGAATATAGACGGTCTGGGTGACAAGCTTATTGACCAATTGGTGGATGAGGGGTTGCTCACGTCAGTAGCCGATTTATTTCGGTTAACGAAGGACAGCGTCGGTGCGCTGGATCGGATGGGTGAGAAATCGAGTGAGAATCTGTTGTCATCGGTTGCTGCAGCGCGCCGGACGACGTTGCCTAAATTCATTTATTCCTTGGGTATTCGCGAGGTGGGTGAGGCGACTGCTCGGTCGTTGTCGGAGCATTTCATGACATTGGACGCAATGCTGGCAGCGCCCGTCGAAGCGCTGGAGGACGTAGACGACGTGGGCCCCGTGGTCGCTCAGCACATTCGCGCATTTGCAGTTGATGAGCGTAATAGGGTTGTTCTCGACGAGTTGCAGGCCGCAGGCATCAACTGGCCCGATGTTAAGCTCGACGCAAGCGACGGACCACTTGCCGGCACGATTTGGGTGGTGACCGGAAAGTTAGATGTTATGAGCCGAGAAGAGGCGGAGAGTCGATTGCGGGCACTCGGTGCCAAAACGGCCAGCAGTGTGTCGAAAAAAACCACGTCGGTGGTGGCGGGTCCGGGAGCAGGATCCAAGCGTAAGCGGGCGGAATCACTGGCTATCCCTATCATCGATGAGTCGGCATTGCTGGACGTATTGGAGGCGCACGAATGAAGAGAATTGATTCAGGTTATCGAGTGGCTGTGATTGCTATTGCGCTATCTCTGACCGCGTGTGTTACCTCACCGCCAGAGCAGGTTGATAACGTTTGCGACATTTTCCGCGAAAAATCAGGCTGGTATGAGGATGCGAAGGAATCCCGGGCGCGCTGGAACGTGCCGATGTCAGTATCGATGGCCTTCATGTACCAAGAGTCTAGATTTGTGGCGACCGCGAAACCGCCGCGCAAAAAGTTGTGGAGTTTTATTCCCGGGCCAAGGCCTTCGGACTCCTACGGTTACTCTCAAGCAAAGGAGGGTACTTGGGACTGGTACCAGAAAAGCACGGGCAATTATGGGGCGGATAGAGATAGTTTTGCTGATGCCATCGACTTTATTGGCTGGTATAACCACGTCTCGCACCAGGAGCTCGGTATCGATAAGCAGGATGCATTTAGATTGTATCTTGCCTATCACGAGGGCCACGGTGGTTATCGAAAGCAAAGCTATCGCAGTAAGGATTGGCTTGTTGACGTAGCGCGGAAGGTGGACCGCCAAGCGCAGCAATATAATAGTCAGCTTCAGGGTTGTGCTGAGGAGTTAGAGCCTAGAGGTTGGTTTGACTGGTGGTAAGTGTTGCTGTCATAGCGTTCTATCGTTGCGATTTTTTGCTGCTTTGATATCAGCGAATGGTCTGGTGATGAATTCGCCTCTGAAGCGAGGGGACTGGAGAAAAGGTGATAGTTAAGAAAGTATTGGTGGTCGATGATGAGTCGGGGATTCGGCAAATGCTCAGACTGGCGCTTGAGACCGCTGATTTCGAGGTTTCTGAAGCCGACAACATTACCGATGCATACCAACATATCACCCAAAACACCCCCGATATTGTCTTACTCGACTGGATGCTGCCCGGGGGGACCGGCATTGAACTCCTGCGCCGTCTTAAAAAAGAGGAGGCGACGCAGGGAGTACCCGTGATCATGCTGACCGCCAAGGCGCATGAAGACAATGTCATTCAGGGGTTGGAGGTAGGCGCTGACGATTACATGACCAAACCTTTCGCACCCAAGGAGTTGCTCGCCAGAATGCGGGCGCTGCTAAGGCGGACGGTTCACGAGGACGTAGATAGTGAGCTGCGAGTAGGTAATTTGGTGATAGAACTGAATAGTCATCGGGTGATCGTTGACGGAAAAGCGTTAGATATGGGACCTACCGAGTTCAAGTTACTGCAGTTTTTTATGTCTAATCCGGATCGCGTTTATTCACGTGCCCAGCTGTTGGATCGTGTCTGGGGTATCAATATCTACGTGGAGGAGCGAACGGTCGACGTCCATATTCGTCGGCTTCGTAAAGCGCTTCAGGCGGGTGCCCCGCGTTATAGCGATTTGGTACAAACGGTGCGCGGCGTGGGTTATCGCTTCTCAGATCGGGATATCGCATTGACGTGAAAGCAAGCCCCATTTTTTTGCTCGAAATCAAGCGGTTGGCGTTTGCCGCATGCAGCGCAATAGCGTGGGGTGCGGTGACCGGTGACTGGCGGCAGGCGCTATTCGTCTCCATGGTCGTGCTCCTCCTGCTATGGGGATGGCAGCTTGCAAGGCTGTATCACTGGTTTTCGCATCCAGAGGAGTTTCCGCCTATTGATGGACCTGGGATGGGGGGGCTTCTTCATGATGTTTATGTGTTGCGCAGTCGAGCCATTCAGGCCTCATCGTCACCTCAGCGTTCACAGCCTTACCTGAAAGAATCGCTGGCTTCGATGAGAGAGGCCGCTTTGATTATTAGCGGCTCAGGCAAATTATTGTGGTGCAACGAAGCCGCCGAATATTTACTGGGTGTTCGATTTGCCGATGAAGAGGGAAAGCGACTGACTGACGTAATGTCTAGCCCCGCTCTCGCTGCATATATTGAGGAGAATAACTTTCAAAAGCCACTGCGTATTCAACGAGGTGTTGAGTCGGAGGCCTGCCTACAATTTGAGTTTTCCAAATTTGGCGCGGATGATCGGCTGGTTTTTGTAAAAGACGTCACCGAGCAAGACAAGTTAGAACGCATGCGTCGTGATTTCGTTGGTAACGTGTCTCATGAGTTGAGGACGCCGCTGACTGTGATTAAAGGGTATATCGAGACGCTCCAAACCTTGATGCCCGACTCGGATTCGACTTTGCAGACGTCGTTGCGTGTCATGGATACTCAGTTGGTGCGCATGGAAAATTTGGTGTCTGATTTACTCTGGCTGTCCAGCATTGAAAGTATTGAGGGAGAGCGTAAAGAAGGCCAGATTGACATGGGGGCCTTACTATCAGACTTGATACACGAATTGACCCCCGCTTGGCCTGATAGGACCCTTAGTCTTGAGGTCTCAACCACGCAGCAGATTCTAGGAGACGAGAATGAACTGCGGAGTGCTGTCAGCAATTTGATTGTTAACGCGCTGAAGTATGGGGAGGATAGCCCCGTGGTCGTGAAATGGATTGATTCCGCAGTGGGACCTGCGTTGCTAGTGGAAGATAAGGGTCTGGGTATCGCGGCCAAGCATATCCCCCGTTTGACAGAGCGCTTTTATCGCGTCGACAAAAGCCGCAGTCAGGCAATTGGCGGCACGGGCCTGGGACTGGCGATTGTGAAGCATGTAGCGGTGTCCCATGAAGCCAAGCTTTTCGTGGATAGTGAGCTAGGGCGTGGCAGTTGTTTTCGGCTGGTGTTTCCGTCGGCTCGTGTTGTCACTCGCCCGAGCAGGGCTGGGGTGGAAGATCACCCGCTAGGTCTTTTGCAGTGATCTAAAGACTCTTTTGCAGTGACCTGATAACTCTTCTGCAGTGACCTGATAACATAGGCGCTTACGAATGGCGTGTCGCGTCTGCGATAGAGAGCATCAAGTTATGAGCCGGTTTTGGACTAAAACAGTCAGTGATTTGACGCCGTATGTTCCCGGTGAGCAACCATCCTCGCCTACGTTGTTAAAACTGAATACGAATGAGCACGCGTTGCCGCCATCTGACGCAGTGATGGCGGCGGTTCGTTCATCTCAGGCCGAGCAATTAAGACGCTATCCGGATCCGACAGCCAAGGGTTTAATAGAGGCTATCGCTGAGACAGAGTCATTAGCCACTGATCAGGTTTTTGTGGGCAACGGATCAGACGAAGTGCTCGCGCATATTTGGTTAAGCTTGCTGGCTGATCGTCCGGTGCAGACTCTGGATACGACTTATGGGTTCTATCCTGTGTGGGCGCAGTTATACCAGTCAACACTCACTGAAGTGCCGGTGCTGGCCAATTTTAGGGTTGATGTAGATGCGCTGATGGCATCACCGCATGCGGTGGTGCTTGCTAACCCCAACGCGCCAACGGGTTTGGCACTGAGTCGCCAAGAGATCGAGCGGCTGCTGGCGGATAATCCTAATCGGCTCCATGTTGTGGATGAAGCGTACTATGGGTTTGGTGCCGAGTCAGTGGCGCCGCTGATTGATCGCTATGACAACCTGATTGTCAGTCGCAGTTTATCTAAGAGTCACGCATTGGCCGGGCTTCGTGTCGGATACGCTTTGGCGCAACGGGAGCTGATCGAGGGCCTTAATCGCGTCAAAGATTCCTTTAATTCCTATCCACTGGATGCGGTAGCACAGGCTGCAGCCAAGGTGGCAATCTTAGATGCCCCCTGGCAGGCCCACTCGGCCGCCGTGATCACTGAGAGTCGCAAAAGGATGACGGAGGGACTTGAGGCGCTAGGTTTTGAGGTGCTGCCTTCGTCCGCCAATTTTGTCTTCGCCCAACACCCCGCTTTATCGGGGCGCAAGCTATTTGATGGGCTCAGGCAACAAGATATTTTGGTTCGTCGCTGGGATAGGCCTCGAGTAGAGCAATGGTTGCGGATTACGGTCGGTACACTCGTGCAGACTGCATCTTTATTGGCGGCTTGCGCTTCGCTGTGCCCCTCTGAGGATGACTAACACGCCTCCCGCTACGCCGACGAGCTAGCGTCGCCGCAAGATCAGTGAGCCGATGCTGTAGCCCGCACCAAATGAACACAGTACGCCCAGCTCGCCACTGTTGATATCGGCATTGTGTTTATGAAAGGCAATGATCGAGCCTGCGGATGACGTATTAGCGTACTCATCGAGTATGGTGGGAGATTCACTAGGTGCTGGATCTCGACCGAAGACTTTTTTCGCGATGAGATCATTCATGTTTTGGTTGGCTTGGTGCAGCCATATGCGACTAAGGTCTTTGACATCGAGATTCAGCGCGGCCAATTGATCACTAATCTGAGTCGCTACGGCGGGGCAGACTTCTTTAAATACCTTCCTGCCTTCTTGCATAAACAATTTATCAATCTGACCGATGCCACTTTCATCAGCGCGATTAAGGAAGCCAAAATTATTGCGAATATTATTGGAGTAGATTGTCTGAAGGCGCGAATCAACGATGTCCCAGCCAGCGCCTTCTTTGGCGGTTTCACTACTTTCGATGACGACAGCTGTGGCGACATCACCAAAGATAAAGTGTGAGTCGCGATCCCGGAAGTTAAGGTGTCCGGTGCAGATTTCGGGATTGACCATCAGTACCCGCCGCGCACTACCCGAGCGAACCGCATCGCTGGCTTGTTGTATGCCGAAGGTGGCTGAGGAGCAGGCTACATTCATATCAAAAGCAAACCCTGTCGCACCCAGCGCCGCCTGCACCTCAATGGCTACGGCGGGATAGGCTCTTTGCAGATTGGATGCTGCGACGATGACTGCGTCAATATCAGTGCCGACAAGGCCTGCTTGATCTAGCGCTTCTTGGGCAGCGTAGCAGGCAATTTCACACATCACAGAATGGCTGCTATTCGCTCTCTCAGGAATGGCAGGAACCATGCGATCTGGGTCCAAGATCCCTTTTTTATCAATAACATACCGTGACTTAATGCCGGATGCTTTTTCAATAAAAGCGACAGAAGAATGGGTTTTAGGCGCCATATCTCCGCGTTCAATAGCTTCACAGTGCGCTTCATTGTAGCGGTCAACCCACGTATTGAATGACCCGACAAGTTCCTCGTTGCTGATGCTGTCTGGCGGTGTGAAGAGGCCAGACCCACTAATCACGGCAGAAATTGTCATTGCAAGCCTTAACGGTCTTTGATGGGTTTAAAGTCTCGCTGCGCCTCACCGGTATAGAGCTGTCGAGGTCTGCCAATTCGGTAGGACCCGCCAATCATCTCATTCCAATGAGCGATCCAACCTACGGTGCGACCGATAGCAAAAATAACGGTGAACATAGACGTGGGTATGCCCAGTGCTTTAAGAATAATACCCGAGTAAAAATCGACGTTAGGGTAGAGTTTTTTGGCGACAAAATACTCGTCTTGGAGGGCAATTTCTTCAAGCCGTTTGGCGATTTCTAGATTCTCGTCTTCGATGCCCAGTTCGGCGAGTACCTCGTCAGCGGCCTCTTTCATCACTTTAGCGCGAGGGTCAAAGTTTTTATAAACACGGTGCCCAAAACCCATCAAGCGGAATGGGTCGTCCTTGTCTTTCGCGCGCGCGATAAATTCGTCGATCCGGTCTACCGTGCCAATTTCTTCAAGCATCTTCACCACGGCCTCGTTAGCGCCGCCGTGAGAGGGGCCCCATAGGGCTGCGATGCCAGCTGCAATACACGCAAACGGATTAGCCTGAGAGGAGCCAGCGAGTCTCACGGTTGAAGTTGATGCGTTTTGCTCATGATCTGCGTGTAACAGGAATATGCGATCCATTGCTCGAGCGATCGTTGGCGAGACCTTCGTTGGCTCACAGGGGTTGCCAAACATCATGTGAAGAAAATTTGCCGCGTAGTCAAGATTGTTGTCGGGGTACATGAAAGGCTGGCCAATCGAGAACTTGTAACTCATTGCCGCTAACGTGGGCATTTTTGCAATCAGTCGGAAGGCGGCGACTTCTCGATGCCATGGATCGGAAATGTCGGTGGAGTCGTGATAGAAGGCGGATAGTGCGCCGACGACACCGCACATGATGGCCATCGGATGCGCATCTCGGCGGAAGCCGTTAAAAAAGGTTCTGATCTGCTCATGCACCATCGTGTGGTGCGTCATGATGTCGACAAATTCGGCTTTTTCAGCAGCAGTGGGAAGCTCGCCGTTGAGCAATAGGTAGCAGGTCTCTAAGTAGTCCGAATGCTTAGCAAGTTGCTCTATCGGGTAACCTCGGTGAAGCAAAACCCCCTTTTCGCCATCGATAAAGGTGATTTTTGACTCACACGCCGCGGTGGAGGTAAAGCCGGGGTCGTAAGTGAAGTAGCCGTTCGCTGTCAGTGTGCCGACGTCAACGACATCTGGACCAAGCGTGCCAGAGTGCACCGCTAAATCAATGGTTTGCTGGGATCCATCCTCATGAGTGAGGTTAAGGGTCGCATTCTTTTCTGACATTAGACTATCTACCGCGTCGTGTTGGGAGGTTGCCAAACTAATGCTGACCGCCGGTCATGTCAATTTCGATGTGTTAGTTCTTGACCGGCAGACGCCAAAAAATTGTAATCAATTGTCAGCACACCTATACTGCGCCCCGATGAAATTCTGGCACGTTCCAGATCCGCCCGCTTTAACGAGACTAATCTGAGAGCTATTGTGAGACCGACCTCAAAGGACACACGTCCAGTTAATCTGGATTTGGGTACGATCCAGCTACCCGTTACTGCTTATGCCTCTATCGCCCATCGAGTGACCGGTGTGCTGATGTTTTTTGCCAGCTTTTTGCTGTTATGGGCGCTCGACCGCAGTTTGGCGTCTGAGGACTCTTTTGACGCGCTAGTTGCGGTCTTGTCATCGCCAGTCGCTAAACTGTTGATGTGGGGGATCGCCTCCGCGTTGACCTACCATGCGTTAGCCGGTGTGAAGCACCTCGTGATGGACGCGGGCGTAGGAGAGACCATGCGAGGCGGTGTTGTCGGTGCGCGCATCGTTTTTGTTGCGGCACTCGCTGCAGCAGTGTCATGGGGGATAGCGATATGGTGACCTCGGTAACGAGTTTTAGTCGCACCGGTCTGTCCGATTGGCTTATTCAGAGAGTCACGTCGATTATATTATTGGCATATTTTCTGCTCATCGCCTACCAGTTAATGGGTTCAGTTGACTACACTAGTTGGACAAAGCTCTTCGAGCAGACGTGGATGAAGGTGTTCACGTTAATGGCAGCCCTGTCTTTGGCCGCGCACAGCTGGATTGGTTTGTGGTCTGTCTTCACAGACTACCTGACTGAGCGGATGTTGGGCCCAAAGGGCAATACGATTCGTTTAGTGTGTCAGCTAGCCGCTTCGCTGGCGCTAGTGGGTTACGTAATTTGGGTGGTGGTGATCGTTTGGAGTTAATCCATGGCCGCTAACGGTTGCGCCTGTTGCGCCGATGTTCGGGGCGGTGAGGCGGATAAAAAGTGAGTGTTATGAGAACGATTTCTTTTGATGGTGTCATTGTCGGTGGTGGTGGTGCGGGTATGCGCGCAGCGCTCCAGTTAGCGCAGTCCGGCTATAAAACGGCAGTGATTTCCAAGGTGTTCCCGACTCGCTCGCACACCGTGTCGGCTCAGGGCGGCATTACCTGCGCAATTGCCAGTGATGATCCACAGGATGACTGGCGTTGGCATATGTATGACACCGTCAAGGGGTCAGACTACATCGGTGATCAAGAAGCCATTGAATACATGTGCTCCGTGGGTCCAGAGGCTATTTTTGAATTGGAGCACATGGGATTACCATTCTCCCGTACGGAAGAGGGACGTATCTACCAGCGACCTTTCGGCGGGCAATCAAAGAATTATGGAGAGGGGGGGCAGGCGGCTAGAACCTGTGCCGCAGCTGACCGCACGGGTCACGCGTTACTCCACACGCTCTATCAAAACAATATTAAGAACGAGACCGTCTTTTTCAATGAGTGGTTCGCCGTTGATTTAGTGAAAAACCAAGACGGGGCAGTCGTTGGCGTTGTGGCGATCTGTATTGAGACGGGCGAGACTGTCTACGTTAAGTCCAAGGCGACCGTATTTGCGACGGGAGGCGCCGGCCGCATCTATGCCTCCACGACTAACGCCCACATCAATACGGGTGATGGCATGGGGATGGCGCTCCGGGCAGGCGTCCCGGCACAGGATATGGAGATGTGGCAGTTTCACCCGACGGGTATCTACGGAGCCGGCACGCTGGTGACGGAGGGGTGTCGCGGTGAAGGGGGTTACCTCGTTAATAAAGATGGCGAGCGATTCATGGAGCGCTACGCGCCCAACGCCAAAGATCTTGCGGGAAGGGACGTGGTTGCGCGATCCATGGTGCTAGAGATTTTAGAAGGTCGTGGCTGTGGCCCCAATGGCGACCACGTGAAGTTAAAGTTAGATCACCTAGGTGAGGACGTTTTGGAATCGAGGCTCCCCGGTATTTGTGAGCTGAGCCGAACCTTCGCGCACGTTGATCCTGTTAAAGAGCCAATTCCAGTCGTGCCGACCTGTCATTATATGATGGGGGGGATTCCGACTAACGTACACGGTCAGGCACTGACGGTAGACGCAGCTGGCAATGACAGCGTTATACCTGGACTCTACGCGTGTGGAGAGGTTGCCTGCGTGTCCGTGCATGGCGCTAATCGTTTGGGAGGGAATTCGCTACTGGATCTGGTGGTCTTTGGCCGTGCGTCCGGATTATTCATCGAAAAAGCACTGCGGGAAGGCATCGATCTGCGCGATGCAGGTAAAACGGATCTCGAGGCGGCAAGTGCTCGTCTAGATGCGCTGAATGAGCGACAAAAGGGTGAGCAGGTGGCGCCAATGCGTCAAGAGCTTCAAGAAATTATGCAGAACCATTTTGGCGTATTCCGGACGGGTGAGTTCATGCGTGAAGGGATCGCTAAGTTGGCGACACTTCGTGGTCGAATTGAGGAGGTTGTCTTGGCAGATCGCAGTTCGGCCTTTAATACCTCACGCATTGAGTGCCTTGAGTTACAGAATTTATTTGAGACAGCAGAGGCGACCGCTATTGTCGCTGAAGCGCGAGACGAGAGTCGCGGTGCGCACGCCCGAGAGGACTTTACTGAGCGAGATGATGAAAATTGGTTGTGCCACTCGCTTTATCATAGTGAAACAAAACAGGTCTCCAAGCGCAGCGTGAATTTCACCCCGCGCACCGTTGAGACTTTTCAGCCTAAAGCGCGCACTTACTGATTTTTTAGGGAGCCACAGGACATGCTACAGGTCAGTTTATACCGCTATAACCCCGAATCCGATGACGCGCCGCATATGCAGGACTTTTCGGTCGATACTGGCGGTAAAGACTTGATGGTGCTCGACGTGCTCGAGCTCATTAAGGCGGATTATGATGGCAGCGTCACTTATCGCCGGAGTTGTCGAGAGGGCGTTTGTGGGTCGGATGGATTGAATATCAATGGCAAAAATGGCCTTGCCTGCATTACCCCATTGTCTGAGACAGTGAAGGGAGGCAAGCTAGTCATCCGGCCTCTGCCGGGCCTGCCAGTGATCCGCGATCTCGTGGTTGACATGAGCCTGTTTTACGCGCAGTACGAGAAGGTACAGCCCTATTTGCAGAACGCCTCACCCGCGCCTGCGATAGAGCGCTTGCAATCGCCGGAGGAGCGGGCGCAACTCGATGGGCTTTATGAGTGCATTCTGTGTGCCTGCTGTTCAACCAGTTGTCCCTCGTTTTGGTGGAATCCAGACCGGTTTATCGGCCCTGCGGGGTTGTTGCAGGCTTATCGCTTTCTGGCAGATAGCCGAGACACGGCAACGGAGGGGCGATTGGCTAAGTTGGACGACCCGTTCAGCGTTTTTCGTTGTCATGGTATTCAAAACTGCGTCAACGTGTGTCCCAAGGGATTGAATCCTACTAAAGCGATTGGCCATATTCGGACCATGTTGCTGAACAGAGCGACCTAACGGCTCGGTTATTTGTGCCGAAAACCTATAGATTTTATTCATATAGATTGGCGTTGCGCTCGAAACTTTGTATTGAAAGTTATGGGACCCATAACTGTTAGTAATTATTTAACGATGGCGGGCGCTAAACGGTAGTTTTTCGGGCACAGCATCGTGTGCTCGCCTCCTCATGCGCATCATTCTCTCCTAAACTCCCTGACGTAACGCGGGGCCTCTGTTGAGAGTGCCTTGCGCTGGTGTCCAATAACACCAAGGGGCGATGGTGACACAGGTGACAAACGGTTTAGGCATGCTGGAGCAGTGGGCGTCTTCCCACATCGCTGGTGGCAATGCAGAGTATGTCGAGGCGCTTTACGAAGCCTATCTGCAGGACCCTAACGCGATTGCGCCCCAATGGCGTGATTACTTTGATCAGCTTCCGCTGGTGCCATCCGAGACACACGCGATGCATGACATTCCTCATACCGTGCTGAGGGAGCGATTCGCGCGTCTATCAAAAATGCGTGTTCGCACGGATGCAACCGTCTCACAGGATGTGCACGCCACCGAATATGAGCGTAAGCAGGTTCGTGTGGTTCAGTTAATTTCTGCTTATCGACAACGTGGGCATCAGCAGGCAGCGCTTGACCCGTTGGCGCTAGCAGCGCGCCCGCCGGTGCCAGATCTTGATCTGACCTTTCATGAGCTAAGCGATGCCGACCTCGATACCACCTTTCAGGTGGGTACCGCTTATTTGGGTCGCGCAGAAGCGACGCTCGCAGAGATCTGCGAGGCGTTAGAGCGAACGTACTGTGGAACAGTTGGCGCTGAGTTCATGCATATCGTCAACACGGAGGAGCGACACTGGATTATGAGCCGAATGGAGTCGGTTCGCAGTGCGCCCGAGTTTTCAGCAGATCAGCGGTTACAGATTTTGCGGCAACTCAATGGCGCTGAGGGGCTGGAGCGCTCTCTGGGCTCGAAGTACCCCGGCACCAAGCGGTTTGGCTTGGAGGGCGGAGAAAGTTTAATTCCAATGATGTCCGAGGCCATTCATCGCATTGGTGGCTATGGTGCGAAAGAAATCTGTATTGGTATGGCGCACCGAGGCCGTCTCAATGTTTTGGTTAACATTCTCGGTAAGAATCCAGTCAACTTATTCGACGAATTCGAAGGAAAAGTGACGTACATCGGATCCGGCGACGTGAAGTATCACCAAGGGTTCTCCTCCAATATGATGACGCCGGGCGGAGAGGTGCATTTGGCGTTGGCCTTTAATCCCTCGCACCTCGAGATCGTGTCGCCCGTTGTAGAGGGCTCGGTTCGCGCGCGGCAGGATCGGCGCGAGGATGCTGTGGGTAAAACCGTAGTGCCAATTGTCTTGCATGGCGACGCCGCATTTGCAGGGCAAGGTGTGGTGATGGAGACGTTTCAAATGTCTCAGACCCGCGCTTATCGCACTGGCGGGACCCTGCACATTATTTTGAACAACCAGATTGGTTTTACAACCAGCGCACCTGATGACATGCGCTCGACGGAGTACTGCACTGATATCGCGAAAATGGTTCAGGCGCCCATATTTCATGTTAATGGCGATGATCCAGAGGCGGTGGTTTTCGTGACACAGTTGGCAGTCGATTATCGTAATCAGTTCAACCGCGACGTGGTGATCGATCTGGTGTGTTATCGACGACGCGGCCATAACGAGGCCGATGAACCGTCCGTCACCCAGCCAGATATGTATGAAAAGATAAAATCGCACCCCAGCACGCGAACCCTTTACGCCGCTCGGTTGATCGCTGATGGTGTGCTGAGCGAGCAACAAGACCGTGATTGGGTGGAGCAGTATCGAGAAGCTCTTGAACGTGATGAACCGCTGGTGAGCTCGTTGGTGTCTGAGCCGAATAAAGCGTTGTTCGTCGATTGGTCGCCTTACCTTGGGCATCGCTGGGATGTGGCGAGCGATACCGCTGTCCCCTTGACTGAGCTCAAAGCACTATCTGAGGCGTGTAACGAAGTGCCTGACGGTGTCGCGGTGCATCGTGTGGTGAAAAAGTTGATGGATGATCGACTCAAGATGGGTGCTGGCGCGCAAGCTATTAATTGGGGCTTCGCTGAGACAATGGCATACGCTTCGCTGTTGCAGGAGGGTTATCCCGTTCGCTTGACGGGGCAGGATGTGGGTCGTGGTACGTTTAGTCATCGCCACGCGGTTGTGCATAACCAACGTAATAGTGAAACGTGGATCCCGTTGGCCCACCTGTCGGAGACACAAGCGCCTTTCAATATTCATGACTCGCTGCTTTCGGAGGAGGCTGTCCTCGCTTTTGAGTATGGGTATGCGACAACTGCACCCGGTGGCCTCGTCATCTGGGAGGCGCAATTTGGCGACTTTGCCAATGGGGCGCAGGTTGTGATCGATCAGTTTATCTCTAGCGGTGAGAACAAGTGGAGCCGGCTGTGTGGTCTGACAATGCTGCTGCCTCATGGTTACGAGGGTCAGGGCCCGGAGCATTCATCGGCTCGTTTAGAGCGTTTTTTGCAGCTCTGCGCCGACGACAATATTCAAGTCTGTATTCCCAGTACGCCATCGCAAGTTTTCCATATGTTGCGCCGACAAGCTGTCCGGCCCTTCAGGACGCCGCTGATTGTCATGACACCGAAAAGCCTTTTACGCCATAAAGAAGCGGTGTCGCCTGTGGAGGATTTAGCGCAGGGTGGTTTTCAGACGGTCATTGATGAAACCGATACATTGGACCCGAACGAAGTGAAGCGTCTCATTCTGTGCTCTGGCAAAGTCTTCTATGACTTGAGAGCAGCGCGCAGAGAACGGGATATTCACGATATTGCCATTATTCGAATTGAGCAGATGTATCCGTTCCCGAGAATTGATCTCATGGAAATCATCAGTCGGTATCCCAATGTAGAGGATGTTAACTGGGTCCAAGAAGAACCCAAAAATCAGGGTGCTTGGTACGCAATGCAGAGTCGGATGCGCACGGTCGTTCAGCGCCACAAAGTCGATTTATTTTTGCGATATGTCGGCAGAGAGTCCTCTGCTTCTGCGGCCGCTGGCTACTCGGCACTGCATATGCGAGAGCAAGAAAAGTTCATTGACGAAGCTCTAGGGCCAATGCCCTGGGGATTTTAATAGACAATATTGAGGATGACCTCATGACAATTGAAATCAAAGCGCCTACCTTTCCCGAGTCAGTTGCGGATGGTGTGGTGTCGGCCTGGCACAAGGCAGCGGGTGAGTCAGTTGCAAGAGACGAGTTGCTGGTCGAAATAGAGACTGACAAGGTGGTGATGGAGGTGGTCGCTCCGGCGCCGGGAGTGATTGATGTCATCTTAGTCGGTGAGGGCGAAACGATTCTGAGTGAAACCGTGCTGGCGACATTAATAGAGGGTGACGGAGCCATGGCTCAGCCCACAGCTGCGGCGCCTGCCGCGGCGGTTGAAGCGACTGCCTCAGATAGCATTCCCATGGGGCCTGCCGTGCGTACCTTGCTCGATGAACATGGTCTTGACGCAACAGCGATACACGCGAGTGGCAAAGGGGGGCGGCTGCTGAAAGAGGACGTACTAGCTCACTTGGCCGATCTAGAGAGCAGCGCTGAACAAGCGCGCGAGGTGCCCGTCACATTGGCCGCAGGACTGGACGTAACAGGCCCCACGAGCGAACGAATTGAGAAGCGTGTTCCGATGACTCGTATGCGGGCGCGTATTGCCGAGCGCTTGCTGGTTGCGACGCAGCAAACGGCGATGCTCACCACGTTTAACGAAGTGAATATGGCGCCGTTAATGAAGCTGAGGCGTCAGTACCGAGATCAATTTGAGGCGGCCCACAATGGGACGCGTCTCGGTTTTATGGGGTTCTTTGTGAGGGCAGCCTGCGAGGCACTCAAGCGATTCCCCGCAGTGAATGCCAGTATCGATGGCAATGATGTGGTGTATCACGGTTATCAGGATATTGGTGTCGCAGTGTCGGTTGATGAAGGCTTGGTAGTGCCGATATTGCGAGATGCAGATTTCATGAGTATCGCCGATATTGAAGCAGCGGTTTATGATTTGGGCGTTAAGGCCCGCGATAAGAAGCTGACGATTGAAGAGATGACAGGCGGCACCTTCACTGTGTCTAACGGTGGCGTATTTGGGTCATTGCTCTCAACCCCGATTCTGAATCCACCACAAACCGGGATTTTGGGTATGCACACCATTCAAGACAGGCCTATTGCGATGGATGGTGAGGTGGTCATTCAGCCGATGATGTACCTTGCATTGTCTTATGATCATCGCTTGGTCGACGGCAAAACCGCGGTGCAGTTTTTAGTGGCCATTAAAGGCCTAATAGAAGATCCGGCTCGGATCCTGCTACAGCTCTAGTCCTGGGAGGGAATGTGTCTAACCATTTTGAGGTAATAGTGATTGGGTCGGGGCCTGCGGGTTATGTCTGCGCCATTCGGTGTGCGCAACTTGGGCTGTCGACTGCTTTGATCGAGAGGAACACTGACGCCGGTGATAAACCTGTATTGGGTGGCACCTGTCTCAATGTGGGATGTATTCCGTCCAAGGCATTATTGGATAGCTCGCAACGTTATGCTGATACCAAGCATCATCTCGCTGAGCACGGCATTGGCACTGACGACGTGACCTTAAATATCCCAGAGATGATGGCGCGCAAAGAAAAGATTGTCTCCCAGCTGACCGGGGGTGTCGCGGGCTTGCTCAAGCACAATAAGATCACTGTGCTCAGCGGTGCCGGTCAGTTATTGGCCGGGCGTCAAGTGGAGCTAACTGATGCACAGGGGCAAGTTGCGCTCTACAGCGCCGATAACGTGGTGCTCGCCTCGGGCTCTGAACCGGTCGAAATTCCGCCTGCGCCGATCGATGGCGACCGAGTGGTCGATTCGACTGGCGCGTTGTGCTTCGATGCGGTTCCCGCGCGTCTGGGTGTGATTGGTGCGGGCGTTATTGGCCTTGAGCTCGGCAGCGTATGGGCTCGTTTGGGTGCTGACGTGGTAATGCTTGAGGCGATGGAGCAGTTCTTGCCTGCTATGGACGAGCAGATTGCTAAGGAGTCCGCCAAAATATTTGCTAAGCAGGGCCTCGATATCCGACTGGGTGCCAGAGTCACAGGAGTGGAGGTCAGTCCGGAGCAGGTGACGGTGGCTTACTCGGTGGAAGGCGCCGAGCACACGGAGGTATTTGATCGCTTGATTGTTGCGGTAGGCCGTAGGCCTCGTACTGAAAAGCTGTTTTCCGGTGATTCGGGTGTCAGTGTGGATGAGCGAGGATTCGTTTTTGTTAATGAGCACTGCGCGACCGAGGCGCCGGGTGTGTGGGCGATTGGCGATATTGTGCGAGGGCCAATGCTGGCGCACAAGGGCTCTGAAGAGGGTGTGATGGTCGCTGAGCGCATTCACGGTAAGGCAGCGCAGCTGAACTACGAGGTGGTGCCCTCGATTATCTATACCCACCCAGAGGTCGCTGCGGTCGGTAAAAACGAACAAGAGTTAAAGGCCGAGGGTGTTGACTATAAAGTAGGCACCTTTCCTTTTGCAGCAATTGGACGTGCGCAAGCGGCAGGAGAAACCGACGGCTTAGTGAAGATTCTGGCTGATGCCGATTCTGATCAGATTCTTGGCGCTCATGTGGTGGGTCCTTCTGCGGCTGACTTGGTGCAGCAAATTGTCATTGCCATGGAGATGGCATCCAGTACTGAGGATTTGCAGTTGATGGTGTTTGGTCATCCGACGATGTCAGAGGCGGTCCATGAAGCGGCATTAGCAGTGGATGCCAGGGCGATTCACATGGTGAACCGCCCCCAGCGATAACAACGATTTGAGGGCTCTCTTGACCGCCTGGTGCTGAGGGAGTGTGGGGTACACCAGGTA